>NZ_CP059556.1:634442-1268884 GCF_024734405.1 Saccharopolyspora gregorii | reverse complement strand
CCCGACACGACCGCCGAACGGCCGTCGGCGAGCGTCGCGCGCACCGAGACGACGCTGCGGTGGTTCGGGCTCTCCGAGGTGGTCTTCACCTCGACCTGCACCCCGAGGTCCTCGGCCAGCTGCGGCGCGTTGACGAAGGTGACCTGGCTGTCCACGGCACCGGAGAACACGCCGCGCAGCGCCGCGAGCTGCAGCACCGAGACGTCTTCGTGCGCGAGCTCGCCGCGCGCCTCGACGGTCACCGAGGTCGGCGTGCTGCCGAGCACGGCGGCCAGCAGCTGGCCCAGCTTCTGGGTCAGCGGCAGGTACGGGCGCACCTCTTCGCCGACGGCACCGCCCTGCACGTTCACCGCGTCCGGCACGAAGTCGCCGCGCAGCGCCAGCAGCACCGAGCGGGCCACGTCGGTGCCCGCGCGGTCCTGCGCCTCGGTGGTGGAGGCGCCCAGGTGCGGGGTGGCGACCACGTTGGTCAGCTCGAACAGCGGGCTGGAGGTGGTCGGCTCCGTCTTGTAGACGTCGATGCCGGCACCGCCGATGTGACCGCTGCGGATCGCCTCGGCCAGCGCCTCCTCGTCCACCAGGCCACCGCGGGCGGCGTTGATGACGATGAGGCCCTGCTTGGCCTTCTTGAGCTCCTCCGCGCCGATCAGGCCGAGGGTCTCGGCGGTCTTCGGCAGGTGGATGGAGATCGCGTCGGCGCGCGCCAGCAGGTCTTCCAGGCTGACCAGCTCGATGCCCAGCTGCGCGGCGCGCGCGGCCGAGACGTAGGGGTCGTAGGCGATGAGCTTGGTGCCGAAGGCCGCGATGCGCTGCGCGAACAGCTGGCCGATCTTGCCGAGGCCGACGACGCCGATGGTCTTGCCGTTGAGCTCGATGCCGCTGAAGGAGCTGCGCTTCCACTCCCCCGCGCGCAGGCTCGCGTCCGCGGCGGCCACGTTGCGGGCCACCGCCAGCAGCAGCGCCAGCGCGTGCTCGGCGGCGGAGACGATGTTCGAGGTGGGCGCGTTGACGACCATCACGCCGCGCTCGGTGGCGGCGGGCACCTCGACGTTGTCCAGGCCGACGCCGGCGCGGGCGACGACCTTGAGCTTGCCGGTCGCGCCGAGGACTTCGGCGTCCACCTTGGTGGCGGAGCGGACCAGCAGCGCGTCGGCGTCGGCGACGGCCTCCAGCAGCGCCGGCCGGTCCGTGCCGTCGACGTGGCGGATCTCGACCTCTTCTCCGAGGGCTTCCAGCACGGAGGGGGCCAGCTTCTCGGCGATCAGGACGACAGGACGGTTGGTCACGGGCGCGCTCCATTGAGAGGGATCACGGTCGTAGCTGGGCACGGCGTTGTACCCGGACGGTCAGCGAGTTTAACGGGAGATTGAGAACTCGTTCACAAGGGTGTGACGCATCCCAACCCCACCGCGCGCCGCCCCGGGCGTCCGCGCGAGCGGCCCGACCGGATCGAAGGCGGGAGGATGAACCGGCAGCTCAGCGGCTGCGCGTGCGGTCGGGGATCACGGCTCGTCGAATTCGCCGTCCTTGGCCCCCGCGACGAAGGCGTCCCATTCCTCGGGCGTGAACACGAGGACGGGTCCTTCCGGCTCGGCGCCGTTGCGCATGCCGATGTAGCCGTCGACGAAGGCGATCTCCACGCCCGGTTCGTCGTCGTCCTCGGTGCTGGTGATCCACTCGGCGTCGGTGAAGTCCAGCTTGTGCCGGATGTGCGCCTTGTCGTCCACCGGTTCGTCCACGGTGGTGTTGGTCTCTTCGCTCACGCCCGGCACGATACCGCTCACCGGCGGTGCCCTTCGATCGCGTGAACGGGTGGCCGTTCCCCCGGACGCCGACGCGTCCGGGCCCTCCGGTGACGCCCCGCTGCGCGGTCGTCAGCGGCGGGCCGCGCGGGACCCGGCGAGCACGGCGACCGCGTTCGCCGCCACGATCACCCCGATCGCCACCCACTCCAGCGGTCCGGGCCGCTGGCCCAGCACGACGAGGCCGACCACCGCGGCGAGCACCGGGTTGACGCTCATGAAGACGCCGAAGGAGTTCGCGGGCACCCGGCGCAGCGCGAACAGGTCGGCGACGAACGGGACCACCGAGGACAGCACTCCCGCGGCGACCGCGCAGCCGAGCGCGGCGGGCGTCGGCGGGTGCTGCCAGAGCACCGCGATGCCGATCGGCAGGTACAGCAGCCCGGAGACGCCCGCCGCGGCCGCCGAGCCCTGCGCGCCGGGCACCCGGCGCCCCACGGTCCGGTTCAGCAGCACGTAGCAGCCCCAGCAGACCGCGGCCAGCAGCGCCAGCCCGATGCCCGCGTAGTCGGTGCTGGGCTGCGGCCGGGTCAGCACCACCACGGCGGCCCCGGCGGCGAGGGCGCAGCCGAGGTCGACGGCGCGCCGCGAGGTCAGCAGCGCCACCGCCAGCGGCCCGAGGAATTCGAGGGTGACGGCGAGGCCGAGCCCGATGCGGTCGATGGCGGTGTACAGCGAGAGGTTCATGGTGGCGAACACGGCGGCCAGGCCCAGCACCGGCCACCACTGCCGCGCGGTGAACGAGCGCAGCCGCGGCCGTCCGGCGACCAGCAGCACCACGGCCGCCACCCACTGCCGCACCGCCACCACCCCGGCGGGTCCGACGACGGGGAACGCGAGCGCCCCGGTGGCGGCGCCGAACTGGTTCGACAGTCCGCCGCCGAGCATCAGCGCCACCCCGGCCGCCCGCCCGGTTCCCGCGGTCCCGGTGTCCGCGGTGGCCGGTTCGAGGCGTTCCGTCGTCGTCATGACCGCGAGCATCGGGCCGCCGCGGCGCCGGGCAAAATGCACCGGGACCACCATCCATACGCTGGAGTCATGGATGTGGAGTTGCGGCAGCTGCGCTGCCTGGTGGCGATCGCGGACGCCGGGACGTTCACCGACGCCGCGATCGAGCTCGGGGTGTCGCAGGCGGCGGTCTCGCGCACGCTGCGTTCGCTGGAGCGCGCGCTCGGCGTCCGGCTGCTGGACCGCACCAGCCGCAGCTGCGTCCCGACCTCGGCGGGCGCGCGGGTGCTGGCCCGCGCCCGGCACCTGCTGGCCGAGGCGGAGGAGCTGGTGCGGGAGGCCACCGGCGGCCACGCCCGGCTTCGCCTCGGGCACGCGTGGTCGGCGGTGGGGCGGCACACCAAGGAGTTCCAGCGCCGCTGGGCGGCCGAGCGCCCGGACGTGGCGCTGCACCTGGTGCGCACCAACACGCACACCGGCGGCCTCGCCGAGGGCGCCTGCGATCTGGCGGTGGTGCGGGCCGGGGTGGATTCCGCGCGCTACGGGCACGCGACGGTGGGGCACGAACGGCGCTACGTGGCGCTTGCGGGCGACGACCCGTGGGCGCGGCGGCGTTCGGTGCCGCTGGGCGAGATCCGGGACCGGGTGCTGGTGGTGGACCGCCGCACCGGCACCACCACCGCGGACCTGTGGCCGCCGGAGCAGCGCCCGGTGCTGGAGCAGACGCACGACATCGACGACTGGCTGGCGGCGATCGCGACCGGCCGCTGCGTGGGGATCACCCCGCACGGCACGGTCGCCCAGTACCGCCGCGACGGCATCACCTACCGCCCGGTCCGCGACGCACCCCCGGTCCCCGTCCAGGTCATCTGGCCCCGCAACGACCCCCACCCCGCGACCAGCGCCGTGGTCGACCTCCTCACCACCCTCTACGCGAAGAAGCCCTGACACCGTCCTGTCAGCGGCGAAGCCGATGAGCAGCGACCCAGCAAGCAGCAGGACCACCCGCGGGTTCTCAGCGCTTTCCTCGCGAGGACAGCGATTTCTCCTGTGGCGGAGCCACCGGTGAAATCGATCTCACAGCGAGGAAAGCGCTGAGGTTCCGCCACCCGCCCCCAAAGCAAGAAGACCCCGAGGGGGAAAAGCCGAAGGCCCGGTGATCCCTTGTGGGGATCCCGGGCCTTCCCGACCGCTCACCCGCCGTCGATCGGACGGCGGGCGGCGTGCTGGTTCAGTTCAGCGGTGCGCCGATGCTCACTTCCCGGTCCAGGACATGAGGGCGCGGAGCTTCTTGCCGACCTCTTCGATCTGGTGGTCGTTGCCGGCCTGCTGCAGCTTGGTGAAGTGGGGGCGGCCGGCCTCGTCCTCGGCGACCCACTCCTTCGCGAAGGTGCCGTCCTGGATCTCGCCGAGGATCTTCTGCATGGATTCCTTGACGTGCGCGTCGACGACGCGCGGGCCGCGGGTGAGGTCGCCGTACTCGGCGGTGTCGGAGCAGGAGTAGCGCTGCCCGGCGATGCCGCCCTCCCACATGAGGTCGACGATCAGCTTCAGCTCGTGCAGCACCTCGAAGTAGGCGATCTCGGGCTGGTAGCCGGCCTCGACGAGGACCTCGAAACCGGTCTGCACGAGGGCGCTGGCGCCACCGCAGAGGACGGCCTGCTCACCGAACAGGTCGGTCTCGGTCTCCTCCTTGAAGGTGGTCTTGATGACGCCGGCGCGAGCGCCGCCGATGCCCGCGGCGTAGGACAGCGCCAGCGCCTGTGCGTTGCCGGAAGCGTCCTGCTCGATGGCGATCAGGCAGGGCACGCCCTTGCCGTCGACGAACTGGCGGCGCACCAGGTGGCCGGGGCCCTTGGGGGCGACCATGGCGACGTCGACGTCCGACGGCGGCTGGATCAGGCCGTAGCGGATGTTGAAGCCGTGGCCGAAGAAGAGCGCGTCGCCGCTCTTGAGGTTGGGGGCGACGTCGTTGGCGTAGATCTCCCGCTGCTTGGTGTCCGGCGCCAGGATCATGATCACGTCGGCTTCGGCGGAGGCCTCGGCCGGGGTCAGCACCCGCAGGCCCTCTTCCTCGGCCTTGGCGCGGGACTTCGATCCCTCGGGCAGGCCGATGCGAACGTCCACACCGGAGTCGCGCAGGCTCAGCGCGTGCGCGTGGCCCTGGCTGCCGTAGCCGATGACCGCGACCTTGCGGCCCTGCACGATGCTGAGGTCGGCGTCGGCGTCGTAGAAGATCTCAGTTGCCATGATGGTTTCCGTGTTCCTTTCGGGACTTCTCGAATTGTTCTGCCCGCGGTGGCCGTCCCGGTCGCGGCGGGACGGCCGCCCGCCGGTGCGCGCCGACGATCTCCCGGCGGTGCCGGGGACCGGGGTCAGCGCACCGCGGTGGCGGTGATGGAACGGGGTCCGCGGCCGATGGCGATCGCCCCGGACTGCACCATCTCCCGGATACCGTAGGGCTCCAGCATGCGCAGCAGCGCGCCCAGCTTCTCGCCGTCGCCGGTGGCTTCGACGGTCAGCGCCTCCGGGGAGACGTCGACGACCTTGGCCCGGAACAGCTGGACGGTCTCCAGCACCTGGCTGCGCACGGAGGCGTCGGCCCGCACCTTCACCAGGAGCAGTTCGCGCTGGACCGCGACCTCCGGTTCCAGCTCCACGATCTTGATCACGTTGACGAGCTTGTTGAGCTGCTTGGTGACCTGTTCGAGGGGCTGGTCGCTGACCGCGACCACGATCGTCATCCGGGAGATCTCCGGGTGCTCGGTCGGGCCGACGGCCAGGGATTCGATGTTGAAGCTGCGGCGGGAGAACAGCCCGGAAACGCGGGCGAGCGCGCCCGGCACGTTCTCCACCAGCACGCTGAGAGTGTGTCGGCTCATGGGTGCGGTCACCCCTCGTCTTCGTCGAACAGCGGGCGGATTCCGCGCGCCGCCATGATCTCGTCGTTGCCGGTTCCCGCGGCCACCATGGGCCACACCTGCGCGTCCTTGCCCACCACGAAGTCGATCACGACGGGTCGGTCGTTGATCTCCATCGCCTGCTGGATGACGCTGTCGACGTCCTCCCGGGATTCGCACCGCAGGCCCGCGCAGCCGAGCGCTTCGGCCAGCAGCTTGAAGTCGGGGATGCGGTGCTTGTGGGTGCCGAGGTCACTGTGTGAGTAGCGCTCGGCGTAGAACAGGCTCTGCCACTGCCGGACCATACCGAGGTTGCCGTTGTTGATGACGGCCACCTTGATCGGCAGTTCCTCGATGGCGCAGGTCGCGAGCTCCTGGTTGGTCATCTGGAAGCAGCCGTCGCCGTCGATCGCCCACACCTGGGTGCCGGGCAGTCCGGCCTTGGCGCCCATCGCGGCGGGCACCGAGTAGCCCATGGTGCCGAGACCGCCGGAGTTCAACCAGGTCCGGGGGTTCTCGTAGTTGATGAACTGGGCCGCCCACATCTGGTGCTGGCCGACGCCCGCGCAGTACACCGCCTCCGGCCCGGCCAGCGCTCCGAGCCGCTCGATGACGTACTCGGGGGCGAGACTGCCGTCGGCGGGCCACTCGTAGCCGAGGGGGAAGGTGTCGCGCCAGCTGCTCAGCTGCGTCCACCACGGGCCGAGGTCGGCGGTGCCGCCCGCTTCGGTGGCGGTGGCGACGGCGTCGATGAGCTCGGCGATGACCTCCTTGCAGTCGCCGACGATCGGCACGTCGGCGTTGCGGTTCTTGGAGATCTCGGCCGGGTCGATGTCGGCGTGCACGACCTTCGCCTCCGGCGCGAAGGAGGACAGCTGCCCGGTGACCCGGTCGTCGAACCGGGCGCCGAGCGCGATCAGCAGGTCGGAGCGCTGCATCGCGGCGACCGCGGCGACGGTGCCGTGCATGCCGGGCATGCCCAGGTGCAGCGGGTGCGAGTCGGGGAACGCGCCGCGGGCCATCAGGGTCGTGACGACCGGGATGCCGGTGGTCTCGGCGAGCTCGCGGAGCCGTTCGGTCGCCTCGGCCTTGAGCACGCCACCACCGACGTAGAGCACGGGCCGCTGCGCCGCGGTGATCAGCTTCGCGGCTTCGCGGACCTGCTTGCCGTGCGGCTTGCTGGTCGGCCGGTAGCCGGGCAGCTTCATCTCCGGGGGCCAGGAGAAGGTGGTCGCGGTCTGCTGGACGTCCTTCGGGATGTCCACCAGGACCGGCCCGGGACGTCCGGACGAGGCGATGTAGAAGGCCTCGGCGATGGTGCGCGGGATGTCCTCGGCCTTGGTGACCAGGAAGTTGTGCTTGGTGATCGGCAGCGTGATGCCGCAGATGTCGGCTTCCTGGAAGGCGTCGGTGCCGATCAGGCTGGTGGACTGCTGGCCGGTGATCGCGACGATCGGGACCGAGTCCATCTGCGCGTCGGCGAGCGCGGTGACCAGGTTCGTCGCGCCGGGACCGGAGGTCGCCATGCACACGCCGACCTTGCCGGTGGCCTGGGCGTACCCGGTGGCGGCGTGCCCGGCGCCCTGCTCGTGCCGGACCAGCACGTGCCGGACCTTCGTGGAGTCGAGCAGCGGGTCGTAGGCAGGCAGGATCGTGCCGCCGGGGATGCCGAAGACGATCTCGGCGCCGACGGACTCCAGCGACCGGACGAGCGACTGCGCGCCGGTGACCTGCACTGGAGCGTCGTTGGTCGGTGCTGGTTTGGGACGGTGTCCCGGCGGCGGTGCCGGGACCGGGCTCTGCCTGGTGTGGGCGCTGGTCATCGAGTTCGCCTCTGTCCGAACGGTGGTGGTCGGTGAGTGGGCACGAAAAAACCCCCGCCGGGCCGGATAGGACCGTACGAGGGTTGGCGCGTCGTCGCTGCGGAGCTTCCTCAGGCGTCGACGCGCCGGGGAAGTACGAGAATGTCGTGCAGTCGCAGCATGACGAGGACGTTAACGGCCCGGACGCCGCGAGGTCAAACCATGCGGGAAGATCCTCCCGCATGCTGGACACCGGAGGCCCGGCCGGAGCCGCGCACCGCCCGGTGTTCCCGCAGGTCGGGAGCATGCCGCGCGCATTCGGCGGAACCCGGTGTGGCGTACGTCGCTCCGCCGCCGCGGGTCCGCGCGGCCCGGTCGCGACACCGGGCGCACCGCGTCCCCGCACTCCCGCCACCAGCAGGGACGCTGCGGGCGTCCCGCGCGCGGGTGAGAGCATCGAGGGGTGAGCGAGACACCTGCGGCACCCGAGCCGCCCGGCCCCGGCCGCGGCGAGCGCGACACCGGGCGCACCGGCTCCCCCGCGGAGCCCGGGACCGCGGGGCCGGAACGCGCAGAGGCAGAGGGGACCCGCGAAGTGAGCACGTCCGAGGACCAGGGCACGACCGGCACCGCCACCCGGGAGGACGCGGCGGAACCCGGCGTCGCGCCGGCCACCGAGGCGACCGGCCCCGATGCGCCCGAGGGCTCCGGCGCCGCCGGGCAGCCCCGCACCGCCGAGGGATCCGGCACCGGGGACTCCGGCGCCGACGACTCCGGTACCGACGGCTCCGGCGCCGGGAGCTCCGGCACCACCGAGCCCGCCGGACCGGCCGCGACGCCCGTCCCGCGCGCCGCCGGGCGTGCCAAGGCGCTGCCGAAGTCGCTGACCTTCCAGCTGACCCGGACCTCGCTGCTCGCGGTGTTCGCGGTGGCGATCTCGGTGACGCCGATCGCCTTCGCCGAGCCGTTCCCGCAGCTGCTGCCCACCTACCTGATCCCGCTGGCGCTCGCCTACGTGATCGTGCGGCCGCGCACCGTGGTCACCGCCGAGCGGATCACCGTCCGCCGCCTGTTCGGCCGCACCGGGTTCGGCTGGGACGAGCTGGCCTCGCTGCGCTTGGACGAGCGGCGCTGGGTGCGGGCCGTGCTCGGCTCCGGCGCGGAGATCGCGCTCCCGGCGATCCGGGTGCGGGACGTGGGCCGGCTGGCCGAGCTCAGCGGCGGCCGCGTCCCCGACCCGAACGCCGCGCCGAGCGCTCCGGAGCCCGACCGCGCCACCGCCGAGGCCCGGGACGCGGGCGACGAGGGCACCGGGTCCGCGACCGACGCCGAATCCGCCGCCACCGCGGGAGATACCGCCACCGCTGGAGATGCCGCCTCCGGATCTCCGGCCACCGCGGGCACCGAGTCCACCGGTGCCGAGTCCGCCGCCGAGCCGTCCACCGACGAGACCGGCACCGACGGCTCCCGCGAGTCGGCGGGCTGATCCCCGCTCGCACCGGCGGTGCCCGCTCCGAACCGGGCGCCGCCGGCGCCGTCCGCTCCCCGGTACCGGCCGAGGCCTGCGTCACGAACGCCCGGGGAGCGCGCACCGGTCACCTCCGGCGCCGCCGGGCAGGAGTAGCGTCGAGGTCACCGCAGTTCGTCCCCCCACTCACGAGGTGGGCGTCTTTTCGCCGTCCCGACGCGAATTCAGCGAGAGAACCGAGAAGGACCATGCCCCAGTTGCGCTCCCGCACCACCACCCACGGACGGAACGCCGCAGGCGCCCGTTCGCTGTGGCGTGCCACCGGCATGACCGACGACGACTTCGGCAAGCCGATCGTGGCCATCGCCAACTCCTACACCCAGTTCGTGCCCGGTCACGTGCACCTCCGCGACCTCGGCGACGTGGTGGCCGAGACGATCCGCGAAGCGGGCGGCGTGCCGCGGGAGTTCCACACGATCGCGGTGGACGACGGCATCGCCATGGGCCACAGCGGGATGCTCTACTCGCTGCCCTCGCGCGAGATCATCGCCGACTCGGTGGAGTACATGGTCAACGCGCACCAGGCGGACGCGCTGGTGTGCATCTCGAACTGCGACAAGATCACGCCCGGCATGCTGAACGCCGCGATGCGGCTCAACGTGCCGACGGTGTTCGTCTCCGGTGGCCCGATGGAGGCCGGGAAGGCCGTGGTCGTGGAGGGCGTCGCGCAGGCGCCGACCGACCTGATCACCACGATCTCCGCGTCGGCGAACTCCGCGGTCGACGACGACGGGCTCAGCGAGGTGGAGCGCTCCGCCTGCCCGACCTGCGGTTCCTGCTCCGGGATGTTCACCGCGAACTCGATGAACTGCCTCACCGAGGCCTTGGGCCTCGCGCTGCCGGGCAACGGCTCCACGCTGGCCACGCACGCCGCGCGCCGCGCCCTGTTCGAGGAGGCCGGGCGCACCGTCGTGCGGATCTCGAAGCGCTGGTACCAGGAGGACGACGACTCGGTCCTGCCGCGCTCGGTCGCGAACAAGAAGGCGTTCGAGAACGCGATGGCGCTGGACATGGCGATGGGCGGCTCCACGAACACGGTGCTGCACACGCTGGCCGCCGCCCGCGAGGGCGAGATCGACTTCGAGCTCTCGGACATCGAGCGAATCAGCCGCCAGGTGCCGTGCCTGTCTAAGGTCGCGCCGAACTCCGACTACCACATGGAGGACGTGCACCGGGCCGGCGGCATCTCCGCGATCATGGGTGAGCTGGACCGCGCGGAGCTGCTGCACCGCGACGTGTCCTCGGTGCACAGCGCCAGCCTCACCGAGTGGCTGGACCGCTGGGACGTGCGCGGTGCATCGCCCTCCCAAGAAGCGCTCGACCTGTTCCACGCCGCGCCCGGCGGAGTCCGCACCACGCAGGCGTTCTCCACCGAGAACCGCTGGTCCTCGCTGGACACCGATGCCGCGGGCGGCTGCATCCGCGACTTCGAGCACGCCTACACCGCGGACGGCGGGCTGGCGGTGCTGCGCGGCAACCTCGCCGAGGACGGTGCGGTCGTGAAGACCGCGGGCGTCGAGGAGGAGCTGTGGCACTTCCAGGGCCCGGCGCGGGTGCTGGAGAGCCAGGAGCAGGCCGTCGCCGCGATCCTGCAGAAGAAGATCGAGCCCGGTGACGTGCTGGTGATCCGCTACGAGGGCCCGTCCGGCGGACCGGGCATGCAGGAGATGCTGCACCCGACCGCGTTCCTGAAGGGCTCCGGTCTCGGCAAGAAGTGCGCGCTGATCACCGACGGCCGGTTCTCCGGCGGTTCCTCCGGGCTGTCCATCGGGCACATCTCGCCGGAGGCGGGCAACGGCGGCGTCATCGGCCTCGTCGAGGAGGGCGACCAGATCCTCATCGACGTGCGGGAGCGCACGCTGCAGCTGCTCGTCGACGACGAGGTGCTGGCCGAGCGGCGCGCCAAGATGGAGAGCAGCGAGCACCCGTGGCAGCCGGTGTCCCGCGAGCGCAAGGTGACCTCGGCGCTGCGCGCCTACGCGCGGCTGGCCACCTCCGCCTCGCACGGCGCCGTCCGGGACGTCTCCAAGTAGGACCGCGAACGTGCCGACGGCCGGGTTCCACGTGGAACCCGGCCGTCGCTTTTCGTCGGAGGACGCGGAGCCGCCGAGGACCGGCGCTCCGCCGGACATCAGGACCTCAGCAGGACCAGCACCGCCGCCGCGGAACCCGCCGCGATCACCAGGCAGATGAAGCCGCTGACCAGCGGGTGCCGGAACCAGGACCGCCCGTTGTCCAGCGCGACCCGGCCGGGCCCGGTGAACATCAGGCACAGCGCGATGGCGATCAGGACGACCGGGTACTCGTAGCCGCCCTCCTGGTCGAAGAACGGGCCGGGCAGCTTCATCGACACGATGGCGCTGGCCATCACGCCGACGATGCCCGCGGCCGCCAGCGGCGTGAACAGGCCCAGCACGAGCAGTGCGCCCGCGCCGAGCTCGGTCCCGCCGGTGACCAGGGACAGCACCGCGCTCTGCTCGAACCCGGCCTTGGCCAGGCTCTGCGCGAACTTCTCCGGGCCGGAACCGCCGAGCACGCCGAACAGCTTCTGCGCGCCGTGCGCGGCGAAGATGCCGCCGACGACCAGGCGCAGCACCAGCAGGCCCAGGTCGGTGCCTGCGTTCCACGCGAACGGCTTGCGGTCGTCGAGCTCTTCGTAGAAGTCGGCACCGGAGCCGCGGTCCACCACGGCGGTCGCGTTCGCATCGCTGTACGCGGCGTCGTCGTAGTAGTCGTAGTCGTAGTCCTGCACGCCGAGGCCCTGGGTTCCCGCAGGCCCGTCGGCGGACTTCTTCCCGCCGCGCTGCGGACGCTCGTCTCGGTGTCCGCTGGGGCGATCGTCGTGAATGCTCACGGCGCAGAAGGCTAAGGCATCACGCACTGCCTAAGCGACCCTTTCGGGTGAACCATTTCCGAGGGGAATTCCACGGAGATCGCGTTGTTCCGGCATTCGCCAGAATGCGGTACCGGACTCGTGAATTCTTCGTTTCCGCAGGTGCCGGCGATGCGCCGCGCGACTCGGACGGTTCCGGATCGACCGCCCGGACCGGTCTCGCGGCGCGGACCGGTTCCGGATCGGCGACCGCGGTCTCATCCGGAATTGCTGCATTCGGTGGCGCTCGCGCGGCTGCACGGCGGGTTCCGCGGAACGGACGTTCCCGGCGGGTGGGATTCCGGGCGGTGCGACGCTCGGCCCGCCGGGTGCTCACCCGGTGTTCACGGCGGGGCCGATACCCTCGGCACTCGTGGCAGCCCAGCGCACCTCCCCCGCCGGTCGCCGTCCTCGCGCGCGGACGGCGGGAGCGCTGCTGGCCGCGATCGCGCTCGGCGGCTGCGCCCAGTTCCCCGACGAGCACCCCGGTACCTGGCGCGACCAGCCGTCGCTGGAACCGCAGGCCGGCCCGCAGCCGTCGATCGAGCAGCCCGCGCCGCCCCCACCGCCACCGGGACAGCCCACCGAGGACGTGCCCGCGGTGCCCATCGGCTGCATCGACCCGGACCCGGCGGTCGTCGCGACCTGCCTCGACCCGGTCGGCGCCATCACCGTGCTGCCCGACGGCCGCGGCGCGCTGGTCGGCGAACGCGCCACCGGCCGCATCCTGCGCGTCGAGCAGGACGCCGAACCCGTCGAGATCGCCCGGGTGCCGGTGGACCGCTCCGGCGGTGGCGGGCTGACCGGGCTGGCGCTGTCCCCGAGCTACCAGGAGGACGAGCTCGTCTACGCGTACGCCAGCGTCGGCGGCGAGAACCAGGTGCTGCGGGTCGCGCCGGGCGACAGCCCGAAACCGGTGCTCACCGGCATCCCGAAGGGCTCCACCGGCAACGCGGGGGCGCTGCTCGACGACGGGCGCGGCGCGCTGCTGGTCGCCACCGGCGACGCGGGCGACCGCGCGAACGCGGCGAACCCGGGATCGCTGGCGGGCAAGGTGTTGCGCATCGACGGCTTCGGCGCGCCCGCCGCGGGCAACCCCGATCCGAAGTCCCGGGTGGTCGCCTCCGGCGTCTCCGATCCCGGCGGGCTGTGCGGGGCGGCCGAGACCGGCGGCTACTGGCTGACCGACCGCGGCGCGACCCGGGACGCGCTGCACCGCGTCGAGTTCGGCACCGCGCTCGGCGAACCCGCCTGGAGCTGGCCGGACCGGCCCGGCGTGGCCGGTTGCGCCGCCGGACCGGCCTCCGTGGTCGTGGCGCTGACCGACGCGGCGGCGCTGTACGCGCTCAACCCCGGCCCGGACGGCACCTTCACCGGCCAGCCCGCCAAGGTGATGGAGAAGACCTACGGGCGCTTCTCCGCCGCCGCGAACGGCCCGGACGGGCTGCTGTGGCTGGGCACCGCGAACAAGTCCGGCGGCGCGCCCGTGCCCAGCGACGACCGGGCGATCCGGATCGAACCTCCCTCCGGCGACACCGGCAAGGACTGACCCGGGGCCGAAGGCCTGACGGGTCCGCCCCCTCGCCGCTGCGAGGGGTGACCGGAGCAGGACGAACCCGGCCATGGTCCACTCAGGACGCGTCCCGGCCCGAGGCCGGCGGCGCGCCGGTGGCGGAACGGAACAGCGATGACCTTGGAGCAGCTGTACACGACGCTGCTGGCGGGTGGGCTCGTGCTGCTGGCAGCCATCCTCGCCACCCGCGCGGCGGCGCGCTTCGGCCTGCCCGCGCTGCTGCTGTTCCTCGCGCTCGGGCTCGTCATCGGCGAGGACGGGCTCGGCCTGCACTTCGACGACGCGCAGCTGGCGCAGGACCTGGGCACCGCCGCGCTCGCCGTCATCCTCGTCGAAGGCGGCCTCACCACCCGCTGGTCGGACGTGAAACCGCTGCTCGCGCCCAGCGGGCTGCTCGCCACCGCCGGGGTCGCGGTCAGCGTCGTGGTCACCGCCGCGGGCGCGCACCTGCTCATCGGGCTCCCCTGGCAGGCTTCGCTGCTGCTCGGCGCGGTCGTGTCCTCCACCGACGCGGCCGCGGTGTTCTCGGTGCTGCGCACCCTGCCGGTGCCGCGCCGGGTCTCCGGGATGCTGGAGGCCGAATCCGGCTTCAACGACGCGCCGACGGTGATCCTGGTGCTGCTGTTCAGCACCGTGCCGCTGGAGTTCCACCCGCTGGAAGTGGCCGGGGACGTGCTCTACGAACTGGGCGCGGGCGCCGTGATCGGCCTGCTCGTCGGCCGGGCCGGGGCGTGGGTGCTGCACCGGGTGGCGCTGCCCGCGTCCGGGCTGTACCCGGTGGCGATGTTCGGGCTCGGTGTCGTCGCGTTCGCCGCCTCCGGCGCGGTGGACGCGTCCGGGTTCCTCGCCGCGTTCCTGTCCGGTCTGGTGCTCGCGAACTCCGGGCTGCCGCACCGCGCCTCGGTGCGCTCGTTCGCCGAAGGGCTCGGGTGGCTCGCGCAGATCGGGCTGTTCGTGCTGCTGGGCCTGCTGATCACGCCGCACGAGCTGCTGCCGGAACTGCTGCCCGCGCTGGTGGTGGGGCTGGTGCTGCTGCTGGTGGCGCGACCGCTGTCGGTGCTGGTGTCGCTGCTGCCGTTCCGGGTGCCGCTGCGGGAGCAGGCGTTCGTGTCCTGGGCGGGGCTGCGCGGCGCGGTGCCGATCGTGCTGGCCACCTTCCCGGTGGTGGCGGGCGTGCCGGGCAGCGACCGGGTGCTGAACGTGGTGTTCGTGCTGGTCGCGGTGTTCACCCTGGTGCAGGGCCCCGGGCTGCTGGGCCTGGCCCGCGCGCTCGGGCTGGTGCGGGCGGACGCGGCGCGGGAGATCCAGGTGGAGGTGGCGCCGCTGGACGTGCTCGACGCGGAACTGCTGACCGTGTCGGTGCCGCCGGGCTCGCAGCTGCACTACGTGATGCTGCGGGAGCTGCGGCTGCCGGACCCCAGCGCCATCACCCTGATCATCCGCGGCGGCACCTCCTTCGTGCCGGAACCGGGCACCCGGCTGCGCACCGGCGACGACCTGCTCATCATGACCACCGCGGGAGCGCGCACCGCCACCGAGCACCGGCTGCGCGCCGTGAGCCGCCGCGGCCGCATGGCCCACTGGTTCGGCGAGGACGGCGCCCCCGACTGACCCGCGCGGCACCGCGCCGGGACGATGCGGGCATGGGTGAGCACAAGGAGCGGATGCTGCGCGGGGAGCCGTACCAGGACGGCGATCCGGAACTCCTCGCCGAGCGCAGGCGCTGCCAGGAACTGCTGGACGACTTCAACGCGACCCGGGCCGGCGAGGAGCAGCGGCGGCAGGAGGTCCTCGGCAGGCTGCTGGGTCGGCTGGGCACCGGGTCGTGGATCATGCCGCGCTTCCAGTGCGACTACGGGTACCTGATCAGCGTGGGGGACAACAGCTTCCTCAACTACGACGCGATCCTGCTGGACTGCGCGCCGATCAGCATCGGGGACGACGTGTCCATCGGGCCGCGCGTCCAGCTGCTCACCGCGCTGCACCCGATGACCGACCACCGGGCCCGGCGAGAGCGCTGGGAGACGGCGGCACCGATCAGCATCGGCAACAACGTGTGGCTCGGCGGGGGTGTGATCGTCTGCCCGGGCGTGACGATCGGCGACGACGCGGTGGTCGGCGCGGGCAGCGTCGTCACCCGGGACGTCCCGGACCGCGTGTTCGCGGCGGGCAACCCCTGCAAGGTAATCCGCGACCTCTGACCCGTCGTGAGTTTCGTCGGTTTCCCGTCAGCGGCGAAGCCGTTGAGCCGCCGACCACCAAAGCAACATGACCACCCGCGGGTTCTCAGCGGTTCCCTCGCGAGGACAGCGATTTCGCTGTGTACGAGCTTGGTACATGAGAAATCGATCCCGCAGCGAGGGAACCGCTGAGGTTCCGCCACCCGACCACTACGCAACCCGAGTCCGAAAACACCGAACGGGCCGCCCGTCCCGGAGGACGGGCGGCCCGTTGTCGGCCGAGCGTTGTTACTGGCCGCAGGCGGCGAGGATCAGCTCGCGGACCCGCTTGGCGTCGGCCTTGCCGCCGGTGGACTTCATGACCGCACCGACGACGGCGCCCGCGGCCTGCACCTTGCCGCCGCGGATCTTGTCCGCCACGTCGGGCTGCGCGGCCAGGGCCTCGTCGATCGCGGCCTGCAGCGCGGAGTCGTCGGAGACGACCTCCAGGCCCTGCGCGGCGACGACCTCGTCCGGCTCGCCCTGCCCGTCGAGCACGCCGTCGACGACCTGGCGGGCCAGCTTGTTCGTCAGCTTGCCCTCGGCGACGAGCGCGATGACCCGCGCCAGCTGCGCCGGCGTGATCGCGAGCTCGGTGAGCTCGACGCCGCGGGTGTTGGCCTGCTGCGACAGGTAGGCCACCCACCAGGACCGCGCCTCGGCGGGCGGGGCTCCGGCGTCCACGGTGGCCGCGACGAGGTCGAGCGCCCCGGCGTTGACCAGGTCGCGCAGCTCCTCGTCGGAGAGCTTCCACTCGTCCTGGATGCGCTTGCGGCGCTCCCAGGGCAGCTCGGGCAGGGTCCGGGACAGCTCGTCGACCCACTCGCGGGACGGCGCGATCGGAGTCAGGTCCGGCTCCGGGAAGTACCGGTAGTCCTCGGAGGTCTCCTTCTTGCGGCCCGCCGAGGTGGTCGCGGTGGACTCGTCGAAGTGCCGGGTCTCCTGGCGGATCTCGCCGCCTGCGACCAGCACCGCGGCGTGCCTGCGCATCTCGTGGCGCACCGCGCGTTCCACGCTGCGCAGCGAGTTGACGTTCTTCGTCTCGGTGCGGGTGCCGAACTCGGTGGTGCCCTTCGGCATCAGCGAGACGTTCGCGTCGCAGCGCAGCGAACCCTGGTCCATCCGCACGTCGGAGACGTCCAGCGAGCGCAGCAGGTCGCGCAGCGCGGCCACGTAGGCCCGCGCCACCTCGGGAGCGCGCTCCCCGGCGCCGACGATCGGCTTGGTGACGATCTCCACCAGCGGCACGCCCGCGCGGTTGTAGTCCAGCAACGAGTGCTCGGCGCCGTGGATGCGGCCGGTGGCACCGCCGACGTGCAGCGACTTGCCGGTGTCCTCCTCCATGTGCGCCCGCTCGATGTCGACGCGGAAGGTCTCACCGTCGTCGAGCACCACGTCGAGGTGACCGTCGAAGACGATCGGCTCGTCGTACTGCGAGGTCTGGAAGTTCTTCGGCTGGTCCGGGTAGAAGTAGTTCTTCCGCGCGAACCGGCACCACTCGGCGACCTGGCAGTTCAGCGCCAGCCCGATGCGGATCGCCGATTCCACCGCCTTGCCGTTGACGACGGGCAGCGCGCCGGGCAGGCCCAGGCACACCGGGCACACCTGCGTGTTCGGCTCGGCGCCGAACTCGTTGGCGCAGCCGCAGAACATCTTGGTGGCCGTGGACAGCTCCACGTGCACCTCGAGGCCGAGGACCGGGTCGAACCGCTCCAGGACCTCGTCGTAGTCCATGATCTCGGCGACCGCGGTCACTGGCCGTCCTCCCCCTTGCGCAGGGTGCGGATGGCGAGCGCGGTGCCGGTGATCAGGCCGAGCGCGGTGATGATCGAGTCGGCCATCGCGAGCCGGTCGCCGTTCGCCTTGGCCTCGCGGAGGCTCGCGCGCAGGCCGTAGGCCGCGGAGAGCACGGATGCGAGCTGGAACGCCGCCTTCAGTTTCTGGTTCATCACGCCACCTCCAGGGCGGGGACACGGTCGAGCAGCGGGCCGCCCTGGGCGGCGTCGCGCGCGGTCTCGTAGGCGGCGCCGACCCGGTAGAGCCGGTCGTCGGCCAGCGCCGGGGCCATGATCTGCAGACCCACCGGCAGGCCGTCCTCATCGGACAGTCCACTGGGGAGGCTCATGGCCGCGTTGCCCGCCAGGTTCGACGGGATGGTGCACAGGTCCGCCAGGTACATCGCCAGCGGGTCGTCGGTGCGCTCGCCGATCGGGAACGCCGTGGTGGGCGTCGTCGGCGACACCAGCACGTCCACCTGCTCGAAGGCGGCGGCGAAGTCGCGGGTGATCAGCGTCCGCACCTTCTGCGCCTGCCCGTAGTAGGCGTCGTAGTAGCCGGAGGACAGCGCGTAGGTCCCGAGCATGATGCGCCGCTTCACCTCGGGCCCGAACCCGGCTTCGCGGGTCAGCGACATGACCTCTTCGGCGCTGCGGCTGCCGTCGTCGCCGACGCGCAGGCCGTAGCGCATCGCGTCGAACCGGGCCAGGTTCGAGGAGCACTCGCTCGGCGCGATCAGGTAGTACGCGCCCATCGCGTACTCGAAGTGCGGGCAGGAGACCTCGACGACCTCGGCGCCCAGCTTCGCCAGCTGCTCGACCGCGGTGCGGAACGAGCGTTCCACGCCGGGCTGGTAGCCGTCCCCGGCGAACTCGCGGACCACGCCGACCCTCACCCCGGTGAGGTCCCCAGCGGCGCCGTCGCGGGCGGCGGCCACGACCTGCGGCACCGGCGAGCTGATCGAGGTGGAGTCCATCGGGTCGTGCCCGGCGATCACCTCGTGCAGCAGCGCCGCGTCCAGCACGGTGCGCGCGCACGGCCCCGGCTGGTCCAGCGAGGACGAGAACGCGACCAGGCCGTAGCGGGACACCCCGCCGTAGGTGGGCTTCACGCCGACGGTGCCGGTGACGGCGCCGGGCTGGCGGATGGAACCGCCGGTGTCGGTGCCGATGGCCAGCGGGGCCTCGAACGCGGCCAGCGCGGCGGCGGAACCGCCGCCGGAGCCGCCCGGGATGCGCTCGGGGTCCCACGGGTTGCGGGTCGGGCCGTACGCGGAGTTCTCGGTGGAGGAGCCCATCGCGAACTCGTCCATGTTGGTCTTGCCGAGGACGACCACGCCCGCCTCGCGCAGCCGCCGCGTCACCGTCGCGTCGTACGGCGGCGTCCAGCCCTCCAGCATCTTGGAGCCGCAGGTGGTGGGCATGTCGCTGGTGGCGAACACGTCCTTGAGCGCCAGCGGCACACCCGCCAGCGGCGAGGCGGCCTTACCCGCGGCGCGGTCCTCGTCGGCCTGCCGCGCGGCGGCGAGCGCGCCGTCCGCGTCGACATGCAGGAACGAGTGCACCACGCCGTCCACGGCGGCGATGCGGTCCAGGTGGGCCTGGGTGGCCTCCACCGAGGTGACCTCGCCCGCGGCGAGGCGGTCGGCGAGGTCGGCGGCGGACAGGCCGGTCAGGGCCGGGTCACCTCCGGTCGCGGTCGTCGTCATCACGCCTCCTCACTCAGGATCCGCGGAACGCGGAACCGGTTCTCCTCGGCCGCGGGCGCGCCGTCCAGCGCAGCCTCGCGCGGCAGGCTGGGCCGCACCACGTCGTCGCGGAACACGTTCGTCACCGGCACGGCGTGGGAGGTCGGCGGGATGTCCTCCGCCGCGACCTCACCGACCCTCGCGACCGATTCCAGGATGACGTCGAGCTGCCCGGCGAACGTGTCGAGCTCCTGTTCGGTGACCGCCAGCCTGGCGAGGCCGGCGAGGTGCGCGACCTCGTCGCGGGAGATCTTGGACACTACGAAGGCTCCCTGGTCATGTCCGGTATCACGGTTGCTCCTCAGTCTATGGCGGAGCCCGCGCCTGCCCGCCCAGGGGGCGATCGGGCGCGCCGGGCGCCTGCTCGCTCCCCGCGATCGGGCGACCGCGCGGAGTCCCGGCCTCCTCCCGCATCGTGGACACCAGCGCGCACATCGTGGACATCGGACGTGGGGCCGGGGACCTGGGCGGGAACCCCGGGAATGCCGTGCTCGTTCCACTACACGAACGCCGGTCGCACCGATAGGGTGCGGTGTCTGCCACAATTTGCCCCGCCTGCCGGGCGCACGGTGGCCTCCGCGTGCGGCCGTGTGCGGTGCGGGGAGCGCGGACGGCGAGGTTCCGCGCACGAAGCTGGAGGCGTTGAGTCCGGTGTCCTTCCTGATCCGGGTGCAGATACCGGACCGTCCGGGCGTGCTGGGGGCGGTCGCGTCCGCACTCGGCGAGATCGGCGCCGACATCCTCAGCGTCGACGTCGTGGAGCGCGGCGGGGACGTGGCGATCGACGACATGGTCGTCGAACTGCCCTCGGGCCGCCTCCCGGACATCCTGATCACCGCCGCGGAGTCCGTGGACGGCGTCGAGGTCGACGCGGTCCGCCCGTACGCGGGCGTGCTGGACACCCACCGCGAGCTGGAGCTCGTCGAGGACATCGCCGCGGAACCCGGCAACGGGCTGCAGATCTTCGCCGAAGGCGTCCCGAAGATCATCCGGTCGGGCTGGGCGATCGTGTTCGGCCACCACGCGGGCGGCGCCGAGCAGCTCGCCGCCAGTTCGTCGGCCCCGCAGGAGGGCTACCTCGAACTGCCGTGGTTACCGCTGCCGCGGGCCACGATCCTGGACGGCGACGAGCTGTGGGTGCCGGAGACCTGGCAGGAGCTGGGCACCGAGCTGGCCGCCACGCCGATCGGCAAGCCGGACCGCGTCCTGCTCGCCGGCCGCCCCGGCGGTCCCATGTTCCGTGCCGCCGAGGTCGCCCGGCTGGCCCACCTCGCCGGAATCGTCTCGGTGGTCCTGGACGGCTGACCAGCTCGCTCGCCGCCAACGGCGAACGAGCTGAACAACCGGCATCGCCGGAGCCTTTCGCTCTTCTCCTGTCAGCGGCGAAGCCGCTGAGCAGCGACCACCAGAGCAACAGGACCACCCGCGGGTTCTCAGCGCTTTCCTCGCGAGGACAGCGATTTCCCTCGTGGCGGAGCCACCTGTGAAATCGATCCCGCAGCGAGGAAAGCGCTGAGGTTCCGCCACCCGCCCCTATCGCAGGGCGATCCGATCACTCAACCTCAAGCGCCGCGGAGGCCGCTGCTTCTGGGCCTTGTTCCAGGAGCACCCGGAACCCCTCCTCATCCAGCACCGGCACCTTCAGCTGCACGGCCTTGTCGTACTTGGAGCCGGGCGAGTCGCCGACGACCACGAACGCGGTCTTCTTCGACACCGATCCGGCGGCGCGGCCGCCGCGGGCCATGATGAACTCCTTGGCCTCGTCCCGGGAGTAGGTCTCCAGCGAGCCGGTGACGACGATGGACAGGCCGGTGAGGGTGCGCGGCACCGACTCGTCCCGCTCGTCGGCCATCCGCACCCCGGCGGCGCGCCACTTGCGCACCACTTCGCGGTGCCAGTCCACCTCGAACCATTCGCGGACGGCGGTGGCGATGGTGGGGCCGACGCCGTCGACGGCGGCGACCTCCTCCTCGGCGGCGTCCTCGATGCGTTCCAGGGAGCCGAATTCGCGGGCGAGCGCTTGCGCGGCGGTGGGTCCGACGTGCCGGATGGAGAGCGCCACGAGCACCCGCCACAGCGGTTTCTCCTTGGCGGCGGCGAGGTTCTTGAGCAGCTTGGCCCCGTTGGCGGAGAGGTTGCCCTCCTTGGTGCGGAACAGCTCGGTGCGCAGCAGCTCGTCCTCGCCGAGGTCGAACACGTCGCCTTCGTCGACGAGCACGCCGGAGGACAGCAGCGCCACCGCGGATTCGTAGCCCATGGCTTCGATGTCGAAGGCGCCGCGCCCGGCCAGGTGGAACAGCCGTTCCCGCAGCTGCGCCGGGCAGGACCGGGAGTTGGGGCAGCGGATGTCGACGTCGCCCGCCTTCTGCCGGTGCAGGGTGGCGCCGCACTCGGGGCATTCGGTGGGCATCACGAATTCGCGTTCGCGGCCGTCGCGGACGTCGACGACGGGCCCCAGCACCTCGGGGATCACGTCACCCGCCTTGCGGATGACGACGCGATCGCCGATGAGCACGCCCTTGCGCCGCACCTCGTCGGAGTTGTGCAGGGTGGCCATGGAGACGGTGGATCCGGCGACCTTGACGGGTTCCATCTCGGCGTAGGGGGTGACGCGGCCGGTGCGGCCGACGTTGACCTTGATGTCGACCAGCGTGGTGGTCGCCTGTTCCGGCGGGTACTTGTAGGCGATGGACCAGCGCGGGGCGCGGGAGGTGGTGCCGAGGCGGCGCTGCAGCGAGACCTCGTCGACCTTGACGACGACGCCGTCGATCTCGTGCTCGGCGGTGTCCCGGTTCTCGCCCCAGTACCGGATGTGCGCCACGATATCGTCCACTGTGGACAGAACCCGGGTGTGCCGGGACACCGGCAGGCCCCAGGCCTTCAGCGCCGCGTAGGACTCGGACTGCCTGCTCGGTTCGAAGCCCTTCCGCTTGCCGAGGCCGTGGCAGATCAACCGCAGCGGGCGGCGCCGCGTGACGCGCGGGTCCTTCTGCCGCAGCGAACCGGCGGCCGCGTTGCGCGGGTTCGCGAACGGGGATCCGCCCGCGTCGACCAGGGCGGCGTTGAGCTCGGCGAACTCCTCGACGCGGAAGAACACCTCGCCGCGGACCTCCACCAGCGCGGGCACCGGGTACTCGTCGGTGCCGTGCAGCTCGGTGGGCACGTCGCCCATGGTGCGCACGTTGAGCGTCACGTCCTCGCCGGTGCGGCCGTCGCCGCGGGTGAGCGCGCGCTCCAGCTTCCCGTCCCGGTACAGCAGGTTGATCGCCAGCCCGTCGATCTTCAGCTCGCACAGGTAGTGCACGTCGGTGCCGACCTCGCGCTCCACCCGGTCCACCCAGGCGCGGAACTCCTCGGTGTCGAAGGCGTTGTCCAGGCTGAGCATCCGCTCCAGGTGGTCCACCGCGGTGAACTCGGTGGAGAAGGTGCCGCCGACGGTCTGCGTCGGCGAGTCGGGGGCGCGCAGCGCGGGGTGCTCGTCCTCCAGCCGCTGCAGTTCCACGAAGAGCTCGTCGAACTCGGAGTCGGCGATCGTGGGCGAGTCGAGCACGTAGTAGCGGAACTGGTGACCGCGGACCTCGTCGGCGAGCGCCGCGTAGCGCTCCCGCACCTCGGCGGGCACGTCCTCCACGCCCTCCGCCTGCGCGGTGGCCGGGTCGGCGGGCAGCTCGGCGTCCGGCCGCGCGGCGGTTCCGCCCTGCTCGGGCCCGGTCGCGTCCGGGCTGGTGGGAGCGGTCTTCTCGCCGGAGGCCGTGCCGGCGCGGTCCTTGCTGGTCACGCACTGAGCCTAACGAGCCACCCCGACAGCTCGCGCGGATCACCCGGCCCCGCGGCGCGACCGGGCCGCGACCCGGCCGGTGCGGTCACCGCGGGCTACCGGGCGACGGCTCGGCCACCGGTCCGGGTGGGGCTCCGAATCACTCCGCGTCGTCCGGCCGGGCCGCGGCACCCACGCCGCGGACCAGTTCGCGGAACTCCAGCAGCCCGATCGCGCCCTGCGGTTCCCGCTCGGCGGTCTCCACCCGGCCGAGGCGGTCCGCCGCGAGCCGCTCGCCGAGCGCGGCGTCCAGCGGCAGGAAGGTCAGCGCCGAGCGGGCGGCGGGCTCCATCGCGGTGAAACCCGGGTGGTACACGGCCACGTCCACCACGCCCTCGGTCTCGTCGACCTGGGCGAACACCCGCACGTCGGCCAGCGGGTAGCGCTCGCCCGCCAGGTTCACCGTGACCTGCGTCGGATCCGGCACCGGCGGCACCGCGTCGTGGTACTCGAACAGCGAATCACCGGTGGGCGCGGCGGCCAGCCACGCGTCGGTGTAGGGCCGCACCCGCGGATCGGCCTGGCCGCTGACGACGAGCGCGTAGGGGAGGCGCCCGCCCTGCTCCAGGGAGAACGCCAGGTCCGGGTGCAGCGCCGTGACGGCCGCCGCCAGCTCCTCGTCCAGCTGCTGCGGGGCGCCTTCGCCGAGGGCCGCGGCCACTCGCGGCAGCAGTTCGTCCCAGCGGCGCCAGAACTCCGCCGCCTTCGCCCGCGCGTCGGCGGCCACGTCGTCGACCTCGTCGGGCGCGTCCTGGGCGGTGCGGCGGCGGAAGAACCTCAGCATGCGGCCATTGTGCCGCCCCGGCCCCGATTCCCGCGGCCGTTCCGGAAGATCCCGTCCCGCGGCCGGTCAGGTCAGGGCCGCGGTCACCAGGTCGGTGAGGTCGCGGCGCTCGATCCGCAGCCTGCCCGCCTCGGCCAGCGCACCGAGCAGCGCGGTCAGCGGATCGCGGTTCGTGGCCTGCCGCAGCACTTCCAGCGCCCGCACCCGTGCGCGGTCCACGCTCGTCACCGGTGCCCGGTGCAGCTCCCACCGGCGCAGCCGCACCACTTCGCCGATGGCGGTGCCGTCCGGTTCGGCCCCGTCCTCCAGCCCGCGCAGCGTCGCGGCCACCACCAGCTGGTCGTGGCCCGCGGTCAGGTCCAGCACGTGCCGCGCCACGTTCACCGCGGCCCGCCGGCACCGGGCGGGACCCGCGCTGCGCACCAGGTCGAGCAGTTCGGTGGGTTCGGCCTCGAAGTCCTCGGCGGCGGGCCGGATGCCGATCTGGCCCAGCCCCACCTCGTCGAGCAGCGCCTCCGGGGAGCTGGGCAGGTCCAGCGGCCAGGCCGCGACCGGGTAGGTGGCGAAGTCCCCGTCGAACCACTCGGGGGTCAGCGGTTCACCGGTGATGCGGGCGGCCAGCGCCAGCATCAGCTCGATGGTGTCCGCCCCGCGCTCCCCCGGTCCGCTGCCCGCCCACGGGAGTCCGGCGCGGACCTCTTCGAGCCCGTCGGGCCGGGTTCCCTGGCGGAACGCGGGCATCAGCGCTTCGAAGGACGTGCGCACCTCGCCGTCGACGGCGTGGCTGAACTGGGTGAGCGCGTTGACGTTCCAGAACGCCGAGACGACTTCGGTGCCGCGGCTGACCTGGCGCAGCACCTCCGGCCTGCTGCCCTGGAAACCGCCGTCCTCGGCGACCAGCGTCCACTCCCCGGCGCTGCGCAGCCCGATCACCGGGTAGCGGTCCTGGTGGGCGAAGGCCTCTTCGCAGTACTCGTCGAAGTCGAGGGGGCGCCGGTGCTCGGTGATGGCGCCGAACCGCCCCGCGATCGCGTCGAGGCCGGTGCCGCGCACGAAGGTCAGGCACGCGGCGTCCTGGACGGTGCTGCGGTGCACCCATCCGAACCGCTCGACTTCCCCGGTGTTCGACACGTCTGGTTTCTTACCATCGCTGGGACATCCAGGTGATGTGAACGGCACTAACGATCTTGCTCATCGGGGCGAACCTCGCGCCACCGCTAGCGTTCCGCCGCTTCCGCGAACACCTCGTTGACCTGTCGCGCCACCGCGGGCGCCCGCCGCGCCCACTCCGGGGAGGCGCCGGCCAGCCCGCAGGACGGGCTCACCGCGGCGCGTTCCAGCAGCGCCTTCGGCGCGAAACCGAGGCGGGCGGCCAGTTCCAGCCCGGGCCGGGCGAGTTCCCGCGGATCCGGGCGGTGTTCCGGGTCGACTGCGGGGACCAGGCCGAGCAGCAGCCGGGTGCCCTCCTCCCACGCTTCGCCGAGCTCGTCGGCGAACGCCCCGGTGACCGAGCCGAGCCGGGTGGCGTCCAGCGAGATCGTCCCGGCACCCGCGCCGCGCAGCAGCCGCACCGGCGGCCGGGGCGCGCAGCAGTGCACGATCACGGGCCGGCCGGTGGCGGCGGCGAGGCCGTCGACGACGTCGCCGAGCAGCCGCTGCGCCTCCGGCCCCGGCACGGCGGGCACCTGCCCGTAGCCGGACGGGGTGGGGAGGTTCCCGGCGAGCACGGCGGGCAGCGATGGTTCGTCGAGCTGCACCACGACGGGCGCGCCGGTGCGGGCGGCGACCTGCGCGGCGTGCGCGCGGAGCCCTTCGCCGAGGGATTCGGCGAAGTCCCGCAGCGCGCCCGGGTCGGTGAGCACCCGGTGCCCGCGCTCCAGCTCGATGCCGGCCGCCAGCGTCCACGGTCCGGCGGCCTGCACCTTGACCGCGCGCGGCGCACCGGCTTCGGCGACGGCCTGCTCGACGGCGTCCAGGTCCCACCGCAGCAGGTCCAGGGCGCGGCGGTGGTCCCGGCCGGGGCGGCCCGCGACGCGGTAGCCGGAGGGCACGACCTCGACGGCGAGGTCGACGAGCAGCCCGGCGGTGCGGCCGAGGATGTCGGCACCCACTCCGCGCGCGGGCAGCTCCGGGAACGGCATCAGGTCCGGCAGCTCGCCCAGCACGACGCGGGCGGCTTCCAGCGGATCCGTTCCCGGCATCGAGCCGATGGCGGTGGCGATCCCGGGGTTCCACGCTGCGTCACTCACGCCCCCATTATCGGCGGCGCCCACGGGCGG
The DNA here is from genome assembly GCF_024734405.1 of Saccharopolyspora gregorii. Taxonomy (NCBI): domain Bacteria; kingdom Bacillati; phylum Actinomycetota; class Actinomycetes; order Pseudonocardiales; family Pseudonocardiaceae; genus Saccharopolyspora; species Saccharopolyspora gregorii. The sequence continues at coordinate 1,242,837 of NZ_CP059556.1, read as the reverse complement.
ACCGGCAGGCGGGATGCGCACGCTAGGTTAGGCTAACCATGCTTACCGCCCTTCGGTGTCACCCGCTCGGGCGCGCCGGTTCTGCGAAGGAGTACTCCATGCCCCTGTCGTCCGGGACGTCCGCGCTTTCGCGCCGCGGGTTGCTGCAAGCCGCGGGGATGCTCGCCGTGCTGGGCGCCGCGGGCTGCGCGGGAGGAGGCGACGCCGCCGAACCCGAAGGGGCGACCCGCAGCGTCGACTCGCACCTGGGCCCGGTGACCATCCCGGCCGACCCGCAGCGCGTCGTGTGCCTCGACCAGTACGCCACCATCGCGCTGCTGGACGTCGGCATCCGGCCCGCGGCCACCGTCGACGGCCTCGACGACTGGATGCCGCAGCAGCACAAGGCGGCCTACGAGCAGCTGCCCCGCGTCGGCGGCTACCAGCCGGAGATGGAACGGGTGATCTCCATGCACCCCGACCTGATCATCGGCAACAGCGCGTTCACCCTCACCGGCGGCAGCACCTACGAGCAGCTGTCCGGCATCGCGCCGACCGTCATTCTCACCTCCCGGGTGTCCGGCGAGTGGCAGGAGATGGCGCTGCAGGCCGCGAACATCGTGAACCGGCCCGAACCGATGAACCGGCTGCGCGACGACTACCTCGCGCGGGCGAAGAAGCTCCGCGAGACCTACGCGGACGCGCTGGGCCGCACCCGGTTCAACCTGGTCGCCTCGTTCAGCTCCGGCAGCTGGAACCTGTGCCTGCCGGACTCGTGGAGCGGCGTCGTGCTCGCCGAGGCGGGCGCCCGGTTCGGCTCCGCGGCCGAAGGCCGGACCGGCAGCGCCGTCGAGCACTCCTATGAGCAGCTGGGGGTGCTCAACGACACCGACGTGCTGCTGTACCAGGTGAACCCGGACGGATCCGCCGAACCCGCGATGGAGGCGCTGCTCGGGCAGGGCGCGTTCCAGAACCTGCCCGCGGTCCGCGAGCGGCGCGGGATCCCGTTCCACAACCTGTACGTCTTCGGCTACTCCCAGGCCGTCGCGGCCCTGGACGAGCTCGAAGCGATCCTCAAGACCCGCTGACGCACCGGCTGCACGGCGGCCCGAGGGGATCCGGCGCGGTGGCCGCTCCGCGGCCGAACGGCCCACCGGCCCGAGATCGGGCGGGTGGGCCGTTCGGCCGAGCAGGCCGGAGGATCCTCAGCGGGTCGCCGAGATGAGGCCGCTGCCGAGGACCAGGTCGCCTTCGGGTTCCGGGCGGTACAGCACGATCGCCTGGCCGGGGGCCACGCCGCGCAGCGGTTCGGTGAGCTCGACGCGCAGGCCGCCGTCCGCGACCTCGGCGACGGCCCCCGCCGTGCCGCCGTGCGCGCGCACCTGCACCACGCACTCGGTGGACCCGTCCAGTTCCCGCTCGGACGGCCAGATCGGCCGCTTCGCGTCGATCCCGGTCACCCCGAGGTGGTCGGCCGAGCCGACCTTCACGGTGCCCGACACCGGTTCCAGCGACAGGACGTAGCGCGGTTTGCCGTCCGGCGCGGGCGCGTCGATGCCGAGGCCCTTGCGCTGCCCGACGGTGAACCCGTGCACGCCGGTGTGCTTGCCGAGGACCGCGCCGGTCTCGGCGTCCACCAGCTCACCCGGGGTCTGCCCGAGCTTCGACTCCAGGAAGGAGCGGGTGTCGCCGTCGGGGATGAAGCAGATGTCGTGGCTGTCCGGCTTCTGCGCGACGGCCAGGTCGCGGCGCTCCGCCTCGGCCCGCACCTCGGACTTCAGCGAGTCGCCCAGCGGGAACATCGAGTGCCGCAGCTGCTCCGCGGTCAGCGAGGCCAGCACGTAGGACTGGTCCTTGCCCTCGTCGCGGCTGCGGCGCAGCTCCGGCACGCCGTCCTGCACGACGAGCCGCGCGTAGTGGCCGGTGCACACGGCGTCGAAGCCGAGCGCCATCGCCTTCTCCAGCAACGCCTCGAACTTGATCTTCTCGTTGCAGGTGAGGCACGGGTTCGGGGTGCGGCCGGCGGCGTACTCGCCGACGAAGGTCTCGATGACCTCCTCGGTGAACCGCTCGGCGAAGTCCCACACGTAGAACGGGATGCCGAGGATGTCGGCGGCGCGCCGCGCGTCGCGGGAGTCCTCGATGGTGCAGCAGCCGCGGGCGCCGGTGCGCAGCGTCCCCGGTTTCGCCGACAGCGCCAGGTGCACGCCGGTCACCTCGTGGCCGGCCTCCACCGCGCGGGCGGCGGCGACCGCGGAGTCCACCCCGCCGCTCATCGCAGCCAGTACTCGCACTGCCTCACACCTCCGTCGTGGCGGTCGTCCGCGCCGCCGCACGGCGCAACCCGGTCAGCCCGGCGTTGCGCGCCCGTTCCACCACCGGCCCGATGGCCTCGGTCAGCGCCCGCACGTCGGCGCCGGTGGAGTCGTGTCCCAGGGAGAACCGCAGCGAGCTGCGCGCCGCCCGCGGTTCGGCCCCCATCGCCAGCAGCACGTGGCTCGGTTCGGCGACGCCCGCGGTGCAGGCGGAACCGGTGGAGCACTCGATGCCGTGCGCGTCCAGCAGCATCAGCAGGCTGTCGCCCTCGCAGCCGGGGAAGGTCAGGTGCGCGTTGCCGGGCAGCCGTGCCGGCGCCGGTCCGGTCACCGACAGGTCCGGGTCGCCGTTGAGCACCACGTCCGGCACCGCCGCGCGCACCCCGGCGAGGAGTTCGTCGCGCAGCGCGGCGACCGCGGGCACGTGCGCGGCCCGCTGCTCGACGGCCTCGCGGGTCGCGGTGGCCAGGCCGATCACCCCGGGCACGTCGAGCGTCCCGGAGCGCACCTCCCGCTCCTGGCCGCCGCCGTGCTGCAGCGGGGTGCACGGCACGTCGCGCGCCAGCAGCAGCACGCCCGCTCCGTAGGGGCCGCCGACCTTGTGCCCGGTCATGGTGAGCGCGGCGGCGCCGGAGGCGGCGAAGTCGACCGGCACGGTGTCCACGGCCTGCACCGCGTCGGTGTGCAGCGGCACCCCGTAGCGGTCGGCGATCGCGGCGAGCTCCGGGATCGGGTTGACGGTGCCGACCTCGTTGTTGGCCCACATCACGGTGGCCAGCGCGACGCGGTCGGGGTCGGCGCGCAGCGCCTCCTCGAACGCCTCGGGGCGCACCCTGCCGTGCTCGTCGACGGGCAGCCAGGTGACGTCGGCGCCTTCGTGCTCGGCGAGCCACTCCACGGTGTCGAGCACCGCGTGGTGCTCCACCGCGGAGGCCAGCACCCGGTTGCGCGCCGGGTCCGCGCCGCGGCGGGCCCAGAAGATGCCCTTCACCGCGAGGTTGTCGCTCTCGGTGCCGCCGCCGGTGAACAGCACCTCGGAGGGCCGGGCGCCGAGGGCGGTGGCGATGGTCTCGCGGGACTCCTCCACGGCGCGGCGGGCCCGGCGGCCCGAGGTGTGCAGGGACGAGGCGTTGCCCAACCGGGCCAACGCCCCGCTCATCGCCGTGACCGCCTCCGCCCGCATGGGCGTGGTGGCCGCGTGGTCGAGGTAAGTCATCGCCCCACCAGGGTAATGCAGGCTCATCACCCGACTCGCCGTGCCAGGTGCTCGGTCACGCCCGGCCGCTGCGGAACACGCGGACGGCACCGAGCACGGCGATCACCGCCAGCCCCAGGTCCAGCGGCACCACCCCCGCGGTGGCCGCCCCCGGCGCGGCCAGCGCGGCCACCAGGACGCCGCCGAGCCCCACCAGCAGGGCCTGCCCGAGCATGTCGGAGATCTGCAGCGCCGAGGAGTGGAACCCGCGCTGCTCCGGCGCCGACAGCGCCAGCACCCGCACCGAGGTGCTGGCCACGCCGAGCCCCATCCCCACCCCGCCGAGCGACCACAGCGCGAACACCGGCCACGCCGGGCCGCCGGCCGGGGCGATCAGCACCAGCCCGGCCACCGCAATCGCCACCAGCACCAGCCCGGACCCCACCAGGTGCTCCCGGCGCGCCCCCGCCCGGCGGCTCTGCCACAGCGCCCCGACGCTCCAGCCGAGCGAGCCGACGGTCAGCGGGACGCCCGCCGCGGTCGGCGAGAACCCGTGCACCACGGACAGGGTCAGCGGCACGAACGCCTGCGCGGTGAAGAACACCCCGGCGAGCAGGCCGCGCGCGAGCACCATCACCGGGATGCCGGGCCGTCCGGTCCCGGTACCGCTGGGCAGCAGCACCCGCAGCGACGGCACCAGCACCAGCAACCCGACCAGCCCCGCGACCAGCACCGGCAACCGCACTCCCCCGGCCGAACCGGACAGGTCCTGCGCCGCCCAGTTCAGCCCCACGGTCCCGGCGGCGGCGCCTACCGCCGCCAGCGGCAGCCCCGGAACGGGCGCGGCGTCCGGTTCGCCCTCGGAACCGATCCGCCGCACCGTCGGCACCAGCAGCAGCGCCCCGAGCACCATCAGCGGCGCCAACCCGAGGAACACCCACCGCCAGCCCACGTGCTCGGTCAGCGTCCCCGCCACCACCGGCCCGAGCAGCGCGGGCACCACCCAGGCCGCGGACAGCGCGCCGAACGCGGCGGGCCGGTCCCGCTCCGGGTAGACGCGGGCGATCAGCACGTACAGCGCGACGATCTGCGCCCCGGCACCGAGCCCCTGCAGCGCGCGTGCCACCAGCAGCACCGGCATCCCCGGCGCGAACCCGGCGAGCACCAGGCCCGCCGCGAACGTCGGCATCGCCACCAGCAGCGGGACCGCGGGACCGCGCCGGTCGCAGATCCGGCCCGCGACGACCGTGCCGATGGCGCTGGCCGCCATGAAGATCGTGAACGGCCACGAGTACCACCGCTCGGCGCCCCATTCCCGCACGATCGTCGGCAGCGCGGTCCCGATGCCCATCGCTTCGAACGCGGCGAGGGTGATGACGAGGACCAGTCCGGCGGTGAAGTTCCGCCGCTGCGGGCTCCACAGCGCGCTGGTCGAAGGACGGGCGGGTTCGGGCGTGCCGGTGGCTTCGTCGTCGATCGTCACCCGGTGAGCCTGCAACCCGCACCCCGGTCGAGGTCCAGTCGGGTCCACCGTTCGGCGGTGCGCGACCTGCGCCGGGCCGGACGTCGGCGGTCGCTCCTACGCTGGCCCCGGAGCGAGCCGCCACCACGGAGGAGCAGGTCATGGTCGACGCCCAGCAGCAGTTGGCCGCGGTGCGGCGCACCGTCGGCACCCGCGAACTGGAGACCGGTCCCGCGCGGGTCGCGGTGCTCGCCGAGCGGCTGGACGCGCCGCTCGACGAGGTCTGGGACGCGGTGACCAGCGCCGAGCGGATCCCGCGGTGGTTCCTGCCGATCAGCGGGGAGCTGCGCCTCGGCGGCCGCTACCAGCTGGAGGGGCACGCGGGCGGCACCGTGCAGCGCTGCGACCCGCCGCGCTCCTTCGCCGCGACCTGGGAGTTCGGCGGCGAGGTGAGCTGGATCGAGGTGCGGCTGCGCCCCGCCGACGGCGGCACCGACCTGGAGCTGGAGCACGTGGCGCACGTGTCCGAGCAGCGCTGGGCGCAGTACGGGCCGGGCGCGGTCGGGCTCGGCTGGGACTCGATGCTGCTCGGCCTCGCCTCGCACCTGGCGGCCGGGGGCGGGATCACTCCGGAGGAGGGCCCGGAGTGGCTGGCGTCCGCGGAGGGCCTGCGGTTCCTGCGCGCCGGGTCCGAAGCCTGGTACGAGGCCAGCGTGGCCGCGGGCACCCCGGAACCGGAGGCGCGCGCCGCCGCCGACCGCACCCTCGCCGCCTACACCGGCCAGGAGTGACCCGGGCACCGGAACGTCCGGGCGGCCCACGACGGCGGAAGAGGACGATGGAGAAGTACGGCGACAGCCTGTTCACCCTGGACGCCGACGAGGAGGTGCGGCTCGACCTGCTGTGCCGGCTCTTCGACCCGGAGACCACCCGCCTGCTCGCCGAGCTCGGCACCCGGCCGGACGCCCGCTGCCTGGAGGTCGGCGCCGGCTCCGGCTCGGTCGCCCGGTGGTGGTGCGAGCAGGTCCCCGACGGCGAGGTGGTCGCGACCGACGTGCAGACCTCCCTGCTGGAGCGCGACCCGCGCCCGAACCTGACCGTGCTGCGCCACGACGTGGTCCGCGAGGTGTTCCCGCCGGAGTCGTTCGACGTGATCCACGCCCGGCTGGTGCTGTCCCACCTCCGCGAGCGCGACGAGGTGCTGCGCCGGATGCGGGACTGGTTGCGGCCCGGGGGCGTCGTGCTGGTCGAGTCGTTCGGCTGGTTCCCGCTGGGCGGTTCGCCGAACCCGGTCTACAGCGGGGTGCTGCGGCGGTGGAGCGACCTGCTGCGGGAGGTCGTGGGCACCGACAGCGGCTGGTCCCGGCGCCAGCCCGGATCGCTGCTGGAGCTCGGCTACCGGGACGTCGGGGCGCGCTCGGCCACCTGGCACCTGCGCGGCGGCACGGACCTCGCCGAGTTCTGGCGGCGCGGCGTGGCGATGTCGGCGGAGCGGCTGCTCGCCGACGGCCGGGTGCCGGCGGACGAGCTGGCGGAGTTCCACCGCCTGCTGCGGGACCCGGGTTTCTGGGACCTCTCCCCCGCGTTCGTGCAGGCGTGGGGCCACCGCTAGCGGTGCCCCCGGGCCCTTCCGCCAGGACGGTGCCGGGTCGCCGTTCAGCGGCCGCGCCGCTGACGAGGAGCGGACGCCCCCGACGCCGCCCGCTGCCGCGTTCGTCCAGCGGTGATCAGGCCGCCGACGGGAGCGGGTGCGGGGCGCAGCGGTGCCGGTGGGCGGGGTGCCGTTCCGCTGCGGAGGTGGCTCGGGCGACGGCGTGCCGTGCGCGGCGGGCCAGCTCGGCCCGGCTGCCGGTCGCGAGCTCCGGCAGCACCTCGAACTCCACCACCAGGTCCCGCGCCCGCGCCACCGCGAGCACCGAGTCCAGCAGGGTCGCCGCCCCGACGAACGCGGCGACCGTGGTGGGCTCCCCGGCCCCGGTGCGGAACCGCAGGGCCACCGGCCGCACCGGCACCCCCGCGTCCAGCGCCGCCTGGAACACCGCGGGCCGGTAGCGCCCGGAGGCCCGGCCGCACCAGGTGGTGCCCTCCGGGAAGGCACCGACGACGGCACCACCGCGCAGCGCGTCGGCGAGCGCGCCGATCGCGGCGGGCAGCGCCGAAAGCCGCTCCCGGTCGATGTAGAGGGTGCCGACGCGGGTGGCCAGCGGTCCCACCACCGGCCAGGCCCGCAGTTCGATCTTCGCCAGCAACCGCATCGGCCGCACCGCCATCAGCGCCACCACGTCCAGCCAGGACACGTGGTCGGTGACCACCAGGCAGCCGGAGCTCCCGAGCTCGCCGCGCACCACGAACCGCACGCCGAACGCGCGCAGCAGCGCCCGGAACCAGGCCCGCACCAGCGCGGTGCGCAGCGAGCCGCGCAGCAGCGCGAACACCACCGCCAGCGCCACGCCCAGCAGCAGCAGCGCCACCGCCCGGGACAGCCGCAGCACCACCAGGTGGGTGCCGGCCCGCGGGCTCCCCGGCCCGGGCAGGCACCCGGGACCGCACGGGGAGTCCGGGAACCACGGGTGCGTCATGCCGACGCGCCCAGGAAGAACCGCAGGTACCGCTGGTCGATCGCGGTGAAGTCGAGCAGCACGAAGAAGTCCGCCACCCCGAACTCCGGGTCGTGCGCCGGCGGTCCGCACACCCACGCGCCCAGCCGCAGGTAGCCCTTCAGCAGCGCGGGCAGCGGACCGCGGTGGGTGCGCGGCACCCCGTCCGGGTTCCACGGCCGGTAGGGCCGCACCCGCAGCTCCGGGGGCGAGAGGTGCTTGGCGGTCACGGCGTCGGCGACCTTCGCCGCCAGCGGCCCGCCGTCGTCCAGCGGCACCGAAGCGCACCCGGCCAGCCAGGTGTGGCCGGACAGCAGCATGTAGCGGGCGATGCCCGCCCACACCAGGCTCACCACCGCACCGGAGCGGTGGTCGCGGTGCACGCAGGACCGGCCGGCCTCGACCAGGGCGGGGCGCAGCGAGGTGAGCGAGCCCAGGTCGAACTCGCCTTCGGAGTACAGCTTCCCGGCGGCGTGCGCGCGTTCCGGCGGGAGCATGCGGTAGGTGCCGACGACCGCGCCGGAGCGGTCGTCGCGGACGATCAGGTGATCGCAGAAGTCGTCGAACGGATCGGTCTCCACGCCGGGCAGGTCGGCGTGCACGGTGGCGCCCATCTCCTCGGCGAACACCTGGTAGCGCAGGCGCTGGGCGGCCCGCACCTCCTCGGCGTCCCTGGCCACGAGCAGCGAGTAGTGGGCTCCGCCGGAGGCGGACGATCCCGCGGGCGCGGTGCTGGCAAGCAGCTGCGACTCGGACATGCCTGCAGGTGTATCGCCGCGCGCAGGAAGCGCAGTAGATCGGACGAGGACACGCAGCAGGAACTTTCGGTGAATGCGCGGTACTCGATCGATGCGGTCCGCCTCGCGGGTCGCCGCGGCCCGGGAAGTAGGTTTGCGGGATGCCTGAGCCCGACCGGAACCTCGTGGAACTGTTCACCGACGGCGCCTGCAGCGGCAACCCCGGCCCCGGCGGGTGGGGCGTGGTGCTGCGCTATGGCGACCACGAGCGCGAGCTGCACGGCGGGGAGCCCGCCACCACGAACAACAAGATGGAGCTCACCGCGGTCATCGAGGGGCTCGCCGCGCTGACCCGCCCGATGCCGCAGGTGCGGGTGTTCAGCGACAGCACCTACGTGCTCAAGGGCATCTCGGAGTGGATGCGCGGCTGGAAGCGCAACGGCTGGTTGACCTCGGCGAAGAAGCCGGTGAAGAACGCGGAGCTGTGGCAGCGCCTGGACGCCGAGGTGCAGCGGCACGGCGAGGTGACGTGGAACTGGGTGAAGGGCCACAACGGCCACCCGGAGAACGAGCGCGCCGACAAGCTCGCCTGCCAGGGCCGCGACGAGCACCGCTGACACCCCGGCCGGGCTCCGGCGGTGACCGCCGCCGAGGAGCCCGTCCGTACGACGAGAACGGGCCGCGCCCCGGTGCGGGGTGCGGCCCGTTCTCGGCTCAGCGGAGGGCTCAGCCCTTGCGCTTGCCGACCTCGTCGGTCAGCTGCGGGGCGACCTTGAACAGGTCGCCGACGACGCCGTAGTCGGCGATCTCGAAGATCGGCGCCTCGGCGTCCTTGTTGACCGCCACGATCGTCTTCGAGGTCTGCATGCCGGCGCGGTGCTGGATGGCGCCGGAGATCCCGAGGGCGATGTAGAGCTGCGGCGACACGGTCTTGCCGGTCTGCCCGACCTGGAACTGGTGCGGGTAGTAGCCGGAGTCGACCGCGGCGCGGGACGCGCCGACGGCGGCGCCGAGCGAGTCGGCGAGCTTCTCCACCACGTCGAACGACTCGGCCGAACCGACGCCGCGGCCACCGGAGACGACCACGGACGCCTCGGTGAGCTCGGGGCGGTCCCCGGCCTCGGCGGGCTGCACGCCGGTGATCTTGGCGTTCTTCGCGGCGTCGACCGCGGGCACCTCGACCGCTTCCTGGGCACCGGCGCCGGCGGCCTGCTCGGCCTCGACGCTGCCGGGCAGCACGGTCACGACCGGCGTGCCGGTGGTGACCTGGGCCTTGGCGTTGTAGGTGCCGCCGAACAGCGAGTGCGAGCCGACCCCGTCGCCGTCGATGTCGACGACCTCCGAGAGCAGACCCGAACCGAGCCGCACGGCCAGCCGGCCCGCGATCTCCTTGCCGTCGATCGAACCCGGTACCAGCACCGCGGCCGGGGAGGCCGAGCCGACCAGCGACGCGAGCACGTCGACGGCCGGGGTGACCAGGTAGGACGCGGTGTCGGCGGACTCGGCCGCGTACACCTTCTCGGCGCCGTAGGACGCCAGCACATCGGCCAGCTTGCCCGCTTCACCGGGCTCGCCGACGACGACCGCGGACGGTGCGCCGAGGCGGCGGGCGGCGGTCAGCAGCTCCAGGGTGACCTTCTTGACCTCACCGCCGGAGTGGTCGACGAGGACCAGAACCTCAGACATGTCTTTCATCTCCTCGCGAACCTAGGACTCAGACCAGCTTCTCGGCGGCCAAGAACTCGACGATCTTGGTGCCGCCGTCGCCCTCGTCGTTGACGCGCTGGCCGGCCTGCTTCGGCGGCTTCGGCGCGGACTCGACCACCTTGGACCCGGCACCGGCCAGGCCGACCTCGGCGGCGTCGATGCCCGCGTCGGCCAGGGTCAGCACGGAGACCGGCTTCTTCTTGGCGGCCATGATGCCCTTGAAGGACGGGTACCGCGGCTCGTTGATCTTCTCGGTGACCGACACGACCGCGGGCAGGTTCGCCTCGAGGCTGATGATGCCCGCGTCGGTCTCGCGCTCGATGCTGATGGTCGAGCCATCGGTGGTGACCTTGCGCGCGTAGGTCAGCTGCGGCAGGCCCAGCAGCTCGGCCAGCATCGCCGGGACCGCGCCCACGCGGCCGTCGGTGGCCTCGTTGCCCGCGATCACCAGGTCCACGGAGTCGACGGTGCCGACGACCTTGGCGAGGGCCTTGGCGGTGGAGACCGCGTCGGAACCGGCCAGCGCCTCGTCGGAGAGGTGCACCGCCTTGTCCGCGCCCATCGACAGCGCCTTGCGGATCGCGTCGGTGGCGCGGTCCGGACCCATCGCCACGACGGTCACCTCACCGCCCTGCGCCTCCTTGATCAGCAGCGCCTCTTCCACCGCACGTTCGTTGATCTCATCCAGCACGGCGTCCGCCGACTCGCGGTCGAGCGTGTGGTCGGAGTCTTTGAGCTTGCGCTCGGACCACGTGTCGGGCACCTGCTTCACCAGGACGACGATGTTCATGGGTCCTCTTCGACCTCCTGCGGACTTCACGTCGGCTTCGCTTGCGTTTCGCGCGGTTGCGCGGGGTTCCGGTCGGTGCGATGACACCACGACCGGGAAGTTCGACCTTGCCACGGCGCACTGGTGGTGGCACAGTGACGCCAACCACCCCGGATGTTACTTGCCGGTAGCCCCTGCGCAACCAACGTTTCCCGTGACGGTACTCACGTAGTCGGCGCGGCTTCCGACCGCACCCACAACTCCGGCGCACGAACCCACCCGGCCAAGATCTGAAAACTTTCACACGTGACTAGCCTGCACGCCATGAAGCACCACGTCGCCATCGTGACGGACTCCACCGCCTCGATCCCGCCCGACGTCGCCGAGCAGCTGAACATCTGCGTGATCCAGCTGGAACTCACGATCGGCGATCAGGAGAACGACGAACGCCGCATCCCGCACACGGAACTCGCGCAGGCGCTGCGCGACGGCACCCACGTCGAAACGGGCCCGCCACCACCGCCCGCGTTCTTCTGGAACTACAACGACGCCGCCTCCTCCGGGGCCGAGGCGATCGTCTCCGTGCACATCTCCGAAGGCCTCTCCCAGACCTGCCAGTCCGCGCGCACCGCGGCGGAGGAGATCAGCCTGCCGGTGTTCGTCGTCGACTCGCGGCTGTGCGGGCTCGGCATGGGTTTCCCCGTGATCGCCGCCGCCGAGGCCGCCGCCGCGGGCGGCAGCACCCAGGGCGTGCTCGGCGTGCTGGACCGCAGGCTGCGCAGCACCACCCAGATGATCTACGTGGACACCTTGGAGTACCTGCGCCGCAGCGGGCGCGTGGGCCGCGCCCAGGCCTTCTTCGGGCAGGCGCTGTCCATCAAACCGGTGCTGGTGCTGCGCGAAGGCATCCTGGAACCGATGGTCAAGGGCCGCGGACCGGAGCGGGCGCTGAAGAAGGCCATCCGCGAAGCCGTCGCCCGCGCCGGCGACGGGCCGGTGGACATCGGCATCGAGCACTTCCAGTACGGCGAACGCGCCCACGAGATCGCCGAGCAGCTGCGCGCGCAGCTGCCGCAGGCCCGCCGCGTCGTCGTCGCCGAGACCAGCGCCATCATCGGCGCCCACGCCGGGCCGGGAGCCCTGGGCCTCACCGTCTCCCCCGCGACCTGACCCGCGGGGGCGGCCCGGTCAACGCAGCGCCTTGTCCAACGCCCGGTGGATCCGCTTGGCCGACACGGCCTTCGGGGTGCCGATCGACTGCGCGAACAGGGAGACGCGGAACTCCTCGATCATCCAGCCGACGTCGAGGAGTTCCGGCGCGGGCGCGTGCCCGTCCGGCACCGCGTCCAGCGCGTCCAGGTAGCGGTCCCGCACCTCGTCGACCTGCGCCATCCACTGCCGGTCCCGCTGCGGGTGGTGCTGGACCTTCTCCAGCCGCTGCTCCACGGCCCGCAGGTAGCGCTCCAGGTCCGGCAACCGCGCCCACCCGGCCTCGGTGACGAACCCCGGGTGCAGCAGGCCGGACAGCTGCTCCTCGACGTCGGCGCGCGAGTCCGCGGGCATCGTCGGCGCCCGGTCGGCGAGCGCCGAGCGGGCCCGCTGCGCCGCGTCGAGGACCTTCTCCACCTTGGCGGCGGCGTCGGCGGTCACCGGGCCGAGCCCGGCGCGCACCTTCGCCTGCAGCGCCGCGAACCCGTCCTGGCTCCACACCGGGCCGCCCGCGTCGGCGACGAGCTTGTCCACCGCGCAGCTCGCGCAGTCCTCCAGCAGCAGCCCCAGATCGCCGTGCGGGGCGGTGCCCAGCACCACGCGGGTGCGGGCGTTCATGCCGCGCTGCAACGACTTCACCGGCGACGGCAGGTTCAGCAGCAGCAACCGCCGGGTGCCGTCCCACAGCGCGCGGCGCTGCTCGGCCTCGGTGTCGAACATGCGGACCGCGACGGAATCGCCCTCGTCCACCAGCGACGGGTAGGCCTTCACCGCGTTCCCGCCGCGATCCTGCTCGAAGGTGCGGGGCAGTTCCCCGAAATTCCACGAGTCCAGCCCGGCGCGTTCCACGGTGCCCGCGGCCGCGGAGATCTCGGCGCGCAGCTTCGGTCGCAGCCGCCGCTTCAGCTCCTCCAAGTCCTTCGACTCGGCGAGCTTCTTCCCGTCGCCGTCGATGACGCGGAACGACATCGACAGGTGGTCGGCCAGCGAGTCCACGTCGAACTCGCCCGGCGGCACCGTCACCCCGGTCATCCGCCGCAGCTGGTCGCTGAGCGCCCCGACCAGGTCGCCCTGCAGCGCGGGCATCCGGGACAGCGCGGCCTTCGCGTGGTCGGGCACCGGGACGAAGTTGCGCCGCAACGACTTCGGCAGCGATTTGATCAGCGCGACGACGAGTTCCTCGCGCAGGCCCGGGATCTGCCAGTCGAACCCGGCCGGTTCGATCTGGTTCAGCACCGCCAGCGGGACGTGCGCGGTGACGCCGTCGGCGTCGGCGCCCGGCTCGAACTGGTAGGTCAGCTCCAGCCGGTGCCCGCCCTGCTGCCAGGCGTCCGGGTAGTCGTGGTCGGTGACCCGCGCCGACTCCTGGTTGATGAGCATGGACTTCTCGAAGTTGAGCAGGTCCGGCTGCTCGCGGCGGGTCTTCTTCCACCAGCTGTCGAAGTGCCTGCCGGAGACGACCTCGGCGCCGACCCGCTGGTCGTAGAACTCGAACAGCGTCTCGTCGTCGACGAGGATGTCGCGGCGGCGGGCCCGTTCCTCCAGGCCCTCCACCTCGGCCAGCAGCGCGCGGTTGTCGTGGAAGAACCGGTGGTTCGTGTCCCAGTCGCCCTCCACCAGCGCGTGCCGGATGAACAGCTCCCGGCACAGCTCCGGTTCGACGCGGCCGTAGTTCACCTTGCGGTCGGCGACCAGCGGCACCCCGTACAGCGTGACCTTCTCGGCGGCGACGACGGCGGCCCGCTTCTTCTCCCAGTGCGGTTCGCTGTAGCTGCGCTTCACCAGGTGCCCGGCGAGCTCCTCCACCCACTCCGGTTCGACGCGGGCGTTCACCCGCGCCCACAGCCGGGAGGTCTCGACGAGCTCGGCGGCCACCACGAACCGCGGCGGCTTCTTGAACAGCGCCGAGCCGGGGAAGATCGCGAACTTGGCGCCGCGGGCGCCCAGGTACTCGGTGGCCCCGCGCCTGCGCTGGCCGCCCTGCTGCTTCTTCTCGTCGACGTCCTTGAGCCCGATGTGCGACAGCAGCCCGGCCAGCAGCGAGCGGTGCACCAGCTCGGGCGCGGCCGGGTTGTCGTTGAGCGTCATGTCCAGCGACTTCACCATCTGCCGCAGCTGCGAGTACAGGTCCTGCCACTCGCGCACCCGCAGGTGGTTGAGGAAGTCCGCCTTGCACTGCTTGCGGAACTGGTTCGACGACAGCGCGCGCTGCTGCTCCCGCAGGTGGTTCCACAGGTTCAGGAACGCCAGGAAGTCCGAGCCCTCGTCGGTGAACCGGGCGTGCTTCTCCCCCGCCGCCTGCTGGTGCTCGGCGGGGCGCTCCCGCGGGTCCTGGATGGACAGCGCGGCGGCGATGACGAGCGTCTCGTGCAGGCAGCCGTTGCGGTCCGCGGCCAGCACCATCCGCGCCAGCCGCGGGTCGACGGGCAGCTGCGCGAGGGTGCGGCCGACGGGGGTGAGCGTGCGCTTCCCGTCCTGCTCGCCGGTGTCCAGCGCGCCCAGCTCGTGCAGCAGGTTCACGCCGTCGGTGATCTGGCGGCGGTCCGGCGGCTCCAGGAACGGGAACTCGGCCACGTCGCCCAGGCCCAGCGAGGTCATCTGCAGGATCACCGAGGCGAGGTTGGTGCGCAGGATCTCCGGGTCGGTGAACTCGGGCCGGGACTCGAAGTCCTGCTCGGAGTACAACCGGATGCAGATGCCCTCGGACACGCGGCCGCAACGGCCCTTGCGCTGGTTCGCCGACGCCTGCGACACCGGTTCGATCGGCAGCCGCTGCACCTTGGTGCGGAAGCTGTACCGGGAGATGCGGGCGGTGCCCGGGTCGATCACGTACTTGATGCCGGGCACCGTCAGCGAGGTCTCGGCGACGTTGGTGGCCAGCACGACGCGCCTGCCGGTGTGCGGTTGGAACGCGCGGTGCTGCTCGGCGGCGGAGAGCCGCGCGTACAGCGGCAGCACCTCCGTGTTCCGCAGCTTCAGCTGCTCCAGCGCGTCGGCGGTGTCGCGGATCTCCCGCTCACCGCTGAGGAACACCAGCACGTCCCCGTCGCCTTCGGCGCCGAGCTCGTCGACGGCCTCGCAGATCGCCTGCGTCTGGTCCCGTTCGAGCGCGGGCAGGTCCGGGTCGTCCGGTTCCTCCACCAGCGGCCGGTAGCGGACCTCGACCGGGTAGGTGCGGCCGGAGACCTCCACGACGGGGCGTCGTCGAAGTGCCGGGAGAACCGCTCCGGGTCGATCGTCGCCGAGGTGATGATCACCTTGAGGTCGGGGCGGCGCGGCAGCAGCTGCTTGAGGTAGCCGAGGATGAAGTCGATGTTGAGGCTGCGCTCGTGCGCCTCGTCGATGATGAGCGTGTCGTAGCGGCGCAGCAGCCGGTCCCGCTGGATCTCGGCGAGCAGGATGCCGTCCGTCATCAGCTTCACCAGCGTCGACTCGCCCGCGCGCTCGGTGAACCGCACCTGGTAGCCGATCGCCTCGCCCAGCTCGGTGCCGAGCTCCTCGGCGACGCGTTCGGCGACGGTGCGGGCCGCGATCCGGCGCGGCTGGGTGTGCCCGATGCCGCCCTGGATGCCGCGCCCCAGCTCCAGGCACATCTTCGGCAGCTGGGTCGTCTTCCCGGAGCCGGTCTCGCCCGCGACGATCACCACCTGGTTGTCCCGGATCGCCGCCAGCAGGTCGTCGCGGCGCGCGCTGACCGGCAGCTGCTCGGGGTAGGTGATGCGCGGGACCGCGGCGCGGCGGCGCTCGACCCGCTGTTCGGCGGCCGCGACCTCGGCGGCGATCTCGCCGGTGACCGAGTCCAGCGCCGCGGCGTCGCGGATCTTGCGGGCGCCTTCGATGCGGCGGCGGAGCCTGCGCTGGTCGTTGAACATCAGCTCGGGCAGGCGGCCGCGCAGATCGGCCAGCGGGGAGCTCACAGGTGACGTACCCATACTTCGTTCCAGGATAGAGAACGCCGCCACCGGTTTTCCGCCGGTCAGGCTGTGACGCGGCGGACGCCCCGCCGGTCGGCTCCCACCGCGGTGCGGCAGCACGGCCCGGCAGCGCGGGAGGGGCCGGCTCAGCCGTGCAGGAACGGGGTGTCGATGGGGCGGGCCGGGCGGACGCGGCCGAGGGCGCGCTCCCGCAGCGCGGTGAGCTCCCCGCCGGTCAGGCCCGCCGCGAGCAGCTCGGCGGCCAGGTCGCGGGCCTCGACGACCTCGCGGACCACGGCGGCGGTGCTGCTGCCGTGCGCGGCGAGCAACCGCCGGATCTCCGGGGCGTCGTCCGGTCTGCCCTCGGCGGCGGCGACCGCGCGCAGCGGGGCGTGGCTGAGCGCGTGGTCGGCGGCGATGACCTCGGCGGAGGCGCCCAGCAGGCCGAGCAGCACCAGCACCACCAGCCCGGTCCGGTCCCGCCCGCTGCCGCAGTGCACCAGCACCCCGCCCGGGCGGGCGGTGGCGATCGCGCCGACCACCTCGGCCAGCCGCCGCGGGTAGCGCCGCACGAACGCCGGGTAGTACAGCGGGGTGCAGGACAGCGCGCCGCCCCAGCGGTCCCGGAACTCGGCGTCCCCGGGATCGTCCAGCGGCAGGTGCAGCGTGCTGAGCCCGGCGGGCCGCGGCGCCCGGTCCGGGCCGTCCTCGACGCCGTCGGTGAGGTCGACGACGGTGCGCACCCCGTGCGCCCACAGCGCCGCCCAGCCCTCGGCGCTCAACCGCACCGGGTTCCCGGCGCGGACGACGGCGCCCCAGCGCACGTAACCGTCGCGCACCGGCACGCCGCCCAGCTCGCGGCCGTTGATCAGTCCGTCCCACCCGAGTTCCCGCCATCCAGCCATGTCCGGAGGACGCGCGGACCCGACCGCCGTTGCACGCCGAACGGCCCAACCACCGCCCGTCGTTCGCCGCCCGCCGCGATGCTCCCGCGGCCGCGTCTCAGGCGGGTCCGGCGGAGTACTGGGTGCTGCAGGGGGAGAAACCGTCCTGGAAGCCGAGGCGGAAGGCTTCGACCCGGGCGAAGCCCGCGGGCACCTGCCGGCCGTCGACGTCGGCGGCGATGAGGCTGTCGTCGCCGAGCAGCGCGGCCACCCCCTCGTCGATGTCCCCGGGCGCCATCCGCAGTTCGCCCACCGGGTTGCGCCGCCCGATCGGGTCCTCCACCAGCAGCCCGCTCCAGGCGCCGACCATGCACGCGGTGCGCAGCCCCGCGTTCTGCCCGGTCAGCGGCAGCCCGGCGGCCTCCTGCACGGACAGCGCGTAGCGGGACGCGACCTGGGCGTACGCGGCGAAGTCGCCGTAGCCGGAGTTCGCGTCGTCCTTCGCGGGCGGAGTCGCGATCCGCTGCAGGTCGTCGAGGCTCAACGACACCGTGTTGGTGCCGGGGCAGTAGGCGACGGGGCTGGTGCTGCGCACCCCCGCGCAGGCGAGCGGTTCGGTCACCAGGTGCGGCGGCAGCGCCCCGGTGTCCTTGAAGACCAGCCGGAGGCTCTCCTGCACGGCGGCCAGGTTCTTCTCGTCGACGGGCAGGTCGGTCTCCTGCGCCTGCTTCCAGAACCGGAACTGGGTGGTGCGCTGCTTGACGTCCTCGGCGTCCATCTCGGCGCACCGCTTCGGCCCGTCGCTGAAGCCGTACTGGAAGGCGGTGACCCGGTCGAAGGCGCTGCCGTGCGCGTCGGCGCCGGTGAAGTCGCTCTCGCCCGGGGTGTCGCGGATGTAGCTGAGCACACCCATGACCTTGTTCAGGCCGTCGCCGGTGGAGACCTGGAAGTGCTGCGCGCCGCCTTCGGCGACGTGCCGGAAGAAGGAGCCGGTGAAGCAGTCGGCCTGCTGCTCGGAGACCAGCGTCGAGTCCTGCTCCCCGACGGTGCCGGCGCGCTGCTGCACGGCGTGGCCCATCTCGTGCGCGAGGACGGTGACGACGGCGATCGGCCCGAAGCTGTTGTTCAGCCGCGGCAGCAGGTCCGCGCGGTCCCAGGCGACGAGGTCCTCCTTGCCGCAGTAGAACGCGTTGGACAGCCCGCGCGTCTGCTGGCCGCAGAGCGCGCCGCCGAGCGCCGTGGAGTCGTAGGAGACGAACTTGCCGACCGGGTCGAACTCCTTGCCGTCGAAGGCGTCGGGGAACTCGGCCTTCCAGTAGTCCTGGACGTCGGAGACGGCGTTGCGGGCGAGCCCGTCGATCTCGCCGCGGTCGGTGCCCTCCACCGCCAGGTCGGCGTCGGCGACGCCCGCGCGGGGCCCGGTGGGTCCGTCGTTCACGGGCAGTCCGGCCACGTCGTCGGCGGCGGGCCCGCCTTCCGCGGTGGGGGTGCCGCTGATCACCCGCGAGCACCCGCTCACCAGCGAGATGCACGCGAGCAGCGCGAGGACCGCGCCGCCGACCCGGGTGCCGCGCGGAGCGCCTGCCGAAACCGGTGCCACAGAAGTTCCTCATCCTGTCCGAAGGTCCGTTGGCGGCGGCGGACCCGCGTCCCCGAGCTCGGTCCACCGGCCGCGCGGATCAGCCTATCGGGTGGCCGGTGCGGCCCGGTTCTCCGCGCCGCGCCCGGAATCCGGTGCCGCGCACGGCGTCCGCGCCGCGGATCGAGACGGGCTTCGCACCGGAAACCGCCGTGGTGGCGGCGATCGTTCCCGTAAGGTCCTCTGCCCATGGGGACGTTGCGTCAGTGGTGTCGGCCGTGGGTGGTGGCCGCGCTGTCCGGCCTGGTGGCCGTGGGGGTCGTGGAAGGCGTCGCGGGCAGCGGTCCCGGCGGGTTCGGGTGGGGCGTGCTGGGCGCGCTCGCCGGGGTCGTCGCACTGCCGATGATCACGCAACTGGGGTTGCTGACCGGGGCGGCGGTGTTCGGGCTACGCATCCGGCACGTCGTGATCGGCTCGCTGCGCGGCATCGCGACCTGGCGGGTGGGGCGCACCACGATCACGTTGCGGGCGCTGCCGCTGGAACTGGCCTCCGAGATCGGGCCGTGGCGCAGCCCGGTGATCCTGCGCTGCTGGCTGGCGGGCGTGACGTCGGCGGTGGCCGGGATCGGTGCCGTGCTGGCGTGCTGGCTGCTGGCGGAGGGATCGTTCGGACGCGGCCTGCTGATCGCCGTGACGCCGCTGATGCTGCACAAGTTGTGGCCGCGGCGGGCGCCGCTGGCCACCTCGACCGGCTGGCTGCTGTTCGGGTTGCCGCGGATGGAGGAACCGCAGCGCACCGAGTTCCTGGCGAGCCCGCTGGCGGCGCGCGCGCACGAGGCGTTGCAGGACGGGGACGTGGCCCGCGCGCAAGTGGTGGTGAACCGGCTGGCCGCGCTGCACCCCGGCCTGGACACCACGATCAACTGCCAGATCACCATGCACGAGGCGCGCGGCGAGTACGCGGAGGCGGTGCTGAAGCTGGTGGGGCACATCGCGGCGGCCGACCTGCCGCCGCGCGAGCTGTCCTACGTGCTGGCGGGCCTGGCCGGGTTGGGCTGCTGCGCCGCGGAATCCGGCCAGCTGCCCGCCGACGAGGTGCTGCCGATCGCGCGGAAGGCGATGGAGGACGCCATCTCGCTCGGCTACCCGGCGTACCGGCTGAACGGGACGAAGGGGTTGCTGGCGCTGCTGGAGGGCGACGCGGACGAGGCGGCGCGGCTGGCCGCGTCCGGCGCGGACCACGCCACCTCGCCGCTGTCCAAGGCGGACGACTTCGCGACCTTGGCCCGCGCGCACATGGCCCGCCGCGACAACGCCGCCGCCCGCACCGCGCTCGCCGCCGCCGAACGCCTCGCCGCCTGGTGGCCGCGGGTCCGCGACGTCCGCGACCGCCTGCACGTCGCCTAGTTCCCGGCCGCGAACCGGGTCAGGCGAGCACGATCCGGCCCAGTTCCGCCGGACCGGACAGCAGGGGGTGCTTCGGCAGGACGCGGACCGTGTAGCCGGCGGGTCCGGCGTGCGGCAGGGTCACCGTCGCCTCGTAGTCGCCGTCCGGGCCGGGCCGCATGGATTCCGTGCTGAACTCGTGCAGCACGTCCGCGTCGTCGACGCGGCCCACCACCACCTCGACGTCCACATCGGACGGTGCGAGTCCGGCGAGGTCGACCTGGGCGCGCACCGTGATCCGCCCGCCCAGCAACGGGGTCGCGCCGTCCGGCACCGACATCCGGGTGGAGCCGATCCGCACCGAACCCCACGCCGACCCGAGCCGCGCCCCGTACTCGGCGAGCTCCTTCGCGCCGCGGTGGTCGTGCTCGGTCATCGCCTGCGCCGACCGCGCCGCCGGCCCGTAGTAGCGGTCCACGTACTCGCGGACCATCCGGGACGCCTGCACCCGCGGGCCGAGCGTGGCGAGGGTGTGGCGCACCATCGACATCCACTTGCCGGGCACGCCGTCGGCGCTGCGCTCGTAGAACGTGGGGGCGACACCGGTGGCGATGAGCTCGTACAGCGCGGCCGCCTCCAGGTCGTCGCGCCGGTTCTGGTCGGTGACGCCGTCGGCGTTCGGGATCGCCCACCCGTTCTCGCCGTCGAACAGCTCGTCCCACCAGCCGTCCCGCACCGACAGGTTCAGCGCGCCGTTCAACGCCGCCTTCATCCCGGAGGTGCCGCAGGCCTCCAGCGGCCGCACCGGGGTGTTCAGCCACACGTCGCAGCCGGACACCAGGTACCGGGCCAGCGACATGTCGTAGTCCGGCAGGAACACGATGCGGTGGCGCACCTCGGGGTCGTCGGCGAACCGGGTGATCTGCTGGATCATCGCCTTGCCGCCCTCGTCGGCCGGGTGCGATTTGCCCGCCACGACCAGCTGGACGGGCCGCTCCGGGTCGAGCAGCAGCCGCCGCAACCGCTCGGTGTCGCGCAGCATCAGCGTGAGCCGCTTGTAGGTCGGCACCCGGCGGGCGAAGCCGATGGTGAGCACGTCCGGGTCGAACACCGAATCGCACCAGCCGAGCTCCAGGTCGGAGGCGCCGCGCTGCAACCACGCCTGCCGCAGCCTGCGCCGCACCTCGTCCACCAGCCGCTGCCGCAGCGAACTGCGCAGCTCCCACAGCAGCGGGTCGCTCACCGGTTCCATCCCGCGCAGCCCCGCGCCGCTGTCCATTTCGGACTCGCCGAGCAGCTTGCCGAGCTCCCGCGCCGACCAGGTGGGCCCGTGCACCCCGTTCGTGACCGACCCGATCGGCACCTCCTCCACGCCGAAACCGGGCCACAGCCCGCGGAACATGGTGCGCAGCACCCCGCCGTGCAGCGCCGACACCCCGTTGGCGCGCTGCGCGAGCCGCAACCCCATGTGCGCCATGTTGAACATGCCGGGCTTGTCCTCCGCACCCAGCGCCAGCACCCGTTCCGTCGGCACTCCCGGCAGCAGCGCCCCGGAGGAACCGTCGCCGAAGTAGTGCCGCACCAGGTCCACCGGGAACCGGTCGATGCCCGCCCGGACCGGGGTGTGCGTGGTGAACACGGTGCCCGCGCGCACCGCCGCCACCGCCTCGTCGAAGTGCAGCCCGGGCCCGCCGTGCAACTCCCGGACCCGTTCCAGGCCGAGGAAACCGGCGTGCCCCTCGTTGGTGTGGAACACCTCCGGCTCGGGGTGCCCGGTCAGCTCGCAGTAGGCGCGCAGCGCCCGCACCCCGCCGATCCCGGCGAGGATCTCCTGCCGGATCCGGTGGTCCGCGTCCCCGCCGTAGAGCCGGTCGGTGGTGCCGCGCAGGTCGTCGTCGTTGTCCGGCAGGTCGGTGTCCAGCAGCAGCAGCGGAACCCGGCCGACCTGCGCCTTCCAGATCCGCGCGCGCAACTCCCGCCCGGCGGGCATCGCCACCCGCACCAGCAGCGGCGCGCCGGACGGCTCGGTGAGCACCTCCAGCGGCAGGCCCTTCGGGTCCTGCACCGGGTAGTGCTCCTGCTGCCAGCCCTCCGCGGACAGCGCCTGCCGGAAGTAGCCGGAGCGGTAGAACAGGCCCACCCCGATCAGCGGCACCCCCAGGTCCGACGCCGACTTCAGGTGGTCGCCCGCGAGCACGCCGAGCCCGCCCGAGTAGTTCGGCAGCGCCTCGCTGACCCCGAACTCCATCGAGAAGTACGCCACCGACGACGGCAGCCCGGCGCCTTCGGCCTGGCGCTGCTGGTACCAGCGCGGCACCGACAGGTAGTGCCGCAGGTCGTCGTGCACGGCTCGGGTGCGGGCCAGGAAGTCGTCGTCCTGGGCGAGCCCGCGCAGCCGCTCCGCGGGCACCTCCTCCAGCAACCGCAGCGGATCGCCGCCCACCCGCGACCACACCTGCGGGTCCACCGCGGCGAACAGGTCCTGCGTCGGCGGGTGCCAGGTCCAGCGCAGGTTCGTCGCCAACGTCCCCAACGCCGCCAGCTGTTCCGGCAGGTGTGCTCGAACGGTGAATCGGTGGACGGCTTTCACGGCGGCTGATCCCATCTCGCGGTCTGGTCGGTCGCGGGAACCGGCGCGGCGTCGCACAGCTCCGACGAGTTCCGCGCCGCCCGCGGGCGAACGCGTGCCCGCCAGTCTCGCAGGCCGGAGACGCGGCCGCGGACGGCTGATCCACCCGGTGGTGCGAAGCTGGCGGGGTGCGCATCTTCCCGTCCGCCGTGCTGGCCCTCGTCCTCGGGGTCGCGGGTTGCTCGCCCACGGCACCGCAGCCGCAGCCCGCGCCCGCCGGGGAACCGGCGAACCGGGCGGTCGACCCGGGTTTCGTGCACGGCACCGACGGCGGCGACACCGACCGGCTCGCCGCCACCGTCCTCACCGACGTGCGGGACTTCTGGACGGCGAACCTCCCGGCCGTGGCGGGCGAGGAGTGGCGCGACCTCGACGGCGGCTACTTCTCGGTGGACACCTCGAACGGCACGGGGCGCCCGCCGCCGTGCTCGGGCACCGTCGCGAACCTGGAGGGCAACGCCTACTACTGCGCCTCGGTGGACGCCGTCGCCTGGGACCGCGCGGCGCTGCTGCCGGTGCTGCGGGAGCACTACGGGGACGCGGCGGTCGCCGTGGTCCTCGCCCACGAGATGGGGCACGCGGTGCAGCAGCACACCGGGGTGGACGTGGGCGCGGGCGGCGACGCGGCGCGCACCGAAGCCGGG
Source organism: Saccharopolyspora gregorii (assembly GCF_024734405.1). Classification (NCBI taxonomy): domain Bacteria; kingdom Bacillati; phylum Actinomycetota; class Actinomycetes; order Pseudonocardiales; family Pseudonocardiaceae; genus Saccharopolyspora; species Saccharopolyspora gregorii. The sequence goes on along the minus strand of NZ_CP059556.1, from coordinate 1,219,831 downwards.
GCGGACTGCTACGCGGGTGCTTTCCTGCGCGCCGCCGCCGACGGGCGCACCGCGCACCTGCGGTTCTCGCCGCAGGACCTGGACGGGGCGCTGCACGCGCTGATCGTGTTCCGCGACCCGATCGGCACCGACGCCTCCGCCGGGGACGCGCACGGCACCTCCTTCGACCGGATCTCCGCGTTCCAGGACGGCTACCGGGACGGGCCCGGCGGCTGCGCCGAACCGGACGTCGAACGCGCCCCCACCGGCGACGGGCCCGACGGTCCCAACGCTCCCCTGGACGCCGCGCTCGCGCGGGCGGAGACGACGGCCCGCGCGTTCTTCGGCGCCAGGGTCGCCGCCGCCGGGCGCGGCTGGACGCCGCCCGCGGTGCGCGCCGGGGACTGCCCCGGCGACCCGGTCGGCCTCTGCGCCGACCGCGGGATCGTCGGCTACGACCCGGCGCGGCTCGACGAGCTGCACCGCGACATCGGCGACCAGGCCACCGCGACGCTGCTCGCCTCCCGGTACGCGCTCGCCGCGCTGGAACCGCTGGGACTGCCGACGACCGGTCCGGCCGCGGGGACCGCGATCAGCTGCCTCACCGGGGCCTACACCGCCGCCGAGCGCGTGTCCGCGGGCGATCTGGACGAGGCCGTCGAATCGCTGCTGGTCTCCGACGCCGCGTCCCGCGACGCAGGTGGCGGGCAGGAGCTCACCGGTGCGCGGCGCGTCGAGGCCTTCCGCGACGGGCTGCTGCACGGCCCGGACCGCTGCGGCTGATCGCCGGGCCGCCGGGCTGCCGAGCCGCCGGAACGACCGGGGGCCGGGGTCGGAGGCACCGGCGGGCCGGGGTCGGCGGCACCGGCCGACCGGGACGACCGGATCGGCCGCACCGGACTCGGGGACACCGGGATCGCGGGCACCGGATCGGCGGCCCGGACCGATCGCAGCGGGTGATCACCGCGGTCGCACCCGCACCCCGGCCCGGCGCCCACATCGTGGGAGGCACCGGCCGGGGTATGGCCGAGAAACCCGGTGACGTGCCACGATCCGTCCGTGCCGGATTCGTTGCTGACTCGTGATCGCGTGATCGACCTGTTCCTGGTCGTCACCTCGGCCTGTCACTGACCGCAACTCCCCGTGGACCCGCTCGGGTCGACGGCGCGGCACCACCTGATCCCCGGACCCGCCCGCCCTGCCGCGGACGCATGCGGTCCGGCCCCGCCGATCGGCCCGTTCCCGATTCAGCTCTCGAACGAAGGAACGGAAACACCCATGTCCGCACCCACGCACATCTCGCAGTACACCCCCACCGAGGAGATCCCCGAACTCGGTGCGTTCGAGCTGCACCCCGCCCTCGACCTGCCGCTGCTGCGGGACTGGATCCGGCCCGACCACGACCTGTGGACGCCGAAGGAGCTGCGCGACCTCACCACGCTGGCCATCACCGAGCTGACCGGCTCGCTGCTGGACCTCGTCGAGGTGCACGACGAGGAACGCTGGTGGGCGCGGCTCGGCCTCACCGCGGGCGTCGAGCTGTGGCTGCTGTCCTGGGCGCCCGGCCAGGGCACCCACCCGCACGACCACGGCGGCGCCTCCGGCTCGTTCGCCGTGCTGTTCGGCGAGGTCCGCGAGGACTACCGCTACCCGTCCGGCCCGATCCGCACCGCGCAGCACGGCACCGGCGCCTCCATCGGCTTCGGCGCGGGCCGCGCCCACCAGGTGCGCAACACCGGTTCGGTGAACGCGGCCAGCGTGCACGCCTACTCGCCGCCGCTGCTGCCGGTGCGGCACTACGCCGACCTGGCCGACGTGCCGCCCGTCGCGCCGCAGCCGGCGGGCCCGATCCGGAAGGCAACCCGATGAGCGAGGTCACCGTGCCCCAGCAACGCGTCCACCCGGAGGACACCCCCGGATTCGGCCCGTACGGCATCGACCACCTGCTCGGCGACGCCCGCGACGAACTCGACCGGGTCGACCCGCATCGGGCGGCGGAGCTCCAGCGCGACGGCGCCCTGCTGATCGACATCCGCCCGCAGGCGAACCGGCTCTCCGAAGGCGAGATCCCCGGCGCCCTGACCGTGGAGCGGATCGTCCTGGAGTGGCGGCTGGACCCGTCCAGCCCGCACCGGCTCGACGGCCTGCGCGTCGACCAGCCGGTCATCCTGGTCTGCAACGAGGGCTACGCGTCCAGCCTCGCCGCCGCGCAGGCCCGCGACCTCGGCCTCGGCCGGGCGACCGACCTGGTCGGCGGGTTCCGGGCGTGGGCCGCGGCCGGGCTGCCCGTCGTCGAAGGCGGCCACGCCCCCGTCGGCTGAGCACCCAGGTGAACGGACCGTTCGTCCGATCCGGCGGGACGAACGGTCCGTTCCCGCGTCCACCGCCCCCTCGGGTCGGCCCCGGCGCAAGCCCGTGGTGCGGGACCGGAAGAATGAGCACCGGAGGGGACCCGCCGGTGATCGCAGGCGGTCCGAACGCGCCCGGAACCGTGCGCAGAGCGGCCGGAAACGGCTGGGAGGTGGACGTGGACGACCTGGTCATCCGGATGGACGGTGTCGGAGTCCGGCGCGGCGGGAACGCGCTGCTGTCCGACGTGAACTGGTCGGTGGAACTCGACGAGCGCTGGGTGGTGCTCGGCCCGAACGGCGCGGGCAAGACCACGCTGCTCAAGCTGGCCGCCGCCGAACTGCACCCGTCGGACGGCACCGTGGACGTGCTCGGCGAACGCATGGGCCGCGTCAACGTCTTCGAGCTGCGCCCGCGCATCGGCCTGACCTCGGCGGCGCTCGGCTCCCGCGTGCCCGGGGACGAACTCGTGCGCGACGTGGTCGTCAGCGCCGGGTACTCGGTGCTCGGGCGGTGGCGCGAGGAGTACGACGACATGGACACCGACCGGGCCGGGGAGCTGCTGGAACTCCTCGGCGTGGCGCACCTGGCGGACCGCTCCTTCGGCACGCTGTCCGAAGGGGAGCGCAAGCGCACCCTGATCTCCCGCGCGCTGATGACCGACCCGGAGCTGCTGCTGCTGGACGAACCGGCCGCCGGACTGGACCTCGGCGGCCGCGAGGACCTGGTGGCACGGCTGTCCGCGCTCGCCCTCGACCCGGACGCGCCGGCATCGGTGCTGGTCACCCACCACGTCGAGGAGATCCCGCCCGGGTTCACCCACGGGCTGCTGCTGCGCGACGGCGCGATCGTCGCGCAGGGGCTGCTGGACGACGTGCTCACCGAGGACAACCTGTCGAAGACCTTCGACCAGGACCTGGAACTGCAGCGCAGCGGCGACCGCTTCTTCGCTCGCAGGCGCGCCTGACCGCACCCGCGAACCGGGCCCCGCTCCCCAGCCGGAGCGGGGCCCGTCGCGTCCCGGACCCGACGTGAGATCAGCGCCACTGACGGTGCCCGCCGCTCGGGATAGCCTGCGGGCAAGCAGCGGTTTCGACGAGGAGGTTGCGGCGTGGGCGAGTTCGTCAGGCTCGAAGTGGAAGGCGCCATCGGCACGATCCGGCTGGACCGGCCGCCGATGAACGCGCTGAACCAGCAGATCGAGCAGGAGCTGAAGGCCGTGGCCGCCGAGGCCGCCGCGCACCCCGACGTGCGCGCGGTGATCGTCTACGGCGGCGAGAAGGTCCTCGCCGCGGGCGCCGACATCAAGGAGATGGCCGACATGTCCTACGCGGACATGGCGGGCAAGGAAGCCGACGGGCTGTCCGCGGCGATGAGCGCCGTCGCCGCCATCCCGAAGCCGACCGTCGCCGCCATCACCGGCTACGCCCTCGGCGGCGGGTTCGAGCTGGCGCTGAGCTGCGACCGCCGCATCGCGGGCGAGGGTGCGAAGGTCGGCCAGCCGGAGATCCTGCTCGGCGTCATCCCCGGCGCGGGCGGCACCCAGCGGCTCGCCCGCCTCGTCGGCCCCAGCAAGGCGAAGGACATCATCTTCTCCGGCCGGTTCGTGAAGGCACCCGAAGCGCTCGAACTCGGCCTCGTCGACGAGGTCGTCCCCGGTGACGAGGTGTACGCGGCCGCGCGGAAGTGGGCCGAGCAGTTCGCGAACGGACCGGTGCACGCGCTCGCCGCCGCGAAGGCCGCCATCGACGGCGGACTCGACGTGGACCTGGCCAGCGGGCTGAAGCTGGAGACGCAGATCTTCGCCGGCCTGTTCGCCACCGAGGACCAGAAGATCGGCATGCGCTCGTTCGTCGAGAACGGGCCCGGCAAGGCCGAGTTCACCGGCCGCTGACCGGCACTCCCGCGGACGCCCCGCTCGCCCTCCCCGGCGGGCGGGGCGTTCGCGCGGACTAGAGTGCTGCGCGTCCGAGCAGCGCGTGGCAGGGAGATCCGGAGTGGCGTACGCCTTCGACCTGGACGACGTGGCGTTCCTGCGCTCCCCCGCCGGGACCGAGGCCGTCGCCGCGCTGTCCGGGCGGCCGCTGACCGCGGACTCCCGCCTCGCCGACGTCGCCGCCGCCCGCGCCGCCGCGGGCCCGCGGTTCGCCGCCGCCGCGCTGGAGACCGCGGTGCTGCGCGGCAAGGCCGCGGCGAAGCTCGACGGCACCGCGGACTGGTTGTTCACCGGCGACGCGCTGCAGCAGGCCACCGCGGCCGCCGTCGCCCGGCACCGCGCGCGCCGCCTCGCCGGGCGGGACGTGCACGACGTGACCTGCTCGATCGGCGCGGACCTGCGGGAGATCGCCCGCGTCGCGCGGCGCTGCCTCGGCTCCGACCTCGACGAGGTGCGGCTCGCCATGGCCCGGCACAACCTCGCCGCCGACGGGGCCACCGCCGGATTCGTGCGCGCCGACGCGCTGCGGCCCACCAGCACCGGCACCGCGATCACCGCGGACCCGGCGCGCCGCGACGGCAGCGGGCGTCGCCGCTGGAACCCCGCCGACCTGGTACCGCCGCTCGACGAGCTCCTCGACGTCTACACGGGACGCGACCTCGTCGTGAAGTGCGCGCCCGGCCTGGACTTCGACGCCGTCCCCGCGCACGCCGAAGTGGAGGTCGTGTCGCTGGCCGGGCAGGTGCGGGAGGCCGCGGTGTGGCTCGGCGGGCTCGCCGACCCCGAAGTGCGCCGCCGCGCCACCGTGCTGCGCGCCGACGGCACCCGCGACGAGCTCACCGACCGCGAACCCGACGACTGCCCCACCCGCGACGCCGGGCAGTGGCTGGTCGACCCGGACGGAGCGGTGGTGCGCGCCGGGCTGGTGCGGCACTACGCGGCGCGGCACGGGCTGGGGCAGCTCGACCCGCGCATCGCCTACCTCACCGGCGACGCGCCGCCGCCCGGCATCCGCGCGTTCCGGGTCCTCGACCACGGCAAGTACTCCGAGAAGGCGCTGCGGGCGCTGCTGCGCGCGCACGACGTGGGGCGGCTGGAGATCATGACCCGCGGGGTGGACGTCGACCCGGACGCGCTGCGGCGCAGGCTCAAACCGCGCGGCGGCGCCGAAGCCACCGCGGTCCTCACCCGCGTCGGCAGCACCCCGCGCGCCTACCTGTGCCGGGCCGAACGCACCTGATCACTGCCCGACGATGGTGACCTGGCGGGTCTCATGCGGGCCGTCCCAGGTGCGCGGCAGCGGCGTCGTGACCTCCGGCGCGACGACGTCCACGATCGCGTCCAGCGCGGCCTCCGCCTTGCCGACCCACAGGTGCTTGGTGTCGCCGAAGCCGTGCACCCGGGCCTGCGGGATCGCCGCGAACCGTTCCCGCGCCTCCGCCGGGCGCAGGTAGTCGTCGAACTCCGGAACCAGCGCGTGCACCGGCTTCCCGGACTCGCCCCAGGCCCGCAGGTGCTCCTCGGTGCTCCAGCGCAGCGGCGGCGAGATCAGCACCGCGCCGCGCACCAGCGGATCCAGCCCGTGCACCAAGGTCAGGTCGGTGCCGAACGACCAACCGACCAGCCACACGTTCGGCAGGTCGTGGAACTCGGCGTACTCCAGGGCGGCGGCCACGTCGAACCGCTCCGCGCCGCCCGAGTCGAACTCGCCCTCGCTGCGACCCGCCTCGCTGGCCGTACCGCGCGTGTTGAACCGCAGCACCGCCAGATCGGCGAGCGCGGGCAGCCGGAACGCGGCCTTGCGGAACAGGTGCGAATCCATCATGCCGCCGTGCGTCGGCAGCGGGTGCAGGCACACCAGGGTGGCCCGCGGCGCGCCGGTCTCCGGCAGCGACAGCTCACCGATCAACCGCAGCTCGTCCGCGGTGTGCAGGGTGATCTGCTCCCGCTTCGCGGGCAGCACGGTGTTGGCGCGGATCTCGGTGCTCATCCCCGCGATCCTCCCACGCGAGCACGCACCGATCGCTGTGAGCTTCCCGGCAACCGGGCCCGCCCGTACCGGCCGTCAGCGGTGCGGTCGCCGAGGCACCGCCGCGCGCGAACCGGCTCAGGACCACCGGCGCGTCGGGCCGCGCCGGGCGCGGGCCTGCCAGCAGGAGCTGTGCCAATGCCTCCGGTCCGCCACGTCCCCCTGCTCGTCGGCGGGCCACGCCACCACGTGCCCGACACCGGGCCGCACCTCGTGGTCGCAGCCCGGGCAGCGGTAGGTCTTGGTGGCCTGCGCGGCGGGCACCGTGCGCACCACCCACTCGCCGTCGGGACCCTCTTCGACCCTGGACCAGCCGAAACCGGCGCCCAACGGGCGCGGGGACTTCCCCGGCTGGCCTCCGGCGGGACGTTGTTGGCGGTTGCGGCGCGGCACGCCCCACACCGTAACCGCCCGCGCCGCCGCCCCTAGCGCGGTGGCAGCCCGGGCCAGGCGCGCTCCGCGAGGCCCCTCGCGAACTCGCACGCGTCCAGGCCGGTTCCGTCCGGGTAGGCGACGACGAGCATCGCCACCTCCACCTGGCCGCCGCCGGCCGGGCCGAACGGCAGGTGCCCGGTCTCCGCCGAGCACAGCGGGGTCGCCGGATCACCACCGACGACGCTGGTCACGGTGCGCCGGCCCGCGATCTGCTCCTCGACCGCCGTGCCGTGCAGCACCGCAGGCGGGTCACCGGCCGTGTGCACCAGCCGGACCCGCGGCGCGGACGCGTCGTCCGGCCCCCACTGGCACTGGTGGCCGCCCGGCGCGGCCACCGGCTCGGCGTCCTCCAGGCCCGGGACCTGCCGCACCACGTCGGTGGACAGCACCCGGCACGGATCCAGCACGGCCAGCGAGTTCGCGGGGAAGTTCCGGTGCGCCACCCGGTGTTCCCGGATGGCGGCGGCGGCCTGCTCGGCACCCGCCTGCGCCATCCCGCACAGCTCGACGCCCGGAGCACCGGCCAGCTGGTCGGCGCTCACCAGCACCGACCGGTCGCCGAGCAGCACCCGCCGGGTGCAGTGGCCCGGCAGCGGCGCCTCCTGCGCGATGCGCGGCTCGGCCTCGCCCACCACCGGATCCGACTGGCCGGGGTCTTCCGGCGCGAGTTCGCCGACCTTCACCTGCGCGAGGGCACCGCCGTCCGCGCGCACCCGCAGCAGGCAGTAGTCCAACGAGACGGTGCCCGCGTCGCGCACCTCGCCGAAGCGCGCCAGCGCGGCATCGTCGACCAGCGAACACGGGTCGACCGTGCGGGGATCGCCGAGGGCCGCCGCCCGATCGGCCGACTCGCGGTCCGGCGCGGGTTCGGGGAGCTGCTGCGCGACACCGCTGCACCCTGCGGCCAGCAGCAGCGACAGCAGCAGCACCGGCAGGCCTCGGAAGCGGGGGCGCGACGGCATCGGCTCACCCTAACCGCCCGGCGACCCGCTCCCGCGACGATGGGGGCGGGCCGCGCGGAACTCCGGTCGCCGCGCCTCGACTCGTCGCACGGTGCCCGGGCGACGGGGCGTAGGCGGCTGCCCGGTGGACCGCATTCCGGGCGAGGGCGCGGATTTCCGGCCCGAGCTGCGATTTTCCGGGTGGCGGTCTTCCGGGCGAAACCGCGAGTTCCCGGACTCGACAGCGGTTCCCCAGGGAACGATCTTCCCGGCGAAACCGCGAGTTCCCGGGCCCGGCAGCGGTTCCCCAGGCGGCGCTCTTCCCGGCGAAGCCGCGATCTTGCCGGTGGGACCGCGGTCTTCCGGACGGGGCCGTGATCTCCCGGGCCGGCCCGGTCACTCGCCGAAGTTGCCCTCCACCAACTCCAGCACGCGCCGCACCGCCTCCCCGGCGTCGGCGCCGCTGGCGACGAGGGTCACCCGGTCGCCCTTGCGGGCACCGAGCCCCATCAGCCCCAGCACGCTCGCCGCATCGGCCTCCGCGTCGCCGAGCCGCACCCGCACGTCCGCCTGCAACCCGGCGAGGCTGCGGGCCAGCAACGCCGCCGGGCGGGCGTGCAACCCGACCTCGTTGCGCAGCTCCAGCTCCTCGGTGATCGTCTCCCCGGCCGGAGCGGCCTGCTCGATGTCCGACCCGACCCCGGCGGCGACCGCGGCGCGCGCCACCGCGTCCAGGTCCTTGCCACCCTGCGCCTCCACGGCCGCGGCCACCGCGCCCTCCACCAGCGGGGCGTCGGCGACGATGGCCCGGGTCGGGTCGCCCAGCGTCTCCACCGCCAGCTCCGCCGTCATCTGCGCGCTGCCCAGGTCGTAGAGCAGCACCACCCCGGAACCCGAGTCGGCGTCCGAGAGCGCCGCGGACACCTTGTCGAAGTCGGTGCCGAGAGCACCCCCGGCCAGCCCGCCCGCGGGCAGCACCACCACGTCCGGCGCCATCTGCGCGGCCAGCTCCGCCACCCCCGCGGCGAGCCGCTCGCTGTGCGACACGACGACAAGTCCGACACCCATCACGACCTCGATTCGGCGAACGCGGACAACAGCAGCGCGGTCGAACGGGCGCCCGGGTCGACGTGCCCCGCGCTGCGCTCCCCCAGGTAGGACGCCCGGCCCTTGCGGGCGACGAGCGGTTCGGTGGACTCCGCACCCGTGCGCGCGGCGGCCGCGGCCACCGCCAGCACCCGGTCCGGACCCGCGCCTTCCGCGGCGGCGGCCGTCGCCGCGTCCACCGCCGGGACCAGCGCGTCCACCATCGTCTTGTCCCCCGGCTCGGCCCTGCCGCGGGCCACCACGCCCTCCAACCCGGACTGCAGGGCCGCCGCGACCGCCATGCCGTCCAGCTCGGTCGCGTCGCCCACCGCGGACGCCGCCCGCAGGAACGCCGTGCCGTACAGCGGACCGGACGCCCCGCCGACCGTGGAGATCAACGTGGTGGCGACCTGCTTGAGCACCGCGCCCGGCGTCTCCGGCGCCGCCGTGTCCAGCTTCGAAGCGACCGCGCGGAACCCGCGGTCCATGTTCTCGCCGTGGTCCGCGTCGCCGATCACCCGGTCCAGCTCCACCAGCTCGTCCCGGTGATCGGCGACCACCGCCGCGCCCGCCCGCAGCGCGGCGATCACGTCCTGTGCCGTGCAACCCATCAGTTCACCCGTCCTCGTCACCAGTGCAGTGCGGCCGTGCGCACCGGGTCGTCCCACAGCTCGGTGAGCTCGTCGTCCAGCTTCAGCAACGTCAGGCTCATGCCCTGCATGTCCAGGCTCGTCGTGTACGGGCCGACCAGCCTGCGGCGCACCCGCACGCCCCGCTCCGCCAACAGCCGCTCCGCGACGCCGTGCGCCAGGTACAGCTCGATCAGCGGCGTCGCGCCCATCGAATTCGTGAACAGCAGGACCTCGTCGCCCGCCTCGAACGGCAGGTCCGCCAAGATCGGCTCCAGCAGCCTCGCGACCAGGCCGTCCGCGTCCTCCATCGGGATGCGTTCCCGGCCCGGCTCCCCGTGGATGCCGATGCCGATCTCCACCTCGTCGTCGCCGAGCGTGAAGCTCGGGGAGCCCGCGTGCGGAACGGTCGGCCCGGTCAGCGCCACGCCCATCGACCGCACCCGCCCCACCACGCGCCGGGCGATCGCCTCGCAACCCGCCAGGTCCACGCCGCGCTCCACCGCCGCGCCGACGATCTTCTCCACCAGGACGGTGCCGCCCACGCCGCGGCGGCCCGCGGTGTGCGTGGAGTCCTTCACCGCCACGTCGTCGTCGACGATCACCGCGCGGACGTCGGTGCCCTCCAGGCCCGCCAGCTCCGCCGCCGTCTCGAAGTTCAGCACGTCACCCGTGTAGTTCTTCACCAGCAGCAGCGCACCCGCGCCCGCCTCGGTCTCGGCGATCGCCGCCTGCACCGCGTCCGGCGTCGGCGAGGTGAACACCGCGCCCGGCACCGCCGCCGTGAGCATGCCCCGCCCCACGAAACCGCCGTGCAGCGGCTCGTGGCCCGAACCACCACCCGAGATCAACGCCACCCGGCCCGCCAGCGGCGCGTCGGCGCGCACGATCAACGCCGGATCGGTGCGCACCCGCAGCAGCTCCGGGTGCGCGGCGGCCATGCCGCGCAGCGCGTCGCCGACCACCGCGGCCGGATCGTTGATGATCTTCTTCACCGTTGCTCTCCTCGCCGCCGGATCGCGACCGCGGCGCCGCCTGCTCGACGACCGGTCTCGCTGGAACGTTCGGGCGCACCGACCGCACGCGCCCGGCGCGACCGCCTCCGCACAATCCTCACCCCCACCGGGGCCGCGCGGCACCTCTCGGCCCGCCCGCGACGCGCATTCGATCACTCCGAGCGGGCAGGTTACGCGGCGCGCCGCACCAGCACACCGAGCACCGCCGGTGCGAGGAAGGGAACCTTCCGCTCACGGGTGCGAGGAAGGGAGCCTTCCGGTCACCGACGCGAGCGGGCGCGAGGGAGGGAACCTTCCAGTCACCGGCGCGAAGAAGGGAACCTTCCGGTCACCGGCGCGAAGAAGGGAACCTTCCGGTCACCGCACGCGAGGCGCGGTGACCGGAGGCCCTCGTGCTCAGCCCGTCAGCGCCCGCGGGTGAGGCGGATCAGCCGCACGACCGCGCGCACCGTGCCCTTCGAGCGGGCGAAGCTCATCGGGTTCAGCGGGATGCGGAACTTGGTGCGGGTCATCGACTGCGGGCGGGCGAACTCGCGCAGCCCGTCCTCGCCGTGGATGCGCCCGAACCCGGAGTCGCCCACGCCGCCGAAGGGCAGCGCGGGAACCGCGGCGAACGCGATGACCGAGTTGACCGCGACCATCCCGGCCCGCAGCTTCCGCCCCAGCTCCACCCCGCGGGACCGCGAGAACACGGTGCCGCCGAGGCCGTAGTTCCCCTGGTTGGCGCGCTCGACGCCTTCGTCCGCGTCGCGCACGCGTTCCACGACGAGGGTCGGGCCGAAGGTCTCGTCGACCGCCGCCGCCGAGCCGGCCGGGACGTCGACGAGCACCACCGGTTCCACGAACGGGGGCCGCACCGAGTCCTTGCCACCGACGACGGCCCGCGCGCCCCCGTCGAGCGCTTCGTCGACGTGCCTGCGGATGACCTCGACCTGGGAGGGCATGGTGATCGGCCCCAGGTCGGCACCCGGCTCACCGCCGGGCCGCAGCTTCTTGGCGCGTTCGGCGACGAGTTCGAGGAACCGGTCCGCGACGGCCTCGACCACGAACACCCGCTCCACGCCGATGCAGGTCTGCCCGGCGTTGGACATGCCGCCCCAGACGGCGGCTTCCGCGGCGGCCTTGAGGTCGGCGTCGGAGTCGACGATGAGCGCGTCCTTGCCGCCGCACTCGACCAGCACCGGGGTCAACGTCTCCGAGCAGGCCGCCATCACGCGCTTGCCGGTGGCCGTGGAGCCGGTGAACGCCACCTTGTCGACGCCGGACGCGCACAGCGCGGCACCGGTCTCGCCGAATCCGGTGGTGAGGGCCAGCACGGGGTGCTCCGGTACGACCTCGGCGAAGCTGTCCACCAACCAGCGACCGACGCCGGGGGTGAGTTCGCTGGGCTTGAACACCACCGAGTTGCCCGCCGCGAGCGCGTAGGCGATCGATCCCATCGGAGTGAACGCCGGGTAGTTCCACGGGCCGATCACGCCGACGACCCCGAACGGCACGTACTCGACGGTGGCGGCCTGGTTGGCCATCAGCACGCCGGACCCCACCTTGCGCCGGCGCAAGACCTTCTCAGCCTTGTTCGCCGCCCAGTGCAGGTGGTCGATCACCAGGACCAGTTCGAGCCGGGCGTCGTCGAGCGGTTTGCCGGTCTCCGAACAGATCACCCCGGCCAGCTCGTCGATGCCGCGCACCAGCAGGGCGCGCCACTGGTCCAATCGTTTCTTGCGCTCCGCGAAGCCGAGCTCCGCCCACCACCGCCCGGCGACCCGGGCGGATTCGACGATCTCGTTGACCTCGGTGGCGTCGTGCAGCGGGTACCGGCCCACGACTTCGCCGGTACGCGGGTCGAGCGAGTCGAACGTGGTCTGCGCTGAGCTCGCTGCGGCCATCGGCTCGGCCTCGCCGCTGGCGGTCCGGGTCATGTGCTGCCTCCCACCGTGTCAATGGTCGTTGTGAATCGGCAGCCTACGGAAATCCCGCGCTCAGCGGCAGGTTCTGCGAACTAATGCCGGGTTCGCATGTGAACGGCGCGAAGTCCTCGGCCGCCCGCGCGGCCGCGGCAGCGGGCTCCCGGGTTCGCGGCGCACCGCCGCCGGACCGCACCTCGGTCGGCGCGGCGGCGGTCGCGCGTCCCGGGCCCGGACGTGCGAACGCGGCGCCGCCGACCAGGCCGAAGCCGTGGTCGACGACGCCGCGCGGACGGGCCGTTCCGCCCGGTGACCGGGCGGGAAGGACCCGGTCAGTGCTCGGTCGCGGTGTCCTCGGAGACGTCCGCGGGCACCACGATGGGCCGCAACCGGACCCACAGGGCGAACAGGACGGCGAAGACGAGCATGCCGACGCCGCTCCACAGGTTGATGTTCATGCCCGCGGCCTTCGCCACGTCCTCGGAGCTCGCGGTGGCCCCGAGCACGGTGAGCACCAAGCCGTACAGGAAGAACAGCACGGCGATGATCAGCCGAATGTCGAAGGCGCCCGCGGTGCGCTTGCTTGTCTCAGTAGCCATGGGGTTCCTCCGGTCAGCCGAAGACGATGTTGAGCACGATGGTGATCACCAGGACGATGCCCGCCATCAAGCCGGGCTTGCGGTACCAGCCCGCGTCCTCACCCGAGTTCGAGGCCTGGAGCTTGGTCCGCGGCGTGAGCGAGTACACCAGACCGACCAGCTCGGCTTCGGGCTTCGGACGGGTCACCACGCTCACCAGCACGCTGACCACGATGTCGACGACGAACGCGGCACCGGCACCGACGAAGCTGGCGCCCTGGCCCGGCAGGTCCAGCACCCCGGCCTCGGAGAGGCCGAACACCGCGACCGCGGAGACGGTACCCAGCACCAGGCCGAGCCAGCCCGCGGTCGGGGTCATCCGCTTCCAGAACATGCCCAGGATGAACGTGGCGAACAGCGGCGCGTTGAAGAACGAGAACAGCTGCTGCAGGTAGTCCATCAGGTTGGAGTAACCGGAGGCGATGAACGCGGTGCCGACGGCGATCACGGTGGCACCGACGGTGACCCAGCGACCCATCTTCAGGTAGTACTGGTCCGGCCGGTCCTTGGCGATGTACGCCTGCCAGATGTCGTAGGTGAAGACCGTGTTGAACGAGCTCAGGTTCGCCGCCATGCCCGCCATGAACGAGGCGAGCAGACCGGCCAGCGCCACGCCGAGGATGCCGTTGGGCAGCAGGTCGCGCATCAGCAGCAGGATCGCGTCGTTGTAGTCCACGCTGCCGGTCTCGGTCGCCTTGTAGGCGACGAGTTCCTGCACCGCGACGCCGGCGATCATGCCGGGGATGATGACGATGAACGGGATCAGCAGCTTAGGGAAGGCACCGATGATCGGGGTGCGCTGGGCAGCGGACATGCTCTTGGAGGCCATGGCGCGCTGCACCTCGACGAAGTTCGTCGTCCAGTAGCCGAAGGCCAGCACGAAGCCGAGGCCGAACACGATGCCCAGCACGCTCAGGAAGCTGTTGGTGAAGCCGGTGAGCTCGGTACCCGGCCACGCCGAGAGCTGCTCGGGCCCGCCCGGGCTGGCGCTGATCTTCTCGACCAGGCCGTTCCAGCCGCCGACCTTGTGCAGGCCGACCAGGGTCAGCGGCAGCAGCGCCGCGACGATCACGAAGAACTGCAGCACCTCGTTGTAGATCGCCGCCGACAGCCCGCCGAGCGCGGTGTAGGTGAGCACGATCGCGGCGGCCACCAGCACGGAGACCCACAGCGGCCAGCCCAGCAGCACGTTCACGATGCTCGCCAGCAGGTACAGGTTGACGCCCGCGATGAGCACCTGGGCGACGGCGAAGCTGATGCCGTTGACCAGGTGGGCGGGCTTGCCGAACCGGCGCAGCATGAACTCGGGAACGCTGCGGACCTTCGAGCCGTAGTAGAACGGCATCATCACGATGCCGAGGAACAGCATCGCCGGGACCGCACCGACCCAGAAGTAGTGCATGGTCGGCATGCCGTACTCGGCGCCGTTCGCCGACATGCCGATGATCTCGATCGCGCCCAGGTTGGCGGCGATGAAGGCCAACCCCGTCACCCACGCCGGCAGCGCGCGCCCGGACAGGAAGAAGTCCAAGCTCGTGGAGACCGAGCGCCGGGCGAGATAGCCGATTCCGAGCACGAACGCGAAGTACAGCGCGAGCAGCACGTAGTCGACCGCACTGGCATCGAGCCGCAACTCTTCTTGGGCTAGCACGTCCACGGCTACCCCACCTCCAGACCCAACAAAGTCCAACGATAATCACCACCCGATCGGCGGCAGACGGACACTACCGCACAGTGGGACCACTCACACTGGACCGATACCAATTCGTTGAGCGTCACCTTTCGGAGGTATCAACACTCCCCCGAGCAGCGGAAACATCACGGACAGTCAGCCGCAGCAGCGGCACCGGAAACTCACCACGAACCGACGCCGAGCCAACGCGGACGGTGAATCCACCACGCCGCACCGGACCAGTCCACAGGAGAAAACGGAAATCAACCCGAGCCGCCGGAGACGCACCGAGCCGGTTCGCGCACCGGCGGAGCGCCGGGGCGAGCGGTGCGCGCAGGTGGGCCGCCGAACCCGGCCGGCCACGCCGAACACCGGCCGTCGACACGGCCGGCAGGACGAGGAGCAGGAGCGGAAGCGCGGAGCACTGGGCTGATCATGCCTCCAGTGTTCCGCGCCCCACCGCGGGAATCATCACTCAGCGGGGTGAACACACGTTCGAAATCCGGGTTTCACCCGGTGGCGGATCAGAACAGCCGGAACTCGTCCGGCTCGATCCCGCGCAGCTGGTCGTAGTCCAAGGTCACGCACCGGATGCCGCGGTCCTCGGCCAGCGTCCGCGCCTGCGGCTTGATCTGCTGCGCGGCGAACACGCCCGTCACCGGGGACAGCAGCGGATCCCGGTTCAGCAGCTCCAGGTAGCGGGTCAGCTGCTCCACCCCGTCGATCTCGCCGCGGCGCTTGATCTCGACCGCGACGCTGGAACCGTCCGAATCCCGGCACATCAGGTCCACCGGACCGATCGCCGTCGGGAACTCGCGGCGCACCAGCGACCACCCGTCGCCGAGCGTCGTGACGTGCTCGGCCAGCAGCTGCTGCAGGTGCGCCTCGACGCCGTCCTTGACCAGGCCCGGTTCCGGGCCGAGCTCGTGCTTGGAGTCGTGCAGCACCTCTTCGAGGCTGATCACCAGCTTCTCGCCGGCCTTGTTCTGCACCGTCCACACGCCGGGATCCTCGATGAGCCAGCACGGCGGGCTCATCCAGTTCAACGGCTTGTAGGCGCGGTCGTCGGAGTGCACCGAGACCGAACCGTCCGCCTTCACCAGCAGCAGGCGCTGCGCCATGGGCAGGTGCGCGGTGAGGCGGCCGACGTAATCGACCTTGCAGCGAGCGATGACAAGACGCACCCGGCACAGGGTACGGGCGACGATCACGATGTCGAGCACCCATGCCGGTTCAGGGCAGGCGAACCTTCGAAAGATCACCAGTCCTACCGGGTCTACCGTGCGTTCCCGTGTCGTACGCCCAGCTGTTCACCCGAGTCAAACCGGTCGAGCGCCTCGCCGACGACGGCTCGCACACCGCGCTGCACCGCACGCTCGGACTCGTGCCGCTCATCGCGCTGTCCGTCGGCGCCACCCTCGGCACCGGCATCTTCGTGGTGCTCGCCGAAGCCGCGCCCGCCGCGGGCCCGGCCGTCGTCGTGTCGTTCGTGCTGGCCGGTCTCGCCGCGCTCTGCTCCGCGCTGTCCTACGCCGAACTGGCGGGCAGCGTGCCCGTCTCCGGATCGGCCTACTCCTACGCCTACGCCACGCTCGGCGAACTCGTCGCCTGGATCTGCGGCTGGTGCCTGCTGCTGGAGTACGGCGTCTCGGTGGCCGCGGTCGCCGTCGGCTGGGGCGGCTACCTCAACGAGTTCCTGCGCGGCACCATCGGGGTCACCCTGCCCGACGCGCTGTCCGCGCCCCCCGGCGAAGGCGGGGTCGTCAACGTACCCGCCGTCATCGTGGTGCTGCTGGCCACGGCCGTGCTGCTGCGGGGGGTGCGGGAGAGCGCCGCCGTCACCACCGCCACCACGCTGCTCAAGATCGGTGTGCTGGTGTTCTTCGTCTGCGTGGCGCTCACCGCGTTCCGCTCCGACAACCTCACCCCGTTCGCGCCCGCCGGCATCGCCGGGATCTCCGCGGGGGCGTCCGCGGTGTTCTTCTCGTTCATCGGCTTCGACGCCGCCTCCACCGCGGGCGAGGAGGCGCGCAACCCGAAGCGGGACCTGCCGCGAGCCATCATGATCTCGCTGGCGATCGTCACCCTCGTCTACGTCGTCGTCGCGTTCGCCGCCGTCGGTGCCGTCGGCACCGACGTGCTCGGCGGCTCGGACGCCTCGCTGGCCACCGCGCTGGAGATCGTCACCGGGCAGGGCTGGCCCGCGGTGCTGCTCGCCTTCGGCGCCGTCGTCGCCATCGCCTCCGTGGTGCTCACCGTGCTGTACGGGCAGACCCGGATCCTGGTGTCGATGTCCCGGGACGGGCTGATGCCCGCCAAGCTGTCCGCGGTCAACCGCCGGGCCGTGCCCGCGCACAACACCATGATCGTCGGACTGCTGGTGGCCGCCCTCGCCGCCGTGGTACCGCTGAGCAGGCTCGCCGACGCCACCAGCATCGGGACGCTGGTCGCGTTCGGCGTCGTCAACATCGGCGTCATCGTGCTGCGCCGGCGCAAACCCGACCTGGAGCGGTCCTTCCGCACCCCGCTGATGCCGTGGGTGCCGCTGCTCGGGGTCGCGCTGTGCGCCTACCTGATCCTCGGGCTGGACCGGATCACCTGGCTGGTCTTCGCGATCTGGATGGCGGCGGGGCTGGCCGTGTACCTCGGGTACGGGCTGCGGCGGTCGAAGCTCAACGAGGCCGGGTGACCGGAAGGTTCCCTTCCCCGCTCTCGCGACCGGAAGGTTCCCTTCCCCGCACCGCGCGATCGACGTGCCGCGCGGCGGTGGACGATGGGCTCATGCGCACGACGAGCAGCCGCGAGGTGTACGCCAACGCGTGGATGACCGTCCGGGAGGACGGCATCCGCCGCCCCGACGGGTCCGACGGCATCTACGGCGTGGTGGACAAACCCGACTACGCGTTGATCATCCCGCTGGACGGCGACCGGATTCACCTGGTCGAGCAGTTCCGCTACCCGCTCGGGCAACGCCGCTGGGAATTCCCGCAGGGCACCGCGCCCGACCGCGCCGAAGTGGAGACCGCCGAACTCGCCGCCCGCGAACTGCGCGAGGAGACGGGCCTGCGCGCCGAGCGGCTCACCGAGCTGGGACGCCTGGACGTGGCGCCGGGCATGTCCAGCCAGCGCGGTCGCGCATACCTGGCGACCGGGCTCACCGCGGGCGAGCACGAACGGGAACCGGAGGAGCAGGACATGCGGGCGGCGTGGTTCGAACGCGCCGAGTTCGAGCGGATGATCCGCGGCGGCGCGGTCACCGACGCCCAGTCCGTCGCCGCCTACCAGCTGCTCTGCTTGCACGAACGGGGTGTTTGACCGGTTTCGGCCCCGGGGCCGCTGTGGCGCCCGTCGCGGCGGCACCGGATCACGTGACGGAACCCGCCCCGGCTCCTTATCCTGCGCTGGTGCCCGCTCAACTCGTGCCCTTCGTGCTGTTCGTGATCGTGGTGACCCTCGCCCCCGGGCCGGACATGGCGCTCGGGCTGCGCAACAGCATCCGCGGCGGCTCGACCGGGATGTGGTGGACCGGGCTCGGCTGCTGCGCCGGTCTGCTGGTGCACGCGGCGATCTCGGTGGCGGGGCTCTCCGCGCTGCTGGCGGCCTCCGCCGTCGCCTACACGGCGCTCAAGCTCGGCGGCGCCGCCTACCTGGTGTGGCTCGGCGCGACGACGCTGTGGAAGAGCATCCGCAACCGGCACGAGGCGCCCGCGGCGGCGCTGCCGGAACCGCAGCCGGTCGCCGGGGGGCTGACGCGGCGCGCGGCGTTCCGGCAAGGCCTGGTGAGCAACGTGCTCAACCCGAAGATCATCCTGCTGTTCCTGACGCTGCTGCCGCAGTTCATCTCGCCCGGCGAACCGCGCGCGCTCACCTCGATGATCCTCACCGTGGCGTTCCTGGCCGTGGCGCTGGTGTACTGGCGGCTGGCGTCCTGGCTGGTCGGCGGCCTGCGCGAACTGCTCAGCCGCCGGAAGGTGAAGCTCGCGCTGGAACGCGCCACCGGCACCGTGATGATCGCCCTGGGCCTCCGGGTGGCCTTCGAGAGCGGCTGATGCCGGCCCCACTTCGGCCACGTGGTGCTCGGGTGGCGGAACCTCCGCGACGGCCGAACCGCGGAGCCGTTGCGAGCTGCTGAGCCGAGAGGAGTCCGGCCGCCGGTCGGTCAGTCCGTGACGCGCTCGATGTAGGCGCCCAGGCTGCGCAGGTTCTCCACGAAGTTCGGGTAACCCCGGTCGATGTGGAACACGTCCCACACCTCGGTCACGCCGTCCGCGCACAACCCGGCCAGCACCAGGCCGACCCCGGCGCGGATGTCCGACGCCCACACCGGGGCGCTGGAGAGCCGCTCCAACCCGCGCACCACCGCGTGGTGCCCGTCGGTGCGCGCGTCCGCGCCCATCCGCACCAGTTCCTCGATGAACCGGAAGCGGGACTCGAACAGGTTCTCCGTGATCATCGACGTGCCGTCGGCCACCGCCGACAGCGCCAGCGCCATCGGCTGCAGGTCCGTCGCGAACCCCGGGTACGGCAGCGTCACGTAGTCCACGGCCAGCGGGCGGCGGTCCGCGACCACGCGGAACTCCTCATCGCCCACCACGACCTCGGCGCCCGCGCTGCGCAGCTTCTCCAGCACCAGGTTCACGTGGTGCGGATCCACTCCGCGCACCTTGATGTCGCCCTGGGTGGCCACCGCGGCGAACGCCCAGGTGGCGCCGACGATGCGGTCGCCGATGACGCGGTGCTCCACCGCCTTCAGCGAGGTCACCCCGTGCACGGTGAGCGTCGAGGTGCCCGCGCCCTCGAT
This sequence comes from Saccharopolyspora gregorii, assembly GCF_024734405.1. Lineage (NCBI taxonomy): Bacteria > Bacillati > Actinomycetota > Actinomycetes > Pseudonocardiales > Pseudonocardiaceae > Saccharopolyspora > Saccharopolyspora gregorii. The sequence continues at coordinate 1,200,416 of NZ_CP059556.1, read as the reverse complement.
CTTCGCGCCCATCTGCTGGAGCATCACGCACAGGTCGACGATCTCCGGCTCCCGCGCCGCGTTGTCGATCATCGTGGTGCCTTCGGCGAGGACCGCGGCCATCAGGATGTTCTCCGTGGCGCCCACGCTCGGGAAGTCCAGCCAGATCTGGGCGCCGCGCAGGTTCTCCGCCTCCGCCACCACCGCGCCGTGCTCGATGTGGCTGGTCGCGCCGAGCTGCCGCAGCCCGCTCTGGTGCATGTCCAGCGGACGCGAACCGATCGCGTCGCCGCCCGGCAACGTCACCACGGCCTTGCGGCACCGCGCCACCAGCGGGCCCAGCACGCACACCGAGGCGCGCAGCTTGCCCATCGACGGCGACACCGCCTCGTGGCTGATCTCCGCGGGCGTCGTGATGTACGCGGTGCGGCCCTCGATGGCGACCTCGCAGCCCAGGCTGCGCAGCACGTCGCCCATCAGCGGGACGTCCAGGATCTCCGGGCAGTTGGTGATCGTCGTCGTGCCCTCGGCCAGCAACGCGGCCGCCATCAGCTTCAGCACGCTGTTCTTCGCGCCGACCACATCGACTTCGCCGACGAGGCGCGCCCCGCCGTGCACGCGGAAGTGCTCACTCACGAACAGCAGGTTACGGGCCGGGCGCCGCCCCGTCCGTGGCGGGTGCGCCGGGCCGCGGCCGGGCGATGAAGGGAACCTTCCTGCCACCGGTGACCGGAAGGTTCCCTTCATCCCACGATCAACCGGCGCGCAGCACCTACGCTGGAAGGCATGGCCGTACACCTGACGAAGATCTACACCCGGACCGGCGACGCCGGCACCACGCGGCTCTCGGACAACTCGCAGATCAGCAAGACCGATCCGCGGCTGGTCGCCTACGCCGACGTGGACGAGACGAACTCGGTGCTGGGCGTGGCGCTGGCCACCGCGAGCTTCGACGCGGCGATCGTCGAGGTGCTGCGGACCGTGCAGAACGACCTGTTCGACGTGGGCGCCGACCTGTCCACCCCGGTGGTGCCGAACCCCGAGTTCCCGCCGCTGCGGGTCACCCAGGACTACATCGACCGGCTCGAAGGCTGGTGCGACGAGTACAACGCGCAGGTGCCGAAGCTGAACTCGTTCATCCTCCCCGGCGGCACCCCCGGCGGTGCGCTGCTGCACCAGGCCCGGTGCACGGCGCGGCGGGCGGAGCGCTCCGCGTGGGCGTTGCTGGAGGTCGACGCCGAGCGCAGCAACGCGCTCGCCGCCAAGTACCTGAACCGGCTCTCCGACCTGCTGTTCATCCTCGCCCGCGTCGCCAACCCGGACGGTGACGTGCTGTGGCGCCCGGGCGGCGGCGCCTGACCGATCACAGCCGCTTGGCGAAGCACACCGAACCTGGATCGCCGCGGTACGGGCCGAACGCCGGGATGCCGGAGTAGCCCGCCGAGCGGTACAGCGCGATGGCCTCCGGCTGCCGGTTCCCGGTCTCCAGCAGGATCCGCTTGTGCCCGGCCGCCGCGGCCCGCTCCTCCAGCTCGGCGAGCAGCCGCCGCGCCAGGCCGCGGCCCCGCGCGCCGGGCGACACGTACATCCGCTTGAGCTCGACGTCGCCGTCCTCGAACTCCGGCTCCGCCGGGTCGTACACCCGCCAGCCGCCGATGGCGACCGGTTCCGCCGCGAGGTAGCCGAGCAGGAACGTGCCGCGCGGGGCGCTGAACTGCGCGGAGTCGATCGGCGTCTCGTCCCGGTGCCCGTAGCGGCCCACGTACTCCTGCTGGACCTCCTCGATCAGCCGCTGCGCGTCGGGATGGTCGAACTCGGCGATTTCGATGTGCATGCGACCAGATTAGGGAGCGTTCAGCGGCGACCCGGCGTTCGTCCGAGGAGCGGAACCGGGGCTCCCGGCCGAACTCGCGCGTTCCGCCCCGCCCGGTCGGCCGGAACTCAGCTCAGCGCCTTCTCGAACCAGTGCCGGGCGTACTCGTTGTCGTTGTAGGCGGGGATCTCCGCGTACCCGGCGGACCCGTACAGCGCGCGGGCCGCGTGCAGCTCGGCCGCCGTGTCCAGGCGCACCACCCCGCACCCGAGCTCACCCGCGCACCGCTCCAGTTCCGCCAGCAGCGCCCGGCCCGCACCGCGCCCGCGCAGCACCGGCGAGATCCACATGCGCCGGATCTCCGCGACCCCCGGCTCCAGCACGCGCACCGCGCCGCACCCCCGCACCGCACCGCCCGCCTCGCGCACCAGCAGGAAACGGCCGTGCGGCGGAGCGAAATCGCCGGGTTCCGGCGGGGCGGCCCGCCCCGGGTCGAACCCGGCGGGGAACACCTGCGCCAGTTCGGCCACGTACTGCTCCAGCGCGGCGGTGGCGTCCGCACCGGCGATCGATTCGGCGGTGATCGTGAACCGGCCGCTGTCCGGGGTCGCGTCCATCATGCGGCCAGTCTTTCCGAGCCGGAGCCCGCACCGCCAGCCACCCGCCCGGCCGGTGGCCGGAACGGACGGCTCGACTGCGCGCCGGGCCGCGTCATCCACGCCCGCACGCGCCTGCCCGCGGTGGCCCAGCAGCTCGCCCGGCCGGGGCCGCCGAGCTTCCGCTCCGGCAGCGCGGCGGCGCCGCGAGCGACGTGCGAGGAAGGGAACCTTCCGGTCACCGGTGACAGGAAGGTTCCCTTCCTCCGGACCCGGCGCGCGAAAAAGCGCCCCCTCCGAAGAGGGGCGCTGGACGCTGCGGGCTCAGGAAGCCCAGGGCACGGAACGCCCGGGCGGAGCGGACTCCAACCAGGACAGGAAGCCGGTGAGCGCATCCGCGCCCATCGCGACCTCGATCTCCTCGCCGCGACCGGTCAAGTGCAGCACGGTGGCCGCCTGCGGCAGCGCGTACACCTCGGACGCCGAGGGCTCGCGGCGGGTGGCGATCTCCACCTCCCGGCGGTTCACCACCCAGTTCGGGCCGGAACGCAGGCTCAGCACCCGGTACCAGGTGAACTCCTCGCCGCGGTAGTGCGCGACGCCGAGGTGCCAGCCCCGCCCGCGGTCGTCGGTGCGCAGCCGCAGCGCCACGTCGATCCCGCCGGCGCGCAACTGCTGCAACCGCCGACGCGCGGCCAGCACCACGCTCAGGGCCGCGCCCGCCAGGAGCAGCACCAGCCCGGAAACGATGATCGACCACACGCCCGCGGAGCCCATGTTCTGCGGCCCGTCAGACCGACTGCCCGGCCGCCCGAAGTCGACTCAGCGCTCTCGTGCGCGCTTCCTCGTCGTCGCTCTTGGCGTCGGCGCGGGCCTGCGCGACGTCGATCTCCTGGGCGAGTTCGGCCGACTCGGCGAGGACGCTGACGCCATCGGCGGTGACGGACAGGAATCCGCCCTGCACGGCGGCGGTGACGGTGTCGCCATCGGTCGTGGTGATCTTCACGACGCCACCCTCGACGAGCTGGCCGAGCAGCGGCTCGTGCCCCGGCAGGATGCCGATCTCGCCTTCGGTCGTCTGGGCCACGACGGTGGTCGCCTCACCGGACCACAGGCGGCGCTCGACAGCGACCAGCTGGACGGACATGTTGGCCACGCGCGTCTCCTTTGTCGGGTGTACAGCCCGCAGTCTAGCCAACGCCAGGCGGGCCCTGGTGACGGGCCGAGCAGGGCCGCGTCACATCCGGAGGGGTGCGAGCAGGGGAACCTTCCGGTCACGGGTGACCGGAAGGTTCCCTTCCTCGGGGAAGGGCGAAAAAGAAGGCCGGGGCCCGTGACCGGACCCCGACCCGCTGCCGGTGGGTCTTCGCCGCGGTGGTGCACCGCGGCGAAGACCGGGGCTCACTTCTCGGTGAGCTTCTTGTAGGCCTGCTCCAGGTCCTCCAGACCACCGATGGACAGGAAGGCCTGCTCCGGGTAGTGGTCGAAGTCGCCCTTGCAGAGCTTGTCGAACGCCTCGATGGTCTCCTTCACCGGCACGAAGGAACCGTCCTGGCCGGTGAACTGCTTCGCCACGAAGAAGTTCTGGGACAGGTAGCGCTGGATGCGCCGCGCCCGCTGCACCGTCACCTTGTCCTCTTCGGACAGTTCGTCCATGCCGAGGATGGCGATGATGTCCTGCAGCTCCTTGTACTTCTGGAGGATCCGCTTGACCTCCTGAGCGACGCGGTAGTGCTCGTCGCCCACGACGGCCGGGTCCAGAATGGTGGAGCTGGAGGTCAGCGGGTCGACCGCCGGGTAGATGCCCATCTGCGAGATCGGCCGGGAAAGCTCCGTCGTCGCGTCCAGGTGGGCGAAGGTGGTCGCCGGCGCCGGGTCGGTGTAGTCGTCCGCGGGCACGTAGATCGCCTGCATCGAGGTGATCGAGTTGCCGCGGGTCGAGGTGATCCGCTCCTGCAGCTCACCCATCTCGTCGGCCAGCGTCGGCTGGTAACCCACCGCGGAAGGCATCCGGCCCAGCAGGGTGGACACCTCCTGACCCGCCTGGGTGAACCGGAAGATGTTGTCGATGAACAGCAGCACGTCCTGGTTCTGGACGTCGCGGAAGTACTCCGCCATGGTCAGCGCCGACAGGGCGACCCGCATGCGGGTGCCCGGCGGCTCGTCCATCTGCCCGAAGACGAGGGCGGTGTCGGCGAGCACGCCGGACTCCGCCATCTCGACCCAGAGGTCGTTGCCCTCACGGGTGCGCTCACCGACGCCGGCGAACACCGAGGTGCCACCGAAGTTCTTGGCGACGCGGCGGATCATCTCCTGGATGAGCACCGTCTTGCCGACACCGGCACCGCCGAACAGGCCGATCTTGCCACCCTGCACGTACGGGGTGAGCAGGTCGATCACCTTGATGCCGGTCTCCAGCACCTCGGTGCGGCCTTCGAGCTGGTCGAACGCCGGGGCCTTGCGGTGGATGGACCAGCGCTCGGCGTCCGAGGCGTAGCCCGGCTCGTCGAGGCAGTGCCCGAGGGCGTTGAACACGTGGCCCTTGACCACGTCGCCCACCGGCACCGAGATGCCCTCGCCGGAGTCGCGCACCGCGACGCCCCGGACGAGGCCCTGGGTCGGCTGCATCGACACGCAGCGCACCACGCTGTCGCCGAGGTGCTGGGCGACCTCGAGCGTCAGCGTCTTCGCCATGGCCTCGGCCGTGATGTCCACGGTGAGGGAGTTGTTGAGGTCGGGCACCTGGTCGCGCGGGAACTCGACGTCCACGACCGGGCCGAGAACCCGGACGACGCGGCCGGTGCCAGTAGCCGTGCTAGTGGCAGTCGCAGTCATGTCACTCACTTCCTGCTGACGAGAGCGCCTCGACACCACCGACGATCTCGCTGATTTCCTGGGTGATCTGGGCCTGGCGGGCCTGGTTGGCCTCACGGCTGAGGTTGCGGATCAGTTCGTCCGCGTTGTCCGTGGCCGCCTTCATCGCGGTACGACGCGCCGCGAAGACGGACGCCGCCGAGTCCAGCAGCCCGGCGAAGATCCGGGTGTTGATGTACTTCGGCAGCAGGGCGCGGAACAACGTGTCCGCGTCCGGTTCGAAGTCGTACACCGACCGCGGCTTCTTCGGCTCGTCGGAGTACTCGACCTCCAGCGGAGCGATCCGCGTGACGGTCGGCCGCTGGGTCAGCATCGAGACGAACTCGGTGTGCACCACGTGCAGCTCGTCCACGCCCAGCGTACCGTCCGGCCCGCCGTCGTCGAGGTAGTCGTCGGCGCCCGCGAGGAACGCCTTGACCAGGGTCTCCCCCACTTCGGCGGCGTCCGAGTAGGCGGGCTTCTCGGCGAAGCCGGTCCAGCTGGCCGCGACCGGGCGCTGGCGGAACCGGTAGTACGCGTCGCCCTTGCGGCCGATCACGTACAGCACCGGGGTCTTGCCCTGCTCGCGCAGCAGGCTCTGCAGCTCCTCCGCCGCGCGCAGCACGTTGGAGTTGTAGCCGCCGCACTGGCCGCCGTCACTGGTCACCACGAGCACCGCGGCCCGCTTCGGGTTGTCCCGCTCCACCAGCAGCGGGTGGTCCAGCGAGCTCGCGCCTGCCAGCTCGGACAGGGACTTGGTGATCTCGGCCGCGTACGGCCGGGACGCCTCGACCCTGGTCCGGGCCCGCATGATGCGGGAGGTGGCGATCAGTTCCTGCGCCTTGGTGATCTTCCGGATCGACTTGACCGACCGGATGCGGTCTCGCAGTTCTCGAAGATTGGCCATGGCTACCCGGTCACTTCTTCGGGGCGGGCTTGTTGACCTGGACGGTTTCCTTGCCCACCGCGTTCGCGTCCATCGCCTCGGCGTCGGCCTCCTGCGTGAGCGAGGTGCCGTCGGAGGTCGTGAACTGCTTCTTGAACTCCTCGACCGAGTCCACGATGAGCTGCTGGCCGTCGTCGGAGAGCTTCTTGCTCTCGACGATGTCCTTGAGCACGGACTCGTGGGTCCGGCGCAGGTAGGCGAGGAACTCCGACTCGAAGCGCCGCACGTCGTTCACCGGAACGGTGTCGACGTGGCCCTTCGTGCCCAGGAACAGGGACACGACCTCTTCCTCGACGGGCAGCGGGTCGCCTGCGCCCTGCTTGAGCAGCTCCATCAGGCGGGCACCGCGGTCCAGCTGCGCCTTCGACGCGGCGTCCAGGTCGGACGCGAACGCGGAGAACGCCTCCAGCTCGCGGAACTGCGCCAGGTCGATCTTCAGCGAGCCGGTGACCGACTTCATCGCCTTGATCTGCGCGGAACCACCGACGCGGGACACCGAGATGCCGACGTCGATCGCGGGGCGCTGACCGGAGTTGAACAGGTCCGACTGCAGGAAGCACTGGCCGTCGGTGATCGAGATGACGTTCGTCGGGATGTAGGCCGACACGTCGTTCGCCTTGGTCTCGATGATCGGCAGACCCGTCATCGAGCCGGCGCCCATCTCGTCCGACAGCTTCGCGCAGCGCTCCAGCAGGCGGGAGTGCAGGTAGAAGACGTCACCGGGGTAGGCCTCGCGGCCCGGCGGGCGGCGCAGCAGCAGCGAGATCGCGCGGTACGCCTCGGCCTGCTTGGTGAGGTCGTCGAACACGATCAGGACGTGCTTGCCCTGGTACATCCAGTGCTGGCCCAGCGCGGAGCCCGCGTACGGCGCCAGCCACTTCAGACCCGGCGAGTCCGAGGCGGGGGCGGCGACGATGGTGGTGTACTCCATCGCGCCCGCGTCCTCGAGGGACTTCTTCACGCCGGCGATCGTGGAGCCCTTCTGGCCGATCGCGACGTAGATGCAGTGCACCTGCTTGGCAGGGTCACCGCTGTCCCAGTTGCCCTTCTGGTTGATGATCGTGTCGACCGCGACCGTGGTCTTGCCGGTCTTGCGGTCGCCGATCAGCAGCTGGCGCTGGCCGCGGCCGATCGGAGTCATCGAGTCGATGGCCTTGATGCCGGTCTGCATCGGCTCGGCGACGCCCTGGCGCTGCACGACCGTGGCGGCCTGCAGCTCCAGCGCGCGCTGGCTCTCGGCCTTGATCTCGCCGAGGCCGTCGATGGCCTCGCCCAGCGGGTCCACCACGCGGCCGAGGAAGCCGTCGCCGACCGGCATGGACAGCACCTTGCCGGTCCGCTTGACCTCCTGGCCCTCTTCGATGCCCGCGGACTCGCCCAGGATGACCGCGCCGATCTCCTGAGCCTCCAGGTTCATCGCCACGCCGTAGACGCCACCGGGGAACTCCAGCAGCTCTTCGGTCATCACCGAAGGCAGGCCCTCGACATGGGCGATGCCGTCACCGGTATCGGTGACGACGCCGACCTCCTCGCGGCTGACCTCCGGGGAGTAGCTGGAGACGTACTTCTCGATCGCACTGCGGATCTCGTCCGACGAGATCGTCAGCTCCGCCATGTCTCGTTCCTGCTCTCGGTTCGTTCTGGAAGGAAGTTCGTGTCCGGGCCGCAGCCCTCGCCGTCAGTCGGCGAGGTCGCGCCGGAGGGACTGCAGGCGCCCCGTGGTCGTCCCGTCGATGACCTCGTCACCGACCTTGATCAGCAGGCCGCCGCCGACCGCAGGATCCACTTCCAGGTGGACCGCGATGGGCCGCGAGTAGATCCGCTGCAACGTGGCCGCGAGCCGCTGCTGCTGCTGCTCGGTCAGTTCGACGGCGGACCGCACGTGCGCCACCGAACGCTCCCGGCGCTTCGCCGAGAGCTCCGCGAGCTCCTCCAGGCCTTCGCTGACGTGTCCGCCGTGCGGGTGCGCCACCAGCTGGCGCACCAGGGCCTGGGTGACCGGTTCGACCTTGCCGCCGAGCAGCTGGTCGACCAGCGCGGTCTTGCCGTCGGGGGCAGCGGCCGGATCGGCCAGCAGCCGCTCCAGCTCCAGTTCGGCGCCGATGATGCGGCCGAGGCGGAAGAGCTCGTCCTCGACCGCGTCCAGCCGGCCCGCCCGTTCCGCCTGCACCAGCAGGGCGACCCGGGCCAGCCGCTCCAGACCTCCGACCAGGTCCTTCGCGCTCGACCAGCGGGAGCGGACGGCTTCGACGACCACGGGCAGCGCCCGGGCGCCGAGCTTGCCGGCCAGCAGCTGCTTGGCCAGCTCCTCCCGCGAACGGGGTTCGGTGGAGGTGTCCGCCAGCGCCCGGCGCAGGGCCGACTCACGACCCAACAGGGCGGCCACGCCGAACAGTTCGTCGGCGAGGCCGGTGATCTCCGCGGCCCCGGCCCCGTCGGTGGCCTGCAACAGCTGCAGCTCGGTGGCTGCCAGCGCATCGCGGCTCGCGGCGTTCACGAGGGTGCTCAACTCTCCAGGGCCTTTCGTTCTGGGGAAACCTTCGGGGACCACATCATGTGCGTGTCCATCGCACCGGCGCCGTCAGGACCTGCTGGACCCGGACGGTGCCGACGTGGAGTCCAGTTCCTCGAGGAACCGGTCCACGGTGCCGCGACGACGGGCTTCGTCCTCCAGGGACTCCCCGACGATACGACCGGCCAGATCCACGGCCTGCCGGCCGAGGTCGCCGCGCAGCTCCGCGATGATCTGCGAGCGCTGCGCCGCCAGTTGGTTCTGGCCTTGCGTGACGATCCGCTCCGACTCGGTCTGCGCCTGCGCACGCATCTCCGCGACGATCTGCTGGCCTTCGGCCCGCGCGTCGTCCCGGATCCGCGCCGCCTCGGCGCGCGCCTCGGCCAGCTGCGACTTGTACTGCTCCAGCGTCCGGTGAGCCTCCGCCTGGGCCGCTTCGGCTCTGGCGATACCACCCTCGATCTGTTCGCTGCGCTCGGAGAACACCTTCTCGAAGCGCGGAACAGCGTACTTCTGGAGCACGAACAACAGCAGGAGGAACGCGATCAGGCCGACGATGATCTCCGACGTCTCCGGCAGGATCGGGTTGTGCTCGCCTGCCGCCGCCAGAATCTCTGTCTTCACCACAACGTCTCCCTAAGACAGGGTCGGGGACTCAGGCTCCGGACGCGATGAAGTAGACGACCAGGCCGATCAGCGCCAGCACCTCGACGAGCACGAAGGAAATCCAGGCGATGCCCTGGAGCTGCCCCTGGGCTTCCGGCTGCCGGGCGGTGCCGTTGATGACAGCGGCCCAGATCAGGCCGACACCGATGGCAGCGCCGATGGCGCCCAGCCCATAGCCGATCGCGGCCAGGCCTGCATTGATGTTCGCGGCTTCAGCGGCCTGCGCAAGAACGATGTTGCTCACTTTCACTACCTTTCAACTCGGTCCGCAGGTACTTGCGGATCGGAGGTCTTGGTCTTTTTCAGTGGCCCTCGGCCAGCGCCGCACCGATGAAGTTGGCGGTCAGCAGCGCGAAGATGTAGGCCTGGAGTACCTGGATCAAGGCCTCGACGAAAGTCAAGGCAATCGCGAAGGCGAAAGCGAAGATCGAAACCGGCTTGAACCCGCCGCTCGCCTCGAGCAGCAAGAACTCGCCACCCAGGATGAACACCAGAAGCATGAGGTGACCTGCGAACATCGCCGCGAACACCCGGACCGCGAGCGCGGCGGGCTGAGCGATGAACTTCTGCAGGAACTCGATCGGTGACAAGATCACGTAGATCGGCTTCGGCACGCCCGGCGGGAACATCACGTGCTTGAAGTAGCCACCCAGTCCGTGACGCTTGATCCCGACACCGTGGTAGGTCACGTACACCACGATCAGCAGCGCGACGGGGAAACCGATTCGGGCCATCGTGGGGAACTGGAGGAACGGAACGATGCCGAAGATGTTGTTCACCAGTACGAAGGTGAACAACGCGAAGATCAGCGGCACGAACGGGCGGAAATCTTTGGCGCCGATCTGCTGCCGGGCGATCGTGTTCCGGCTGAAGCTGTAGATGTACTCCGCCACGAACTGGCCCTTGGAGGGAACCACCTTGAGGCTGCGGGTGGCGACCACGAAGTACACGGCGACCAGCACGGCGGCGAGCGCGACAAGCACCATCGGCTTGGTGATTCCGCCCACGATCGGCGGGAGGACAAAACTATCGGCACCTGGCGGTACGAACTTCCCGCCCTCGGCCATCACCAGCGTGCCCAACTGGGCTCCTTCCGGTTCTCCCGATCGAGTTCGCTCAATCGGGGGAATCGTCACGATTTGCACTTAACGTACCTGATACCCGATCCGACTGCGGAGGGGCCTCATCCAGGCTCAGGGCTCCCACTCGGGGAGCCGCATCGAGCCTGCTCGCGGTGCGCGGATCGGCCGCACGCGAGCAAGATACCAGCGAGTAATCTAGCCCTTCGCACCGCCGGTCGGGCTACGAAGGATGCCCGAACACTAGTTCATCGACCTGGCACGATCGTCGGGACCTTCGTCCGGCGAAACGCCACCGCCTCCGATGTCGCCCAAACGAGCACCATCGCGATGAAGGTGAGCGCCAACGTCATGGCGTCGACGGCTTCTACTCCGCGCAACGCCATCATGGTGACCAACAGCGCGAACATCTTGATGAGGAAGCCGCCCATCGAGGCGCCCAGCACGAACATCGACGCCATGCCCGCCGTGCGATGCATTAACCACAGCGTGAACAGGGACGCTCCGGAAGCGACCACCCCCGCCGTGACCGCCCCGGCCACGCCCGGCACCCCGGCGGCGAAGTAACCGGCGATCGCCGCGACGACGACGGTGATCGCGACCGGGAGCACGGACATGCGCAGCATCGCGTCGGCGAGGGCGCGCACCACCCGGGCGTGCTCGTTCACCGGCGCATCGTCGGTCGGCTTGTCGTCGACCGGCGTGTCGGCGTCGTCGCTCATCTGGTCTCTCGATCGGCTCGGGCCCGCATCCTGGGAATCACCGAAATGATAGCCGCCACGATGACGCCCACTACGATGACCCACGCCACCAGCACCGCGCTGAACAGCGTCAACGAAACCGCGCCGAAGGCGATCACCGCCGCCCACGAGTAGATGAGCAGCACCGCGCGGCGCTGCGAGTGCCCGATCTCCAGCAATCGGTGGTGCAGGTGCATCTTGTCCGCGTGGAACGGGCTCTTGCCCGCCGCGGTCCGCCGCACCACCGCCATGATCAGGTCGAGCAGCGGGACGAACAGCACCGCGGCCAGCACCAGCAGCGGCGACAGCAGCGCCAGCAGGTCCTTGCCGCCGAAGCCCGCGTAGTCCGCCTTGCCCGACGCCGAGGTGCTCGCCGTCGCCAGCATCAAGCCGATCAGCATCGACCCCGAATCACCCATGAAGATCCGCGCCGGCTGGAAGTTGTACGGCAGGAAACCCATGCAGGCGCCGGCGATCGACGCCGCGATCAGCGCCGGCGGGTAGGCGGTCACGTCGCCGCCGTGCTGCTGGAGCAGGCTCAGGCAGAACGCGCAGGTCGCGCTGGCCGCGATCAGGCCGATGCCGGAGGCCAGCCCGTCCAGGCCGTCCACGAAGTTCATCGCGTTGATCATCGTGACGACCAGCAGCACCGTCAGCAGCTGGCCCTGGTTGCTGTTGAGCACCATCAGCTGGCCGATGTGGCCCTCGTCGCCGCCCCACGGCACCCAGAAGCCGAACCACTGCACGCCGAACAGGACCAGGATCCCCGCCGCGGTCACCTGCCCCGCGAGCTTGGTCAGCGAATCGAGTTCGAAGCGGTCGTCCAACGCGCCGACCAGCACGATCAGCCCACCGGCCACGATCGCGGCGGCGGCATCGTTGGAGAAGTCGAAACCCCGCGACAGCGCGGGCAGGTTGCTCGCCAGGAACATCGCCGCGAGCACCCCGCCGAACATCGCCACCCCGCCCATCCGCGGGATGGGCGTCAGGTGCACGTCGCGCTTGCGCGGGTAGGCGACCGCGCCCACCCGGATCGCCAGCAGGCGGACCAGACCGGTCAGCAGGAACGTCACCGCCGCCGCGGTGAGCAGAACGAGCAGGTATTCGCGGACGGGCAATCCCGCCGGCGCCCACAGAGGTGCGTTGTCCATGGCGGCTCTACCCTCGCGGGCCAACGGCCCGCGGAAGGTCGATGTCCGGCCACCGGAACGGCGTCTTCAAGCTCGGCGCTCCTCATCGCTGTCCACGTTGCGCATCCGGGTGCTAACGCTATCGGCAAACAGCCGCGCCACGACCACCGGTCCGGATCAGCGAAGATCGTCCGTCCTGTCCGCCTCCTCCCGCTCCCGGCGAACTCCTCACCGCGGGAGCGGGACGCGCGGGCAGCGGTCAGGCGAGCGGTTCGACCTCGACGCCGAGGACCTCGGTGAGCTGCTCCAGGGTGATCTCGCCCTGGCGCAGCACGCGCGGCGTCGACTGGGTCAGGTCCACGATCGTCGAGGCGACCGGCTCCCCGGTCGGGCCGCCGTCCAGGTACACCTGCACCGAGTCACCGAGCTGGTCCTGCGCCTGCTGCGCCGTCGCGGGCGGCGGGTTGCCGGTGCGGTTCGCGCTCGACACCGCCATCGGGCCGACCTCGCGGAGCAGGTCCAGCGCCACCGGGTGCAGCGGCATCCGCAGGTTCACCGTGCCGCGGGTGTCGCCCAGGTCCCAGGCCAGTGACGGCGCCTGCGGCAGGATCAGCGACAGGCCACCCGGCCAGAACGCCTCCACCAGCGCGCGGGCCTGCTTCGACACGGACTGGACCAGGCCGTCGATCGTCGACCACGAGCCGACCAGCACCGGGACCGGCATGTCGCGGCCGCGGCCCTTCGCCGCCAGCAGCGCACCCACCGCCTCCGCGTCGAAGGCGTTCGCGCCGATCCCGTACACGGTGTCGGTGGGCAGGACCACCAGGCCACCGGCTCGGACGGTGTTGGCGGCGGCGGCGAGACCGGATTCCCGGCCGTCCGGACGGTTGCAGTCATACGCGGTGCTCACGCTCCGAATCCTGGCACGCCCCGCGCGCACCCCGGCGGGTGGTGCCCGTCCGCACCGGCGCGGGCCTATCCTGCCGAGTAACACCGGCGCCCCCGCGCGAGATCGAAGGGGTGCGCTCGTCCCGGCGGAATCGTCGCCCCCACCACCGTTCACCCGCGGCAACGCGACGGTCCGCCGCACGTCCCCGCGAACGACCGGCTGGTCCGCGGCACCGCAGCGGACCGCCGCACGCCAGTCCCGAACAAGGAGTACAGATGACCGCCCCGCCCCAGGGTGTCGAGGTCGACCACGTCGAGTTCCCTGCCGGCAAGATCCGCTACTACCGCTCGGGAGCCTCGGGGCCCGCGATCGTGCTGCTGCACGGCGGCGGTCTGGACAACGCGATGCTGAGCTGGCGGCACGCCATCCCGGTGCTCGCCGCCGACCACCGGGTCTACGTCCCCGACCTGCCCGGCCAGGGCGGCAGCCTCCCGTGGCACGGCCGCGCCAACCAGCGCACCTGCGAGGAGGTGCTGCGCTGGCTGCTCGATGCGTGGGGAGTGCGGGACACCATGATCGTCGGGTTGTCGCTGGGCGGCAGCATCGCCACCGGCTTCACGCTGCGGCACCCGCGGCGGGTGCGCGGCCTCGTCCTCGTCGGCTCCGGCGGGCTCGTGGCCCGGCTCGACCGGCACCTGCTCAGCTACCTCGCCACCCGCGTCGACCTCATCGGCACCACCGGCGCGAAGCTGCTGGCGCGGCACCGCGGGCTGGCCCGCCGGATGCTGGCGAAGCGGCTGTTCACCGGCGACCGTCCGGTGCCCGACCTGGAGAGCATCGTCGACGAGGTCGCCGCCGAAGCCGCGCAGCGCGACTCGGTGTTCGCCGACTGGCAGCGGGACTCGCTGGGGCGGCGCGCCATGCGCGTCAACCACGGGCCGCACCTCGACCAGCTCCGCTGCCCCGTGATGTTCATCCACGGCGAGCGGGACTCGGTGGTGCCCGTCTCCTCGTCGCGGCAGGCCGCCACCGCCATCTCCGGCGCGCAGCTGCACGTGATCCCCGGCGCCGGGCACTGGCCGAACCGGGAGAAGCCGAACGAGTTCAACGCGCTGCTGCGCGAGTTCGTGAACGCGCGGGCGTGAGCGGGGAAGGGAACCTTCCGGTCACCGATGACCGGAAGGTTCCCTTCATCGCACCCCTGGTCAGCAGGTGGCGCGGTAGAAGTGCTGCGCCTGCTGATCCATCGAATCCCGGGTGAGCGCGATCATGTCGGTCTTCGTCTCCCGCTCCACCGGCTCGCCCTTGATCGCGGCGATCGCCCGGTTCACGCCCTCCCGGCCGATCTCGGCGGGGTTCTGCGCGATGAGCGCCTGCACCCGCCCGCTGCGCAGGTCGTCGACCTGCTTGGGGCTGGCGTCGAAGCCGACGAGCTGCACCTGACCGGACCGCCCGGCGTTGGCGAGCGCGGTGCCCGCCCCCTCACCGGTGTTGAGGTTGGTGCCGAACACGCCCACCAGGTCCGGGTTGGCGGCCAGCGTCGCGGACACGATCTGCGCGGCGGTGGCCGGTTCGTTCTCGGTGTACTGCGTGGGCAGCAGCTTCAGGTTCGGGTGCTTCGCGATCTCCTCCTCGAAGCCGCGGGCCCGCTCGTCGGTGGTGGAGGTGCCCGCCTTCGTGTTCAGCGCCAGCACCGAACCGGGCCGGTCCCCGACGAGCTCGGCGAGGGTCTGCGCGGCCAGCACGCCGCCCGCGTGGTTGTCCGAGGACAGCGAGCTCACCGCGATCGACCGGTCCTCCAGCGCGGTGTCGACCTCCACGACCTGCACGCCGTTGTCCTTCGCCTGCTGCAGCGGGGTGGCGAGCGCCTTGTCGTCGGTCGGCGCGATGATCACCGCACCGGGCCGGGAGCTGACGACGCCGTTGAGCAGCTGCGCCTGCTCGGCCTGCTCGAACTTCTCCGGGGCCTGCGCGTTGAGCTCGTACCCGGCGGCCGCGGCCGCCTCCTTCGCCGCGCACTCGATGGAGACGTAGAACGGTTCCCCGCGCATGCCGGTCAGCAGTGCCAAGTTCTTGTTGCCCGGGTCGGTGGCCGCTCCCCCGCCGTCCCCGATCTGCCCGGATCCGCAGCCCGCGAGCAGAGCGCCCGCCGCCAGCACGACCATCACCGTCGACTTGATCTTCACTTGTTCCTCCACACACCGTTGTGCTGCAAAGCGGGTCAGCGGCTGCTGCGCGCCCGGCGGCGCCGCTGGTCGAGCCAGACGGCGGCGACGAGCACGGCACCGACCGCGATCGGTTGCCAGAACGGCCGGACCCCGGCCATGACGAACCCGGCGTCGAGCACGGCGGGGATGAACACGCCGATCACGCTGCCGAGGATGGTGCCCACGCCGCCGAACAGGCTGGTCCCGCCGAGGACCACCGCGGCGATGGCGTTGAGGTTGTCGTTGCTGTGACCGCTGATCGTCGTGGTGCCGAAGTAGGCCAGCGACATGAACCCGGCGAGCCCCGCCAGCACCCCGGTCAGCGCGTACACCGCGACCAGGTGCCTGCTGACGTCGATGCCCGCGCGCCGCGCCGCCTCCGCGTTGGAACCGATCACGTAGGTGTGCCTGCCGAACCGGGTGGTGTGCAGCGCCCAGCCGGCCAGCAGGGTGACCGCCGCGGCCAGCAGCACCAGGTTCGGCACCACCCCGAACGAGGTGCCGGTGCCGAAGGTCTCGCGCAGCGCCGCGGGCACGGTCCGCACGTCGATGCCGTTCGTGAGCAGCTGCGCGGCGCCGAGGGCCGCGCCGAACGAGCCGAGCGTGACGATCAGCGCCGGTACCTTCGCCACCGCCACCAGCAGCCCGTTGAGCACGCCCCACGCGGCACCGCCGAGCAGCGCCACCACCAGCCCGACCGCGATCACGCCCCACCCGGCGCCGGTGGCGTCGCCGCCGCTGAGCGCCTCCATCGTCTGCGCGGACACCACCCCGGCGAACACCAGGACCGAACCGACGGACAGGTCGATGCCGGAAGTGATGATCACGAAGGTCATGCCGACGGCCAGCATCAGCAGCGGCGCCGCCTGCACCAGCAGCGTCTGCAGGTTGAACAGGGTCGGGAAGGCGTCCGGGCGCACCGCGCTGAACAGCACGCACAGCGCCACCAGCACCAGCCCGGTCCACAGCGTCGGCGAGGCGGCCAGCCGGGCGCGGAAGCCTTGCGGGGTCTCGGCGAGCTCTCCGGTGACCTCGGAGTTCGGTGTCGTCGCGGGCATCAGCTCTCGTCCTCCTGGGTCAACGCCCCGGTCATGGCGCCCACGAGCTCTTCCAAGCTCACGTCGGCGGCGCGGAAGCGGGCGACGCGGCGGCCCAGCCGCAGCACCTCCACGCGGTCGGCGACCGACCGCACCTCCGGCATGTTGTGGCTGATCAGCACCACTGAGATCCCGGTGTCGCGGACGCGGCGCACCACGTCGAGGACCCGCTCCCGCTGCACCACGCCGAGCGCGGCGGTCGGTTCGTCGAGGAACACCAGCTTGTCCGCCCAGGCCACCGAGCGGGCCACCGCGACGCTCTGCCGCTGGCCGCCGGAGAGCGCGCCGATCGGCACGTCCAGGTCCGGCAGCGAGACGCCGAACGTGGCGAACTGCTCGGCGGCGCGGCTGCGCATGGCCTTCTCGTCCAGCATCCCGAGCTTGCCGAGCAGGCCGGGGCGGCGGATCTCCCGCCCCAGGTACAGGTTCGCCGCCGGATCGAGGTCGGGAGCCACCGCCAGGTCCTGGTAGGCCGTCTCCACCCCGTGCGCGCGGGCGGCGACCGGCGAGTCCAGCTCCACCGGTTCGCCGGAGATCAGGACCTGCCCGGAGTCCGGGCGCTCCACACCGGACAGGCACTTGACCAAGGTGGACTTCCCGGCGCCGTTGTCGCCGATGAGGGCGACCACCTCGCCGGGGTGGACGGTGAACGAGGCGCCGCGCAGCGCCTCCACGCCGCCGTACCTCTTGGTGAGTTCGCGTGCTTCCAGCAGCGGTTCGGACATCAGACCTTCCCGGGTTCGAGGGGGTGGTTCCGGTTCACGCCGACACCTCGCCGGATCCGCGCGCCAGCAGCCGCGTCGGCAGCACCAGCCGCCGCGGCGGGGCGGTGTCGCCGCCGAGCCGCGCGTACACCGCCCGCGCCGCCGAAGCGCCCAGCTCCCGCACGTCGTAGGTGATCACCGTGATCGGCGGGTCCAGCAGATCCGCCAGTTCGAAGTCGTCGAAGCCGACCAGCGCCGGGCGCGCCACCCGGCCCGCCAGCGCCCGCAGCGCGTGCACCGTGATCCGGTTGTTCCCCGTGACCAGCGCGCTGGCCGCGCGCAGCGGCCCGGCCAGCGCGTCCGCCACCGACTCCGCGGTGTGCGGCCCCATCCGCACCAGCTCGGCGTCGAACGGGACACCGGCCTGCGCGCAGCCCTCGCGGAACCCGCGGAGCCGCTCCGCCGCGGTGCTGATGCCCGGCGCGTCCCCGAGGAACGCGATGCGCCGGTGCCCGTGCTCGGCGAGGTGCCGTGCGGCCAGCGCGGTGCCGCCCACGTTGTCGACCAGCACCGTGTCCGCTTCCACCCCGCCCGCCGGCCGGTCCACGAACACCACCGGGGTGCCGGTGCGCACCTCCCGCGCCAGGTAGCCGTGCCGGTCCCCCGCGGGCACCACCAGCAGGCCGTCGACCCGGCGGGACAGGAATTCCAGCACCAATTCCCGCTCCCGCGCCGGATCCTCGCCGGAAGAACCGGTCAGCACCTGCGCGCCCTGCGCGCTCACGACTTCTTCCACGGCGCGCGTCAACATCGAGTAGAAGGGATTCGCCACGTCCTCCAGGACGAGGCCCACGATTCCGGTCTCGGCACCACGCCGCAGATTTCGCGCCCCCAGGTTGCGGCGGAAACCGAGCTGGTCGATCGCGACGAGAACGCGGGACGCCGTGCCCGGATGCACCCCGCGCTCCCCGTTGACCACCCGAGACACCGTTTTGATGCTCACCCCGGCGAGGCGCGCCACGTCGTTCATCGTGGCGCGCCGAACATTCCCGGAATCAGACAACGTTGTCATGATCTGGCGGATTCCACCGGGCCGGGCCAGCGGTGTCAATGCTCGACCGCACCGCTGCGTACCGACGGGCGCAGAAATGCGGCCGAACGGCGCAGCGGAATCGCGGAAATCATTCGTCCGCGATCGGCCCCGCACTTTTCCGAATCAAGATCGAAATCAGCGGAACCCACCGGGAAGACAAGGTTGTCACAATTCCGTTTCGGGATCGATCACGACGCGACGCCCGTCACCGGTGGCCGTGTGACCGCGCGCACCCGGCACACTCGAAGACGTCGAGCGCCGACCGGCGGCGCCGCGCGGAAAGGCTGGTTCACGGTGTTGCGCACCTACGCGGGGTGGTTCCGCCTCGTCGCGATCGCTGAAGCGTGCTCGTGGGCGGGGCTGCTGATCGCGATGGCGTTCAAGTACGGCCTCGGCATGCCGACGGGCGTCACCGTCCTCGGCTGGGTCCACGGGCTCGTGTTCACCGGCTACGTCGTGACCTGCCTCGTGGTGTTCAGCCCGCTGCGCTGGTCGTTCCCCGTCCTGGTGGCCTCGCTGGTGTCGTCCATCCCGCCGCTGGCCTCCGTCGCCTTCGAACGCTGGGCGAACCGGCGCGGACTGCTGACGTGGCGCGACTCGGCGGAACCGACGTTCTGGGGACGGGTCGCCCACGTCCTGCGCACCCTCAACTGATCATGCGATGAAGGGAACCTTCCGGTCACCGGTGGCAGGAAGGTTCCCTTCATCGCACCGGGACGCGCGGGGCCGCCGCGATGATCGAGAGGTACCGGCGCGTGCGCCTCAGAAGTCCCCGGCCGCGTGGCGGACCCTGCCGAGCAGTTCGGTCAGCTGCTGGGTCTGCCGCTCGGTCACCCCGCCCAGGCCGAACTCGATCTCGGTGACCGATTCGGTGGCGCGCTTCATCAGGTCCCGCCCGCCGTCGGTGATCTCCACCAGGGTGGTGCGCCGGTCCGTGGGGTGCGGCACCCGGCGCACCAGCTCGTCGTGCTCCAACCGGTCCACGATGTTGGTGACGCTGGTCGGGTGCAGCTGGAGGCGGTCGCCCATCACGCGCATCGGCAGGCTGCCGCGCCGGGAGAAGGTGAGCAGCACGAGCGCCTCGTAGCGGGCGAACGTCAGGTTGTGCGGCCGCAGCGCGGTGTCCACTGCGGACTGGAGGATCTGCTGGACCCGCATCACGCTGGTGACCGCGGCCATCGTCGTCGACGGTCCGATCCGCTCCGACCACAGCTCGGCCGCTCGTGCGATGGGATCGAAGGGCAGCGGACTACGAGCGCTCATGCCCCGACGCTAGCAGCGGGCGTCGCGGAGACGAATGACCATTCGCCCGCCGATGCGCGAGGTCCCGGCCGGATCGCGCATGATCGTGCTGAATCTGCCCGAACAGCGCAGGAGGAAGAGCGAATGCTGGTGGCGTTCAGCGTGGCCCCGTCCGGTTCCGGCGAGGACGGCGGCGTGAGCGAGGCGGTCGCGGCGGCGGTGCGGGTGGTGCGCGAATCGGGCCTGCCGCACGAGACGACCTCGATGTTCACCACGATCGAAGGTGACTGGGACGAGGTGATGGACGTGGTGAAGCGGGCGACCGAAGCGGTGTCGTCGCGCTCGCCGCGCACCAGCCTGGTGCTCAAGGCCGACATCCGGCCCGGGCACACCGGGCAGCTGCAGGAGAAGGTGCGCCGCGTCGAAGAGCACCTGTCGGCCGGGGAATGAACGAACCGGCCGGGGAGCCCTCGCGGACTCCCCGGCCGGTCGTGTTCGCACTGGGTCGATCAGCCCTTGATGGAGGGGTGGTCGACGACCGGCGCGTTGGTGCAGTCGCTGGTCTGCGGCGACAGGACCGGCACCACGACGCCGATGGCGGCACCGACGTTGTTGCCGCAGGCCTGCACCGGCACCGCGCTGATGTTGTTGTCGTCGACCAGGTTCACACCTTCGTTGCCGGCGGTGTCGGCGAAGGCGGTCGAGCCGAGGGACACCATGCCGAGGGCTGCGATGCCGGCAGCGCCGGCGACGCGGGTTGCAATACGCACGTTCTGAAACCTCTCCTAGAACTTCGGGCAGGGAGCTCGGTCCCGGCTCTTTCCCGGGGCTCCCCTCGCGCCGATCAGGACAAGATCCCGACCAGGCACAGTGGCTCCTTCGGCGACCACCCCGGGAAAACCTGAGGGGAATCCACGTAACCTCAGCCTTTCGAGTGGTCATCAGCACTCGTTCAGGTTGATCTCTCAGGTAGAACTAGCGGACCGTCACCGGCCGTGCGGCGCAGCTCCCGGCCCCGCCGGACAACCCTTGCCCACGCACCGCGCGCGAGGCGCCGCGTGTCAGGATGGAGAGGTGACGAGGCCCGATCCACGCCAGAACGCAGCCATGCCCGCCGCGATGGCGGGCGCAGTCGACCTGTCCGCGCTGAAGACCAAAGCGGACAACGCCTCCCGGCAGCCCGCCGCGGGCGGCCCCGCCGAGAACACCTCGGCGCCCGGGACCCCGACGGTCATCGACGTCACCGAATCGACCTTCCAGGCCGAAGTCGTGGACCGCTCCATGCAGGTCCCCGTCGTCGTCGACCTGTGGGCCGAGTGGTGCGGCCCCTGCAAGCAGCTCTCCCCCGTGCTCGAACGCCTCGCGGCCGAAGGCGGCGGCAGCTGGGTGCTGGCGAAGGTCGACGTGGACGCCAACCCGCGGATCGCGCAGCTGTTCCAGGTCCAGTCCATCCCCACCGTGATCGCGATCGCGGGCGGCCAGCCCGTCGAAGCCTTCGCCGGCGCGCAGCCCGAACCGCAGATCCGGCAGTGGATCACCCAGCTGCTCGACGCGCTGCGCGAACAGCTCCCCGGCATCAGCGCCGCCGAGCAGGGCGCAGCCGATCCCGGCGAGCAGGAAGAACCGGAAGACCCCCGGTTCACCGCCGCCGAAGACGCGCTGGAGAACGGTGACTTCGCCGCCGCCGAAGCGGCCTACCAGCGGATCCTCGACGCCGAACCCGCCAACGAGCAGGCCAAGGCCGCGCTCGCCCAGGTCCGGTTCAGCGCTCGCGCCGAGAACGCCGACCCGGCCGCCATCGAGCGCGCCGACGCCGCGCCCGACGACGTCGACGCCCAGCTCGCCGCCGCCGACGCCGAACTCGCCGGGCAGCAGGTGGAAGCCGCGTTCGACCGGCTCGTGCGCACCGTCAAGCGGACCTCCGGCGACGAGCGCAACCGCGTCCGCCAGCACCTCATCGACATGTTCGAGCTGTTCCCCGACGGGGACCCGCGGGTCACCCAGGCCCGGCGGGCCCTGGCCAGCGCGCTGTTCTGAGCTTCGCCGCACACCGGCCGCCACCGATCATCGGTGGCGGCCGGTTTCGTTCCGGGGGTCGTCGGCGGCAGGAAGGTTCCCTTCGTCGCACCCGTGGCAGGAAGGTTCCCCTCGTCGCGCCCGTGACAGGAAGGTTCCCCTCGTCGCACGGGTGGCAGGAAGGTTCCCTTCGTCGTACCCGTGGCAGGGAGGTGCCCCTCTCCGCACGTGCCGGGCGCCCACGAGCTCCGGATGACAGGAAGGTTCCCTTCCTCCCACCCGTGACCGGAAGGTTCCCTTCCTCGCAGCACGGCGGCCCGGATCGGTGCCGTGCCTGCCGCGACCGTCCTACGCTGGGGACATGGCTTCCTACGGAGAACTCTTCCCGGGGCGCAAGCTCCGGCACGAGGGCGATCAGGGCGCGCCCGGGCGTGAGCACGATCCGGGTGGCCCGCTGGACCTGGACCGCGGCGTCGTGTTCCTCGCGCCGCCGAAGCAGGAGTCCGGCGAGGCACCACCGGAGCGGGACGCGCCTGCCGAGGACTGACCGCGCCCGAGGGCGAGGAAGGGAACCTTCGTGTCATCCGTGACCGGAAGGTTCCCTTCCTCCCGGGCGGGGTGCGTGGTCGTTGTCGGTGGCATCTCGTTGAATGTGCACATGCGCAGATGGGTGCTGCACGTGGACATGGACGCGTTCTTCGCGTCGGTCGAGCAGCTCACCCGTCCCACGGTCGCCGACCGGGCGGTGCTGGTGGGCGGCTTGGGGCCGCGGGGCACGGTGGCGGGGGCGAGCTACCAGGCCCGCGCCTACGGGGCCCGGTCGGCGATGCCGATGGCGGAGGCCCGGCGGCGCTGCCCGGTGGCGGTGGTGCTGCCGCCGCGGGGCCGTGTGTACCAGGCGGTGAGCCGCCGCGTGTTCGAGATCGTCCGGGACGTGTCGGAGGTGGTCGGCCAGGTGTCGATCGACGAGGCGTTCCTGGAGCCGGTGGAGCTGGCGGGTGCCGAGCCGGCGGAGGTGGAGCGGTTCGCGGCCGGGTTGCGGGAGCGGATCCGCGGCGAGGTGGGGGTGCCGGCGTCGGTCGGTGCGGGTTCCGGCAAGCAGCTGGCGAAGATCGCGTCGGGGTTGGCGAAGCCGGACGGAGCGCTGGTGGTGCCGCCGGAGCAGGAGCTGGAGCTGCTGACCGGGCTGCCGGTGCGGAAGTTGTGGGGCGTGGGCCCGGTCACCGAGTCGAAGTTGCACCGCATCGGGGTGTACAGCGTGGGTGAGCTGGCGGCGCTGCGCTTGGGCGATGCGACGGCGCTGCTCGGGCAGGCGCACGGCGCGGAGTTGCACCGGCTGGCGCACGGCGTGGACGACCACCCGGTGGCGGAGCGCGCGGAGGCGAAGCAGGTCAGCGCGGAGACGACGTTCGACGTGGACATCACGGAGCCGGTGCGGTTGGCGACCGAGGTGGACGGGATGGCGGAGCACGCGCACCGCAGGCTGGTGTCCTCGGGCCGGGCGGCGCGGACGGTGACGGTGAAGGTGCGGGACGCGGATTTCACGACGATCAGCCGGGCGGAGACGTTCGCGACGGCGACCTCGGACCTGGGCCCGCTGGGTGCGGCGGCGCGGCGGCTGATCGGGGTGGCGGTGCCGCCGGGCACCCCGATCCGGCTGGTGGGCGTGTCGTTCTCGGGTTTGGCGACGTCCGAGCAGGAGGCGTTGTTCGGCAACCCGTCCCAGGAACCCGAGGCGGTTCCGGAGCCGGACTCGTCGGCGCCGGTGGCGGATCCCGCGCCGGTGGCGGCGCACCGGTCGTGGCGCGCGGGCGACGACGTGTTCCACCCGGATGCCGGGCACGGCTGGGTGCAGGGCGCCGGGTTGGGCCGGGTCACGGTCCGCTTCGAGACGGCCGTGACGGGTCGCGGCCGAGCCCGCACGTTCCACGACGACGACCCGGCGCTCACCTCCGCCGACCCGTTGGACAGCCTCGGCTGGTGAAGGGCCTCAGAGCTTGGTCGAGTCCGGGAAGTGGATGGGCGGGAGGTGCCTGCGGTAGTGCCCGACCCACTTGCGCGGCGCCACGGTCTGCACGGCGCGTTCCACGGCGCGCGGGAGCCGGGTGAACGGCGGCAGGTGGAAGCGGTAGCGCACCGACGGGGTCCCGGGCAGCGAGGGCTGCTCTTCGACGCGCCAGCGCTCCAGTTCGGGGTGCCTGCTGCTGAATCCCGGGTCGGCCGGGTAGAACTCCAGCGCCACGCGCCGCTCGGGGTGCACGGGCCGCTTCTGCTCGATCCACGGGAGGCTGCCGATGCCGATGGCGGAGATCTCGTTCCACGACACCCCGTACACCTCGCCGAGGGTGCGGGCGTAGAAGCCGCTGCGGTCGAGCAGGAAACCGCGGCTGCTGAGCATGCCCCGGGAGGAGATCACGAAGCCGAGGAACACGATGCCGAACACCAGCTGCCACACCCACATGCCGACGGTGCTGCCGTTGCTCGCCAGGGTGGCCGCGCACAGCACGGTGCCGAGACCGCTGACGCCGCCGCCGATGAGCAGCAGGCGGAAGCTGTTCGCGGACACGTCGACGTCCTGCGCTTCGGGACCGAGCCCGACGGGCGCCGGGGGTTCCGGGGGCTGTTCCTGCTTGCCGTAGACGCGGGTCGCGGAGCCGCCGCGTTCCGCCCCCATCCGCGCGGTGGCGTCATTCCTGCGGGTGACGCGGCCGGGCACCGTCGCCCATTCCCGTCCGGCCCGGTCCGCGCGTTGCCATCCACCTGGAAGCCACTTCATGCTCGCCAGGGTAGCGGCGAACACGGAACGTGATCACGGTCGGTGGCGCGAAACCAGGGCGGCATCAGGGTGATTTCCGGGCTCCCCCGATGCCGCCCGTGCCGGGTCAGGCGGCGGGGACGCGGAGGATCAGCGCGTCGCCCTGACCGCCGCCGCCGCAGAGCGCGGCCGCGCCGGTGCCGCCGCCGCGGCGCCGCAGTTCCAGCGCCAGGTGCAGCGCGATGCGGGCACCGGACATGCCGAGCGGGTGACCGAGGGCGATGGCGCCGCCGTTGACGTTGACGACGTCCGGGGAGAGCCCGAGCGCGCGGGTGGAGACGATGCCGACGGCGGCGAACGCCTCGTTGATCTCCACCAGGTCGAGGTCGGCGACGTCCACGCCGCCCTTGGCGCAGGCCGCCTTGATCGCGTTCGACGGTTGTTCGTGCAGGCTGGCGTCGGGGCCGGCGACGACGCCGTGCGCGCCGATCTCGGCGAGCCAGGTCAGGCCGAGCTCCTCGGCCTTCGCCCTGCTCATGACGATGACGGCGGCGGCGCCGTCGGAGATCTGCGAGGCCGATCCGGGGGTGATGGTGCCGTCGGGGGCGAACGCCGGGCGGAGCTTGCCGAGCGATTCGGCGGTGGTGTCCGGGCGGATGCCCTCGTCGGCGTCGACGACGACCGGGTCGCCCTTGCGCCGCGGCACCTCGACGGGGGTGATCTCCTCGGCGAACGCGCCGCGTTCCGCGGCGGCTCCGGCGCGCTGGTGCGAGCGGGCGGCGAACTCGTCCTGCTCGGGCCGGGTGAGGCCGTGCCGGGAGTTGTGCTTCTCCGTGGAGGCCCCCATCGCGATGTCGTCGAAGGCGCAGGTCAGGCCGTCGAACGCCATGTGGTCGACGAGCTGCGCGTCGCCGAACTTGGTGCCTTCGCGGGAGCCCGCGAGCAGGTGCGGGGCCTGCGTCATCGATTCCTGGCCGCCGGCGACGACGACGTCGAACTCGCCGGCGCGGATGAGCTGGTCGGCGAGGGCGATGGCGTCGAGCCCGGACAGGCACACCTTGTTGATGGTCAGCGCGGGCACGTCCATCGGGATCCCGGCGTGCACGGCGGCTTGCCGGGCGGGGATCTGGCCGGCGCCGGCGGTCAGCACCTGCCCCATGATCGTGTACTGCACCTGGTCGGGGGCGACGCCGGCGCGTTCGAGGGCGGCTTTGATGGCCACGCCGCCGAGCTGCGCGCCCGAGAAGTCCTTCAACGAGCCCAGCAGGCGGCCCATCGGGGTGCGCGCCCCGGCAACGATCACAGATGTGCTCACAGTGGCCTCCCGGCCCTCTCGTCGACTACCGCTGCGCACCGCTCGGGCGCGCTCTCCATCATGCGCTCGACCCGCCCACGTCCACGCGTGGCACGCAGTGCCATCTGGGCACTCTCGCACAGGAACACCGTCGGCAGGAAGGTTCCCTTCCCGTCACGGCGCCTGCGAGGAAGGGAACCTTCCTGCCACCGGTGACCGGAAGGTTCCCTTCCTCGCAGTCCGTCAGCAGGCGCCGCGGGACGCGGTGAGGTCGCACAACCCCGCCCCCGCCGACCAGCTCAACGACTCCCGGGCGTCGGAGCCGAGCGCCCTGGACGCGGACACGTCGCCGCGCGCCCCGGTGTCGGCGGCGAGCCAGTAGCGCACCTCGTGGCCGCCGCGGGTGAGCACGTAGAACGGGTCGGGCACCGGCGCGGGCCCGTAGCCGGGGACCCGCCACGCCTCGTCCCCCTGCGCCGCGGCCGGGTCGACGAAGGCGCAGTCGTGGACGGCGCCCGCGTAGCGGCACCGCCGAGGTGCGGCCCCGCCGTGAACGCCGACGGTGGTGTCCTCGACGACGCCCTCGGCGAGGAGCCGCTGGTACACGTCCTCGCAGGCACCTTCGTCGCAGGCGTACCAGGAGCTCCAGGCGACGGCGCGCGCCGCGGCCGGGGAGGAGCCGTCGCCCAGTTCGGCGCAGTACTTCCGCACCACGTGCGCTGCGACGGTGCGCGCGGCCGCGGCGGTGTCGATGGCGGCCGCCGCGGTCGCGGCCGCGCCGAGCCCGGCGGAGTCGAGCTGCCAGGCCCCGACGCCGGGGCTGAAGAAGATCCCCGGTGAACTCCGCCCCGGGTCGGCGAGCGCGGTCCCGTCGTCGTACCGGGAGAGCGTCATGGGCGCCGGTGCGCCGCCGGAGGCCGCGACCTCCGGCCAGGTGGGTGCGAGGACCAGGCGGGCGGCGGTGTCCACCTCCACCGCGCAGTCCGCCCCCGCCGCGGCGTCGGCGGCCGCGGCGCGCACCGCCGCGTGCGGTTCGGCCCCGAACTCCAGCGGCCCCGCGTCGACCCAGGCGCGTTCGTGCTTGAGCCGGACCTCGTCGGGTACGCCCGCGGAGATCGACGGGAGGCCGATCGCGAGCACCGCGGTGGCCACCGCGATCAGCCGGGTTCGTCGTCCGGAGACCATGTCCCACCCTCCACGTAGACGGCGCGGCGCCCGGGCGCGCACCGCGGCGGCACCCGGGCCGAGGCCTTTCCTGCCACATCTCGCACCCCCGCGCAGGATTCGCGGCGCGTTAGGCTCCCGCCATGCAGAGCGAACTGAGCGGGTTGGTCACCACCGTCGACCACGTCGGCATCGCGGTCACCGATCTCGACGCCGCGATCGAGTTCCAGCGCGCCACGTTCGGCCTGGAGGTCGCCCACACCGAGGTCAACGAGGAGCAGGGGGTGCGGGAGGCGATGCTGCGCGCGCCGGGCGACGCCGCCGGGGCCACCCAGCTGCAGGTGATCGCGCCGCTGCGCTCCGACTCGGCGATCGCGAAGTTCCTGGACCGCAACGGGCCGGGCCTGCAGCAGCTCGCGTACCGGGTCACCGACGTGGACGCGGCGAGCGAGGCCCTGCGCGCCAAGGGCCTGCGGCTGCTCTACGACGCGCCGCGGCGGGGCACCGCGGGCAGCCGCATCAACTTCGTGCACCCGAAGGACGCGGGCGGGGTGCTGGTGGAGCTCGTCGAACCCGCGTCCTGACCGTCAGCGCGGGCCGAGCCCGCGGGCGATGAACTCGATCTCGCGGTCGGCGGACTCGTCGTGCTCGGCGCGCCCGGCGACCGCGTGCCGGTGGTCGATCACCCTGGCCAGCAGGACGGCGGCGGTGTCCACGTCGGCGTGCGCCGGAGCGGGTGCCGCGGCGGTGACGACCTCGCGGACCTGGGCCACGACGGCCCGGAAGCGTTCGCGCAGCGCGCGCCGGACCGCGCTGTGCGTGTCGGCCTCCCGCCACAGCAGGTGGTGCAGCGGCAGCGTCGCCTCGAACCGCCGGTCCAGCTCGGCGACCAGGCGGCGCAGCGTGCCCGCCACGTCGCCCGGCACCACGATCCGCCGGACGTCCACGCGCTCCGCGGGCAGCCGGTCCACGAGCGCCACCAGCAGGTCCGGTTTGCGGCGGAAGTAGTAGTGGATCAGGCCCTTCGGCACGCCGGCCCGCTCGGCGATCCGCGACGTGGGGGTGGCGGCGAACCCGGACTCGGCGAACAACTCCCCCGCCGCCGACAGGATCCGCTCCCGCGCCGACGCCGCCGGCGCGCGACGTCGGCGACTCGGCTTCCCGTCGGTGAACTCGCGCACAGCGCCTCTTCCCGTCAGCGGGCCGCACCGACCGACCGCGCGGAACTCCGCGGCCGGAGCGCGCGACCGACCGGTCAGTGCTGACCGGCCACGCCCCTGCCGTGCGCCACGGTCGCCTGCGGCAGCGCCGCCGCGCCGACGAGGACGGCCAGCACCCCCGCCACCCAGGAAGTCCACGCGGCCCCGGTCAACGCCGCATAGCCCAGCACCCACGGCGCGATGAACAGCAGCACCCCCAGCAGCATGTGGGCGTACTCGCTGGTCATCGACCTGGGCAGCGCCAGCGACCACACGGCGGCGATCACCAGCAGCCCGCCGAGCACGACCATCGCCGACAGCGCACCGCCGTTGGTGCGCGTCCACATCGTCGCGAGCACGACGTACACCCCGATCACCAGCGCCGCCCAGTCCTGCCACCGCGTCCAAGGCCGGACCTGCGACGGTTCGTTCGCCCTGGTCGCCATGTCGATCACCTCCAGCAGCCCGCCCGACGCACCCCACCGTTCGCGTTGACCGGCCGGCCGAACAAGGGACTTCCGGCCCGAGACCGCGCGCTCAGCCCCGGTCCGGTGGTTCCGCGGCGCGATTCTCCGGTCATCCCGCCCACACCTCCCACAACGCGGTTGCCTTCCAGGTAGCGTTGAACCATGGGCCTCGCCGACGATCGTGATCTTCTCCCGCTGGGATCGGGCTTCGACCTCGTTCGCAAGAACGGATACGACCGCGCCCAGGTCGACGAGCATCTCGAACGGGTCGACGCGGATCTGCGCATCATCACCTCCGACCGCGACGCGGCCGTGTCGCAGGCGCGCGATCTGTCGAAGCAGCTCGAATCGTCGCGCTCGGAGATCGAGAACCTCCGCGGTCAGGTGGAGCGGCTGTCCAAGCCGCCGACCACGCTGGAAGGGCTCAGCGAACGGCTGCAGCGGATGCTGCGCCTCGCGCAGGACGAGGCCAACGACATCCGCGCCCGCGCCGAGAAGGACGCCGCCGAGACCCGCGCTCGTTCCGAGGCCGAAGCGGGCGCGCTGCGCATTCGCTACGAGAAGCTCATCGCCGAGGTCGACACCCGGCGCTCCGAGATGGAGCAGGAGCACCGGTCGACGCTGGAGAAGGCCAAAGCCGAAGCCGAGCGGATCACCACCGAGGCGGAGGAGAACCGCAAGCGCGCCGACGAGGAGTCCGAGGCCCGCCGGGTGCAGGTCGAAGAGGACTTCGAGATCGCGATGGCGGCGCGGCGCACCGAGTCCATGAAGCTGCTCACCGAGCAGGAGACGACCAGCAAGGCCGACGCCCAGCGCCGCGTCCGCGAAGCCACCGAGGAAGCCAACCGCAGGCTGCGGGAAGGCACCAACGAGGCGCACCGCCGGGTCCGCGAGGCCACCGACGAGGCCACCCGGCTCACCACCGAAGCCCAGCAGGCCGCGGAGAAGCTGCACCGGGAGAGCACCGAAGCCGCCCAGCTCCTCGAACGCGAGAGCACCGCGGCCGCGGACAAGCGCGAGAAGGACAGCATCGCCGCCGCCCAGCAGCGCGAGAAGGAGAGCGTCGAGGCCGCCGAGAAGCGGGAGCTCGACAGCACCCGGGAAGCGGAACGGCTGGTCGCCGAGGCCACCGAGAAGTCCGAGCGGATGGTCCGGGAGACCACCGACGAAGCGACCCGCCTCGTCGAGGAGGGCACCCGGGAACGCGAACGCCTCATCCGGGAGGCGCGGCTCGACGCCGAGCGCAGGCTCGGCGCCACCACCGAGGAGTGCCAGCGCAGGCTCACCAAGGCCGACCAGCAGGTGCACTCGCTCACGGAGCTGCGCGACACCGTCGCGAGCAAGCTGCGGGACGCCGCGGAACTGCTCGGCCAGACCACGCCGCTGCTCGCCCGCCTCGACCAGGAGGACGAGGAGGAGGCCGCGCTGCGGGAAGCCGCCGCGGAAGCCCGCGAGCAGGCGCGCAAGTCCGCCGAAGCCGAGGTCGCCGAAGACCGCTCGCACGAACCCGCACCGCAGGCCGCCCAGCCGGGGCAGCGTCCCGCGCAGCAACCCCAGCAGCGGCCGCAGAACCAGCAGCGCAGCGGAGCCGAAGGGCCCACGGAGAAGATCCAGCGCCAGAACCTCCCCGGCGCGGCCAACCCCGGGCAGCAGCAGCGGAACCCGCACGACCCGCCGACCCGGCGGATCCAGCTGCCCATCCCCGGCGCCGCCGAACAGCAGCAGCGCCAGGGCGCCGAGCAGGGCGGCCCGAAGTCCGCACCCGCCGAGCAGGCACCGCGGCAGCACCGCTGATCGACCACCGGGCGAGTCCCGGACGCGTTCGCGAAGCCCGGCCAGGGCACGCCCCGGCCGGGCTTTTCGACGTCCGCACCCCGGTGGAGGAAGGGAACCTTCCGATCACCGGTGGCAGGAAGGTTCCCTTCCCCACCCCACCGCGCGGATCCGGGCAGCACGAAGGCCCGCTCGTCGCGGGAAGCGGAACGGCCGGCAGCGCACCGGCCGGTGACTCAGTGCTCCGGCACGGCCCGCCGCGCGGTGGCGAACCGCGGGCGCCCCGCCAGGTCCGGGTGGTCTTCGACGTCGCACAGCACCCGCCGCGCCTTGAGCAGCGCGGGCACCGAACCGCCGTGGGTGTCGTCGTGCTCGATCGCCACCCCGCCGCCGGGCCGCAGCAGCCGCGCGGCGCACCCGACGACCTGCCGCACCACGTCGAGCCCGTCACGGCCGCCGAACACGGCGCCGTGCGGGTCGTGGTCGCGCACCTCCGGCGGCACCGGCGTGCCCTCGGGCACGTACGGCGGGTTGCACAGCACCAGGTCGACGAGCCCTTCGAGCTCCATCAGCAGCGTCGGATCGCCCACGTCACCGGAGTAGAGCCGGACCGGGGTGTCGCCCGCGGCGGCCTGCTGGTCCACGTTGTGCCGCGCCCACGCCAGCGCGTGCGGGTCCAGTTCGACGGCGTGCACCTGGGCGTCGGGGCGGGCGTGCGCGGCGGCCAGCGCGAGCGCCCCGGTCCCCGTGCACAGGTCGACGATCACGGGTCGCTCCACGCCGTCGAGCACCGAGAGGCCCCAGGCGAGCAGCAGCTCCGTCTCCGGCCGGGGGACGAACACGCCCGGCCCGACGCTGAGCTCCACGCCGCCGAGGTGCGCGTTGCCGACCAGGTGCTGCAGCGGGATCCGCTCGGCGCGGCGCTGCACGAGCGCCTGCAGCGCCTCCACCACCGGCGGATCGACCAGCGGCACCATCATCAGTTTGGTGCGTTCCACGCCGAGCAGGTGCGCGGCCAGCAGTTCGGCGTCCGTCCGGGGGCTCGCCACGCCTGCCGCGGACAACCGACGTTCCGCTTCGAGGATGGCCAGGCGCAGTGGCTGTCGAGTCACGGGGGCAAGCTTAGAGCGCATGATCCGGAAGCTCGTTCAGGCGACACCCCGGAAGGCGGAGAACCTCCCCGGCACGGCGAACACGACTCGGTCGGGTCGATCCGGTACCGCGCGGCTCGGGCACGCGGCCGGTCCGCTCAGGCACTCGCGGCAAGCCGATCGGCGCGGTCCGCGGCGACCAGCGCCTCCAGCACCCCGTCCAGGTCCCCGTCGAGCACGTGGTCCAGGTTGTAGGCCTTGTAGTTGACCCGGTGGTCGGAGATGCGGTTCTCCGGGAAGTTGTAGGTGCGAACCCGTTCGGAGCGGTCCACGGTGCGCACCTGGCTGCGCCGCGTCTCGGCTGCCTCCTTCTGCGCTTCCTCCTCGGCGAGCGCCTGCAGCCGGGCGCGCAGCACCTGGATGGCGCGCAGCTTGTTCTGCAGCTGCGACTTCTCGTTCTGGCAGGACACCACGGTGCCCGTCGGCAGGTGGGTGATGCGCACCGCGGAGTCGGTGGTGTTGACGCTCTGCCCACCGGGCCCTGAGGAGCGGTACACGTCGATGCGCAGGTCCTTCTCGTCCACCTCGACCTCGACCTCTTCGGTCTCCGGGTACACCAGGACACCGGCCGCGGAGGTGTGCACCCGGCCCTGCGATTCGGTGACCGGCACCCGCTGCACCCGGTGCACGCCGCCCTCGAACTTCAGCTTCGACCACACGCCGTCCGGCCCGGTGTCGCCCGCCTTGGCCTTCACCGCGACCGTCACGTCCTTGTAGCCGCCCAGGTCGGATTCGGTGGCGTCGAGCACCTCGGCCCGCCAGCCCTGCCGCTCGGCGAAGCGCAGGTACATCCGCAGCAGGTCACCGGCGAACAGCGCCGACTCCTCGCCGCCCTCCCCGGACTTGACCTCCAGCACCACGTCGGAGGAGTCGTGCGGGTCGCGGGGCAGCAGCAGCTCGGTGAGCTTCTCCTCCAGCTCCGGCACGGATTCGGCGAGCGCATCGGCTTCGGCGGCGAACCCCTCGTCGTCGGCGGCCAGCTCGCGCGCCGTCACCAGGTCGGAGCGGGCCTGCTCCCACTCCTTCGCGACCTTCGCCACGGGGGTCAGCTCGGCGTAGCGGCGGCCGAGCTTGCGCGCGGTGGCCTGGTCGGCGTGCACGTCCGGTTCGGCCAGGCGCCGTTCCAGTTCCGCGTGCTCCGCGAGCAACTCGTCGAGCTTGGACGTTTCCACGGGAACCTTCTTCGCTGCTGGACCGGACGGGCTGGACCGGGATTCGGCTGGACGAGCGGGCAGGGCCCGGCACGACGACGGCGCCCGCCCTGCGCGGTGCGCGAGGACGGGCGCCGTCGGCTCAGCTACTTCGCGGCGTTCTTCTGCCGCCGGCCGTAGCGGGCCTCGAAGCGAGCAACCCGGCCACCGGTGTCCAGAATCTTCTGCTTGCCCGTGTAGAACGGGTGGCAGTTGGAGCAGACCTCGACCGTGATGTTGCCGGCCTTGCTGGTGCTCCGGGTGGTGAAAGTGTTCCCGCAGCCGCAGGTCACCTGGGTGGCGACGTACTCGGGGTGAATGTCCGACTTCAACGCGTGTCCTCCTGTTCGGGGCCGCCGGGTCCTCGCCGACGATCATCGCGAGGTGAACCGGAGCCGACTCGGCCTGTCATTCTGCCAGACCGAAGGCGCTGACCTGGAACGCAGTCGCCGAGCACGTTATTCCTGGCGAGCGGCTCGCCCGACCGCCCGGCGCGGGCAGGCGACCGCCCGCCGAGCGGCCGCCGCGACGCGGTGCGAACGGGCCGGTCCGCCAGCATCCTTGATCCCGTGCTGTGCCCTGCGCTGCGTGACCTCACGGTCCGGATGTGGATCCTGCTGCCGCCGCTGTTCCTCGTCGGCGCGAGCGGCGTGGCCGCGCTGGTGTCCTGGTCCTTCCAACCGGGACGGCCCGGGCTGGAGGTGTCGCCGCCGGTGCTGCTGGGGTTCGCCGCGGGGCTCGCGCTGTTCACCGGCGGGAAGGTGCGCTGGTCCCGCGACTGGCAGCGCCGCTGGCTCCGGTTCGCCTACCCGGCCGCGCTGTTCGGCTGCGCGCTCGGCGCCGACCGGGTGCTGGTGCCGCTGCTGCCGACGCTGCTGCTCGGCGGGGTGGCGCTGGTGGCGCTCGTGGTAGTCGCGTTCCGCGGTGCGGCGCGGACCTGCGAATCCCGCTGACCGCTCCCCGATCCCCGCTCCCCCAGCTTTCCCGCGCACCCGCGCACCCGCGCACCCGCGCACCCGCGCACCCGCGAGGAAGGGAACCTTCCGGTCACCGGTGGCAGGAAGGTTCCCTTCCTCGCCCGGCGACGTGCGCCGACGCTGCGAAGACCTCAGTTCGCGGGCAGCGGCGCGACCCCGCGGTCCGCCAGCATCCCGCGCATCAGCTCGCTCTCGGTGCCCTGCGAACCCAGCATGTTCGCCGCGAGCCCGCGCACCGGTTCGAGCCCGGCGTGCTCGGCGCCGTAGCGGGCCATCGGCGCCCCGCCCTCGTGGTGGCGCAGCATCAGCTGCAGGAAGTACGCGTCGAACGCGGGACCGTCGAGCCCGCGCAACCGGCCCAGCTCCGCGGTGTCGGCCATGCCGGGCATGGTGGCCGCGCCGGAGCCGGTGGCCGCGCCGTGCATCGAGTGCTGCTCCATGCCGTGCTCGTGCCCGCCGGAACCCATCCACCGCATCGGCGAGGTGCTGCCGGTCGGCTCGCCCCACAGGTTCAGCCAGCCCTGCATCCGCCCGATCTGGTCGCGCTGGTTGGTCTCGATGTCGAACGCGAGCTGGCGCACCGCGACGTCCGCCGCGTGCTCCCTGGCGAGCGTGGCCATGGTCACGGCCTGCTGGTGGTGCGTCGACATGTCCTGCGCGAACCCGATGTCGACGGCGCTCGGTGCCGGTTCGGAGTCGTGCGAGGGGGTGGCGATGAGCAGCCCGCCCGCACCGCCGAGCAGCAGCAGGGCGGCGGCCGCCACGACGGCGATGGCGATGCGCACCGGCATCGACGCGCCGGGGTTCTCCTGGGTGCTCACCGGGTCACCGACCGCCCATCTCGCCCTGCGCCTGCTGGGTGCCCTCCCCGCTCATCGGGATGGCGTCCGCGGGCGGCGGGCTCGCGTCGAACGGCGGCGGGTTCTGGGTGTCGAACGCGCCCGGGTAGGCCTGGCAGGAGCCGCCGATCTCCGGGTAGACGTTGTTCGGGTTCTCCTTGAGCGCGGTGATGAACTGGTCGATGCGCGCGTCGTCCGGGCTGTCCAGCTTCAGCTGGTGGCCCCAGGACTGCAGGGAGATCGGGGAGTCGAGGCCCGGGTACGGCGACATCATCGTGTAGGGCTTGTTCTCCACCCGGCGGGCGAGCTTCTCCTTGCCCGCCTCGTCGATCCGCGCCGGGTCGTAGGCGATCCAGATGGCGCCGTGCTCCAGCGAGTGCACCATGTTCTCGGTCCGCACCGCGTTCGGGTAGACGACGCCGGTGCAGTCGGCCCAGATCCCGTCGTGCGGGCCGCCGTAGGGAGGCGTCTTGTCGTAGGCGACGCGCTGGGCCGGGGTGACGTGCTGCTGGCCCGGGTACTCGGCGGTGACGACGCCGGGGATGCCCTTGGACGGGTCCGGGTTCTCCGGGCTCGGCTTGAACGGTGCGGCGGCGGCTTCCGCCTTGGCCTGCGCCTCCCGCGACTCGGCCTGGCCAGCGTAGCGGACGTAGGCGTAGCCGAAGACCACGACCGCGACGAGGAGCACCACTCCGACTCCGGAGATCGTCGCCCACGGGATCGAGCGCTGCTGCACCACGGAACCGCGCGCCTTGCGCATCGCCTTGCTCTGCTTACCGCTCGCCATGCTGTCCGGACCTCGTCTCGCCATCGGTCGCCAGGTGACCCGGCTCGCCAGTCTAGGGATCCCACGGCCACCGGAGGGCGTAAGTCGAACACGTCGTGGGTCACGTTCTCACACCGAGGTCACCGCCCGATCACCTACCGTGCACGCGGCGGGCCCGGCGATCGCACCCGTTCGCTGAACAGCGGCGACGCATCCTTAGACTTCTCCAGGTGACTCCCGCCGCGCTCGCTGATCTGGTCCGCAACGCCGCCGTCGACGTGCTCTCCGCACGTGACCTGGACGTTTCCGTGCTCCCGGAGACGGTGACGGTAGAGCGCCCCCGCAACCCCGAGCACGGCGACTACGCGACGAACCTGGCGATGCAGGTCGCGAAGAAGGCGGGCGTGCCGCCGCGCGACCTGGCGACCTGGCTGTCCGAGGCGCTGGCCGCGCAGGACGGCATCACCGAGGTGACCGTCGCCGGGCCGGGCTTCCTGAACCTGCGGCTGGCCACCGACGCGCAGGCCGGGATCGTGCGCGACGTCGTCACCGCCGGAGCCGGGTTCGGCCGCGGCGACCGCTACCAGGGCCTGCGGGTGAACCTGGAGTTCGTCTCGGCGAACCCGACCGGCCCGATCCACTTGGGCGGCACCCGCTGGGCCGCGGTCGGCGACGCGCTGGGCCGCACCCTGTCCGCGCAGGGCGCCGAGGTGGTGCGCGAGTACTACTTCAACGACGCGGGCGCGCAGATCGACCGCTTCGTGCTGTCGCTGCTGGCCGCCGCGAAGGGCGAGCCCGCGCCGGAGGACGGCTACGGCGGCGACTACATCGCCGACATCGCCCAGCGGGTGCTCGCCGCCGAACCGGGCGCGCTGGAGCAGCCGGAGGCCGAACGGCACGAGACGTTCCGGCGCGTCGGCGTGGGCCTCATGTTCGAGGAGATCAAGCGCAGCCTGCACGAGTTCGGCACCGACTTCGACGTCTTCTTCCACGAGGACTCGCTGCACTCCTCCGGCGCGGTGGAGACGGCCGTCGCGCAGCTGAAGGAATCCGGGCACCTGTACTTCGAGGACGGCGCCTGGTGGCTGCGCTCCACCGAGTTCGGCGACGACAAGGACCGGGTGGTGATCAAGAGCGACGGGGGCACCGCCTACATCGCCGGGGACATCGCCTACCTGCGGGACAAGCGGGGCCGCGGCTTCGACCTGTGCCTGTACATGCTCGGCGCCGACCACCACGGCTACGTGAGCAGGCTCAAGGCCGCGGCCGCCGCGTTCGACGACGACCCGAACGCGGTCGAGGTGCTGATCGGGCAGCTGGTGAACCTGGTGCGCGACGGGAAACCGGTGCGGATGAGCAAGCGCGCGGGCACCGTCGTCACCCTGGAGGACCTGGTCGAGGCGGTCGGCGTGGACGCCGCCCGCTACTCGCTGACCCGCTCCTCGGTGGACTCGGCCGTGGACATCGACCTGGACCTGATCAGCAAGCGCAGCAACGAGAACCCGGTCTACTACGTGCAGTACGCGCACGCCCGGCTGTCCTCGTTGCAGCGCAACGCCGCGTCCCTCGGCATCGACCGGGGACCGGTGCAGGAGGCGGACCTGTCGCTGCTCTCCCACGAACGCGAGGGCGACCTGATCCGCACGCTCGGCGAGTACCCGCGAGTGGTGCTCTCCGCCGCCGAACTGCGGGAACCGCACCGCATCGCGCGGTACCTGGAAGAAGTGGCCAGCGCCTACCACAAGTTCTACGACGCGTGCCGCGTGCTGCAGCCCGGTGATGACCAGGCGAACGCGCTGACGATCGCGCGCCTGCAGCTGTGCGAGGCGACCCGCCAGGTGCTGGCCAACGGTCTGGGGCTGCTCGGAGTGAGCGCTCCCGACCAGATGTGACCGACGACGTCCACGCCCGGCGTTCGGGCGGCCGCGCCGGGGAACGGCTCCCCGGCCGGCACGAATCCGCAGAGGAGCCGCGATCATGCGCGCCCATCCCGCCGGACCTCGGCACGCCGAGGTCCTGTTGCCGGGCAGCACAGCCGGGCCGGTCCCGGCGGACGAGTCCGAGCTCGACGAGTTGCACGCGGCGGTGTGGCCGCGCGGTGCGCACCGGGAGGACGACGGCGCCGTCTCCTTCGCCGGGACGGACGTGCGCGAACTCGTCCGCGAGCACGGCACCCCGCTGTTCGTCCTCGACGAGGCCGACTTCCGGTCCCGCTGCGCCGAGTACGCGACCGCGTTCGGCGATCCCGCATCCGTGCACTACGCGTCGAAGGCGTTCCTGTGCACCGAGGTGGCCCGCTGGGTCGCCGAGGAAGGCCTGAGCCTGGACGTGTGCAGCGGCGGTGAGCTCCGCGTCGCGCTGCGCGCCGAGTTCCCGCCGGAGCGCATCACCTTCCACGGCAACAACAAGTCCACCGCGGAGCTGGCGACCGCCGTGGACGCCGGCGTCGGTTCCGTCGTGCTGGACTCGTTCCACGAGATCGCCCGCCTGGACCACCTGGCCCGCGAACGCGGTGTCGTGCAGCCGGTGATGATCCGGGTCACCGTCGGTGTCGAGGCGCACACCCACGAGTTCATCGCCACCGCGCACGAGGACCAGAAGTTCGGGTTCTCGCTGGCCGCGGGCAACGCCGCCGAAGCGGCCCGCCGCGTCATCAAGGCCGACGGCCTCGACCTGGTGGGCCTGCACAGCCACATCGGTTCGCAGATCTTCGACGACGACGGTTTCGGCCTGTCCGCGCACCGGGTGGTGTCGCTGCTGGCCGAGCTGCGGGCCGAGCACGGCGCCGAAGCGCTGGCGAACCTGACCACCGTGGACCTCGGCGGCGGCCTCGGCATCGCCTACACCCCCGACGACGACCCGCTGCCGGTGCGGGAGCTGGCGACCCGGCTGCACGACGTGGTCCGCAAGGAGTGCGACCTCGCCGGGTTCGAGCCGCCCCGGGTGGCCGTCGAACCGGGCCGCGCCATCGCCGGGCCCGGCACGGTCACCGTCTACGAAGTGGGAACGATCAAGGACGTCGAGCTCGACGGCGGCGTGTCGCGCCGCTACGTGAGCGTGGACGGCGGCATGAGCGACAACATCCGGACCTCGCTCTACGACGCCGTCTACGACTGCAGGCTCGTCTCCCGATCGGCCGAAGCTCCCCCCGTGCTGTCCCGCATCGTGGGCAAGCATTGTGAGTCCGGTGACGTTGTGGTGCGAGACTGCTGGTTGCCGGAGGACATTGCTCCGGGCGACCTGCTGGCCGTCGCCGCGACGGGAGCCTACTGCTACGTGATGGCGAGCAACTACAACCGACTCCCCAAGCCGCCGGTGGTCGCCGTGCGGGACGGGCGGTCGCGACTGCTGCTGCGCAGGGAGACCGAGGACGACCTGCTCCGGCTGGAGGTGTGAGTGATCGAGGACCGTGAGCCGATCCGCGTCGCGCTGCTGGGCTGCGGCACGGTCGGCACCGAGGTACTGCGCCTGCTGCAGGGCCGCCCCGAGGAGTTCGCGGCGCGGACCGGTGCACCCGTGCAGGTCACCGGCGTCGCCGTGCGGCGGCTCCACAAGCATCCGAACGTCCCCGAGCAGCTGCTCACCACGGACGCCGCCGCGCTCGTCGACGGCGACGTGGACGTGGTGGTGGAGCTCATCGGCGGCATCGAACCGGCCCGCTCGCTGCTGCTGCGCGCGCTGCGCAGCGGCAAGTCGGTGGTGACGGGCAACAAGGCGCTGCTGGCCGAGCACGGCTCGGAGCTGTACGCCGCCGCCGACGAGTCCGGGGCGGACATCTACTTCGAGGCCGCCGTCGCCGGGGCGATCCCGCTGCTGCGCCCGCTGCGCGAATCCCTCGCCGGGGACCGCATCAACCGGGTGATGGGCATCGTCAACGGCACCACGAACTACATCCTGTCCGCGATGGACTCCACGGGCGCCGGCTACTCGGAGACCCTCGATGAGGCCGGGCGGCTGGGCTACGCGGAAGCGGATCCGACCGCCGACGTGGACGGCTTCGACGCGGCGGCGAAGGCCACCATCCTGGCGTCGCTGGCGTTCCACACCCGGGTCGCGGCCACCGACGTGCACCGCGAGGGCATCTCGGGCGTCACCCCCGGCGACATCGCGGCCGCGAAATCGCTGGACCGGGTGGTGAAGCTGCTGGCGATCTGCGAGCGCGTCGTCGCCGAGGACGGCACCGAATCGGTCTCGGCCCGCGTGCACCCGGCGATGATCCCCCGGGACCACCCGCTGGCCGGGGTCGGCGGCGCCTACAACGCGGTGTTCGTGGAGGCCGAGGCCGCCGGGAGCCTGATGTTCTACGGCCAGGGCGCCGGCGGCGAACCGACCGCCAGCGCCGTGCTCGGCGACCTCGTCGCGGTGGCGCGGAACCTGGTCGTGGCGGGCAAGGGTCCGCGCGAGTCCGCGCACGCGAACCTGCCGGTGCAGCCGATGGGCGCCACCCCCACCCGGTACCACATCAGCCTCGACGTGGACGACAAACCGGGCGTGCTGTCCCAGGTGGCGGCCACGTTCAACGACAACGATGTGAGCATCTCGGTGGTGCGCCAGGCGGGCAGGGGCGAAGAGGCCAGCCTGGTCGTGGTCACCCACACCGCCACCGATGCGGCCCTGAAATCCACAGTGGACAAGATTGCCGGGTTGGCCTCGGTGCGCGAGGTCGTCAGCGTGATGCGCGTGGAAGGTGAACCGTCGTGACTTCGAACATCCAGGGTGCGCCCGCGAGGGCCGGGTGGCCCGGCCTCATCGAGGCGTACCGGGACCGGGTGGAGATCCCCGAGGGCGCCCGCGTGGTCACCCTGCAGGAGGGCGGCACCCCGCTGGTGCCCGCGCAGCACCTCTCCGAGCTCACCGGCTGCGAGGTCCACCTCAAGGTCGAGGGCGCGAACCCGACCGGTTCCTTCAAGGACCGCGGTATGACGGTCGCCATCACGCACGCGCTCGCCGCGGGCAGCAAGGCCGTCATCTGCGCCTCCACCGGCAACACCTCCGCCTCGGCGGCGGCCTACGCCTCGCGCGCCGGGCTCACCTCCGCGGTGCTGGTGCCGCAGGGCAAGATCGCGATGGGCAAGCTGGCGCAGGCCGTGGCGCACGGCGCGAAGATCTTGCAGGTGCAGGGCAACTTCGACGACTGCCTCGAACTCGCCCGCAAGACCTCCGCCGAGCACCCGGTCACGCTGGTCAACTCGGTGAACCCGGTGCGGCTGGAAGGCCAGAAGACCGCCGCGTTCGAGATCTGCGACGTGCTCGGCTCCGCCCCCGACGTGCACTGCCTGCCGGTGGGCAACGCGGGCAACATCACCGCCTACTGGAAGGGCTACGCGGAGTACGCCGCGGACGGCGTGATCCCGTCCACCCCGCGGATGTTCGGCTTCCAGGCCGCGGGCGCCGCGCCGCTCGTGCACGGCGCGCCCGTGCTCGAACCGGAGACGATCGCCACCGCCATCCGGGTCGGCAGCCCCGCCTCCTGGCAGCACGCGGTGTCCGCGAAGGACGCCTCCGGCGGCCTGTTCGCCGCGGTCACCGACGAGCAGATCCTGCACGCCTACCGGCTGCTGTCCTCCCGGGAAGGCGTGTTCGTCGAACCCGCCTCCGCCTCCAGCGTCGCCGGGCTGCTGGCCGCGGTCGAGGACGGCCGGTTGCCGCGCGGGTCCCGCGTCGTGTGCACCGTCACCGGGCACGGCCTCAAGGACCCGGACACGGCGCTGTCCGGCATGGTCGAGGTCGAGCCGCTGCCGGTGGACCCGCGAGCCGTGGCCACCGCGCTGGAACTGGTGTGAGCCTGCGGGCCGGCGGTGGGGTGCGGGTCGTGGTGCCCGCCTCCACCGCCAACCTCGGCTCCGGGTTCGACGCGCTCGGCATGGCGCTCGCGCTGCACGACACCGTGCACGTGGCGGTGACCGGCGGCCCGCCCGGCAGCGCGGTGGTGACCGCCGAGGGCGAAGGCGCCGGATCGATCCCCACCGACCACGAGCACCTGGTCGTGCGGGTGCTGCACCGCACCTGGTCCGAGCTCGGCGTGCCCGCGCCTGCCGTCCGGTTGCGCTGCCGCAACGCCATCCCGCACTCGCGGGGGCTGGGTTCCTCGGCCGCGGCGATCGTCGCCGGGGTCGCGGCGGCCTACGAGCTCGCCGGTTTCCCGCTGCGCGAGACCAAGAACCTCGAACAGGCGCTGCACCTGGCCGCCGACTGCGAAGGCCACGGCGACAACGTCGCGGCCAGCCTGCTCGGCGGCGTGGTGATCGCCTGGCAGGAGGCGGACCGGTTCCGCGCCGCCTCGCTGCCCGCGCATCCGGACGTGCACCCGATCGCGCTGGTCGCGGGCGGCGAGTCCGCCACGCACACCACTCGCGGATTGCTGCCCGAGCGGGTTCCGCACGCGGACGCCGCGTTCGCCGCGGGCCGCGCCGCGCTCGCCGTGCACGCCCTCACGACCGATCCGTCGCTGCTGCTGGCCGCCACCGACGACCGGCTGCACCAGGACTACCGGGAATCGGCGTGGCCGAACACCATCGAGCTGGTGCGGCGGCTGCGCGCGGCAGGCGTGCCCGCCGCCGTGTCCGGCGCCGGACCGACGGTGCTGGCGCTGCCCGCGGGCGGTGAACTGCCCCGCACGGTGGACACCAGCGGGTTCACCGCGCTGCGCCTTCCGGTCGATCGGCGCGGCGTTCAGGTGATTTCGGAGCTGACGACGGCGGAATGACCGGCCCGGCCCGACCATTCCGCCGCGCGTGGTGGTACAAAGGACATGTCGGCAGGACGTCAGGACTGCACGGCAGGTGTTCCGAAACGGTGGATGCTCCGGCACCGCCGATTGCGCGAACACCGTGATCGAACGAGGGCGTGCCACGCCTGCGGAGGTTGTTGCACCTCGGTGGCGAGGCGTCTACCCTCAAGGTCAATCAGTCACCGCGCGCTCGGCGCCGGTGCCGCATCCGGAGCTTCGTTCTCCGGGGCACATTTCCCGCTGGTGAATCGACTCCACTCCACACGGGTGAAGATCAGGATCTGCGGGTTGCCGGACGCGGTGGCAGAGGCAGGAGTTGTCAACTCAATGGGGTTCGCGCGGGGCTGCCGACCTGTGGGTTCCGGCCGACGCCGCATGGGGGCCTGACCGCGATGGTCATGCTTTCGACGCGATCGACGCCGGATCGGCGCACCCCGGTGCCCGTCGTCCCGATTCCGCTCTGCGGCAGATCGGGCCGGACCGGAAATCACAGCGCTCCCCGTGAACGACGACATCTGAGTGAGGCGGCAGCAGGGCGTGCATCGGCGAGTGTGGATCGGAGTGGATGCGTCGCACGTGCACCGTGGTTCTGACACGCAGGAGCGTGGAAACCGCACCGCGCAACGGCATTCGGACGAGCACATGACCCGGGTACCTCCCACCGCCCGGTGCTGCTGGTCCCCCTGATCGCCGACGTCGATCGAGCCGCGCGTGCGTGTTGAACTCGACCGGCATCGGGCTGGTAGCACATCAAGGCCGTTCCGCTGACAACAGCGGGCGGGCAATCCGCTGGGTCGCGTAGGAGGCGCGGTCCGGTCAGGAAGGACATTCGTGAGCAACACCGAACTGTTGAGCAGCGAGACGACCAACGGCGTCTCCCAGGCTGGCCAGCAGGAGTCTGAGCAGCCGTCCGCGGGCGCCGAGACCAACGGCGCTCCGCGCCGCCGCGGCGGGCTGTCCGGCATGGTCCTCGCCGAGCTTCGACAACTCGCCGGGGAACTGGGGATCGACACCAGCGGCCTGCGCAAGGGCGACCTGATCGC
The DNA here is from genome assembly GCF_024734405.1 of Saccharopolyspora gregorii. Lineage (NCBI taxonomy): Bacteria > Bacillati > Actinomycetota > Actinomycetes > Pseudonocardiales > Pseudonocardiaceae > Saccharopolyspora > Saccharopolyspora gregorii. Next base: position 1,157,506 of record NZ_CP059556.1, on the reverse strand, counting down.
GGCCATCAAGGAGCGGCAGGGCGGCGCCCCCGCCAAGCCCCGCGCGGCCGCCAAGCCTGCGCAGGAGGACGCCCCGGCGCAGGAGACCGCGCCGAGCCGCGGCAAGTCCCACCAGCCCGCGCTGGACGAGACCGACTCCGCTGCCCAGCAGCAGGACTCGGGCTCGGACTCCGGCAACAACGGCTCCGCGCCGAACCGCGGGCGCTCCCGGCGCCAGCAGCCCGCCGAGCAGGGCGGTGAGGACGAGGGCCGCCGCGGCAACCGCCGCCGTCGCTCCTCCAACCGCTCCGGCGGCAACCAGGACCAGGGCGACGAGCGCGGCCAGGACCGGGGCGACCGGCAGAACGACCGCGGCGACCGGGGCGACAACCGGGACCGCGACAAGGACAACAACCGGGGTGACCGGGGTGGCCAGGACCGGGGTGACCGCGGCGACCGGGGTGGCCAGGACCGGGGCGACCGGCAGAACTCCCGGCAGCAGCAGGACAAGCAGGACAACCGTCCGCAGGACGACTCCGACGAGGACGGCGGCCGCAGGCGCGGACGCCGCTTCCGGGACCGCAGGCGCAACCGCGGCCGCGCCGAAGGTGGCGGCAACGAGCCCGAGGTCCGCGAGGACGACGTCCTGCTGCCCGTCGCCGGCATCCTCGACGTGCTGGAGAACTACGCGTTCGTCCGCACCTCGGGCTACCTCGCCGGGCCGAACGACGTGTACGTGTCGCTGTCGCTGGTCCGCAAGTACGGGCTGCGCCGCGGTGACGCGATCAAGGGCGTCATCCGGCAGCCCCGGGACAACGAGCAGCAGCGGCAGAAGTTCAACCCGCTGGTCCGCGTCGACTCCATCAACGGCCTCGAACCGGAGGCGTCGAAGGGCCGCTCGGAGTTCCACAAGCTGACCCCGCTGTACCCGAACGAGCGACTGCGGCTGGAAACCGAACCGCAGAACCTCACCGGCCGGATCATCGACCTGGTGATGCCCGTCGGCAAGGGCCAGCGCGCGCTGATCGTCTCGCCGCCGAAGGCGGGCAAGACGATGGTGCTGCAGGCGATCGCCAACGCGATCACCACGAACAACCCGGAATGCCACCTCATGGTGGTGCTCGCCGACGAGCGCCCCGAAGAGGTCACCGACATGCAGCGCTCGGTCAAGGGCGAGGTCATCGCCTCCACCTTCGACCGCCCGCCGTCGGACCACACCACCGTCGCCGAGCTGTCCATCGAGCGGGCCAAGCGGCTCGTCGAGATGGGGCACGACGTGGTCGTGCTGCTCGACTCGATCACCCGCCTCGGCCGCGCCTACAACCTCGCGGCCCCCGCGTCCGGCCGGATCCTCTCCGGTGGTGTCGACTCGACCGCGCTGTACCCGCCGAAGCGGTTCCTCGGCGCGGCCCGCAACATCGAGAACGGCGGCTCGCTGACCATCTTCGCCACGGCGCTGGTGGAAACCGGATCCACGATGGACACGGTGATCTTCGAGGAGTTCAAGGGCACCGGCAACGCCGAGCTCAAGCTGGACCGCAAGCTCGCCGACAAGCGGCTGTTCCCCGCCGTCGACGTGGACGCCTCCAGCACCCGCAAGGACGAGATCCTGCTCGCACCCGACGAGCTCACCGTCACGCACAAGCTGCGCCGGGTGCTCGCCGCGCTGGACGCCCAGCAGTCGCTGGAACTCCTGCAGGAACGGCTGCGCAAGTCGCGCACCAACATCGAGTTCCTGATGCAGGTCGCCAAGAACGCCCCCGGTGGCAAGGACGACAACTGACGTCCGAACCACGCACGGATCGGCCCGCACCTCGCGAGGGGTGCGGGCCGGTTCGTTTTCACCTGGTGCGAGGAAGGGAACCTTCCTGTCACGCCGTTCCACGGGTCACGTCGGTGGTGCGAGGAAGGGAACCTTCCGGTCAGTCGAAGTCCGGGACCCGACTCCGGGCTCAGCTGTGCGCCCCGGCGTGGAAGGGAACCTTCCTGTCACCGGTGCGGTGAAGGGAACCTTCCGATCACCTCCGGCGCCCGCCTGGACCGCGGTCCGGGCGCAAGAACCTGCCGTCAGCCGATCACCAGGTGAGCGCTTGGCACCGCCGGGCGCACTCGGCCGGCTCGACCTGCAAGGTGGCGTGTTCGATCCGGTACTGCTCGGCGAGCAGCCGTTGCGCGGCGGTCAGGACGTCCCCGTGGTCGGCCCCGGCCGGAATCGTGAGGTGCGCCGAGGCGACCTCCATGCCGGAGGTCAACGTCCACACGTGCAGGTCGTGCACCTCCTTCACCGCCGGCAGCGCGGCGAGGTCGCGGTGCATCGCGTGCACGTCGACGCCTTCGGGCGCCTGCTGCACCAGGATCCGCAGCGCCTGCCCGGCGAGCTTCCAGGTGCGGGGCAGCACGAACAGCCCGACGGCGACGGCGACGATGGGGTCGACCAGGTACCAGCCGAAGGCCCAGGCGAGCGCGCCGCCGAGCAGCACGCCGACCGAGCCGATGGTGTCGGCGAGCACTTCCAGGTAGGCACCGCGCAGGTTGATGCTCTCCCCCGCGCCTTCGCGCAGCAGCAGGAACGCGACCACGTTCGCGGCGAGTCCGGCCGCCGCCGTGATCATCATGGGCAGCCCGGCGACCTCCGGCGGATCCTGGAACCGCCCGACGGCCTCGACGAGGATGTAGCCGGCGACCGCGAACAGCAGCACCGCGTTGGCGAGGGCGGCGAGCACCTCGATGCGGTACCAGCCGAAGGTCCGCTTCGCCGAGGCCGGGCGGCGCGCGGCGGTGATCGCGGCGAGCGCCATCCCCACGCCCAGCACGTCGGTCAACATGTGCCCGGCGTCCGAGAGCAGGGCGAGCGAGGACGTCAGGTACCCGACGACCGCTTCCAGCACGAAGAACGCCAGCAACACCCCGAACGCCATCGCCAGGCGCCGCGAGTACCGCCCGGAAGCGCTCGCGGGCGATGCGGTCCCGTGCCCATGGCCGTGCCCGTGGCCCATCACGAACCTCCCCTTCTCCTACCGCCACCATGATATATAGCGAGATGCGCATGAATGCAATGGAGGGTCCACGCACTGGACGCGACCGTCCGCCCACGAACCTTCACCCCCTTCCGGTCCGCGCCGGAGCGTGCGCTAAGCTGACCTACGTCAACAACAGCAAGCCCTCGTAGCTCAGCGGATAGAGCACTGCCCTCCGGAGGCAGGTGTCGCAGGTTCGAGTCCTGCCGAGGGCGCCCGACGAAAATGGACGAGCAGTCGATGCTCGTCCTTTTTCGCGTTCTGAAGCGGAATTGCCTGCCGGGTCTTACTTCTCGGCCGCGACGCGGAGCACGTTGCGCACCATCCCGCCGAAAACCACGCCGTGGAACGGCGCGACCAGCCACCAGTAGAGGTGACCGGCCAATCCGCGCGGGACGAACACCGCGCGCTGGCGGTAGTGCGAACCACCCGTGCCGTCCGGCTCCACGGTGAACTCCAGCCACGCCCGCCCCGGCAACCGCATCTCCGCGCGCAGCCGCAGCAACCTGCCCTCCACCAGCTCTTCCACCCGCCACCAGTCGAGCGCCTCGCCGACGCGCAACCGCTGCGCGTCCCGGCGCCCGCGCCGCAAACCGACTCCGCCGGAGAGCTTGTCCAGGGCACCGCGCACCGCCCACAGCAGCGACGAGGAGTACCAGCCGTGCTCCCCGCCCACGCCTTCGACCACGCGCCACAGCCGTTCCGGCGCCACCTGGCTGCTGCCTTCGCGGACGTCCGCGTACACGGTCCCGCCGGACCAGGCCGGGTCCGAGGGCAACGGATCCGAGGGGGCGTCCGACGGCGCCGCATCCGACCAGCGGGTCTCCACTTCGGCGTTCCGGACCTTGCGCAACGCCAGCTCCACCGAGCGGTCGTAGCCGGTTAGGCCGCCCTCCGGCCGCGGCACCAGTTCGTCGATGTCGTCCTCGGAGCAGACCGCCTCGTGGATCAGCGATTCGATCAGCGGCCGGCCCACGCTCTTCGGCACCGGCGTCACCACGTTGATCCACTGGGCGCTCAGCCACGGCGTCAGGACGCCCACCGACAGCATCCGCCGCGGCGGCAGACCCGCCACGACCGCGTAGCGGCGCATCATCTCGCCGTAGGTCAGCACGTCCGGGCCACCCACGTCGAACGTCCGGTTGATCGAACTCGGCAGCCGGGACACCTCGACCAGGTAGTGCACGACGTCACGCACCGCGATCGGCTGCACCCGGTTGGCCACCCAGCGGGGGGTCACCATCACCGGGAGCCGCTCGGTCAGGTGCCGCAGCATCTCGAAGCTCGCCGAACCCGAACCGATGATCACCGCGGCTTGCAGGACCACCGTTGGAACCCCGCTGCGCAGCAGGATCTCGCCGACCTCCGCTCGCGAGGCCATGTGCTCGGACAACTGCTCCCCCGCCGGATGCACCCCGCCGAGGTACACGATCCGCTGAACCGACGTCTCCCGCGCCGCCTGCCCCATCAGCAGCGCCGCACGCCGGTCCCGGGCCGCGAAACCCGACTCGGCCATCGCGTGCACGAGGTAGTAGACGACCTCGACACCGTCGCAGGCGGCCGTCACGTCCCCCTCGCGCAGCAGGTCGCCGCGGACCACCTCCACCTGGTCCCGCCAGGGCACGTCGCGCAGCTTCTCCGGATTCCGGACCAGGCAGCGGACCTGCCGTCCGTCCTCGAGCAGCCGGGGGACCAACCTGCCGCCGACGTACCCGCTCGCTCCCGTCACCAGACACACCATGGGCGAAGCGTGCGGCTCGCCCACCGCCCCCGCACTCCGACAGGCCGGTGCGATGAAGGGAACCTTCCTGCCACCGGTGGCAGGAAGGTTCCCTTCATCCGATGATCATTGCGGCCTTTGCGCCACACCCCGGACTTATTGAAAATGAGAGTCATTGTATTGTGGCCGCGGCGCACCGGGAGTCGCGTTCGCTCGCGACTCAGGCGCGAGAGCCCGATGGAGAGCACATGGATCACCAGGAAGAGCACCGGATCGGCGAGTACGCGGTGCGCCGCGCCCGCCCGGAGGACGTCGAAGGCGCGCGCCGGGTCATGCTCGACACGTTCTACAAGGAGTTCGGCCACGGCTACCACGCCCGCTGGCACTCCGACGTCGTGGACATCGAGGGCGCGTACCTGAAGAACCCGCGGCACGCGCTGTTCGTCGCGGTGCGCGACGGCGAGGTCGCCGCGACCACGGCGATCCGCTCCGGCGGCCCGCGCTGTCCCCCGCACCCCGAGTGGCTCGCGGCCCGGTACGGGGACGGCAGCACCGCGCAGCTGTTCCGGGTGTACGTGGACCGGCAGCACCGCCGCAACGGCCTGGCGAGCGCGCTGGTGTCGATGGCGTGCGACTTCGTCGCCGACACGCCCGAATATTCGACGATCTACCTGCACACGAATCCGGCGATCGAGGGTGCGGCGCCGTTCTGGCGCAGCGCCGCGACGGAGATCTACGACGCCCGGGAGGACTCCCGGTACAGCCCGAGCGTCCACTTCGAGATCCCGATCCCGGGCCGGTCCTCCGCCCGCCCAGGGGAAGCCGCCTTCGCGTTCCCGGACGTCGATTACGCCGGGTGATCTCGGCTGCGAGATCGTGTGGCCCCGTTCCTACCCGCTCGAGCGATGCGAACGCGCGTTCGACGGGGAAGCATGGAGGCATGTCCCCCTCCAAGCACCTCCCCGCTCGGCGACACCGCGAACTTCCCGGCCTAGGCCTGGCTGATCCGGCTCGTCGCGGCCTCGACCAGCGCGCTCGTCATCGGATGTCGTGGCGCACGCAGCACTTCCGAAGCAGCACCCTGCTCGACGATGCACCCACCGTCGACGATCATGACGTGCTCGGCGAGATCGGCCACGACCCCGAGGTCATGGGTGATCAGCACCAAGGCGCACTCCGCGGTCCGCTGCAGCTCCTTGAGCAGGACGAGCAGCTCGGCCTGGGTGACGGTGTCGAGCCCGGAGGTGATCTCGTCACAGATCAGCACCCGCGGTTCGGCAAGCAGTGCGCGCACCAGGGCAGCGCGTTGCAACTCACCCCCGGAGAGGGAATCGGGCCGCCGTGCGGTGATCTCCGCGTCGAGCCCGACGCGTTCGAACCACTCCGCCGCCCGTCGCCGCGCCTGCTGCCGGTCGACCCCGCGGAGCCGTTCGGCGGTCCGCGCTACCTGGTCGAGCACGGGCGCGAACTCGTTGAACGAAGCGCGCGCGTCCTGGAAGACGTACTGGACGTCGGCCAGCTGCTCCCTGCTGCGCCCGCTCAGGCGCGCGGCCAGCGGTATTCCGTCGAGCACGATCGTCCCTCGCCGCGGCGGGTGCAGTCCGGCGAGGCACCGGGCCAGCGTCGTCTTGCCGCTGCCGGAGCGGCCGACCACGGCGATCCGCCTGCCCCGGCCGACGTCCAGCGACATCCCGTGCAGCGTCTCGACCTTCCTGCCCCGGCCCCGGTGACCGGCGACCAGGTCGTTCGCGGCGAGAACCGGCGGTTCGCGGTCGTCCTCGGCAGGTGCCAGTGGCGCTCTGGTGTCGGGCTGGGATTCGACGAGCAGCCGCGTGTAGGCGTGCTCCGGGGAGCCGAGCACCGCCGCGGCCGGGCCCGATTCGACGACGGCTCCGCCACGCATGACCAGCACCCGGTGCGCCAACTGCCGCACCACGTCGAGGTCGTGGGTGAGCAGCAGCACAGCGATGCCCTGGTCCGCGAGACCGCGCAGCTCTTCGACGATCTGGGCGCGGGTCAACGCGTCCTGCCCGGTCGTCGGTTCGTCCGCGATCACCACGGCCGGATCGCAGACCAGCGCTTGGGCCAGCACGATCCGCTGCTGCTGTCCCCCGGAGAGCTGGTGCGGGTAGCGGTCGAGCAGCGCCTGCCCGTCGGGGAGCTGCGCCCGGCGCAGCGCAGTGGTGACCCGGGCCCGCACCAGTTCCTTGCGCTCGGAGCGCGCGACCGGCCCCAGGTGGCGGCGAGCGATCTCCCGCAAGACCGAACCGACCCGCCGCACCGGGTTCAACGCGGCCGCGGGGTGCTGCGGGATGTATCCGAGGTGCCCCGCCGCCGGCGGCCGACCCGGACCGACCGGGTGCCCGGCCACGGTGACCTCACCGTCGACGCGCGCCCCGGCCGGGTGTTCACCGAGCAGGGCGAGCCCGGTCGTGGTCTTGCCGCTGCCGGATTCACCGACGAGCGCGGTCACCTCACCCGCTGCCATCGCGAACGAGACATCGGACACCAGGGGCCGGGAATCGAGCGAGACGTTCAGCCCGCCGACCTCGACGACGTTCACGCGCGCACCTCTCGCCGTTTCCTGCGCAGCAGCTGGTCGAAAGCCAAGTTCACACCTACCGACAATGCCACGATCAGCAACGCGGGCAGCACGACAGCCCACGGCTGCAGGAACAGGCCCGTGCGGTTGCGGTCCACCATGGCCGCCCAATCGCTGGCCTGCGGCGACACCCCCACACCCAGGAAGCTCGCCGAGGCGACGAGGTAGATCGCTCCGGTGAACCTGGTGCCCGAGTCCGCGGCCAGCGTGCGCGCCATCGCGCGCACCACGTAGCCGAGTCCGATGCGAACGCGGCTCTCCCCCTGCATGCGCATGGCCTCCACGGCCGGACGTGCGGAGAGCGAGAGCGTCGAAGCCCTGGAAATTCTGATGACGTCCGGAAGGTTGATGACGGTGACGATCGCGACCAGCACCCAGCCGACGTTCGGTGCGGCGGAGGCCAGCAACAGCAGCAGGAGCATCGAAGGGATGGCGAGCAGGACGTCCAGCGGCCGCATCACCACCTCGTCGACGAACCTGGCCCGGTTCATCCCGACTGCCACGCCGATCGGCACGGCCACGGCGTACGTGCACACCGTGGCGGCCACGGCGACCAGCACCACCGAACGACCGCCGAGCAGGACTTCGTTCCACACGTCCCGGCCGACGAAGTCGGTGCCGAACAGGTGGCCGGCCCCGCTGCTGAACGCGACGTCCTTTGCCACCGCCCCCGAAGCGAACAGCGGGCCGAACACGGCCAGCAGCAGCGGCACGGCGATCAGGATGCCGGGAACCAGCACCCCGGGCCTGAGCAGGCTTCTCATCGGTCGTCCTCCGCGGCAGGAGCCAGGATCCGGGCGACGATGTCCGCCACCAGGTTCACCAGGACCGTCACGACGGCCAGCACCAAGGACAACCCTTGCACCACCGGCAGGTCGCGCGCGGACACGGCATCGATCAACGTGGTGCCCAGTCCTGGGACCACGAAGATCGCCTCCACGACGATGACGCCGCCGATGAGCCAGTCCGTCGTGCGGGCGAGTTGCTGCATCGCGGGCACGACCGCGTTCGGCAGCGCGTGCGCGAACTGCACCCGCAGCGGCGCGAGCCCGGCTCGGCGCGCCTGCCGGACGTACCCGGACCGCAACGCGTCGATCATGCCGGCGCGGACCAGCCTGCTCAGCGAGCAGATCGGGCGCAGCAGCAGCACCAGCACCGGCAGCACCAAAACCGCCGGGCGGCTCAGCAGCCCGCCGCCGCCCACGGCGGTCGGCGGCAACCAGCCGAGCTGAACGGCGAACACGGTGACCAGCAGGATCCCCATGGCGAATTCCGGCACCGAGTACAGACCGAGCGTGGTGGAGGTGATGAGGCGGTCGGTGAGCCGGCCTTCCCGGTTCGCCGCCAGCACGCCGAGTCCGAGCGACACCGGCACGATCAACGCCAAGGTGAGCGCCGCCAGCAACAAGGTGGGGCCCACGGAAGAGCCGATGATGTCCAGCACCGAACGCGGACCCACCAAGGACCGGCCGAAATCTCCTTGCGACGCCGCGAGCATCCAGCCACCGAGGCGTTCCCACACCGGCGCGTTCAACCCGAGCTGCTCCCGCAGCAACGCGATGACCGCCGGGTCCGGATCGTCCCCGGCGATGGTGACGGCCGCGTCACCGGGCAATGCCTCGGTCAAGAAGAACACGACGACCATGACCAGGAAGACCTGCACGAACCCCAGCAGCACTCGCCGGGCGATGTAGCCCGGAATGCTCACCCCAGCCACACCTTGTCGAAACGCGCCCAATCCAGGGTGTTCGCGGGGGCGCCGTCATCGATGCCGCCGACCCTGTTCGCCGACGCCACGATCCAATCCGACACGCCCCACCACAGGAAGCCGCCCTCTTCGAAGAGCGTGCGCTGCATCTCCCGGTAGAGCCCGGCGCGCGCGTTCTCGTCCGAAGTGGACTGCGCCTGCTGGTAGAGCGCGTCGAACTCGGGACGCTGCCACTTGGTGTTGTTCGTCGTCGAGCTCGACAGCAGCCGCTGCGAGAGGTGCGACTCGATCGGCATCGCGCCGGACCGGTAGCTGACGATGGACCCCTGCTCGCCGATGTCCGACCAGTAGGTGTCCTTGTTCCCCAAGGTCACGTCGATCGTGACGCCCGCGAGCTTCGCCTGGTCGGCGAACGCCAGCGCCGCTTCCCGCAAGCCGGGAGAGGCTTCGGAGGTGAGCAGCTCGACCCGCAGGTTCTCCGCGTCCGCACGGCGCAGCAGCTCTTTCGCCTTCGCCAGGTCCTGCCGCCGCTGCGGGAGCTCAGCGTCGTAGTACTGGTAGTTCTTGCCGAACAGGTCATTGGCCACCTCGCCCGAGCCCTGCAGCACCGAACGGACCAGTTCTTCGCGGTCGACCAAGTGGAAGAACGCCTGCCGGACCTCCAGTCGATCGAACGGGGGCCGGTCCACCTTCATCGCCAGCGAGTGGAAATTGCTCAGCGGTAACCGGTGGATGTTGATCTGCCCCGCCGCCTCGTGGCTGCGGGCGGTGGTGGCGGTCAGGTCGTGCGCGTAGTCCGCTTGATCACCCAGCAGCGCGTTCACCCGGGCCGCTTCGTCGTTGCTCACCAGGATTTCGAGCTCGTCGAGCAGCGGCGCGCCCTCCCAGTAGTTCGGATTGCGGGCGACGAGGAAGCTGCGCCCCGGTTCGAACGAGGTGAACCGGAACGGGCCCGAACCGACGGGGCGCTCGAAGTTCTCCGCGCCCTCCGGAACGATGTAGGCGCCCAAGGTGGCGAGCGCGTTCGGGAACTCGGCGTACGGCCGCTTCAACCGGAACTCAACGGTGCGGTCGTCGATCGCGCGGCTGCCCTGCAGGTCGATCACGGACAGACTCGCCTTAGCCCGTCGAGTGCTGTCCGGACGCAGGATGCGCGCGTAGCTCGCCAGCACATCAGCGGCGCGCACCGGCCGTCCGTCGTGGAACGTGGCCTCGCGCAGCGGTACCCGCCACGTCCGCAGGTCCGGACTCGACTCCCACCGCTCGGCCAGCCGGGGTTGCGGGGACATGTCGGAGCCGTAGTCGGCGAGCTTGTCGAACAGCGCCTTGGCGCGGGCCACCTCGGCGTAGAGGTTCGTGGCGTGCGGGTCCAGCACCTCGTCGGCTCCGCCGCCGGGGAACACCGCCCGCAACCGGCCGCCCGGCTTCGGCGGGCCCGCGGTCGAACCGGAGCCACCCGCCGCGCAACCCGACATTCCCACGAATGCGGCCGCTGCGGTGAACCCCAGGAAACCCCGCCTGGTCACCGCCCCGCCGGTGGAAGAGCCAGCAGCCGATCCGTCGGACTCCATGCGCGGTTCTCCATTCCGTCCCATCACCTGCAACGCCGGCGCAGCCCACCGCAACACCAAAAGAAAACGATAATACTTTTCAAGAACTCCCAGCAAGCGATCTTCCTCACGTCGCGTGCAAGGGAACCTTCCTGTCACCGGTGACAGGAAGGTTCCCTTGCACGCACCCGCTGGTCAGGTGGGGCGGCGGGCCACCAGGTGCAACCGATCCCCCGCGAGCGACGTGCCGAGGGCCGCGTCGGCGTGCCAGGGCGGTTCCGTGCGCGGGCCGGGGTGGTCGAAGAGGTCGAGCACTTCGAACCCCGCTTGGTGCAGGATGCGACGCAGTTCTTGCGGGAAGAGCAGTCGCCAGGCGGAGCGTTGAGTGAGTTCCCGCTCGCACCCGGGCCAGTCCCACACCCGTTCTCGGCGCAGCAGCTGTTCGGCGTGGTCGATCCACAGCCGGGTTCGCGACCGGTACGGCACGCCTTCCCATTCGACTGTCCGCTCGCGAATTCCGTCGAGCAGTTCGGTGCTCCCGAGGAAGAACGCACCGTTGCGCATTTCGGCGACGAGCACCCCGCCGGGACGGAGATGGTCCCGGCACCGCCCGAGGAAGGAATCGAGTTCGTCGTTGGTGTGGCAGTAGAGGAATGCGCTGTCCAGGCAAGTGATCGCGTCGAACGTGCGATCCAGCTGGAATTCGCGCATGTCGCGCTGGTGGAAGGTGCCGCCGGGGCAGTGCGCCCGGGCGTGTTCGATCATGCGCGGCGAATTGTCGATCCCGGTGACGTGAAAACCGCTCCGGGCCCAGTGCGCGGCGTCGCGCCCCGTGCCGCACCCGATGTCGAGCAGTGTGCCGTGTCCGATGCCACGGCGGGCGAGGACGTCGAGCACGAATCGTGCGGCGAGGTGCTCGGGGTCGGGGAACTGCGCTTCGTACAGCCGGGGGTTGTCGGTCAGGAAGTTGGCGTCGACGCGCATGCGGTCTCTCCTGGTCGCGGGGCGGGTTCCGGGCCGACGAGTCCACGGCGCTGCAGCAGGGCGACCGCGGCGGCTGAGACCAGTCCGAGCGCGAGGCACAGCGCGGACGGCGCCCACGGCGCGGTGGTCCCGGCGAGGTCGCTGATCCACCCGATGGCGGCGTTGCCCGCCGCGGCGGTCACCCCGGAGGCCAGGTAGAAGACCCCGAAGTAGGTACCGGACAGCGAATTCGGCCCGAACGAGGGAATGAGGTCGTTGACGAAGGGTTGCGCCAGCATCAGCCCGGTGGTGAGCACGAGGGTGGCCAGCAGCACGGGGCCGAGCCGCAGCAGCACGCCGACCGGGTCGGGCACGGAGGTCGCGGTGGGCAGCGCGAAGCCGGCGACGAGGGTGGCGAGGAAGGCGATCCCCATCAGCGCCATACCTGCGGCGATGGTGCTCCCCCGGGACCACGTGCGCTGGAAGTACCGGGTGATCCGCACCTGCAGCAGCAGACCGGCCACTGTGGACACGATGAACACAGCGGCGACGGTGCCGCTGGATCCGGTGAGCCGGGCCGCTTCCATCGGCAGCACCAGGTACAGCTGGTTCTGCAGCGCGAACATCCCGGTCAGCGCGAGGGTGAACAGGAGGAACCGCTTGTCACCGAGCACGCCGCGCCAGTCCCCGAGCACGGTGCCGCGCGAGGGCGGCACGTCCCGGCGCGGCAGCACGGCGATCTGGGCGGCGGTGAGCAGTGCGAACACGAGCGCGGCGACGAGCGCGGACGTGGTGAACCCGATGAGGACGAGTGCGCTGCCGAGCAGCGGCCCGATCAGCGCCCCGGTGTTGGCGAACACGTTGAACAGCGAGAACGCTTCGGCTCGCCGCTCCCCCGCTTCGCGCGCGAGGTAGGCGCGCACCGCGGGGTTGAACAGCGCCCCGGCGAGTCCGCTGAGGACGGAGGCGGCGAGCAGCACGGGCAGCGAGCTGCCGAGCGCGAACAACCCGAACCCGACGGTGCGCAGCGCGCAGCCGGCGATGATGACGCGACGCGCCCCGAGCCGGTCGGCGGCGCTGCCGCCGATGAGGAACAGCCCTTGCTGGCTGAGGTTGCGCACCCCGAGCACCACGCCGACGAGCGCCGCGGACATGCCGAGGTCGTGCCCGAGGTAGCCGGCGAGGTACGGGATGAGCAGGTAGAAGCCGATGTTGACCCCGAGCTGGTTGATCAGCAGCACCTGCACCGCGAGCGGGAAGCTCCGGATGAGCCGCCAGGTGGTCATGCCGCCACCTTCGGCCGCACGCCGAGCCCGGGCTCGCGGGTGATGTGCAGCGTCCCGCCGGTGCCGCCGATGCCGTCCCACGGGTCGTCGGCGAGCAGCAGGTGCCCGTCGAGGTCGATCCAGCGGGCGTGTCCGGCGAGGTGCACGGCGGGTGCGATGCCGAGGGAACTGGCGACGAGGCATCCGAGCATCACGTCGGCCCCGGCGGACCGCGCGGCGTCGATGATCTCGACGGCGGCGCGGATCCCGCCGCACTTGGCGAGTTTCACGTTGATCCCGTGCACGGTCGAGCCGAGCGCCCGGACGTCGGCGAGGGTCTGCGCGTCCTCGTCGGCGATCACCGGAATGGGGCTGTGCCGGGCGACGCGGCCGAGTTCGACGGGGTCGCCGGGCGGGATGGGTTGTTCGACAGCCGCGATGTCGTGCACGGCGAGGGCGTCGAGCAGGCGCAGCGCCTGCTCGGGTTCCCACGCACCGTTGGGGTCGAGCAGCAGTTGCGCGTCGGGGGCGGCGGCGCGGACGGCGGCGACCCGGTCCTGTTCGTCGGGGCCGTCGCCGAGCTTCACCTTGAGGACGCGGAATCCGCGGGCGGTGAGCTCGGCCGCGGTGCGCGCGGCGTGCTCGGTGCCGGTGATGCCGATGGTGCGGGCGGTCGCGGGCTCGCCGACGGGTGGTGCGCCGATGAGGTCCTGCACGGTCCGGCCGCTGTGCTGCGCGGCGAGGTCGTGGGCGGCGGCGTCGACGGCGCAGCGCACTCCCGGTTCGACGTCCGGCCAGTCGTCGATGCCGGTGAGGAGCTCGTCGGGTCCGGTGCAGCTCTCGACGTGCGGGCGCAGCGCATCGAGCCGGTCGAGGATCCGCGGCACGTCGAGGTCGTAGTAGACGCTGGTGACGGCTTCGCCGTGCCCGGTGCGGCCGCCGTGTTCGAGGTCGATCCACACCGCGTCCCGTTCGTGCATGACGGAGCGGGAGATCCGGAACGGCTCGCGCAGCCGCAGGGTTCCGGTGCGTGCGCTGAGCTTCACGCGGGCACCTCCACCGATCCGGCGGGGTCGCGGACCGCGCGGCAGCGGGCCCAGCCGTGCACTTCGACCGCGGCCGGGTCGGCGATCTCGACGGGACGCGTCGCGGGTCGTCCGCCGAGCAGGCCGTGCTCCTGGCAGAACTCGTCGTCGAAGATGGTGTCGAGGTAGCGGTGCGGGCCGTCGGGGAAGACGGTGGCGACGCGGGATCCGGGGTCGCGCCGCGCGGCCCACGCGGCGACGAGCGCGACCGCACCGGTGCTCCAGCCCCCGCTGACGAAGGAGTGGGCGGCGAGCCTGCGGCAGGCGTCGACGGCCTCCGCCGGGCCGATCCAGTGCACTTCGTCGAATTCGGGGTAGGCGACGTTGCGGGGGAAGATGCTGCTGCCGAGTCCCCGCATGAGCCGCCGCCGCGCGGGCTGCCCGAAGATCGTGGAGCCGACGGTGTCCACGCCGATCAGCCGCAGCCGCGGCCAGTGCCTGCGCAACGTGCGGATGACGCCTGCGCTGTGCCCACCGGACCCGACACTGCACACGAGGGTGTCGGCGGTGCCGAGCTGGGCGACGAGCTCTTCGGCGAGCCGCTCGTAGCCCGCCGGGTTGTCCGGGTTGTTGTACTGGTCGGGCCAGTAGGAGCCGGGCAGTTCCGCGCACAGCTCGTGCACCCGGTCCAGCCGGGCCTGCTGCCAGCCTCCGACGGGGTGCGGGCGGTCGACGACCTCGGTGCGGACGCCGTGGGCGCGCAGCAGCGACCGCATGCTGCGTTCCAGTTCCCGGTCGACGACCAGCACCACGGGGTGGCCGAGGGCTTGGCCGGCGAAGGCGAGTCCGACACCGAGGGTGCCGCTGGTGGATTCGACGACGGGCGCGCCGGGCCGGAGTTCCCCGCGGGCACGGGCCCCGCGCAGCATGGACATGGCGGCGCGCGCCTTCATGCCGCCCGCGCCGAGGCATTCGAGCTTCGCCCAGAATCCGGGGTGGTGGTCCGGCAGCGGGGTGCTGACCCTGGTGACCGGGGTGTCGCGCATCAGCTCCAGCAGGTCCGGGTTGGGGGTGCTGGCCGGGCTCGTGCTCACGTCGATCAACGGGGGTCCTTCCCGGTCGGGGTGATCGGGGCGCGGTGGCGGTAGATCGAGCCGGGGCCGCCGTCGAGCCAGAAGAACGGGTAGGGCTCGGCCGAGACGGCGGTGACGCCGGATCCGATGAACCACGGCAGGATCGCGCTCGCGGTCTGGGCGAACATGACCAGCGGCTTTCCGGTGGCGCGCACGTGTTCCAGCAGCGGCGCGAACGTGTCGCCCGCCGCGAGCATCCCGGTGGCGAGCACGGCGTCGCAGCCGTCGACGGCGGCCATGGCGTCGCCGACGATGGGCTCGTCCCATTCGGTACTGCCGCCCTTGCGGTCGCAGGGGACGTAGTCGAGGTCGCGGTGCCGGAGCCGGTGCAGCAGCGAGTTCACCACCCCGACCACGAGCACCCGGTTCACCTGGTCCGGCAGCAGGTCCACGACGAGTTCGGCGCGCTGCAAGGACTTCCGCAGCGAGTTCCCGCGCTCCAGCGCGACCTGCTCGGCGTGCTCGTGGTGCGGGAACCGCCACATCAGGTAGGCGTCCAGCGCCGCGGTGCGCACCGCGGGCAGCGGGTGCCGCAGCAGCCGCCCGACGGGGGCGCCTACGCAGTCCACGACCTGCTCGTCGGTGAGTTCCCCGGGTTCCACCGCGCAGGAGCCGACGGCGTCCTCGACGCGGAGGCTCAGCACGTGGTTCCGGTAGGAGCGGCCACGCCCGGAATGGCGGACGCCTTGCTGGGTGAGGAAGCCGACGCTCACCTCCGCTTCGCCGACCTCGTCGCCCGCGAACCCCTCGCCCACGGCCGCCGCGAACCCGTCCAGTGACAGGAAGGCGTCCTTCATGCGGTGACCAGATCCTCGGCGTAGACGACTTCCAGGGAGCCGACGGCCGCCTCGGCGCGAGCCCGCGCGGCCCCGGGTGCCGGATCGGTGGCCAGCACGTGGCCGAGGTAGTTGTTGTTGCTGGTCGCCGCGCCTGCCACGTGCCCGGGTTCCTTGACGACGCTGTCGACGACGCCCTCGGTCCCGGCGAGCCGCTCGGCTCCGGCGATGTGCCGGATCGGGCCGGTGCGCGGCGGCAGCAGGAACGAGATGGCCGCGCTGCCCGCACCGGTGGCGTGCGGCGCCAGGTCGGGCTGTTCGCCGGCGGCGAGCCGGGCGTGCACCGCGGGCAGGTCGATGCCGGTGACGCGGCGGATCAGCTCGGTGATCTGGTTGCCCGCGGGACGCGGGTTGACCTCGACGATGCGCGGCCCGTCGGGGGTGAGCTTGAGCTCGGTGTGGGTGACCGTGTTGTCGAGGCCGAGCGCGGCGATGGCGTCGACGGCGATCGAGGTGGCGGCTCGTTCGGTGGCGGCGTCGAGGGCGGCGGGGAACATGTGCCCGGTCTCAACGAACCAGGGTGCGCCGCCGACGCTCTTGTCGGTCACGCCGATGACGGTCGTTCGTCCGTGGGAGGTGACGGCTTCGACGCTCACTTCCGGCCCGGTGAGCAGTTCCTCCAGCAGCACCGTGGGGCTGCGGCGCTGGCCGCGGGCGTTCACCGGGAAGCCCTCCAGGTCACGAACGGCTTCGGCTAGTTCGGCTTCGTCGGACACCTTGCGCACGAACATGCCCGCGCACAGGTCGACCGGTTTGACCACGAGCGGGAAGCCGAGGGCGACGGCCGCTTCGCGGAGCCCGGACGCGCTGTCGGCGAGCGCGAACGCGGGCCCGGGAACTCCCGCTTCGCGCAACGCCAGCCGGGTCCGGTCCTTGTTGCAGGCCAGCTCCACCGCTTCCGGCGGAGATCCCGGCAGGCCGAGGTGCCGCGCGAGGTGCGCGACCGCGCCCAGGTAGTAGTCGCAGGAGGTGAGCACGCCGTCGAACCGGAGCGCGGGCTGCAACTTCGCCACGTGCTCCACGAGGGACGGCACGTCGTTGGTCTCGGCGGTGAGCACGTTCTGCGCGCCGAGCAGCGGGTGGGCGCCCGGCCGGTTCCAGGCACGCAGGTAGTGGTGCACGTCCCGGGTGAGGAAGCTGAAGCGGTGGCCTCCGTCCCGGATACCTCTGGGCAGCAGGGTGCTCATCGCCCCGACCCAGCTTTCCACCATCAGCAGGTGACCCACTCCGACTCCTCCGCATGGTTTACCACTAGCGGACGGTAACGATAATCATGTTCAATACTCCTTCGCAAACCCCATTCAGGTAGCACTGGAGTCACTCAGCGTGTTCATCTCGCGTCGCGGCGGCACCATCCCGCTGCTCACCCTGCTGCTCGCCGCACTCGCGCCCGCCCCCGCCGCCACGGCGGCGCCCGACCCCGGATTCGGCCCCTGCCCGGACGGAATCGCCAACGATCCATCAGTCCAATGCGGACACTTGCGGGTCCCGCTCGACCACGCCGCCCCCGACGGGCCGACCATCACCCTCGCCCTCACCCGCATCCCCGCCAGCGGCACACCCGAAGAACGACGCGGCGCACTCCTCGTCAACCCCGGCGGACCCGGCGGCACCGGCACCGACTACGCCGAGAGCAAACGCGCCAAACTCCCCACCGCCGTCCAACGCAGCTACGACATCATCGGCTTCGACCCGCGCGGCACCGGCCGCAGCGCCCCCGTCGACTGCGGACCCGCCGGCGGGCTCTACCAGCACCCCCGGCCCGATCCGGTGCCCACCGATCCCGAACAGGAGCGCGCCCACCTGCGCGGACTCCGCGCCATCGCCGACGATTGCGCGCGCGGCATCGGGGCCGCGCTCACCCACATCAACACCACCAACACCGCGCACGACATGGAACGGATCCGGCTCGCACTGCGCGAACCGCGGCTCAACTACCTCGGCGTCTCCTACGGCACCTACCTCGGCGCCGCCTACGCCGCCCACCACCCCCGGCACGTCGGCCGCATGGTGCTCGACAGCGTCGTCAGCCCCGACGACTGGTACGACTTCGACACCCGCCAAGCCCTCGCCATGATCGAACAACGCGACGCGCTCTTCGACTGGATCGCCGCCCGGCCCGGGCTCGGACTCGGCCACGACCGGCGCACCGTCCGGCAGCACTACCTCGACACCCGCGCCGCACTCCCCCACGACACCTTCGGCCCCGACGAATTCGACCGCGTCGTCTACCGCACCCTCTCCCGCACCGAACGGTGGGAACCCTTCGCACAAGCCCTCAGCCACTACGTCCGCACCGGCGACGACGCCGCGCTGCGCCCCGCCGAACCCGACGACCACAACTACGAATCCGCGCTGCGCACCATCAAATGCGCCGACAGCACCCGACCCCGGCCCGCCGACGTCATCGGCAGCATCCGCGCGCTGCGCGCCGTCGACCCCCAACCCGTCCTCACCGGGCTCGAAGCCGCCACCTGCGCCTACTGGGCGCCGCCCCGCGAAACCACCCGGCTCGGGCACCCCGACATGCCACCCGTGCTGCTCACCCAAGCCGAACACGACCCGACCACGCCCCTCGACGGCGCGCGGCGCATGCAACGACGGCTCCCCGGATCCAGCCTCGTCGTCCTCGACGGCAGCCGCTCCCACGGGGCCTTCGCCAGCCAACGCGACGACTGCCTCGACTCTGCTGCGGAGCGGTACTTGGTGGAGGGGGTGGTGCCGGGGGTGGAGAAGCACTGCCCCACCCACCCCGCACCGTGAGAGCAAGGGAACCTTCCTGTCACCGGTGACAGGAAGGTTCCCTTGCTCGCTCCGTCAACGGCCGTACGGGAACTGTCCGCCCGGCCACTGGTACGGGCTCTGCGCCCCGGGGCGCTGCGTGGTCGTCTCCGGCTCCGAGTCCCGGATGCTTCCCAACGTGACTTCGACCGGATGGGCATTGCCGCCCTGCGCGTCGCCGACGGTGAGAACCACCTTCCCGCCAGGCTCGCTGGAACCGATCTGGGCGATCAGATCCGAGAACGCGCTGACCGCTTTGCCGTCCACCTCCAGGATCGTGTCCCCCTGCCGGAGCCCCGCCTTCTCCGCCGCGGAACCCGCGCTGACAGTGCTGATCACGGCATTGCCGGACTCGCCATCCGTGCCCGTGACACCGAGCTGCGGCTTCATCGCCGCCCCCGATTCGATGATCTCGCCGGCGACCCTGCTCGCCGTGTCGATCGGAATCGAGAAACCCAACCCGATGTTGCCCGCGCTGGATTCACCCGAGGTGTTCGACTGGATGCTCGAGTTGATCCCGATCACCTGCCCGTCGAGATTCACCAACGGCCCACCCGAATTACCCGGGTTGATCGACGCATCCGTCTGGATTCCGTTGTATACGACCGCCTGGCCGTCGTCCGACGACACCTCCACCGTGCGGTCGAGCGCACTCACGATGCCCGAAGTGACCGTGCCTTCGAGCCCCAGCGGCGAACCGATCGCCACCGCGGTCTGCCCGACCGCCAGGTTCGAGGACTTGCCCAACTCCGCTGCGGTGAGCCCGTCGACACCAGCCAGCTTGATCACCGCCAAGTCGTACGACGGGGCCGTCCCGACGACCTCACCAGCCGACTTCTTCCCATCCGGCAGGGTGACGGAAATATCTCCGCCGCTGCTCACCACGTGGTTGTTCGTCAACACGTAACCATCGGCGGTCAGCACCACGCCCGTCCCCTCCGCGCTGCCGGAACGCGACGACACTGCGATGTCCACGGTGCTCTTCGACGCCTTCTCCGCCGCGAACTGGACGGTTCCGCTCTGCGAACTGACCTGGGTGCCGACGGTGGAATCGTGCTGGTTCAACACCGGCGAACCCGAGCTTCCGGACGTTCCCAGCAACAGACTTCCGCCGAATCCGGCAGCACCACCGACGAGTCCGGCGAGCAGGGCTACGACGACCGTGCCCGCCGAAACACCGGCGAGGCGTGGTCTCCGCTCACTCGAGAACCCGGTCGGCTGCTGACCTTGAGGAGTAGCCGATTCCCACGGTGCCGAGGTCGCGCCGCGACCACCTCCCGACGGCACGTCCGCTGCGAACCGGTCCCCTGCGCCTGCGAAATCGTTGTCAGCCATGAGCCGACAGTGCTCCACCAGGCTGAGAGCAAGCTTTGCGTTGCCTGGTGATTCGCCCTCAACCCAGCCGCGCTCAACTACGGAGCAAGGGAACCTTCCTGTCACGAGCGGCAGAAAGGTTCCCTTGCTCCTTCTGCTTCGCGGGGTGCGAGTGCCGCCGACACACCGACGAATGCGCGAGCCCCCACGTCACCCGACATGACCGATAGTGACCACATGTCATCGACAGTGATCAGCAAGGATGCTCCGCATTCCGCTCCGCGACGCGTGTTTCACGTCGCCGAACTGGAAAGGCTCGGCGTCTCGCAATCGACCAGTTATCGGCGGGGACGCGCCGACGGACCATGGACGCGTTTGCTCCCCGGAATCGTCCTGGTCATGCCGGGCCCGCCCACCGCAGACGATCTGATAGCGGCTGCACTACTACGTGCCGGCCCGTCCGCCATGGTCACGGGCATGCACGCGGCCCGGATGCACGGTCTCGAAACGCCGGACGAGAACGCTCCGGTCCACATCCTCATCCCGCACACCAAAAAGATCCAGAGCAACGAATTGGTCAGGTTCGAACGCACCACGCGCCCGCCGCCACCGGTCATCATCGACGGCATTCCGGTCGCCCCCGCGCCTCGGGCCGTCATGGATGCCGCCCGCACCTGGCAGTCCCGCCGATCGACGGAGGCATTGCTCGTGGAAGCGATCCAACGGGCGCCGGGATGTTCGCCACGGGCCCTCAACGAGGAAATGGAACGCGGCTCTCGGCGAGGAACCGGGTTGCCCCGGGAGATCCTCCGGGCGATGACCGCCGACGTCCGTTCCATCGCTGAACTCCGAGCTTTCGAGTTGCTCAAAAGTGCCGACCTGCCCGATCCCTCGTGGAACACATCGCTGTTCGATCCCGACGGGCGTTACGTCGGCATGCCCGACGCCTGGTTCGACGACGTCGGCCTCGCCGTCGAATTCGACTCGTTCGCATACCACTCGTCGCGGGCCGATTTCGCCGCTACGACACGGCGGAACACCCGGTACGCGGCACACGGCGTAGCAGTCGTGCAGATCTTGCCCGTCGACGTCATGCAGAGACCTGACGAGGCTATCGCCGCCATCGGACGAGCGTATCGAGCCGCGACTCTGAGACCACGTCCCAACGTTCTCGTCCGCGCCATCGCCGAAGGAGCTTGATCCGAACGATAGGTGAACACGGACGCCTACCCGGAGGGCAACAAACGCCTCCGGGCATCTCGCATGCCCACGCTGCGCTGGCTACCTGCAATCCCACACGAACGACATCCGTGCAGGAGCGAGGGAACCTTTCTGGCACAGATGACAGGAAGGTTCCCTTGCTCCAAAGCAGATCAGTTGGGAGTCAGGGCGGTCTTCCCCACCCGCTCCGGCTTCCCAGAGCTGTCGACGACCCCCGCAGGCACCGGACGCGCCCGCGGATACCAGGTCGCTGCGACATCCCAGGCGGCTTCGATGAGCGCCGCGGAGTGGGCGAACGAGTAGGGCGAGAGTCCCACCGTGGCGGGCGCGGGCAGGATGTACAGCTCGCATCGCGTGGAGTTGAGCTGCACGTCGAGTCGTGCCGCGTTGAGCATCGCCGCTCCGAGCGCGGCGCCGCTGACCCCGCTGACCGACCGGGGCGGGATCGTAGGCGTCGAGGGACTGGTGACGATGTGGCCGCCGCGTTTTCCAGGCCGGTGTTCGAACGGTTCGGTTCCGCCGCACGGGAGTACGAAGACCCGTTCCGCGCCGAGCTCGACGGCCCTGCTGATCGGCATGAACGCCGCGACACCACCGTCGACCAGCCACCGGTCGTTGACGCGGAACGGCGGAAAAAGGCCGGGGATGGAACAGGATGCGACGAGCGGCGGCAGCACCGGCCCGTGGTCGAAGTAGACGGCGGTGCCGGTGTCGACGTCGGTCGCGGTGACGGTGAGCGGGATCGCGGTTTGCTCGAAGGTTCGGTACGGGAGGGTTCGGTGCAGCCAGCGCGCCAGTCCGGTGCTGGTCATCAGGTGGTTGGTGATGCCGAGCTTTCCGGCGAGTATGCGCGCGGGTTGGATCGGGAAGATGTCGGAGCGCCGCATGGAGCTCCACACCGCGCGCAGGCTTTCCGCTCCGCCGCCAGAAGGGTCACCGGCGAGCCAGGCGGCGTTCAGCGATCCCGCCGAGGTGCCTACTAGGAGGTCGGGTTCGACGCCGGCTTCGAACAGCGCGGTGGCGAGGCCGGCTTGGACGGCTCCGAACGTCGATCCGCCAGGAAGCACCCAAGCTGTGCGCATGAGCGTCACCCTCTCTGCTCGTCGTGCGGTCGAGGCTAGCCGGAGTTGCGGGATGAGCGCTTCAGCTGTCTCCGGGGTCACCGCGTCGGCGCCATTGCTTGACCTGACCGCGGCGTTTCTTGGCGGCGATGCGCCGACGTCGTGATCCGGCTGTGGGTTTGGTGCGGCGACGGGTCGGCGGCTCGGGTGCGACGGCGTCCGCGAGCAGTTGTGCGAGGCGTTCCCGCGCTGCGGTGCGGTTGAGCAGCTGGCTGCGGTGTTCGGATGCGGCGATGGTGATGGCACCGTCGACCAGCCGGGATTCCAGCCGGGCGAGCGCCCGGTGGCGTTCTCGTTCGGGCAGGCTGGAGCCGGCCAGGTCGAAGGTGAGCTCGACGCGGGAGTCGGAGGTGTTGACGTGTTGACCGCCGGGCCCCGAGGAACGCGAGAACCGTTCCGACAACTCGGCTGCCGGCACGGTCAGCCTGGGGGTGATGCGCAGATCTTCGGGCACCGTCCCAGCATGGCCGCACCGGCGGCGTTCAGGCCAGCTGCAGCCAGTTCGCGGAGTCGCACGTCCGCCGGGACGCCCGCACCGAGGCGGCGAGGTCGCGCAGCACTGCCGCGGTGTCGTCCCAGCCGAGGCACGCGTCGGTGATGCTCTGCCCGAACCGGAGCGGGCGTGCAGCCCCGATGTCCTGCCTGCCAGGGACGAGGAAGCTCTCCACCATCACCCCGCGGATGGCTGCTGTACCGCTGGCGATCTGGTCGCCGACCGCGGCGACCACCGACGGCTGCCTGGTGTGGTCCTTGCCGCTGTTGCCATGGCTGGCGTCCACCACCACTGCTGGTGGCACGCCTGCCGAGCGCAGTTTGCCGACGGCTTTCCGCACGGATGTGGCGTCGTAGTTGGGTCCGGTCGCACCGCCACGCAGGATGATGTGCGCAGCCGGGTTCCCGGTGCTGCGCACCCAGGTCACGGCGCCGTCCGCCCCGGAGGCGAGGAAGCTGTGCGGGTGCCGGGCGGCGACGATGGCGTCGACCGCTGCCTGCAGCGAGCCGCTGGTCCCGTTCTTCATGCCGATCGGCATCGGCAGCGCGCTGGTCAGCTGGCGGTGCACCTGGCTTTCCACCGTTCGCGCGCCGATCGCTCCGTAGCTGACCAGGTCACCGAGGTAGTCCGGCGCGATGGGGCTGACCCATTCGGTCGCGGTCGGAAGATCCAGGTCGGCGAGTTCGAGCAGTAATCGGCGGGAGGTGCGCAATCCCGTCTCGATGTCGGCGCTGCCGTCCAAGCCAGGGTCGGCGAGCAGCCCGGTCCAGCCGACCGTGGTGCGTGGCTTTTCCAGGTAGGCGCGCATCACCACGAAGATCTCGTCGCTGAGTTCGGCCGCGAGTCCGCGCAGGCGGCTCGCGTACTGCCGGGTCGCCGCGGCGTCGTGCAGCGAGCAGGGGCCGACCACGGCGAGCACCCGATCGTCTTCGCCGGCGAGCACTTCCGCGATCGACCTGCGCCAATCGGCGATCTTGCTCGTGGCCGCCTGCTCGACCGGCAGCTCGGCCGATAGCGCGGCCGGCGAGGTGACCGCTACGACGGATTTTCCGGGCCTGGGCACGACGTCGATCGACGGATGCTCGGACATCCCACCTCCCATAACCAGGTAAGCCTAACCTAATTTGATCGCCGTGCGGTGTGAGGAAGGGAACCTTTCTGCCACCGGTGGCAGAAAGGTTCCCTTCCTCATCTCCGCAATCCCCTTCAGGGAGTGCTGGTCCAGCCCGCCACCCCACCCGGCACCGGCGCGTCCGGGTCGTAGGGAGTCCGGGTGAAGATGAACGTGTTCAGATCCAGGTGGCTGACGTTCCCGTCGGCGGACCGGCCGATCCGGAGTTCTTCACCGGAGTAATACCCATCCAGACCGATCCACCGCCCTTCGTGATCCCGGCGGAAGCGAGAAGCCCGGCCGCGTCCCTGCCACGGCACCAGATCTAGCAGACCATCGGGCAGGATCCGGAGCACGTACGGCGAAGGCCCCCAGAACCACTGCCCGGTCAGCTCGAGCAGTCCGGCCTCAACGTCGGCTCGAGGTACCCACGGCTCGGGGATGCGCGGTTCGTGCGCTTCCAGCAGGTCGAGCAGGTCGGTCACCAGCGCCGAGGAAACACCCGCCGTGGTGTTGGCCATGAAGATGATCCCGGTTCGATCAGCAGGATCGGCCATGACCGTAGCGAGGAACCCCGGCATGGATCCGGTGTGCCCGGCGAGCCTCCGCCCCTGATGCCTGATCAGCTGCAGCCCGAGCCCGTACCCGGCACGCCAGACGTCCCCGTCGTCGACCGCGCCCGCAGCTCGCATCTCGGCGACCGTGTCGGGGTGCAGCACGTCAGCGGTTTCACCGGCGACGAAACGAGCCCACCGGAGCATGTCGTCCACGGTCGACCACAGCTGGCCCGCGGGCGCCATGGCACCACCGTCCTCGGCGGGCTCCGGCAGCAGCACGTCGGCCCACGGATGGACCGCCCACCCCTGCGCGTGGGGCGCCTCGGGGTGGAAGGTGGTCCTGGTCATCCCCAGCGGTTCGAGGACCTCCTGCCGGACCGACTCGTACCAAGAACGACCGCGCAGCCTGGCGACCAGCTCGCCGAGCACGCCGAACCCGGTGTTGGAGTAGTGGAACCCGTGCCTGGGCCGTGGCCGGATCGCCTGCTGGTCGACACCGGCGAGCAGCTCTTCGACCGGGCCGCCTTCGGTGCGTTCCCACCAGTCCCCGGCGGGCTCCGCGCTCATGCCGCTGGTGTGCGAGAGCAGCCGGGCGATGCTGCGGTCGCCGACGGCGGTGCCCGGGACGTGTTGGTCGAGCTTGTCCTCCAGGTTGAGCAAGCCCTCGTCGCGGAGCCGCAGTACGGCGACGGCGACGAGCGATTTGGTGATGGACCCGATGCGGTACTGCGTGTCCGAGGTGGGTGCCGCCCCGGCTACCAGGCCTCGGCTGCCCGTCCAGAGCGTTTCGCCGTCGCGGACGATGCCGGCGATCAGCGACGGCACCCGGTTCTGGCTCTGTTCGACGGCCAATCGTCTGAGCAGCGCTCGTTCGGTGGAAGGCAGCAAGCTCGTCATGCCGCCCATGCTGTCACGGACATCAGGTGAGCAAGGGAACCTTCCTGTCACCGGTGGCAGGAAGGTTCCCTTCCTCTCGTGGAGGGGACGTGGGGTGGTTGGCAGGATGGGACCTGTGGGCGATCGGGTTGATGTTCGTGGCGTGCTGAGTTTCCTCGGGTTGACCTACGCGGTGACGTGGGCGTTGACCCTTCCGATGTGGGTCACGGGGACGGGGTTGACCTGGGAGTGGGCTCCGCTGCTGCTCGTGGTCATGATGTTCGTGCCCGCCTTGTCCGCGGTGGTGGTCACGAAGTGGATCAGTCCGCGGCCTGCGCCGCTGCGCGAGTTGGGTGTGACCGGTGCGGGCGGCCTCCGGAAGTGGTGGGGGCGTGCGCTGCTGGCCTGGCTCGGTCCGCCGGTGCTGATGTTGCTCGCACTGCTGCTGGGCGCCTTGTTCGGCGTGTACCAGGCGGATTGGACCGGGTTCTCGGGGCTGTCCGAACAGCTCGGCGTGGTGGGCGAGAACGCGCCGTCAGCGCCGTCGCTGGCGCTGATCCAATTGGCCCAGGTGTTCTTCCTCGGCTGGTTGAACGTGATTCCCGCGGCGGGCGAAGAAGTGGGCTGGCGCGGCTACCTGACGTCGGCGTTGTTGCCGTTGGGGCAGCCGGGCGCGTTCCTGGTGACGGGCGTCCTGTGGGCCCTGTGGCACGCTCCGCTGCTCGTTCTCGGCTACAACTACCCGAACGCCCCGGTGGTGGTCGCCTTCATCATGATGGGCTGCTTCTGCAGCTTGCTGAGTGCGCTCCTGGGGTGGCTGCGGTTGTCGTCGGGCAGCGTGTGGCCTGCGGCGATCGCACACGGTTTCGTCAACGCAGCCGCTGGTTTCGGCGTTCTGTTCAGCGCTGCGGGCAGCCCGGTGAACAACGTGACGTCGGGGCTGCTCGGCTGGTCCGGCTGGATCGTGCTGGTGTTGGCGATCTTGGTTCTGGTGCTGCTGGGGAAGCTCCCGGTCCCGCCGCCGGACGAGGAGCCCGGCTTGACCCGCGGCGTTCGCAGGCTCAGCCGTCGCTGAGCGACCGAGGAGTGAGCACCGGAACCGGCGCCGGCACGAGCGCGCGGAAGGGAACCTTCCTGTCACGTCGGCGATGAAGGGAACCTTCCTGCCACACCTGCGGCGAAGGTGCCGCCTCCCGCCACCTCGATGAGGAAGGGAACCTCCCTGTCACCTCCGCGGTGAAGGGAACCTTCCTGTCACCGGGCGGGGCCGAACGTGCGGAGGGGCCGCCCGCACGATGCGGACGGCCCCTCCCCGATCAGATGGCGATCACGGCGCAGGCGGTGGCCCACCGGGAAGCGGTGCCACGGGCAGGTCCTGGTGGATCCTGTTCATGGCGTCGAACCAAGTCCGGGCGGGCACCTTGCCACCGAAGATGTTGCCGTCGCTGCACAGGAACGGCGGTGCGTCGCCACCCGCGTCGCAGATGCCGCGGGGGCGCGATCCGTCGGCGTAGGTGAGCACCGCTCCGGCCATCTGCGGGGTCGCGGCGAGGAACGCGGCGGACTTGCTCTCCTGGGTGGTCCCGGTCTTGCCGATCATGGGCCGGGTCCAGCCGGCGGCCGTGGCCGCGGCCTTGGAGGTGCCTTCGGTGTCGTCCTTGCTCATGCCTTGCGCGAGCTGACCCGCGACTTCCGGCGAGATCGCCTGTTCGCAGGCCGCTTCCTTGATGGGGACGTCGTTGCCGTTGCGGTCCTGGATCTCTTCCAGCGGCGTCGGCGGGCAGTAGGTGCCGCCGCTCATGATGGTGGCGGCCACGTTGGACAGCTCGAGCACGCTGGTGGGCGTGTAGCCGAGGGTGAAGGCGCCGCGCTTGTTCTTCTTGACGGCTTCGGCTTGGGAGGGCCCGTTGGAGCCGTCCTTCTTGAGGGTGGAGCCCGCGCTGTTCACCCCGTTCATCCCCTGCCGCAGGCCGAGCCGGGAAGCCATGTCGACGACGTTGTTGAGCCCGACCTTCTCCTGGAGCGCGACGAAGCCGGTGTTCGGCGAGGTCGCGAGTGCCATCTGCAAGGTGCGGTCCCCCGGCTGGACGCCTTCGGCGTTGCCGACGGTGTAGGGGTTGGTCCCGTTCTTGTAGACGCGGGACGTGTAGGTGGCGGGCACCGGCACGTTGTCCGCGATGGTCATGCCCTGTTCGAGCGCGGTGGCCGCGGTGAACACCTTGTAGATCGAGCCGGCGCCGAACGGCTGCACCCGGCTGACGATGTCGTATGCGGTCTGCCCGGCTGCGGGGTCGTTGCCGAAGTCGCGGTTGGCGACGAGCGCGCGGACCTTGTGCTTGTCGGTGCCGGGTTCGACGACGGCCATGGCGTTGGCGATGCCGTCGGTCTGGGTGGGCACCTGCTTCTTGGCGGCTTCCTTCGCGGCGTCGCTGGCGTTGCGGTCCAGCGTGGTGCGGATGGTGTAGCCGCCGGTCTCCAGCTCGTCGTCGTCGATGCCGGACTTCTCCAGGTAGTGGCGCACGTATTCGCAGAAGAACCCGTCGGTGGTGCCGTCCCCGATGCCGACGCAGCCGTTCGGCGGGCGACCCAGCTGCGGGGTGAGCCCGAGCGGCTCCTCCTTCGCGACCTTGGCGTCCTCTTCGCTGATCCGGAGCCGGTTGTGCGGGTCCGTCATGAGGTCGATGACGAGGTTCCGGCGCTCCATCGCCTCGTCCGGGTTGGTCCGCGGGTTGAGCGATCCGGGCTGGTTGACGATGGCGGCGAGCAGGGCGGACTGCGCGATCGTCAGCTTGTCCGGGGTGGTGCCGAAGTAGGTCTGGGCACCCGCGCCCACGCCGAAGGTCTGGTTCCCGACCGGCACCACGTTCAGGTAGCCGGTGAGGATCTCCTCCTTGGTCATGGTGCGTTCGAGCTCGACGGCGATCTTCGCCTCGCGCAGCTTTCGCGCGATCGTCGTCTCCTTGGCCTTCTCCGCGTCGACCTCGTTCTGCGCGACCACGTGCACCAGGTAGTTCTTCACGTACTGCTGGGTGATCGTGGACGCGCCCTGGGCGGTGCCACCGGTGCTGACGTTCTTGGCGAGGGCGCGGACGGTGCCCTGCCAGTCGACGCCGTCGTGGTTCCAGAAGCGCTTGTCCTCGACAGCGGTGATCGCGGCCTTCATGTACCCGGAGATCTGCTCGGGCTTGGTCTCGACCCGGTAGTCCTTGAAGAAGTGCGCGATGGGTTCGCCGTCCTTGTCGGTGACCACCGACACCTGCGGCATGTCCCGCTTGGCGAGCGAGCTGGACATGCTCGCCATCGCGTCGGTGGCCTGGTTGACCACCGCTCCAGCGCCGGTGGCCATCGGCATCATGAGGAACGCCACCAGCACACCGGCCAGTACGCACAGCCCGAACATCTTCAACAGCACGCCGCTGCGCACGCCTGCCCCAATCACCGCATGTCCATGACGACCTGATCTCGACCGCTGACCGCAGGCCCGGGGTAGGTGCGCCAGGGCGGCGGTTCCGAACGTTCCGGGAGACGCGGCGGCTCTGCCGTGAGATCGCCGAACCTGCTCCATCGGTCCCTTCGTTGATATCACACCGGCTGGTCGGCGCCGACCTCCGGCCGACCTTCCGGAACCGGCGTTCCCCCTGGCACCGCGAGGAAAATCCGCCGTGCGGCGCAACCGCCCCATACCTCCGCCATCGGACATCACGACCAGCGGTCCCGGGGACGAGCGACGTGCATCCGATCCGCCGGAACGGGCACGCCGCCCGTGATCGGCCGACTACACTGGGGTTCGACTAACCGTGCGGAGGGGCTGATGGTCGACCCGTTCTTCGATTCGCTGGCGAACGCGCTCGGCGGGCAACTCGCCGTCGCGCTGGGCACCGCCGCGCAGAGCGCACTGGCCAAGGTGCGGAGCTTGCTGCGGCGCCGCGGCGACACCGACCCGGAGACGATGGCCGCGCTGACCGCCGCCGAGCAGCCCTCAGCCGGCGAGCCGCAGATCAAGGCCTTGGCGGAACGGCTGGACCGGGTGGCGCAGGACGACCCCGAGTTCGACGCGGAGGTGCGCGCGGCGGGTAGCAGCGTGCACGTGGAGCTGTCCGCCTCGCAGAGCCGCGTGGTCAACCAGAACTCCGGCGAGGTGCGGACCCTCGTGCAGACCGAACAGATCAACGGCGACATCACGTTCAACTGAGCCGCCGCCCGCGGATTCAGCCCTGGCGGTCCGCTCGGTCGAGCTCGGCCAAGTAGCGGTTGTACTCGGCGAGCTCCGGATCCTCGTCCGCGTCGACTGAGCTCGCCGGCGGGGGCACCAGCGGACGTCGTCGCGGCCGGGCGTCCTCCGCCGCCGGGGTCTCGGGTTCCGAGGCGGGTTCGGGCACCGCGACCGGCGCGTCGTGGCCGCCGCGCAGCTCCATCCGGATCAGCCAGACCCACATGCACACGGTGAACACGCCGAACAGCGGCCACTGCAAGGCGTAGCCGAGGTTCTGGAAGCTGCCGCCCGCCTCGTGCGCCCGGTCCCACTGCCACCACGCGAGGAAGCCGGTGGCGATGGCCGCCGCCACGAACAGCGCGTGCAGCAGCAGCCAGCGCGGGGTCAGCATCCGTCTCACGCCGACGATTCTAGGCGTCCCGCGGCGCGGGTCGTCAGGCGCGCGGGCCGGGGGCGGTGATGGCGAGCAGGGGAACCTTCCTGTCACCGCGGGGCGGACGTCGTGCGGCGGTGCCGCCGTGAGCTGCGCCGACGCGTCCGAGCATGCGTCCGGACCTCCGTGCGAGGAAGGGAACCTTCCTGTCATCTCCGCGCGGAGGGGAACCTTCCTGCCACACCGCAGGGCATGACTCACCGGCGTGGGCCGGTGCGAGCAAGGGAACCTTTCTGCCACCGATGCGAGGAAGGGAACCTTCCTGTCACCCCGCCTCGGCTCCGGGGCTCATTCGGTGAGTTCGTGCAGCATCCGCTGCGCCTCGGCGAGCTGTCGTTCGAGCTGTTCGACGCGCTCCCGCTGCTGTTCCCGGGCGGCTTCCAGCAGTGGTTCGACGGCGGCCGCGACCTCTTCGTGCAGGGATTTCGCGGCTTGCGCCACGGCGGAGGTGGACACGGGGGTGGGCCGCAGCACGCGCTTCTTGCCGGTGCTGACTTCGACGTTCCACTGCCCGGCCTGGTCCGCGGTGAGGATCACGGTGGCGCCGGCGGGCGGTTTCGGCTTGCGCCGGTTCGCCGTCGGGGCTGATTTCGAGGTGTCGTCGGCGGCGGGCACCGGCTTGGCGGCCGGTTGCGGTTCGCGGGTCTTCGCGGCCGGTTGCGGCGTGGCGGGCTGTGGTTCGGGCGCGGTGGCCGCGGCTCGCGGTGGTTCGGGAGTGCGGGCGGCGACGGGTTGCGTTTCCTTCCGCTTGCGCGGCGGTTTGACGACGGTCACCTCGGCGGCGGAGAAGGACAGCACGTCCTTGGACCCGGCCGGGCGGATCTGGATGAAGTCGCCTTCGGCCGGATCGTCGAGGGCGACGACCTTGCCGGAGCGCCCTTCGGGCACTCCGACGGCGGTGGCGGTGAACCACACGGTCGGCGTGCCGCCGGAGGTGAGTTCGTCGCGGAGTCCGCTGATCTCGTCGGACGTCAGCGTGCGGGCCTGTGGCATCGGAGAGCCCCTAGCTCAGGGTGCGCCCCGTCCTCCGGCCCCACACCGGGTGAAGTCAGCCGGGGCTGTTCCAGCAATGACGGACCCGACTATATCGAACGCCCGTGCGAACCATCAACGGTGCCCGGACGCGGCGGTGACCTCGAAGTCCGCCGGGTCGGCCTTGCGGGTGCGCAGCCAGTAGTTCCAGGTGAAGCCGGGCCAGATGGTGCGGTTGACGCCGTTGACGTCGAGGTACCAGCTCTGGCAGCCACCGGCGGACCAGACGGCCCCGCCGAGCTGGTGCTGGATCCTGTCGTTGAACTCGTCCTGCACGGATTGCCGCACGTCGACCTGGTCGACGTCGCCGCGCAGGATCGGCCGCAGGCAGCTGAGCACGTAGTTGATCTGCGATTCGATCATGAACACGACCGAGTTGTGCCCGAGGCCGGTGTTCGGGCCGAGCAGGAAGAACAGGTTGGGGAAGCCGGAGACGGTGATGCCCAGGTGCGCCTGCATGCCGTTCTTCCAGGCGTCCTGCAGCTTGCGCCCGCCGCGCCCGACGATCTCGAGGTGGTCGAATGCGTCGGTGACGTGGAATCCGGTGCCGTAAATGATGGCGTCGACGGGGTGCTCCTCGCCGTCGCCGGTGACGATCGAGTTCTCCTTGACCTCGGCGACGCCGCTGGTGCGCAGGTCGACGTTGGGCTTGTTCAGCGCCGGGTAGTAGTCGCTGGAGAGCAGGATCCGCTTGCAGCCCATGGAGTAGCGCGGGACGACGGCCTCGCGCACCCGCGGGTCGCGCACGACGCTGCGGATGTAGCGCTTGGCGAGGTGTTCGGAGATCTTCCCCAGCAGTTTGCTGCGCAGCACGGCGACGGAGCGGAGTTCGAGGACCCAGTAGACGGCGGCGCGCGCGATGCGCTGCGCGAACGGGACGCGGCGGAACAGCGTGCGGATGCTCCGCGGGATCTCGCGGTCGGGCTTGGGCTGCACCCACGGCGGGGTCCGCTGGAACAGGTGCAGCTTGGCGGCCTGCTCGGCGACCTGGGGCACGAACTGGATGGCACTGGCACCGGTGCCGATGACGGCGACCCGCTTGCCTTCGAGGTCGTAGTCGTGGTTCCACTGCGCGGAGTGGAACACCTCGCCCTGGAAGCGCTCGATGCCGTCGACTTCCGGATAGCTGGGGATGTGGAGGGCGCCGACGCCGGAGACGAGCGCGCGGCCGACGTACTCGGTGCCGGAGGCGGTGCGCACGTGCCAGTTGCGGCGGTCTTCGTCGTACTCGGCGCCGGTGAACTCGACCCCGTAGTGGATGTGCTCGCGAATGCCGTACTTGTCGGCGCAGTGCTGGAGGTAGTCCCAGATCTCCTGCTGCTGGGCGAACAGCCTGGACCAGTTCGGGTTCTGCTCGAAGGAGAACGAGTACATCAGCGACGGGACGTCGCAGGCGCAGCCCGGGTAGGTGTTGTCGCGCCAGGTGCCACCGAGGTCGTCGTCCTTCTCGAGCACGATGAAGTCGTGGATGCCCGCTTCCTTGAGCTTGATCGCCGTGCCGATGCCGGCGAACCCGGTGCCCACGATGACGACGGACGTGTCGTACCGCTGTGCCGACGCCTGTGTCATTCCAGCCCTCCCTGATCAGCCACCTACTTCCAAGTAGCCTACTATGAGTAAGTTACCTCCGGTAGGGTTCGGTGGACCGATTCTCGATAAGGTCGGAACCGTGAACGTGCAGCACGCCGACGACCACTCCGCCCCAGCAGGACGACGCAAACGCCTCCCCCGGGCGGAGCGGGAGCAGCAGATACTGGCCGTCGCCGAGCAGGTGTTCGCCACCAACGGCTACCAGGCCAGCTCCATGGACGACATCGCGAACCGGATCGGGCTGTCCAAACCGATGCTGTACGAGTACTTCGGCTCCAAGGAAGGGCTGCTGCTCGCCTGCGTCGAACGCGCCCGGCGCGAACTGCTCGAGGCCACCACCGAAGCCGCTGCCGGAGCCGGCGAGAACGCCCACCAGCTGCTGCACGACTGCCTGCTCGCCTTCTTCCGCTTCAGCGACGAGCACGCCCAGTCCTGGGCGCTGCTGCGCACCGAAGCCGCCATCCCGCTCGCCACCGTCAACACCGCGCTCGAAGCCACCCGGCAGCAGCAGACCGACCTCACCGCCCGGCTGCTCGAAGCGTCCCGGCCCGACCTGGACCAGGTGCAGCTGGAAGCCTTCGCCGAATCGATCATCGGCGCGTGCGAGCGGCTCGCGCTCTGGCGCGAGAAGCGCTCCGAGATCACCGCCGAAGAGGCCACCCGGCACCTGATGGCCCTGATCAGCCCGAGCCTCGTCGCGCAGGCCTGAACCAGCCCGCACCTCCCTCCGCAGGACGAGCGGGCCAAAACCACTCGATCGAGCGGCATCCCCTATCGAGGGATCAAGGTCGGTTCGCAAAGCGCCGATGTGGAGCGCGTTGATCGTCTGGAGTTGGCGCATGACCCGATCGGGTCGTCAGCACCCGCACCGGGCGGCTTCACGAGGTTCCCGTCCCGGCACCGCACCCCGGCGCCGGGCCGGGAACCGAGCCCCACCCGCGACACCAAGGAGAACTGATCTTGCGCCCCTGGACCACGCGCACCCTGCAAGCAGCCGTCGTGGCTGCGGGATTCGCCGCAGTCGGGGCAGGCACCGCCTCGGCAGCGCCCACTCCCGACCTGGCCAAGCCGGACCTGTCCACGGTGCCCGACACCATCGGTGCCACCGTGCCGGTGAACGCCTGCAGCGCGCAGGACGCTCCGGGTTTCAACAGCACCAAGGCGCCCTGCGTCGACGCGCAGCTGCGCGCCGAAGCACCGAACGTCGTCAAGCAGGTCGGCGCCGACATCGTCACCACCACGCACGGCGTGGCCGGTGAGCTCCGCGACGGCAAGCAGCTCGACGAAGCCAAGCTGACCCGCATCTCGCAGCACATCGGCGACGAGCGGCTCCGGGTCGAAGGGCTCGCCAAGACCCGCCCGACCATCGGTTTCGACGTCGAGCCGCGGCACACCGGCATCGTCGACTCGCACGCCCCCGGCGGGGGATTCCTCAAGGGCGAGATCGGCCCGCGGCAGCCCGACCACCAGGGCGTGTCCACCGGGGACACCGCGGTCGCGCTCACCGCCGCGCAGGGCTACACGGTGGGCCCGGCGGCCCGGCCCGACGAACTGCTCAAGCACGACTTCCGCGGTGGCGACCTGCCGGAGGTCGGCGACGTGGTGCCCGCCGCGGGCAAGGTCGCCGACATGACCAAGGCCGACGAGCTCACGTCCGTTCCCGGGCAGGTCGTGCACGGCCTCGCCACCGGGCTGCCGCAGCTGCCCGGACAGCGCTGACCTGAGAACGGGCGCGCCGCGGCGCGCACCGAACGCGAAAAGGGGCGCCGGACCAGTGGTCCGGCGCCCTTTTCGCGCGCCCGGGATCGGTGCGAGCAAGGGAACCTTTCTGCCACCGGTGACAGGAAGGTTCCCTTGCTCGCATGCTCCGGACCGCCCCGTGGCGGGGGACTGCGGTGCGCGGAAGGTCGCCTTCCGGTCACCGGTGATCGGAAGGCGACCTCGTGGTCACGCCGCGGAGGTAGCGCTGACGATCTCGGCGTCCGGCTCGCCGAGGTCGAACGACTCGCCGGCTTCAGCCTTGCGAACCAGGGATGCCGGCGGGGTGAAGCGCTCCCCGTAGCGCTCGGCGAGCGCCCGGGCGCGCTCGACGAATCCGGGGAGGCCGCCGGGGTAGCCGTTCATGTACTGCACCACTCCCCCGGTCCACGCGGGGAAGCCGATGCCGAAGATCGAGCCGATGTTGGCGTCCGGCACGGACCGCAGCACGTCCTCGTTCAGGCAGCGGACCGTTTCGACGGCCTGGATGAACAGCAGCCGTTCGACGAGGTCCTCGAGCACGACCTCCGACGGGTCGATGCTGCCCGCGCCGAGCTCGTCGACGAGTCCGGGCCACAGCCCGGCGCGGACGCCGTCGGTGTACTCGTAGAACCCGGCACCGCCGGACCGGCCGGGGCGCTCGAACTCCTCCACCATCCGGTCGAGGATCTCGTCGGCCGGATGCGGGCTCCAGGTGCCGCCGGCGGCTTCGAGCGCGCGCTTGGTCTCGGCTCGGATCTTGCGCGGCAGGGTGAGGGTGAGCTCGTCGAACAGCTGCAGCACCGGCGCGGGGAATCCGGCCTGGTTGGCGGCCTGTTCGACGGTGGCCGGGTGGATGCCCTCCCCGAGCATCGACACGCCCTCGTTGAGGAAGGTACCGATGACGCGGCTGGTGAAGAAGCCGCGGCTGTCGTTGACGACGATCGGCGTCTTCTTGATCTGCTGCACGACGTCGAACGCCCTGGCCAGCGCGCGGTCGCTGGTCTGCTCACCGCGGATGATCTCGACGAGCGGCATCTTGTCGACCGGCGAGAAGAAGTGCAGGCCGATGAAGTCCTCGCGGCGGCGCACGCCTTCGGCGAGGGAGGTGATCGGCAGTGTGGAGGTGTTGGAGGCGATGAGGGCGTCGCCGTCGATGACGTCTTCGATCTCGCCGTACACCCGGTGCTTGAGCGCGGTGTCCTCGAACACGGCCTCGATGACCAGGTCGCAGCCGGTGAGCTGGTCGTTCTGGTCGGTGGGGGTGATGCGGGCGAGGACCTCGTCGCGTTCGGCCTCGGTGGTGCGGCCCTTGGCGACGGCCTTGTCGAGGATCTTCTCCGAGTAGGCCTTGCCCTTCTCGGCGGCGGCCGCGGAGACGTCCTTGAGCACCACCTGCATGCCCGCCTTCGCGCACACGTGGGCGATGCCCGCGCCCATCATTCCGCCGCCGAGCACGGCGACCTTGTTCGCCGTCCAGCGTTCGAACCCGTCGGGCCTGCTGCCGCCGGAGTTGATGTGCTGGAGGTCGAAGAAGAACGCCTTGCTCATGTTCTTCGAGGTCTGGCCGCTGGCGAGGTCGACGAAGTAGCGGCCTTCGATCTCCAGGGCGGTGTCGAAGTCGACCTGGGCGCCTTCGACGGCGGCGGCGAGGATGTTCTTCGGCGCGGGCATCGGGGCGCCCTTGAGCTGCTTGCGCAGGTTCGCGGGGAACGCGGGGAGGTTCGCGGCGAACTTCGGGTTCGACGGGGTGCCGCCGGGGATCTTGTGCCCCTTCTCGTCCCACGGCTGCACGGCACCGGGGTTGTCCTTGATCCACTGCTTGGCGCGGTCGAGGAGGGCGTCGGCGTCGGTGACGACCTCATCGACGAGGCCGATCTCCTTGGCCTTCTCCGGGCGCAGCCGCTGGCCCTGGGTGAGGACCTTGAGCAGGGCGTCGGCGATGCCGAGCATGCGGACCGTGCGGACGACGCCGCCGGCGCCGGGCAGCAGGCCGAGGGTGACCTCGGGCAGGCCGAAGCGGGTCTTCGGGCCGTCGAGGGCGATGCGGTGGTGGCAGGCGAGGGCGATCTCCAGCCCGCCGCCGAGGGCGGTGCCGTTCAGCGCGGCGACGACCGGGACGCCCAACGTCTCCAGGGCGCGCAGCTGCCGCTTGCTGGTGGCGCTGACCTCGGCGAACTCCTCGACGTTGGCGGGGCGGACCTTGACGAGGTCGCGCAGGTCGCCGCCCGCGAAGAAGGTGCTCTTCGCCGAGGTGATCACCACGCCGGTGATCTTCTCGCGCTCGGCCTGGAGGCGCTGCACGGTCTCTTCCATCGACCGCAGGTAGCGGTCGTTCATCGTGTTCGCCTGCTGCTGGGGGTCGTCGAGGGTGAGCACGACGATGCCGTCGGCGTCCTCGGTCCAGCGGATGGTGCTCTGGTCGCTCATGGCGTAGGTGCCCTTCGTGGTTCGCGAACACCGGCCGGCGGGGTGCGAGCAAGGGAACCTTTCTGCCACCGGTGGCAGGAAGGTTCCCTTCATCGCGGCGCGGCGGCCGGTGCCGGGGTCGGTGCGGGGTGGGTTCAGCCGAGCCGTTCGATGACGGTGGCGATGCCCATGCCGCCGCCGACGCACAGGGTGGCCACGCCGTAGCGCTGCTCGCGGCGTTCGAGTTCGTCGATGAGGGTGCCGAGGATCATGGCACCGGTCGCGCCGAGCGGGTGGCCCATGGCGATGGCGCCGCCGTTGACGTTGACCTTCTCGTGCGGCAGGTCGAATTCCTTCATGAACCGCAGCGGCACCGCGGCGAAGGCCTCGTTGATCTCGACCAGGTCGATCTGGTCGATGGTCAGCTCGGCCTTGGCGAGCGCCTTGCGCACGGCGGGTCCGGGGCCGGTGAGCATGATCGTCGGGTCGGCTCCGCTGAGCGCGGTGGAGACGACGCGGGCGCGCGGGCGCAGGCCGGTGCGGTCGCCGAGGCTCTCGCTGCCGATGAGGGCGAGCGCGGCGCCGTCGACGATGCCGGACGAGTTGCCGGGGGTGTGCACGTGGTCGATGCGCTCCACCCAGTGGTACTTCTGCAGGGCGACCGCGTCGAATCCGCCCATGTCGCCGATGGCGGCGAACGACGGCTGGAGACCGCCCAGGGAGTCGGCGGTGGTACCGGGCCGGATGTGCTCGTCGCGGTCCAGCACGGTGCGGCCGTTGCGGTCGACGACCGGCACCACGCTGCGGGCGAAGCGGCCGTCGGCCCAAGCCTTGGCGGCCCGGTTCTGGGATTCGGCGGCGTAGGCGTCGATGGTGGCGCGGTCGAAGCCTTCGAGGGTGGCGATCAGGTCGGCGCCGATGCCCTGAGGCACGAAGGACGTGTCGAAGTTCGTCTCGGGGTCCATCGCCCAGGCGCCGCCGTCGGAGCCCATCGGCACTCGCGACATGGATTCGACGCCGCCGGCGAGGACGGCGTCCTCCCAGCCGGAGCGGACCTTCTGGGCGGCGACGTTGACGGCTTCGAGCCCGGATGCGCAGAAGCGGTTGAGCTGGACGCCGCTGACGGTGTCGGGCAGGCCGGCGGCGAGCGCGGCGGTCTTGGCGATGTCGCCGCCCTGGTCGCCCATCGGGGAGACGACGCCGAGCACGAGGTCGTCGATCAGCTCGGGGTCGAGGCCCGGGTGGCGCCTGCGGAGTTCGTCGACGAGTCCGACGACGAGGCTGATCGGTTTGGTCCCGTGCAGCGAGCCGGTTTTCTTGCCGCGTCCGCGCGGGGTGCGGATCGCTTCGTAGACGAGCGCCTCGGACATGGGCGACGTGCCTCCTCGTTGCGGCCTGGTTCTCCATCCAGAGTGTGACACCAGCACTGTCACAGTCAATGGCATGCGGGCGCGAGGAAGGGAACCTTTCTGCCACTGGTGACCGGAAGGTTCCCTTCCTCGCACCCGGTCGGCACGGGTGAGGGCGGCGCCGTGACCGGAAGGTTCCCTTCCCCGC
This sequence comes from Saccharopolyspora gregorii, assembly GCF_024734405.1. Lineage (NCBI taxonomy): Bacteria > Bacillati > Actinomycetota > Actinomycetes > Pseudonocardiales > Pseudonocardiaceae > Saccharopolyspora > Saccharopolyspora gregorii. The sequence continues at coordinate 1,119,263 of NZ_CP059556.1, read as the reverse complement.
AGCGGTGACCGGAAGGTTCCCCTGCTCAGGTCATCCAGGACAGCACCGGCGTCGACTGCAACGCCACCAGCACGCACATCAGCAGCAGGAATCCGAGGCTGAACGGCAGGACGCGGCGGAACAGGTCCCCTTCACGCCCGGCCATGCCGACGGCTCCCGCGGCGATCGCCAGGTTCTGCGGGGAGATCATCTTGCCGAGCACACCGCCGGATCCGTTGGCGGCGGCCGCGAGCATCGGTTCGATCCCGGCCTGTTCGGCCGCGGTCACCTGCAGCGCCCCGAACAGCGAGTTCGACGAGGTGTCGGATCCGGTGACGGCGACGCCGAGCCAGCCGAGGATCGGCGAGAGGAACGCGAACAGCCCGCCGGTGGCGGCCATCCAGGTGCCGAGCGTCGCGGTCTGCCCCGAGGTGTTCATGACGTAGGCGATGGCGAGCACCGCCATCACGGTGACGATCGGCAACGCGAGCTGCCGGTAGGTGGCGCCGTAGCGGCCGAGCGCGTCGCGCGCCCGGATCCCGATCACCGGAATGGTGATGAGCCCGGCGATCAGCAGCAACGATCCGGCGCTGGACAGCCAGTTCAGCTTGAACTCGGTGAGCGACAGCGCGTCCCCGCCCGCGTCGCGGACGTCCAGCCCTGGCCAGCCGAACTTGAGCGTGACGGTCTCGAGCAGGTCGGCGACGAGCCCGAGCTGGGCGACGACGAACACCGCGATGATGATCAGGTATGGCGCGTAGGCGCGGAGCACGTCACCGCGCCCGTCGGCGCCTCCGGTCGCGGGCGGTTCCGCTCCGCGCGGCGTCCACACCCGCAGCAGCAGCACGGTCGCCCCGGCCGCGAGCAGCGCCGCGATGATGTCGGTCAGCGGCACGGACACGTAGTTCGCGGCGGCGAACTGGGCGACGGCGAAGGTGATGCCGCAGGTGAGGGTGGCCGGGAGGGTTTCGCGCACGCCCCGCACCCCGTCGATGATGCCGACGAGCACCATCGGCACGATCACCGCGAGAACCGGGGTCTGCCTGCCCGTCATGGCGCCGAGCTCGTCCAGCGGCAGTTCGGTGACGCTGGCCAACGTGACCAGCGGCGAGGCGAGCGCTCCGTAGGCGACGGGCGCGGTGTTCGCGACGAGCGCCACGACGGCCGAGGTCATGGGGCTGATCCCGAGCGCCAGCAGCATCACCGTGGTGATCGCGACCGGGGTGCCGAAGCCGGCGAGTGCTTCGAGCAGCGCGCCGAAGCAGAACGCGATGATCACCGCTTGGATCCGCCGGTCCCCGCTGACCCGGGAGAAGCTCCGCTGCAGCACGTCGAAGTGCCCGGTGGTGACGGTCATCTGGTAGATCCAGATCGCGTTGATGACGATCCACAGGATCGGGAAGAAGCCGAAGGCCGCGCCGAGCACGGCGGACAGCAGGGCCTGGTCGACCGGCATCGGGTACACGAACACCGCGACCGCGAGCGCGACGGCCAACGCGATGAGCGAGGCCTTCCACGCGGTCATGCGCGCGACGCCCAGCAGGGCGAACAGGACCAGCAGCGGCAGGGCGGCCGCGAGGGCGCTCCAGCCGAGCGAACCGAACAGCGGGGCCAGGATCTGTTGGTACACGACCACTCCTTCGTGGCGGAGGCCGACGGGCCGAGACGGCGACGATAACCGCGCACCACTGCCGCTGGTAGCGCCGTCCGGCCCGGGTTCGGGGTGCGCTCAGCGCCTTGACGAGACGTCCGCTGCGGGCTCCGAGCAAGGGAACCTTCCAGTCACCGGTGCGGTGGAGGGAACCTTCCTGTCACGCGGCGCCGACGCCGAGGTTCCGGCCGTCGGGTCACGAGCAAGGGAACCTTCCGGTCACCGGTGCGATGAAGGGAACCTTCCTGCCACCCCCGCGCTCAACCCCGCAGCAACCCGTCCACCCCCACCCCGCGGATGGCCGCGTCGAGCACCTGCACGGTGTGCGCCATCGGCATGGCTTCCCCGCGCCGTTCGAGGGCGGCGCGGATCTGCATGGAGCACCCGGGGTTGGCGGTGACGAGCAGTTGCGCGCCGGTGTCGCGGACGTGGCCGGCCTTGCGGTCGCCGAGTTCGCGGGCGGCGTCGGGTTGGAGCAGGTTGTAGATCCCGGCGGAGCCGCAGCACAGTTCGCCGCGATCGATTTCGCGGAGTTCGATGCCGGGGATGTCGCGCAGCAGGTCGCGGGGTTGGCGGCGGATGCCTTGGCCGTGGCTGAGGTGGCAGGCGTCGTGGTACGCGACGGCGGCGGGCAGCGGGTGCCGGGTGGCGGCGGGTCCGAGTTCGGTGAGCAGTTCGGTGATGTCGCGGACCTGGGCGGCGAACCGTTCGGCCTTGGCGGCGTAGTGCGGGTCGTCGCGCAGCAGCCGCGGGTAGTCCTTGAGGGTGGAGCCGCAGCCCGCGGAGTTGATGACGACGTGGTCGACGCGGGTCTGCTCGAAGGTGTCGAGGAGGGCGCGGGCGAAGGCGGTGGCTTCGGCTTCGCGGCCGGAGTGTTCGCTGAGCGCGCCGCAGCACCCTTGCGCGGGTGGGATGACGACGTCGCACCCTTCGGCGGCGAGGACGCGGGCGGTGGCGGCGTTGACGTCGGGGAAGAAGGCGCTCTGCACGCAGCCGGTGATCATGCCGACGGTGGCGCGGCGCGGTCCGCGGGCGGGCACGCGGCGGCCGAGCCGGGGCGCCCGGGTGATGGGCGGTGCGAGAGATTCCATGGTGCGCAGGTGAGGCGGCAGCGCGTCGGTGATCCCGGTGCGGCGCAGCAGTGCTCCGATGCGGAGCCGTTGGTAGAGGGCGAGGGGTCCGCGGAGCGCGCGGAGCCTGCGCGGGTGCGGGAAGAGGGTGAAGATCGCGGTGCGCAGCAGCTTCTCCCAGCGCCCGCGGGTGTGGTTGCGTTCGATCTGGGCGCGGGTCTCGTTGATGAGGGTGCCGTACTGCACTCCGGAGGGGCAGGCGCTGACGCAGGCCATGCAGCCGAGGCAGGCGTCCATGTGGCCGACCATGGTGTCGGTCATGGGTTCGCCTTCGAGGCCTTCCTTCATGAGGTAGATGCGGCCGCGCGGCGAGTCCATCTCTTCGCCCCACAGGTCGTAGGTGGGGCAGCTGGGCAGGCAGAACCCGCAGTGGACGCAGTCGTCGACGAGTTCGCGTTGCGGCGGGTGCAGCGCGTCGAACGCTCCGCCGCGGAGCACGTCGTCGGGTTCGGTGTCGGTCATCGGATTCCTCCCGCGTGGCGGCCGGGGGCGAGTCGGTGTCCGGGGTCGAAGCGGTCCTTGAGCTGCCGGTCGAGCGCGGTGAGCGCGGCGGGTCGCGGCCCCCACGGGTCGAGGGCGGCGCGGACGGCGGGGGTGCCGCGTTCGAGCGCGGTGTAGCCGGGCAGTGCGCGCAGCGCGGTGACGAGTTCGGTGGTGGCGGCGGGGTCGGCGGTGCCGGGGAGTCCGGCGTGCAGGACGCCGAGTCCGGCGGCGCCGCGCAGCGCGAGCGGCAGTGCGGTGCGGGTGGCGGCTCGGTCGGCGGCGCGGAGCAGGTCGGCCAGCGCGGCCGGTTCGGTGCCGATGCGCAGGCCGGTGCCGTCGGCGGGGAAGGGGTGCGCGCCCCACCAGCCGGGCGGGTGCTCGTGGACTTCGCCGCCGACGGTGCGGGCGAGCGCGTCGGCGCGGGCGTGGGTGGCGTCGGGGCGGCCTTCGAGCTGCGCGGTGATGGTGATGGGTCCGCCGGGTTCGGGCCGGTCGAGTTCGATGGCGGTGGGCATGGCCTGGCTGTGCCGGTGGGCGTCGACGATGCCTGCGGCGTCGCCGGGGTCGTGGGTGGTGCTGCTGATCCAGCGGTGTTCGGCGGCGAGGGGGTGCAGCCGGAACACGGCTTCGGTGATGACGCCGAGGGTGCCGAAGGATCCGGTGTAGAGCTTGCCGAGGTCGTATCCGGCGACGTTCTTGACGACGTTGCCGCCGGAGGTGGTGGTGGTCCCGTCGGCGAGGACGACGGTGATGCCGATGAGCAGGTCGCGGATTCCGCCGAAGTAGTGCCGGGCGGGTCCGGAGGTGCCGGTGGCGACGACGCCGCCGACGGTGGCGGTGGGCTGCGGCGGATCGATGGGCAGCCGTTGACCTGCTGCGGCGGCGGTGTCGTGCAGCGCGCGCAGCGGGGTTCCGGCGCGGGCGCTGATGACGAGGTCGCCCGCGGCGTGTTCGAGGATGCCTGTGCAGGGCGCGAGGTCGAGCAGCAGGTCGGCGGAGGTGGGCGCCGGTCCCCAGTCGAGTCTGCTGCCGGAGCCGCGGGGCACGACGGTGAGGTCGTGTTCGGCGGCGGCGCGCAGCGCGTCGGCGACGTCGGCGGTGTCGGCGGCGGTGACGACCCAGCGGGGCCGGATGCCGGCGATCTCGTCGTGTTCGGTGGCGTCGCGGAGGCGGTCGCCGAGCCGGTCGTGGAGGGCGGCGCGGGTGGTGGTCATCAGAACTGGTCCGCCAATCCTGCTTCGGTCAGCGGGTGCACGCCGCGGCGGGGTCCGGGGACTTCGCCGCACAGCCGCGGCGTGGGGAACACCTTGCCGGGGTTGCAGATCCCGGCGGGGTCGAACGCGCACCGCAGGAGTTGCATGGTGTCGAGGTCGTCGTCGGTGAACATGCGCCCCATGTACTTGACCTTGTCGGCGCCGACGCCGTGCTCCCCGGTGATGGAGCCGCCGTGTTCGATGCAGAGGTCGAGGATGGCGCCGGAGACGGCTTCGGCGCGTTCGGCGGCGCCGTCCTCGGCGTCGTCGAACAGCACGAGCGGGTGCAGGTTCCCGTCTCCGGCGTGGAAGACGTTGGCGACGCGGACGCCGGAGTCGGCGGAGAGGCGGGCGATGCGGCCGAGCACTTCGGGCAGCGCGGTCCGCGGGATCACCCCGTCCTGGACGATGTAGTCGGGGCTGATGCGGCCGACGGCGGCGAACGCGGATTTGCGGCCTTTCCAGATGGTGGCGCGTTCCTGGTCGTCGGCGGCGACGCGGATCTCGAAGGCCCCGTGCCGGTCGCAGTGCCGCTTCACCTCGGCGAAGGTGTGCTCGACTTCGGCGGTGGGCCCGTCGAGTTCGACGACGAGGACGGCACCCGCTCCGTCGGGATATCCGCAGTGGACGGCTTGTTCGGCGGCTTCGATGGCGAGCGCGTCCATCATCTCGATGGCGGCGGGGGTGACTCCGGCGCTGATGATGGCGGAGACGGCGGCGCCCGCGTCGTCGGTGGTGCGGAAGCCGGCGAGCAGGGTCTGCACGGCTTCGGGTGCGCGCAGCAGCCGCACGGTGATCCGGGTGACGACGCCGAGGGTCCCTTCGCTGCCGATGAACGCGCCGAGCAGGTCGTAGCCGGGTGCTTCGCGGGCGGTGCCGCCGAGTTCGACGAGTTCTCCGTTCGGCAGCACGACCTGCAGCCCGAGCACGTGGTGGGTGGTGAACCCGTACTTGAGGCAGTGCGCGCCGCCGGAGTTCTCGGCGACGTTGCCGCCGACGGAGCAGACCTGCTGGCTGGAGGGGTCGGGCGCGAAGTAGTAGCCGTGCGGGGCGGCGGCGCGGGTGACGTCGAGGTTGATGACGCCGGGTTCGACGACGGCGCGTTCGTTGGCGATGTCGACGTCGAGGATGCGGCGCATCTTGGCGGTGACGATGAGGACGCCGTCGGAGTGCGGGAGCGCCCCGCCGGACAGGCCGGTGCCGGAGCCGCGCGCGACGAACGGCACGTCCTGCTCGGCGCAGGCGGTGACGACGTGCTGGACCTGTTCGGTGGTTTCCGGGAGGACGACGACGGCGGGCACGACGCGGTGGCTGGCGAGCCCGTCGCATTCGTAGGTGCGCAGCCGTTGCGGATCGGTGATCACCGCGCGTTCGGGCAGCGCGGTGCGCAGGTGCCGCACGAGCCGGTCGAGGTCGGGGGCGGTCGTGGCGCTGGTGGTGGACATGGGCACGCCTCCTCACCACTGAGGATTTCGCTATGCGGAAACAACATTCCGGCCGTCGGGAACTCTAGGCGGATCGCCGCATAGATACAAGAGGCCGACGAGGCGTCGCCGCACCCCCATTGTGCTCCTCGTCACCACCTCCGAGGTTCGGCGCGGAGCGGAAACCGCGGAACGTCCGCGGCGCGCCACCAGCACTGGCTACGCTCTCTGAAAACGTTCGGAAGTCGGGGAGACTTTTCATGTCCAGCGCCCAGCAGCGCGTCCGGGAGATGCTGTCCCGTTTCGAGGAGCAGGCGGCGGCCGCGGCGCAGCTCAAGGACAAGATGAGCGAGATCCGCGGCGAGGCGCGCAGCCAGGACGGTGCGGTCACCGTGACCGTCGCCCCGTCCGGCGCGGTGCTCGACCTGCGGCTGAGCCCGGAGGCGATGCGCTGCTCGCACACCGAGCTGCAGCAGACGATCGTGCAGACCATCCGGCAGGCCACCCAGCGGGCCGCGGAGACGATGAACGCCACCGTGGAACCGGTGCTGGGCGATCGGGCCGAGCAGTTCCGCGAGGCCTACCAGGCGCACGGGGCGCAGCCGCCCGCGGACGTCGACGCGGCGGCGGAACCCGCGCCGAGACCGGCACCGCCCGCGGCCGACCGGCCCGCCCAGCCGCCGCGGTCCCGCCCGAACCGGCCCCGCCGCGACGACGACCCCGGTGACGAGGACTTCTCCCGCGACTCCTTCCTCCGCTGAACCGACGAACGCAGAACCCGCGACCCCAGAACCGGCCGACGCAGAACCGGCCGACGCAGGACGGACGAACGCGATCGGCGCTGCACCGACGGACCGTCACCGGCGACCACGAGCCCGGAACCGTTCCCGGCGGCCGCCCGGACGCGACCGGTCACCGGCGCGCCGCGCTCATCCCCGCGCGATCAGCAGCGGCACGTGCTGTTCGGCCGCGGTGAGCGAGCCGTGGTGGCCGCGCAACGCGGATTCGCCGGGTTCGGCCGCGGACCGCACGACCGCGCCGTCGCGCAGCACGGCGATGGCCTCGCCGATGCGCGAGCGCACCTCGTCGGTGACGACGGGGCCGAACCACCCGTCGTCGACGGCCTGCTCGCGGGTCACGACGGCGCCGCGCTCCCCCAGCACGTCCCGCCAGGCGTGCAGCACGTCGTCGCGCGCCCCCGGCAGCGGGTAGAGGTGGCGGGCGCGGGGTTCGCCGCCGATGAGCCGCAGCCCGGCGCGCAGCGCGGGTTCGGAGTCGGCGTCGACGGCGTCGGCCGGGTCGACGGCGACCATGCCGTGGTCGGCGACGACGAGCAGCACCGATTCGGCGGGCAGCCGTTGCAGCAGCGAGTCGACGAGCCGGTCGACCTGGGCGAGCTGGATCCGCCACGGCAACGAACCGGGCCCGTGCACGTGGCCGACGAGGTCGAGGTGGCCGTGGTAGCCGTAGCACAGCGCGGGCCCGGGCTCGGCGAGCGCGGCGAGCAGTTCCGCACCGAGGTCGCCGAGCGCGTGCACGCCGCGGAACTCGCCGCCGCGCAGCGCGGCCCTGGTCAGCCCGGTCCCGCCGAACTCGGCGGGCGCGACGGAGCGGACGGCCACCCCGGCTTCGGCGGCGCGTTCCAGCGCGGTCGGGGTGGGCTGGGCGATTTCCGGCGGCCACTCGTCGAGCAGCCCGCGCCGCCGCCCGTCGGCGCCGCGGCTCACCCACGCCAGCGGGTGCAGCAGACCGCCGGAGGGTTCGGCGAAGGTGTAGCCGACGATCCCGTGCTCACCGGCGCGCCGCCCGGTGCCGAGCGAGGTGATGCTGGTGGCGGTGGTGGTGGGGAATCCGGCGACGAGCGGCTCACCGGTGGCCAGCGAGTTCAGCGCCGGCGCGTCGGCGGCGTGCTCGCGCAGCAGCGACCAGCCGAGCCCGTCGACGAGCAGCACGGCCGCCGAACGGCACCGCGGGATCCCGAGCACGTCGGTGAACCCGGCGGTGCCGAGGGCGGCCAGCGCGGAGGGCAGCACGTCGGACAGCGCCCGGTCCGCCGCGGGGGTGACCATCCAGTCCATGCCGCACCTCTTCCGACTCAGATCCCCAGCGAGCGCCCCACGATCTCCTTCATGATCTCGGTCGTGCCGCCGTAGATGGTCTGCACGCGCGAGTCGAGGAACGCCTTCGCGACGGGGTATTCCAGCATGTAGCCGTAGCCGCCGTGCAGCTGCAGGCAGCGGTCCACGACGCGCTTGTTCATCTCGGTGAGCCACCACTTGGCCATGGCGGCGTGTTCCACGCTCAGTTCACCGCGGACGTGGTCGGCGACGCAACGGTCGGCGAACACGCGGCCGATCTGCACCTCGGTGGCCATCTCGGCCAGTTCGAAACGGGTGTTCTGGAACTTGCCGATGGGGCGGCCGAAGGCGGTGCGGTCCCGGCAGTACTGCTTGGTGATCTCCAGGATCTTCTCGGCGCTGGCGGCGGCGGCGACGGCGATGGACAGCCGTTCCTGCGGCAGGTTCTGCATCAGGTAGATGAAGCCCTGGCCCTCTTCGCCGAGCAGGTTCGCCGCGGGCACCCGCACGTCGTTGAAGTACAGCTCGGCGGTGTCCTGGGACTTCTGCCCGATCTTCTCCAGGTTGCGGCCGCGTTCGAAACCGTCCATGCCGCGCTCGACGACGAGCAGGCTGATGCCCTGCGCGCCCGCGTCCGGGTCGGTGCGGGCGGCGACGATCACCAGATCGGCGTTGATGCCGTTGGAGATGAACGTCTTCTGCCCGTTGAGCACGTAGTGGTCGCCGTCGCGGACCGCGGTGGTGCGCATGCCCTGCAGGTCGCTGCCCGCTCCGGGTTCGGTCATAGCGATGGCGCTGATGATCTCGCCGGTGCAGAAGCCGGGCAGCCAGCGCCGCTTCTGCTCCTCGGTGGCCAGCCGGGTCAGGTAGGGGATGTTGATGTCGCTGTGCACGGGCACGCCGAAGCCGTTGATACCGGCGTTGACGAGCTCTTCGTCGAACACCACGTTGAACCGGAAGTCGTCGACTCCCCCGCCGCCGTAGGTCTCGTCGACGGCGATGCCGAGCAGGCCCTGCTCGCCGGCGGCCAGCCACGCGTCGCGGCTGACGACGCCCGCGGCCTCCCACTCCTCCTGGTGCGGGAGGAGTTCTTTGGCGATGAACGCCTTGGCGGTCTCGCGGAACGCCTCGTGCTCGGCTTCGAACAGTTCCCTGCGCATGCGGGTCACGCTTCCTCTCGGGCCTGGTGGATCGCGCCGGACGCCAGCAGGTCCGCCGCGGTGGGCACCTGCCAGTCGGCCAGCACCGCAGTGTCCGGGGCGGGGACCGGGCGCGGCGGTGAACTCGGGGTGCGGGAGAACCGCGGTGCGGGCGCGGGCTGCAGCACGCCACCGGGGCTGGGCAGGGTGCCGCGGGCCTGCAGGTGCGGGTGCTCCCGGGCTTCGCTCATGGACAGCACGGGGGCGACGCAGGCGTCGGAACCGTCGAAGACCTCGGTCCACTCGGCGCGGGTGCGGCTCGCGAAGGTCGCGGCGAACCGCTCGCGCAGCGCGGGCCAGTTCGCCGCGTCGTCGCGGTCCGGGAGGTCGTCGAGGCCGAGTCGGTCGACCAGCTCGGCGTAGAACTTGGGTTCCAGCGCGCCGACCGCCACGTGCTCGCCGTCGGAGGTCTCGTACACGTCGTAGTAGGGCGCGCCGGTGTCGAGCAGGTTCGTGCCGCGCCGCTCCTGCCACGCGCCGGCGGCGGCGAACCCGAACAGCATCGAACCCAGGTGCGCGGCACCGTCCACGATGGACGCGTCGACGACCTGGCCCTGCCCGGTGCTGCGCGCGTTCAGCACCGCGGACAGCACGCCCACCGCCAGGTACAGGGCGCCGCCGCCGAAATCGCCCAGCAGGTTCGCCGGGACCTGCGGCGGGCCACCGCTGCGGCCGATGGCGTGCAGCATGCCGCTCAACGCGATGTAGCCGATGTCGTGGCCCGCGGTCTGCGCCAGCGGACCGTCCTGGCCCCAGCCGGTCATCCGGCCGAACACCAGCTTCGGGTTCCGCTCCCAGCACTGCTCGGGGCCGACGCCGAGGCGTTCGGCGACCCCCGGCCGGAAGCCCTCGATGAGCACGTCGGCGCGTTCGGCCAGCGCCAGCACCGTCTCCGGGCCCTGCTCGTGCTTGAGGTCCACCGAGATCGCGCGCTTGCCCCGGTCCAGCAGGTCGTGCTCGCCGGGAGCCCCGCCGGGACGGCCGACGCGGACCACGTCCGCGCCCAGGTCCGCCAGCAGCATCCCGCAGAACGGAGCGGGTCCGAGGCCCGCCAGCTCCACCACCCGCAGGCCCGCGAGGGGGCCGTCACCTCTTGCCGTCACGCCTGCACCTCTCCGCCAGCGGCCGCACGCCGCGCACGACACCGTGTCGCGACGCAATCAGTGTTACATCGTTGGTGTCACAGCGGTCAAGGAGTAAGCTCCCCGACCATGCTCCGAACCGCGGACGAAGAGCTGACCATCGACGAGTTGGCCGCGCGCGCCGGCGTCACCGTGCGGACCGTTCGCTTCTACGCGTCCCGCGGTCTGCTGCCCCCGCCCCGGCTCCGCGGGCGGCTGGGCCTCTACGGCGGCGACCACCTGGCGCGGCTCGACCTGATCCGGGAACTGCAAGCGCTCGGGTTCACCCTCTCCGCCATCGAACGGCACCTGGAGCGGATCCCCGACGACGCCACGGCCGAAGACCTCGCGCTGCACCGCGCACTGCTCGCGCCGTGGACCAGCGACCAGAGCGAAGACCTCACCCGGCACGAGCTCAGCCAGCGCGCCGGGCGGCAGCTCGACGACGACCTCGTCGGCAAGCTCATCTCGCTCGGCATCCTCCAAGCCCTCGACGACGACCTCAGCCGGGTGCGGCTGTCCAACTCCGCCATGCTCGGCGTCGGGCTGCAGATCCTCGACCTCGACCTGCCGCAGGGCATGCTCCTCGAAGCCAAGGACATCGTCGAGCAGCACACCTCGCAGATCGCCGTCGAGCTGCGCGAACTGTTCGCCGCGAACGTGCTGCGGCCCTACCTCGAACGCGGACGGCCCGAAGAAGAGCGGGAACGGGTGCACGTCGCCACCCAGCAGCTGCGGCCGCTGACCATCCACGTGCTCGTCAACGGGTTCCAGAACGCGATCAACGACGTCATCCGCGACCACGTCTGATCGGAGGAAGGGAACCTTCCTGCCACCGGCGCGAGCAAGGGAACCTTCCGATCACCGGTGCGATGAAGGGAACCTTCCGATCACGGGTGCGGTGAAGGGAACCTTCCTGTCACCCGGCCCGCCGCCGGTGCGCCGAGCGCTCGGCGGTCACCGGTAGCGATCCGGACAGCGGCCCGTTCGAGCGAGCCGGCTCCTCGGACGGCCGAACCCGGGGGCGCGCCAGGCACGAGCCTCGAACACGCGGTGCAGCCGGGCCCCCGCACCCCGCTCCCGACGGCACCCGTCCGCCTACTGGCCAAACGGGCCTCCGGTGCGGTTTCATCGGCGAGGTCACCACGAACCTCGCGTCACGCACGTGGCCGCCTCGTGAGTGGAGGAGCCACATGAGCACATCACCGGCACCGACGCTGACCGCGACCATCCCGCACCTGTTCGAGCGCAACGCGACCGAGCACCGGGACCACCCGGCGCTGACCGCGGACGGCCGGACCTGGAGCTGGGGCGAGGCGGCGGAGGCGGTGCAGGACCTCGCCGCGGGCTTCGCCGACCTCGGGTTGCAGCGCGGCCAGACGGTGGTGCTGATGATGTCGAACGGCGCGGAGCAGTGGCTGGCCGACGTCGCCGCCACGCACCTCGGGGCGGTGCCGATCGCCGTGCACCCCGCGTCGAGCTCCGGCGAGATCCGCGACGTCACGCGGCACAGCCGGGCGCACATCGCCGTTCTCGGCAACGCCCACCACGTGCGCCGCTGGTCGGCGGCGCTGCGCGAACCGGACGCGCTCGGCCACGTCATCGTCGTCGACGAGGCCGCGATCCCCGCGGAGGACACCCGCTTCCGCACCTGGGCGACGCTGCGCGAACACGGCGGCGGGCTGCTGCGGCAGGACCCGGAGCTGGTTCGGCGGCGCACCGCGGACGTGGTGCCGGACGATCCGGTGACCGTGCTCTACTCCCCCGACGCGATCGGGATGCAGCGGGCCGTGGTGCTGACCCACCGCAACGTGCTCGCCGCAGCCTCCGCCCGGCAGCTGGTCACGGGCGCGCCGCCGCACGCCGGGACCCTGTGCTACCTGCCGATGGCGCACATGTCGGAGCGCGCGGGCAACGTCTACAGCGCCATCCACGACGTCGCGCACGTGCACTTCTGCAACGGCATCGCCGAGGCCGTGCGGGTGCTGCCACAGGTTCGTCCGCACACGTTCTTCGGGGTGCCGCGGATGTGGGAACGGCTCGCCGCCCTCGCCCGCGCCCAGCCCACCGCGCACACCGCGGCCGAGAAGCACGAGGTGCTCAGCGGGCTCGGCCTCGACGGCACCGTGTGGGGCGCGAGCGGGGCGGCTCCGCTGCGCCGCGACCTGCTGGAGCTGTTCTCCGGGCTCGGCTTCGACATCTTCGAGACGTGGGGGTCGACCGAGTCCAGCGGCTGGGCCACCACCAACCGGCCGGGCGCGGTGCGCTTCGGCACCGTCGGCACCCCGCTGCCCGGCGTCGAGGTCCGCATCGACGAGGACGGTGAAGTGCTGGTGCGCGGGCCCGTGGTCTGCGCGGGGCACCTGCAGGAGGACGGCCTGGTCCGGGCGGCGGCGGGCGCCGACGGCTGGTTGCGCACCGGGGACGTCGGGCACGTCGACGACGGCTACCTCACCATCACCGACCGCAAGAGCGAGTTGATCATCAACTCGCACGGGGAGACCGTCGCCCCCAGCGTCGTGGAGAACGCGCTGCGCGCGCACCCGCTGATCGGGCACGCGCTCGCCTTCGGCGACGGCAGGCCGCACGTCGTCGCGCTGGTCGTGCTCGACGAGGACACCGCGCCTGCGTGGGCGGCCGCGCACGGCATCGGCACCACCGATCTCGCCGAGCTCGCCCGCGACGCGCAGGTGCTGGCCGAAGTGGACCGCGCGGTGGACGCGGCCAACGCCGCGCTGGGCAGCTCCGGCCAGGTGCGCGCGCACCGCGTGCTGGACCGGCCGTGGGGTGCGGCGGGTGGCGAGCTCAGTCCCGCGTTGAAGTTGCGGCGGCGCGTCATCCACACCAAGTACGCCGAGGTGCTGGACGAGCTGTACGGCTGACGGGCCGGCCGCGAGCAGGGGAACCTTCCTGTCACGGGTGCGATGAAGGGAACCTTCCGGTCACATCGCAGGTGCGGACGCGACCGGCGTGGGCCGGGGCGAGCAGGGGAACCTTCCGGTCACGAGTGCGATGAAGGGAACCTTCCGGTCACCGGTGCGGGCAAGGGAACCTTCCGGTCACCGGTGCGGGCAAGGGAACCTTCCGGTCACCGAAGTTCGAACGAACGGACGCCTCCGCACCGAGCCTCATCCTCTCCACTTTGGAGTGATCCACTCCAGCCACGGCGCTCGATCCAGATGAGCCGAGGGTGACCACCTCCCCGTCCGTGAACCCCACGATCTGGTGATCTTCGGTCGCAGGTGCGGAAATCGCGGGGCCGCTGCCGATAGATCTGTGCGGAGTCTTCCCCACTACCTCTTGGAGGCGCACCGACATGGCTGCCACCCGCTTCATCCGCGGTCTTCTGCTCGCGGCGACGGCCGTCCTCGTGCTCACCCCGGCGACGGCGGGCGCGGCTGCGGCGCAGAGCGACCTGACCTTGACGATCGCGGCGAAGGACCGGGCGGAGTTGCCGCGCACGGTGTCGCTGCGCTGCGAGCCGGTGGGCGGTTCGCACCCGAACGCGGCGGCGGCCTGCGACAGCCTGACCACGGCGGGCGGCGACTTCGAGCAGCTCGGCCAGGCGCACACCGGCCAGTGCACGATGGAGCTGAAGCCGGTGGTCGGCACGGCGCACGGCACCTGGCAGGGCCGCCCGGTGCACTTCGAGAAGGAGTTCGGCAACCAGTGCGTGGCGGCGTCCGCCGCGGGGGCCGTGTTCGACTTCTGAGTTCTCCCGTCCGCAGGGCACCGGATCCGGCCGAGCGCCGCGCCGGTGCCCCGCGGCATCGCCCCCTCGACGGATTCGCGCTGCTCCGGTCGCACTACGGTGGCGGTATGGCTGCCGAGAACGAAGAGCCCGCGTGTAGGCGCTGGCCGCACCGGATCTACGGGGTGGGCGAGGAACCGGATCCCCGGTTCACGCTGGCGAACGAGCGCACGTTCTTGGCGTGGATCCGCACCGCCTTGGCGTTGATGGCGGCCGGTGTCGGCGTGGAGGCGTTGAACGCGGCGATGTCGCCCGGCCCGGATCCGCTGCGGACCTCGCTGGCGGTACTGCTGCTGCTCGCGGGCGTGGTGTGCAGCGTGGCGGCGTTCGGCCGGTGGATGACGATGGAGCGGGCGCTGCGCACGAAGGCCCCGCTGCCGCCGCCGAAGCTGGCGCCGGTCCTCGGGTTCGGGCTCGGCGTGGTCGGCGTGGCGGCGACGGTGCTGCTGCTGGTCAACGGGTTCTGAGCGTGCCGGGGCAGGGCCCGTGGGATCCGGGCTTGCAGGTCGAGCGCACGACCTTGGCCTGGCTGCGGACCGGGTTGACGTTCGTGGTGGGCCTGATGGTGCTGCTGCGGTTGCTGGCGCACCGCAGCGCGGTCGCGGCCGCGGTGTGCGCCGCGGTGGCGCTGCCGCTGGCGGCGGTGATCGCGGTCGCGTCGTGGCGCAGGCACCGGCAGGCGGAGCGGAACCTGCGCGCGGCGAAACCGCTGCCGGACGGCGTGCTGCAGGCGGCGTTCACCGCGCTCGCGCTGCTGGCCGGCGCGATCGGCGCGGTGTACGTGCTGCTGATGTGACGGCGCCCGCCCCGGAATCCGAGGCGGGCGCGCCGAGCGGAGGTCAGGCGACCGCGAGGTCGATCTGGACGTTCCCGCGGATGGCGTTGGAGTACGGGCACACCGCGTCGGCCTGCTCGGTGAGCTGCCGGGCCTGCTCCTGGTCGACGCCGGGGAGGCTGACCGACAGCGTGACCTCGAGCGCGTACCCGCCCGCGCCGTTGCTGCCGATGCCGACCTGGGCGGTCACCGAGGAGTCGGCGATGTTCGCCTTCGCCTTGCGGGCGACCAGTTGCAGCGCGCTGTGGAAGCAGGCTGCGTAACCGGCGGCGAACAGCTGCTCCGGGTTCGTGGAGTCGCCACCGGGGCCGCCCATCTCGCGCGGGACCGCCAGGTCGAGGTCGAGCACTCCGTCGGAGGAGCGGGTGCGGCCACCGCGCCCTTCCCCGGTCGCGGTCGCTTCGGCGGTGTACAACGCTGCCATCTCAGTCTCCTTGTGTCGTGGTCCCGCGCAGGAGTTCGTCGGTGATGGGGACGCCGTCGGCGACGGCGGCCCTGGCCCGGTGCGCGGCCTGGTCCACGTTGGCGGTGAGCCGGTGCAGCGTGGAGCGCAGCGCCAGCACCTCCTCGAGTTCCATGCCGCTGGCGGCGAGCACCCGGTTCGGGATCTGCTCGGCGTGCTGCCGCAGCTCCCGCCCCCGCTCGGTCAGTCCGATCTCGACGGACCGCTCGTCGCGGGTGCTGCGCCGCCGGTCCACCAGTCCGCTCGCTTCGAGCCGTTTCAGCAGCGGCGACAGCGTCCCGGAGTCCAGCTTGAGCATCGCCCCGAGGTCCTTGACCGCCAGCGAGTCGTGTTCCCAGAGCACCAGCATCACCAGGTATTGCGGGTAGGTCAGTCCCAGCTCGTCGAGGAACGGCCGGTACAGGTTGGTGAAGGAGCGCGACGCGCTGTAGAGCGCGAAGCACACCTGCTGGTCCAGCGACAGCGCCGAGTCCGCGCTCATCCCCGCCTCCTGCACGTGGCCGACATTAGCCCCAATTCAAGTTGCGCGCAACTGAGTTGTGCGCATCCTAAATTCTGCAAGGGAACCTCCCCGTCATCCGGAGCCACCACCGCGCGGCCCGCCGGAACACCACCGCCGCACTCCACCACACCGGCCACCACGGCTCCGGACGAGGCCGAGCGTGACAGGAAGGTTCCCCTCATCGCACCGGTGACAGGAAGGTTCCCCTGCTCGCATCGACTCACGCCGGTGGTCCACGCCTGCGACGTGACAGGAAGGTTCCCCTGCTCTCACCGCCCCGCGCGGTTTCGAGCGCCGGGCGAGACGAAGCGCTCTCAGCACTCGATGACGTTCACCGCGAGCCCGCCGCGAGCGGTCTCCTTGTACTTGACCTTCATGTCGCGCCCGGTCTCCCGCATCGTCTTGATCACCTTGTCGAGCGACACGAAGTGGCTGCCGTCGCCGCGCAGCGCCATCCGCGTCGCCGTGACGGCCTTGACCGCGGCGACGGCGTTGCGCTCGATGCACGGGATCTGCACCAGCCCGCCGATGGGGTCGCAGGTGAGGCCGAGGTTGTGCTCCATCGCGATCTCGGCGGCGTTCTCCACCTGCCACGGCGTCGCGCCCATCGCCTCGGCGAGCCCGGCGGCCGCCATCGAGCAGGCCGAACCGACTTCGCCCTGGCAGCCGACCTCGGCACCGGAGATCGACGCGTTCTCCTTGAACAGCACCCCGATGGCACCGGCGGCGAGCAGGAACCGGATGACGCCCTGCTCGTTCGCCCCCGGCACGAAGCGCACGTAGTAGTGCAGCACCGCGGGAACGATGCCGGCGGCACCGTTGGTGGGCGCGGTGACGACCCGTCCGCCTGCCGCGTTCTCCTCGTTGACGGCGAGCGCGAACAGGGTGAGCCATTCCATGGCGTCGTCCTGCTCGCCGAGGTTCGCCCGCAGCGCGGCGGCGCGCCGCTTCACCCGCAGCCCGCCGGGAAGTTCCCCGTCGTTGCGGCACCCGTTGTCGACGCACTCCTGCATCACGGACCAGATGTGCAGCAGCCGGGCGCGGACGTCCTCGGCGGAGCGCCAGGACAGCTCGTTGTCGAACATGACGTCGCTGATCCGGGAGCCGGATTCGGCGACCCGGGCGAGCAGTTCGTCGCCGGTGCGGAACGGGTGGCGCACCGGCGTCTCGTCCGGCTTGATCCGGTCGGTGCCGGTGGCCTCGTCGTCGACGACGAATCCGCCACCGACGGAGTAGTACACCGCGGACCGCAGTTCCCCACCTGCGCCGAACGCCGCGAACCGCATCCCGTTGGGGTGCAGCGGCAGCGACCTGCGCCGGTGCATCACCAGGTCGCGGTCCACCGAGAACCGGATGTCGCGCTCCCCCGCCAGCAACAACCTGCCGTCGGCGCGGATCGTCTCCACCCGTTGTTCGACGGCGGCCGGGTCGACCGTCTCCGGGTCGTGCCCTTCCAGGCCGAGCAGCACCGCCTTGGGGCTGCCGTGGCCGTGCCCCGTCGCGCCGAGCGAACCGAACAGCTCGGCCTTCACCTTGTCGACCTGACCGAGCAGACCGTCGTCCCGCAGCCGCGCGGTGAACATCCGCGCCGCCCGCATCGGGCCGACGGTGTGCGAACTCGACGGGCCGATGCCCACCGAGAAGAGGTCGAAGACGCTGATCGTCACAGCTCCGTCCCCCTCAGCCCCGGCCTACTCACCACCGGTGAACTGGGCGTACTCCTGGGCCGTGAGCACAGCACCGGTCTGCTCGGCACGCACTTCGAGCAGCCAGCCCTCGCCGAACGGATCCGAGCCGATCACCGCGGGGTCGTCGGCGGCGGCCGCGTTGACGGCGACGACCTCGCCGGTCACGGGCGCGAACAGGTCGCTGACGGACTTGGTCGATTCCAGCTCACCGCAGGAGGCGCCGGATTCGATCCGCTCGCCCACCTCGGGCAGCTGCACGTAGACGATGTCGCCGAGCGCTTGGGCCGCGTACGGGGTGATGCCGATGCGCACCAGGTCGCCGCGGTCCTCGATCCACTCGTGCTCTTCGGTGTAGCGCAGCTGTTCGGGCAGGGACATGGAGGCTCCTCACCATCGCGGGCACGGGTGTGCCCTGGGTTCGCGGGCCTCCCCCTCTGTTTCGGGACCTGAGAGCTTCGCCGCGGTGGTTCGCGGCTTGCACCGTGGGTGCGGCGCCGGGGCGCGCGCTTTCCAGAGTGGCCTCGCCCGAGCGGTCATGGGTGCCTGAGAGTTTTGCGGGGAGGGTTTGCTCCTTCGGCGCCCTGCGTTGCGCAGGGTCTCTCCCGCTCGGGTTCTGCGGCGCTGTGCGGTTGTGGTCGTGCCCGGCAACGATAAACGGACGTGGGCGGGTGTCAACGCCCAGCCGCCCGGATCACAGCGAGGAAGGGAACCTTCCGGTCACCGGTGACCGGAAGGTTCCCTTCCTCGCGGCGGGGTGCGGACGCCGGGCGGATGATGCTGGGGTCGGTGTTCGGTCGTGGTGTCGGGAGGCGGACCGGGTGAAGGTCGCAGTGCCGCGTGAGGTGAAGAACCACGAGTACCGGGTGGCGTGCACCCCGGCAGGGGTGCACGAGCTGGCCGCGCGGGGGCATGCGGTGTTCGTGGAGGCCGGCGCCGGGCTCGGTTCGTCGATCCCCGACGAGGACTACGCGGCGGCGGGCGCGACGATCGTGCCGTCCGCGGCGGACGCGTGGGCCGAGGGCGAGCTGGTGCTGAAGGTGAAGGAGCCGGTGGCCGAGGAGTTCCCGCGGCTGCGGGCGGGCCAGGTGCTGTTCACCTACCTGCACTTGGCGGCGTCGGCGGAGTTGACGGACGAGTTGCTGCGCGCCGAGGTGACGGCTCTCGCCTACGAGACGGTGCAGACGGCGCGCGGCGGGTTGCCGCTGCTGGCGCCGATGAGCGAGGTCGCGGGCAGGCTCGCCCCGCAGGTCGGCGCGCAGGCGCTGCTGACCCCGCAGGGTGGTCGCGGTGTGCTGCCGGGCGGCGTGCCCGGGGTGCCGCCTGCGCGGGTGGTCGTGATCGGCGGCGGGGTGGCCGGGTTGAACGCGGCGCGGGTGGCGTCGGGCATGGGCGCCCAGGTGCAGGTGCTGGACACCGACGTGGACCGGCTGCGGGAGATCGACGCGGCGCACGGGGGCGCGATCCGCACGGTGACGTCGAACGCGTACGCGGTGGAGTCGGCGGTGCGGGCGGCGGACCTGGTGATCGGCGCGGTGCTGGTGCCGGGTGCGAAGGCGCCGAAGCTGGTGTCGAACGAGCTGGTAGCGCGGTCGAAGCCGGGCAGCGTGCTGGTGGACGTGGCGATCGACCAGGGCGGGTGCTTCGAGGATTCGCGGCCGACGACGCACGAGGATCCGACGTTCCGGGTGCACGGTTCGGTGTTCTACTGCGTGGCGAACATGCCGGGCGCGGTGCCGAACACCTCGACGTACGCGTTGACGAACGTGACGTTGCCGTACGTGCTGCGGATCGCCGATCAGGGCTGGCGGGCGGCGTGCCGGGCGGATGCGGCGCTGGCCCGGGGCTTGAACGCGCACGGCGGGCTGCTGGTGAGCGAGGCGGTGGCGCTGGCGCACGGGCTGCCGAGCACGGCCCCGGACGCGGTGCTGGTCTGAACCGATCCGCAACCGCGAGACCATCCGAGACCACTGCGCGGCGAGACCGGCGAGTTTCACTCGTGGAGGTGAGAACACCCCGGAAGGGGTTAGAGGGCGGCCCGCTCAACCGGCCTGGGGGTCACCGGGAGCAGGCCGCCAGGTCCCAGTGTAGGACACGAACGCTTGATTTCCGACGTGCGCAGCGTGACGAACGCCCGGTTCCCCGCCACGACCGGAAATCCACTCGACCGAGTGAGTTCGGTGCAGTCGGCCGGGTGAGCTGCCGATGGGAGTGCGCCAAGCCGCGGCGATCTGCGGCGGTGCTCGTCGCGGGCGCCACCGGGGCCCGCGTTCTCCGCCCCGATCAGCGCGCGCGATGACCGTACGACGCGGGGAGTGGCACGTGGACGACGCGAAGATGCGGGAGGCCGTCCTGGACCGGCTGGCCCGGCTGGAGCGGGTGGCCGTCGAAGGCGGCACCGAGGAGCTGTTACCGGTCGCCAGGTCCGAGCTGCACCGCCTCACCAGCGGGCTCCGGGCCCTGCTGGAGGCTCACCACCCGGATGCCGACGGCCGCTGCCCCGCCTGCTCCGGCGCGGTGCGCAGCCGCAGCTGGCCGTGCGAGTCGTGGCTGATGGTGCACCGCGGCCTCATCGGCGACCGCACCGCGCCCGCCGCCCCGACCGGCCGCCACGGCCCGGCGGACGAGCCCGGCCCGGACGCCGAGGGGCGGCAGCCCACCGGCCGCTGGCCGAGCAGCGCACCGGTCCGCCACCACCGTTCCCCCCGCCCCGAGGACGGCCGGCCCGCCGCGGCGCGCCGGCCCGGGCCGGAACGGCCCATCGCCTGGCCGCAGCACGGGACCGGTTGATTTCCGAACTCCTCCCTGTCGGCGCGGGCCGGTCAGGCAGGATGGGACCGGCCCCGCGCCCGAGCGTGATCGTCCGCGTCCCGCGCTCGCGAGCACCCTGCGGGGCCGAGCGACGATGGAGGAGCGTGTGCACGACGGCAGCGGCCGGATCCTGGTGCAGAACCTGAGCAAGAACTTCGGGCCGGTCAGCGCGGTCCGCGACCTCAGCTTCGCCGTTCACCCCGGTGTGGTGACCGGGTTCCTCGGCCCGAACGGATCCGGCAAGACGACGACGCTGCGCATGGTGCTGGGGCTGGTGAACCCGACGTCGGGAACCGCCACCGTCAACGGGGTGCCCTTCGCGCAGCTGCGCAACCCCGCCACCGTGGTCGGGGCGGTGCTGGAGGCGCAGAGCTTCCACCCGTCCCGCACGGCGCGCAACCACCTGCGCTGCTATTCGGCGGCGATGAACGTGCCCGACCAGCAGGTCGACCACGCCTTGGACCTCGTCGGGCTGACCGGCGCCGCGAACCGGGCCGCGGGCGGCTTCTCGCTGGGCATGCGGCAACGGCTGGCGCTGGCCACGGCGCTGCTCGGCGATCCGCAGGTACTGATCTTGGACGAACCCGCCAACGGGCTCGACCCGGAGGGCATCGCGTGGCTGCGCGGCTTCCTGAAGTCGTTCGCCGCGTCCGGGCGCACCGTGCTCGTCTCCAG
The DNA here is from genome assembly GCF_024734405.1 of Saccharopolyspora gregorii. Taxonomy (NCBI): domain Bacteria; kingdom Bacillati; phylum Actinomycetota; class Actinomycetes; order Pseudonocardiales; family Pseudonocardiaceae; genus Saccharopolyspora; species Saccharopolyspora gregorii. The sequence goes on along the minus strand of NZ_CP059556.1, from coordinate 1,098,223 downwards.
CCACCTGCTGCGCGAGATGGAGCACACCGTCGACCACGTGGTGATCGTGAGCCGCGGCGAGTGCGTCTACAACGGCGACCTGGACCAGCTGCGGGCGCAGCAGCGCAACCGGGTGCTCGTGCAGGCCGGTGATCCGCAGGCGCTGGTGAACGCGCTGCAGGCGGCCGGGCTGGCGGTCGAACCGCTGCCCGACGGGCGGATCGCCGTCACCGGCTCCGACTCCCGGTCGGTGGCCGAACTGGCCCTGCAGGCCGGGGTCGCCGTCTACGGGATCCAGGAGGAGCAGGTCGACCTCGAACGGCTGTTCTTCCAGCTCACCAGCGGCCAGTACGTCGGCAACCAGCACCCGCCCGGCGGTCCGCCACCCGGCACCGGCGGCTGGGCACCGCCCGGCGGCCCCAACCCGTACCAGCAGCACGGCGGATTCGGAGGTGGCGCCTGATGGACGGCCTGGTCAAGTCCGAGTTCCGGAAGCTCTTCACCACCAACCTGTGGTGGGCGCTGCTCATCCCCGTGGCGCTGCTGAGCTTCGGCGCCAGCTGGATGGGCACCGGGTTCGGCTACATGTCCTCGATCGAGCAGGAGATCGGGCGGCCGCTGCCGCTGGGCCTGCTCACCATGTCGATGTCGACGAACTTCAGCACGATCTTCGCCGGTCTGGTGGGGGCGCTGGCGTTCGCCGGGGAGTACCGGAACAAGAGCATCACCACCACGTACCTCACCGGCAACCCGCGCGGGGCGGTGCTCGGGGCGAAGCTCATCGCCTACACCAACCTCGGCCTGCTGTACGGGCTGGTCAACGTGCTGTCGGCGAGCCTCGGCGCGATCGCGGGCGCCGGGCTCGACGGGTTCGGCGAAGGTCCGGACTGGCTCATCGTGTGCGCCGCCGGGCTCCTCGCGATGGTGCTGTGGACGCTGCTCGGCGTCGGGTTCGGCGCTCTCGTCGCCAACCCGGTGATCGTGATCATCGTGCTGCTGGTCTACAAGTTCGTGTTCGAGTTCATCGTCGACCTGTTCCTCGTCGGCTCCGACGCGTCCGGGGTGAGCGCCTACCTGCCGGGGGCCGCGGGGAGCGGGATCGTCGGCAACCTCGCCGTACCGATCTTCATCAGCGCCACCGCCGGGCCCGACGAGCAGTACGTGCCGCAAGGGCTGTTCGAGGTGCTGCACTTCGTCTTCGGCGGGTCCTACGGGCATCCGTGGTGGCTGAGCATGCTGACCTTCGCCGGGTACGCGGCGCTGTTCGTCCTCGGCGGCTGGTACTTCAGCGGGCGGCGCGACATCACCTGAGGTGGCGCTGTTCGATCGGAGGGGATCTTCCTGCTCGGGTGGGGAGGTCCCCTCTTTCGTGCGGGGCGGTGGCAGGAAGGTTCCCTTCATCGCGCCTGTGATCGAAAGGTTCCCTTCCTCGCACCCGTGACAGGAAGGTTCCCCTCATCCCACCTGTGATCGAAAGGTTCCCTTCCTCGCACCCGTGACAGGAAGGTTCCCTTCCTCACGTCGATGACCGGAAGGTTCCCCTCCTCGCTCAGGTGAGCGCCGGTGCGCCGCCGCCGCGCCCCCGGATCCCCGTCGTCCCCGGCACCTAACCTGGCCTGGTGAGCGACTCCGGCAGCGAATGTTCCCGTCCTGGTTGGATCCGCCGATTGTTCGCCGCCTGCCGGCGGCACCCGGTCGCGATGCTGCTGGCGTTGGGCGCGTCGGTGGCGGCGGTGGGCTTGGAGGCGCTGGTCCCGCTGATCACGAAGACGGCGGTGGACGACGCGGTGGCGGGCGATACCGACCGGTTGTGGTGGTTCGCGGCGGCGTTGGCGGGGCTGGGGGTGTTCCGGTTCGGGGCGGCGTTCGTGCGCCGCTATTCGGCGGGCCGGTTGGCGCTGGACGTGCAGCACGACCTGCGGCGCGCGGTGTTCGGCTCGGTGCAGCGCTTGGACGGCGGCAAGCAGGACGCGTTGCGCACGGGCCAGGTGGCGTCGCGGGCGATCAGCGATCTGCAGCTGGTGAACGCGCTGCTGTCGATGGTGCCGCTGGCGGCCGGGACCGTGGTGCTGATGGCGTTCGCGCTGGTGGCGATGGTGTGGTTGTCGCCGCTGCTGACGTCGGTGGTGCTGGTGGTGGTGCCGTTGATCGCGGCGGTGTCGGCGCGCAGCAAGAAGCGGTTGTTCCCGGCGACGTGGTCGGCGCAGCAGCGGGCGGCGGACATCGCCCAGCAGGTCGAGGAGACGGTGTCCGGGGTCCGGGTGGTGAAGGGCTTCGGCCAGGAGGCCCGCGAGGTGGCCCGGTTGGAGTCGGGTGCGCGCCGGTTGTTCGCGGAGCGGCTGCGCACGGCGCGGATGACGTCGCTCCCGCAGGCGAGCTTGTCGGTGCTGCCCGCGGCGGGCCAGGTGGGGGTGCTGGGGCTCGGCGGTTGGATGGCGCTGCACGGCCAGGTGGGGCTGGGCACGTTCGTGGCGTTCGCGGCGTACGTGGCGATGTTGGGCGGCCCGGCTCGGATGATGGCGAGCGTGCTGGTGCAGGGCCAGTTGACGCGGGCGGGCATGGAGCGGATCACGGATCTGATCGATTCGCGGCCGGACGTGCGGGACCGGCCGGGTGCGGTGGCTCTGCCGGAGGTGCCGCTGCGGGTGCGGCTGGACGGGGTCGGTTTCGGCTACACCCGGGACCAGCAGGTGTTGCGGGACGTGTCGCTGCTGGTGGAGCCGGGCGAGACGGTGGCGCTGGTGGGTCCGGCGGGGTCGGGCAAGTCGACGGTGTCGTTGTTGCTGCCGCGGTTCTACGACGTGCAGCACGGTGCGGTGCGGATCGGCGCGGCGGACGGCGGGGCCGAGCACGACGTGCGGGACCTGCGGCTGGAGTCGCTGCGTTCGGCGGTGGGCGTGGTGTTCGAGGAGGCGTTCCTGTTCTCGGATTCGATCCGCGGGAACATCGCCTACGGGTGCCCGGACGCGACGGACGCGGAGGTGGAGGCGGCGGCGCGCGCGGCGGAGGCGCACGGTTTCATCGCGGCGCTGCCCGAGGGTTACGGGACGCTGGTCGGTGAGCGGGGCCTGACGTTGTCGGGTGGCCAGCGCCAGCGGGTGGCGTTGGCGCGGGCGCTGCTGTCGGATCCGCGGATCCTGGTGCTCGACGATGCGACGTCGGCGGTGGATCCGGCGACGGAGGCGGCGATCCACGACACGTTGCGGTCGGTGACGGCGCAGCGCACGACGTTGTTGATCGCGCACCGCCGGTCGACGTTGGCGTTGGCGGACCGGGTCGCGGTGCTGGACGCGGGCCGGGTCGTGGACGTGGGCACGCAGGAGGAGCTGCGGGAGCGGTGCGGGTTGTTCCGCTCGCTGCTGGCCGGTCCCGGGGAGGAGATCGACGCGGCGGGTGCGGCGGAGCCGGATCCGGTGCCGGCCGATGCGGCCCCGACCGCGGAGCTGTGGCCGGCGGCGGAGGAACCGGAGCGGACGCGCGCGGTGGCGGTGCCGGGCGGGGTGCGCGGTACTCGCGGCGGTTCGGGTGCGGCGACGCCGTTGACGCCGGAGCTGGCGGAGGGCCTGCGCGCGCTGCCGCCGGCGGTGGCGGCGCCGCGGCTGCCCGGGGTGGACGCGACGGCGCCCGATCCGGGGTTCCGGCTGGCGCGGTTGTTGCGGCCGATCCGGTGGGGCTTGGCGTTGACGGTGCTGCTGGTGGCGGCGGACGCGCTGGGGTCCGTCGCGTTGCCGTCGCTGGTGCGCCACGGCGTGGACGGCGGGGTGGACGCGCGGGATCCGGGGACGTTGTGGCTGGTGACGGCGGTCGGCGCGGTGATCGTGCTGGTGAACTGGCTGGTGATCAAGGTGCAGACGGTGGTGACGGCCCGCACCGGCGAGACGTTGCTGTACCTGCTGCGGGTGCGCAGCTACGCGCACCTGCAGCGGCTCGGGCTGGACTACTACGAGCGGGAACTCGCGGGCCGGATCATGACGCGGATGACGACGGACGTGGACGCGTTGTCGTCGTTCCTGCAGACGGGCTTGGCCACGGCGGTGGTGAGCGCGTTCACGATCGTGGGGATCGCGGTGGCGCTGCTGGTGACGGACCTGTCGCTGGCGCTGGTGGCGCTGGCGGTGCTGCCGCCGCTGGTGGTGGCGACGGTGATCTTCCGGCGGGTGTCGTCGACGGCGTACGCGGAGGCCCGGGAGCGGGTCAGCACGGTCAACGCGGACCTGCAGGAGAACGTGTCGGGGCTGCGGGTGGCGCAGGCGCACCGCCGCGAGCGCTATTCGGCGAAGGTGTTCGCGCAGCGCAGCGACGCGTACCGGCGGTCGCGGCTGCGGGCGCAGCGCTACATCGCGACGTACTTCCCGTTCACGGCGCTGCTGTCGGAGCTGGCGCAGGCGGCGGTGCTGGGCGTGGGCGCGACGCGGGTCGCCTCGGGCGAGCTGACCGCGGGGGTGCTGGTGGCGTTCCTGCTGTACCTGGGGATGTTCTTCTCGCCGGTGCAGCAGTTGTCGGGCGTGTTCGACGGCTATCAGCAGGCGCGGGTGGGGTTGCGCCGCATCGGAGATCTGCTGCGGACCCCGACGTCGGTGCCGCAGGACGCGGCGCCGGTGGCCGTGCCGGACCGGCTGGCGGGCGCGGTGGAGCTGCGGTCGGTGTCGTTCCGCTACCCGGGTGCGGAGCGGGACGCGTTGCGGGACGTGTCGCTGCGGGTGGAGCCGGGGACGACGGTGGCGCTGGTGGGCCCGACGGGTGCGGGGAAGTCGACGCTGGTGAAGCTGCTGGCCCGGTTCTACGACGTGACCGGCGGCGAGCTGCTGGTGGACGGGGTGGACGTGCGCCGCTACGAGCTGTCCGGCTTCCACCACCGGCTGGCGGTGGTCCCGCAGGAGGGCTACCTGTTCGCGGGGGACGTGGCCGCGAACATCGCCTACGGGCGGCCGTCGGCGTCGGACGCGGAGGTGGAGGCGGCGGCGCGGGACGTGGGCGCGCTGCCGGGGATCGCGATGTTGCGGCGCGGGTTCCGCCAGCAGGTCGGCGAGCGCGGCCGGGAGTTGTCGGCGGGACAGCGGCAGCTGGTGGCGCTGGCGCGTGCGGAGCTGGTGCGGCCGGACCTGCTGCTGCTGGACGAGGCGACGGCCGCGCTGGATCCGGCGACGGAGTCGCTGGTGGTGTCGGCCAGCGATCGGCTGGCGGCGCGGCGCACGACGTTCGTGGTGGCGCACCGGCTGGGCACGGCGGCGCGGGCGGACCGGATCGTGGTGGTCGACGGCGGCCGCGTGGTGGAGGACGGTGCGCACGCGGAGCTGCTGGCGCGGAACGGCCACTACGCGCGGCTGTGGCGGGCCGGTGATCACGCGCCGGGACCGGGCGGGCCCGATCACGAGCCGGTGCGGCCCGGTGACTCGGCGCAGGACCCGCTCCGCACCTCCCCCTGACGTGCTCACCGCGCGGGTGAGTCCGGGCACGCCGCGTCACCTGTTCTCGCCGGTCGGACCGGGTCGTCCCGAACGGCGGGAACAGCGGTCGTGACCGAAACGTTGTGCCGTCCGCAGGCGACAGACGGGGCGGAGGCCGACCGGAGCACCGGCGGCGAGTCGGCGCATAGTACGGATGCCAGTGATCGAGGACCACGCCCGAACGGGTCATGTTTGCCTGGTGAGGGACTTTCCTGATCGATCCTGTGACCGAACTCTTCTCCACCAGGCCCGCACTGTGTGCCAACCGCACTAAACGGACCGCTAGCCTGGTACTTGAGTGTGTGTACATCACGAGCAGATGGATCGAGGCGAACGCCAGCCGTGTCCAGCAGCAGCCCTGCGTCACAGTTCGGCCCCAACGAGTGGTTGATCGAGGAGATGTACGAGCAGTACCTCCAAGATCCCGCTTCGGTGGACTCCGCGTGGCACGAGTTCTTCGCCGACTACAAGCCGGGGCAGGCGACCTCGGTCTCGGTAGCCGCTGACAACTCCACCGCCGCGGCAGGAGCCGGGTCGACCGCGACGACGACAACGGTGTCGGGAACGACTACTGCGACGGCCACGCGCAGCGAGGGCAACGGGCAGGCTCGCCCGGCCGCCGCGGCGCAGGCCCCCGCGCCGAAGCCGGCCAAGGCGGCCGAGCCGAAGCCGTCCCCGCAGCAGGCCGCGAAGGCGGCTCCGGTGAAGAGCTCCGGTGCGGGTGAGGAGACGAAGCCGCTGCGCGGTGCGGCCGCGGCGATCGCCAAGAACATGGAGCAGTCGCTGGAGGTGCCGACCGCGACGAGCGTGCGGGCGGTCCCGGCGAAGCTGCTGTTCGACAACCGCATCGTGATCAACAACCACCTGAAGCGGAACAAGGGCGGCAAGGTCTCGTTCACGCACCTCATCGGCTACGCGCTGGTGCGGGCGATGCGGGACTACCCGAACATGAACCGCCACTACGGGGAGGACGCCAAGGGCAAGCCCGCGGTGGTCACCCCGGAGCACGTGAACCTCGGTCTCGCGATCGACCTGCCCGCCAAGGACGGCTCGCGCAACCTCGTCGTGGCCTCCATCAAGGGCTGCGAGGAGATGACCTTCCAGCAGTTCTGGCAGGCCTACGAGGACATCATCCGCAAGGCCCGCACCGGTGGGCTGACCGCGGACGACTTCGCGGGCACCACGTTCTCGCTGACGAACCCGGGCCCGTCGGGCACGAACCACTCGGTGCCGCGGCTGACCAAGGGCCAGTCGGCGATCATCGGCGTCGGGGCGATGGACTACCCGGCCGAGTTCCAGGGCGCGTCGGAAAAGTCCCTGGTCGACATGGGCATCAGCAAGATCGTGACGCTGACCTCGACCTACGACCACCGGGTCATCCAGGGCGCCGAGTCCGGCGACTTCCTGCGCAAGGTGCACCAGCTGCTGCTGGGCGAGGACAAGTTCTTCGACGACATCTTCTCGTCGCTGCGCATCCCGTACGAGCCGATCCGCTGGACCCAGGACATCCCGGAGGGCGCGGTCGACAAGACCGCCCGGGTGCTGGAGCTGATCGACGCCTACCGCACCCGCGGCCACCTGATGGCCGACATCGACCCGCTGAACTACCGGCAGCGCAGGCACGAGGACCTCGACGTCCTCTCGCACAGCCTGACGCTGTGGGACCTGGACCGGGAGTTCGCGGTCGGCGGGTTCGCCGGCAAGGAGCGGATGTCGCTGCGCGACGTGCTGGGCGTGCTGCGCGACTCGTACTGCCGCACCGTCGGCGTCGAGTACATGCACATCCTGGAGCCGGACGAGCGCGAGTGGCTGCAGAATCGGGTCGAAAAGCCGCACGAGAAGCCGGAGCAGTCCGAGCAGAAGTACATCCTCTCGAAGCTCAACGCCGCCGAGGCGTTCGAGACGTTCCTGCAGACCAAGTACGTCGGGCAGAAGCGCTTCTCGCTGGAGGGCGCCGAGACCGTGGTGCCGCTGCTGGACGCGGTGCTGGACTCCTCGGCCGCCGCGGACCTCGACGAGGTCGTCATCGGCATGCCGCACCGCGGCCGGTTGAACGTGCTGGCGAACATCGTCGGCAAGCCGATCTCGCAGATCTTCCGCGAGTTCGAGGGCAACCTGGACCCGGGCCAGGCGCACGGTTCCGGTGACGTCAAGTACCACCTGGGCGCGGAGGGCAAGTACTTCCGCATGTTCGGCGACGGCGAGACGAAGGTGTCGCTGACCTCGAACCCCTCGCACCTGGAGGCCGTGGACCCGGTGCTGGAGGGCATCGTCCGCGCCAAGCAGGACATCCTGGACAAGGGCCAGGAAGGCTTCACGGTGCTGCCGGTGCTGCTGCACGGCGACGCCGCGTTCGCCGGTCAGGGCGTGGTCGCCGAGACGCTGAACCTGTCGCTGCTGCGCGGCTACCGCACCGGCGGCACTGTGCACGTGATCGTGAACAACCAGGTCGGCTACACCACCGCCCCGGAGCACTCGCGGTCGAGCAAGTACTCGACGGACGTGGCGAAGATGATCGGTTCGCCGGTCTTCCACGTCAACGGCGACGACCCCGAGGCCTGCGTCTGGGTGGCGAAGCTGGCGGTGGAGTACCGCCAGGCGTTCGGCAAGGACGTCGTGATCGACATGGTCTGCTACCGCCGTCGCGGTCACAACGAGGGCGACGACCCGTCGATGACGCAGCCGGCGATGTACGACGCCATCGACAAGATGCGCAGCGTGCGCAAGACCTACACCGAGTCCCTCATCGGCCGCGGCGACATCACCGTCGAAGAGGCCGAGAAGGCGCTCAAGGACTACGCCTCCCAGCTGGAGCACGTGTTCAACGAGGTCCGCGAGCTGGAGAAGCACCCGCCGGAGCCCAGCCCCTCGGTGGAGTCCGAGCAGCAGGTGCCGACGAAGCTGGTCACCGCGATCTCCCCGGCCACGCTGGAGCGGATCGCCGACGCGCACGTCGACCTGCCCGAGGGCTTCACCCCGCACTCGCGGGTCAAGCCGGTGCTGGAGCGGCGCGCGAAGATGGCCCGCGAAGGCGAGATCGACTGGGGCTTCGGCGAGCTGCTCGCGTTCGGGTCGCTGGCGATGGAGGGCCGCTCGGTGCGGCTCACCGGCCAGGACTCGCGGCGCGGCACCTTCGGCCAGCGGCACTCGGTGCTCATCGACCGGAAGAACGGCACCGAGTACACCCCGCTGCAGAACCTCGGCGAGGACCAGGCGAAGTTCCTCGTCTACGACTCGGCGCTGTCCGAGTTCGCGGCGATGGGCTTCGAGTACGGCTACTCCGTGGCCAACCCGGACGCGCTGGTGCTGTGGGAGGCGCAGTTCGGCGACTTCTTCAACGGCGCCCAGTCGATCATCGACGAGTTCATCTCGTCCGGTGAGGCGAAGTGGGGGCAGCGCTCCGACGTGGTGCTGCTGCTGCCGCACGGCCACGAGGGCCAGGGCCCCGACCACAGCTCGGCCCGCATCGAGCGCTGGCTGCAGCTGTGCGCCGAGGGGTCGATGACGGTGGCGCTGCCGTCGACGCCGGCGAACTACTTCCACCTGCTGCGCAGGCACTCGCTGGACGGCATCCACCGTCCGCTGGTGGTGTTCACGCCGAAGTCGATGCTGCGGATGAAGGCCGCGACGAGCTCCGTCGCCGACTTCACCGAGGGCAAGTTCACCTCGGTGATCGACGACCCGGCGCAGCCGGACCCGTCGGCGGTGCGCCGGATCGTGTTCTGCTCCGGCAAGCTCTACTACGACCTCGCCGCCGAGAAGGAGAAGCAGGGCCACACCGACACGGCCCTGGTGCGGCTCGAGCAGCTGTACCCGCTGCCGCACCGCAAGCTCGGCGCGCTGCTGGAGCGCTACCCGAACGCCACCGATATCCGGTGGGCGCAGGAAGAACCGGCGAACCAGGGCCCGTGGCCGTTCCTCGGCCTCGCGCTGCCGGAGCTGTTCCCCGAGCGGATGCGCGGGCTCAAGCGCGTGTCGCGGCGCCCGATGGCCGCCCCGGCCACCGGCCTCAAGGCCGTGCACGACGTGGAGCAGGCCGAAGTGGTGCAGAACGCCTTCGCCTGATCCTTGCGCACGATCGCGGGCCGTCGGTTCCTCCGGGAACCGGCGGCCCGTTCTTTGCGCGCCCGGAGGGGTGCGATGAAGGGAACCTTCCTGCCAGTGGTGACCGGAAGGTTCCCTTCATCGGCCGAGGGCGACGTTCCCCACCTTGCCGCCGCGTAATACGCGAACTAACCTGTGTAATACATTGATCGGCCATGCGGATCGAGTCGATCGAGTGGGATGACGCGAATCTGGAGCACGCCACCCGCCACGGCGTCTCGGCGGACGAGATCGACCAGGCGATCTCCAACCCGACGAAGGTGGCTCGGAACAAGCGAGCCAGGGCCGCGTCGCACCTCCTGCTCGGCCGCACGCGCGGCGGCCGCCCGATCTTGGTGGCCATCGCCTACGACGAACCGTCCTCGACCGTTCGTCCGATCACGGCTTGGGAGGCGACATGACCCGGGACCCGCACGATGGTGCAGCTTCCGACGAGGCCGAATGGCACCAGCTGCACCGCGAGGAGCTCGAAGCGGACTTCGACGACGCCGAAGAGATCGCGGTCGAGGTGGCCCAGCCGCTCAACGTGTCGACCTCGTTCCGGATGAGCCGCGAGGAGGCAGCGGCGATCCGCGAAGCCGCGGCGACCGCGGGCCTCAGCCAGTCCGAGTGGATCCGGACCGTCTGCGTCGCTGCGGCGAACCGCACGACCGCTCAGGTCACCGGGATCAGCGCGTTCGAAGCGCGGAAGCTGCGGAGCCTGCTCGAACAAGCCGAACGGATCGTCCGGCCCGCCACCCAAGCGGGCTGACCGGGCCTGCCGCGGGCCGTCGGTTCCTCCGGGAACCGGCGGCCCTTTTTGCGCGCCCGGAGGGGTGCGATGAAGGGAACCTTCCTGCCACGTGTGACAGTAAGGTTCCCTTGCTGTCAGCTCCGGCGGTGCGCTGCCGCCGGTTCGCACGTGGAGGAGGAGACGGTGTACTTCACCGACCGGGGCATCGAGGAGCTCGAGGAGCGCCGTGGCGACGACGAGGTGACCTTGGCGTGGCTCGCGGACCGGATGCGGGTCTTCGTGGACCTGAACCCGGCGTTCGAGGACGCGACCGAGCGCCTCGCGACCTTCCTCGCCCGCGACGACGCGGACGACGACTGAGCAGCTCCCCTGCTCCGGGATGACCGGAAAGTTCCCGTCATCCCACGGATGGCAGGAAGGTTCCCCGCACCGCATCCGTGGCAGCGACGTCCCCCTTCCGCCCGTCGTGACCGGAAGGTTCCCTTCACCGCGCCCGTGATCGAAAGGTTCCCTTCCTCGCCCTCGTGACAGGAAGGTTCCCTTCCTCACCGCACCCGCTCCCCCGCTCGCCACACCGCGTGCGTGAGCGGCACCCCGGGCCGGTACGCCAGCCAGGAGGCGCTGGGCGCGTCGAGGACGTGCAGGTCGGCGCGCGCACCGGGCCGGAGCACGCCGACGGCCCCGTCGCCGGTGTCGCGCCGCAGCGCCCGCGCCCCGCCGAGGGTGGCGGCGCGGATCGCTTCGGGCACGGTCATCCGCATCTGGAGCACGGCCGTGGTGACGCAGAACGCCATGGACGTGGTGTAGGAGGAACCGGGGTTGCAGTTGGAGGCGAGCGCGACGGTCGCCCCGGCGTCGAGGAGTTCCCGCGCGGGCGGCAGCGGCTGCCGGGTGGAGAGGTCGCAGGCGGGCAGCAGGGTGGCGACGGTGCCCGATCCGGCGAGCGCGGCGATGTCCTCGGCTTCGAGGTGGGTGCAGTGGTCGACGCTGGCGGCGCCGAGTTCGACGGCGAGCCGCACGCCGGGTCCGGGTCCGAGCTGGTTGCCGTGCACGCGCAGCCCGAGTCCGCGGTCGGCGGCGGCGCGCAACACCCGCCGGGTCTGCTCGGCGTCGAAGGCGCCCCGTTCGCAGAACGCGTCGCACCAGCGCACGTGGGGTGCGACGGCGTCGAGCATGTCGCCGCGGACGAGGTCGAGGTAGCGGTCGGGGTCTTCGCCGGGCGGCACGAGGTGCGCGCCGAGGAACGTGACGTCGTCGGCTTCGGCGGCGGCGATGCGGGCGGCGCGGAGTTCGTCGGCGACGGTGAGCCCGTACCCGGTCTTGGTCTCGACGCAGGTGGTGCCGTTCCACGCGGCTTCGGCGAGGTGGCGGCGCAGCGTGGCGCGGAGTTCGTCGTCGGTGGCGGCGCGGGTGGCGTCGACGGTGACGGCGATGCCGCCCGCGGCGTAGGGCTCGCCGTTCGTGCGGGCGGTGAACTCGGCGGTGCGGTCGCCGGCGAACAGCAGGTGGGTGTGGCTGTCGACCCAGCCGGGCAGCACGGCGCGGCCGCCGACGTCGACGGAGGTGTCGGCGGCGGGTGCGCGGTGGGCTGGTCCGACCCAGGCGATGCGGTCGCCGTCGAGGACGAGCGCGGCGTCGCCGGGGGTGCCGAGCTCGTCGTCGTTGGTGGTGAGTTCGCCGATGCCGGTGATGGCGGTGCTGGTCATGGTGTTCCGTCCGCGTCGGTGGTCAGCTGAGTTCGGCGAGCACCCGCCGGAGGCGCCGGGCCGGGTCGGGCACGTGTTCGTGGGCGCGGTCGCGGACGATGGCGCGGCCGTGGGCGATGACGTCCCGGACGTCGTCGGCGCGGGCGGCGGTGGGCACGCCGCCCAGGGGGATTCCGGCGAGGCGGGGCCCGTCGAGGTCGAGCGCGACGAGGTCGGCGCGCTGCCCGGGTGCGATGCGTCCGGCGTCGAGCCAGCCGAGGGCGCGGTGCCCGTTCGTGGTGGCCATGTCGAGCAGCCGCGGGGTGTCGAAGTGCCCGCGGGTTTCGGCGCGCAGCCGTTGTCCTGCTTCGACGGCGTGGGCTTCGGCGAGCAGGTCGATGGTGGAGTGCCCGTCGCTGCCGAGGGACAGCGGACTGCCCGCGTCGTGCAGCGCGCGGGCGGGTCCGATGCCGTCGCCGAGGTCGGCTTCGGTGCTGGGGCACAGGCAGCTGCCGGTGCCGGTGTCGCCGAGCAGTCGCAGGTCGTGCTCGGTGAGGTGGGTGGCGTGCACGGCGGTGGTGCGGGGGCCGAGGGCGCCGTGCTCGTGGAGGAGTTCGGTCGGGGTGCGGCCGTGGGCGGCGCGGCAGGCGTCGTTCTCGGCGCGTTGTTCGGACAGGTGCACGTGCAGCGGGGTGCCGCCGCGCTGCGCCCAGCCGACGAGGTGCGGGATCTGCCCGGCGGGGACGGCGCGCACGGAGTGCACGGCGGCGCCGAGGCGCACCCGGCCGCAGTCGACGCGGAACCGGTCGACGCGGTCGGCCCAGGCGGTGGCGTCGCCGTCGCTGAACCGCAGCTGCACGCCTTCGGCGGGGGTGCCGAAACCGCCGGTGAGGTAGCAGGTGTCGAGGAGGGTGAGCCGGATGCCCGCGTCGTGGGCGGCTTGGGCGAGCGCGGCGCTCATCGCGTTGGGGTCGTCGTAGCGGCCGCCGCCGGGCGGGTGGTGCAGGTAGTGGAATTCGCCGACGCAGGTGATCCCGGCGAGCGCCATCTCGGTGTAGGTGGCGGTGGCGAGCCGCAGGTAGCTGTCGGGGTCGAGCCGTCCGGCGAGCGCGTACATCTGCTCGCGCCAGGTCCAGAAGGTGCCGCGTCCGGTGGCGCGCCCGCGGAGCCCGCGGTGGAAGGCGTGCGAGTGGGCGTTGGCGAGGCCGGGGATGACGAGCCCGGGCAGCCGGGTGGCTCCGGCGGGCGGGTCGTCGGTGCGGGTGACGGCGGTGATGGTGGTGCCGTCGACGTCGACGAGCACGCCGGCCTGCGGCCCGTCGTCGAGCCAGGCGTGTTCGCACCAGTAGGTCATGCGGTCCACCTCCGGAGGACGTCGGCGAGCGCACTGGTGCCCGCGGCGCAGTCGTCGGGTTCGGCGTGTTCCTCGGGCGCGTGGCTGACGCCGGTGGGGTTGCGGACGAACAGCATGGCGGTGGGCGCGTGGGCGGCGAGGACTCCGGCGTCGTGCCCGGCTCCGGTGGGCAGCACGGGAGCGTCGTCGAGCTGGGCGCGGAGTTCGTCGCGGAGCCCGGGGTCGAAGTGCACGGTGTCGCCGTAGGACTCTTCGGTGATCTCGACGGTGCAGCCTTCGTCGTGGGCGTGCTCGTGGGCGTGCCGGGCGATCTCGTCGACGAGGGCGCGGGCGGCGGGGTGCAGCGGGGCTCGGGCGTCCAGCCACAGGTCCACCGCGGAGGCGATGACGTTGGTGCCGCCGGGGGTGGCTTCGACGCGGCCGACGGTGGCGCGGGCCTGCTCGCGGGCGGCGGCTTCGCGGCGGGCGGCCAGCACGGTGCGGGCGGCGGGGATCATGGGGTCGCGGCGGTCGCCGATCGGGGTGGCCCCGGCGTGGTTGCCTTCGCCGCGGAACCGGAACCGCCAGCGCCCGTGCGCGAGGATGCTGTCGGCGACGGCGACGGGCCGGTGCAGGTCGATGAGACCCTTGCCCTGTTCGACGTGCAGTTCCACCAGGCGTCCGATGCGCCGCAGCGCCGCGTCGTCGCGCCCGGCGCGTTCCGGGTCGTGCCCGGCGGCGCGCATCACTTCGGCGAAGGTGGTGCCGTCGGGGTCGCGCAGCGCACAGGCGGCGTCGCGGCTGATGCCGCCGCTGAGCAGCCGGGAACCGAGGCACGGCACCCCGAACCGGCCGCCTTCCTCTTCGGCGAACGCGACGACGGCGAGCGGTCGCCGCGGCCGGAACCCGCTGTCGCGCAACGACTCCACGGCGGCGAGCGCGGACACCACGCCGAGCGGCCCGTCGAAGGCCCCGCCGCCGGGCACCGAGTCGAGGTGGCTGCCGGTGACGACGGCGTCGTCGCCCGGTTCTCCCCACCACGCCCACAGGTTCGCGTTGCGGTCGGTCTCGACCTGCAGGCCGCGACGCCCGGCCTGTTCGGTGAACCACTCGCGGAGTTCGCGTTCCCCGCGGTCGAAGACGTGCCGGGAGTAGCCGCCGCGGCGCCGGTCGCGGCCGACGTCGTCGAGTTCGGCGAGCAGCCGGGACGTGCTCATCGCCCCTCCCCCGCGATCGGCAGCCGCAGCCCGCGTTCGGCGGCCACGTCGCGGGCGCGGTCGTAGCCGGCGTCGGCGTGCCGCAGCACCCCGGTGCCGGGGTCGTTGGTCAGGACGCGTTCGAGCTTGCGGGCGGCGAGCTCGGTGCCGTCGGCGACGGTGACCTGCCCGGCGTGCAGCGAGCGGCCCATGCCGACGCCGCCACCCTGGTGCACCGACACCCAGGTGGCGCCGGAAGAGGTGTTGACCAGCGCGTTGAGCAGCGGCCAGTCGGCGACGGCATCGGATCCGTCGGCCATCCCCTCGGTCTCCCGGTAGGGGGAGGCGACGGATCCGCTGTCGAGGTGGTCGCGGCCGAGCACGAGCGGCGCGGACACCTCGCCGGAGGCGACGAGTTCGTTGAACCGCAGCCCGGCGCGGTGCCGTTCGCCGTAGCCGAGCCAGCAGATCCGGGCGGGCAGCCCTTGGAACGCGACCTTCTCCCCGGCGAGCCGGATCCAGCGGGCCAGGTGCTCGTCCTCGCCGAACTCGTCGAGGATCGCGCGGTCGGTGGCGGCGATGTCGGCGGGGTCGCCGGACAGCGCGGCCCAGCGGAACGGGCCTTTGCCCTCGCAGAACAGCGGCCGCAGGTAGGCGGGCACGAAGCCGGGGTAGTCGAAGGCGCGCGCGTAGCCGGCTTCGGCGGCTTCGCCGCGCAGCGAGTTGCCGTAGTCGAAGACTTCGGCGCCCGCGTCGAGGAAGCCGACCATCGCTTCGACGTGCTCGGCGATGGAGTCGCGGGCGCGGGTAGTGAACTCGTCGGGCTTCTGCGCCGCGTAGTCCGCCCAGTCGTCGAGGTCGACGCCGCGCGGCAGGTAGGACAGCGGGTCGTGCGCGGAGGTCTGGTCGGTGACGATGTCGGCGGGCACGCCGCGCCGCAGCAGTTCCGGCAGCACTTCGGCGGCGTTGCCGATGACGCCGATGGACACGGCGCGGCGCTGGTCGCGAGCGGCGACGGCCTGCTCGACGGCGTCGTCGAGGTCGTCGGCGAGCACGTCGAGGTAGCGGTGCTGCACGCGGCGGCGGGCGCGTTCGGGGTCGCATTCGACGACGAGCGCGGCGCCGCCGTTCATGGTGACGGCGAGGGGTTGCGCGCCGCCCATGCCGCCGAGTCCGGCGGTGACGGTGAGCGTTCCGGCGAGGCTGCCGCCGAAGCGCTTGGCGGCGACGGCGCCGAACGTCTCGTAGGTGCCTTGCAGGATGCCCTGGGTGCCGATGTAGATCCACGATCCGGCGGTCATCTGCCCGTACATCATGAGCCCGAGCGCGTCGAGCCTGCGGTATTCGGGCCAGTTCGCCCAGTCCCCGACGAGGTTCGAGTTCGCCAGCAGCACCCGCGGCGCCCATTCGTGGGTGCGCAGCACGCCGACGGGTTTGCCGGACTGCACCAGCAGCGTCTCGTCCTCGGCGAGGGCGCGGAGTTCGGCGACGATGGCGTCGTAGCTGGCCCAGTTCCGGGCGGCGCGGCCGGTTCCGCCGTAGACGACGAGGTCGTCGGGGCGTTCGGCGACGTCCGGGTCGAGGTTGTTCTGCAGCATCCGCAGCGGTGCTTCGGTGCTCCAGGAGCGGGCGGTGCGGGTGGTGCCGCGCGCCGCGCGCACGGGCCGGGGTCCGGTGCTCATGCTCAGCCTCCCAGGTGGTCCTGCACGGTGGTGTTGACGGCACCGGAGCGCAGCAGCGCTTCGGTCTCGGCGATCTGCGGGGCCAGGTGCGCGTCGGGTCCGGGCCCCGGCACGCGGGTGCGCAGCAGGTCCCGGGCGGCGGCGGTGCCGGGCGCGGGCGCGAGCGGCGCGCGCAGGTCGAGGGCGCGGGCGGCGGTGAGCAGTTCGACGGCGAGCACGGTGCGCAGCCCGTCGAGGGCGCGGCGCAGCTTGCGGGCCGCCGCCCAGCCCATCGACACGTGGTCCTCCTGCATGGCGCTGGTGGGGATGGAGTCGACGGAGGCGGGCGCGGCGAGCCGTTTGAGCTCGGCGACGACTCCGGCCTGCGTGTAGTGCGCGATCATGTGCCCGGAGTCGACGCCGGGGTCGTCGGCGAGGAAGGCGGGCAGCCCGTGCGAGCGGGCCACGTCGAGCATCCGGTCGGTGCGGCGTTCGGCCATGCTCGCCACGTCGGCGAGCGGGATCGCCAGGTAGTCGAGGGCGTGCGCGAGCGGGGCGCCGTGGAAGTTGCCGTTGGATTCGACGCGGCCGTCGTCGAGGACGACGGGGTTGTCGATGGCGGCGGCGAGTTCGCGGTCGGCGACGGTCTCGGCGAACGCGACGGCATCGGCGGCCGAGCCGTGCACCTGGGGTGCGCAGCGCAGCGAGTAGGCGTCCTGCACGCGGGTGCAGCCGGGGCCGCGGTGGCTGGCGACGATCTCGGATCCGGCGAGCAGCCGGTGGATGCGGTCGGCGGAGCGGGCCTGCCCGGGGTGCGGGCGCAGCGCGTGCAGGTCGGTGGCGAAGACCCGGTCGGTGCCCAGCAGCGCTTCGACGCTCATCGCGGCGGTGAGGTCGGCGATCTCCAGCAGTTCGGCGAGGTCGTGCAGCGCGAGCACCAGCATGCCGAGCATGCCGTCGGTGCCGTTGGTCAGCGACAGGCCTTCCTTCTCGGCGAGCACCACGGGTTCGATGCCGGCGTCGGCGAGCGCGTCGGCGGCGGGGCGGGTGGTCCCGTCCGGCGCGAGCACGTGGCCTTCGCCGGTGAGGGCGAGCGCGACGGCGGCGAGCGGCGCGAGGTCTCCGGAGCAGCCGAGGGAGCCGTGTTCGTGCACGACGGGCACGATGCCCGCGTTGAGCGCGGCGGCGAGGGCGCGGGCGGTGCTGAGCCGGGCGCCGGTGTGCCCGGTGCTGATGGTGCGCAGCCGCAGCAACATCAGGGATCGCACCACTTCGGCTTCGACGGCGGGCCCGGCGCCGGCGGCGTGCGAGCGGACGAAGGACTGCTGCAGGGCGGTGCGCCGTTCGGCGGGGATGTGCCGGACGGCGAGCGCGCCGAACCCGGTGGAGACGCCGTAGGTGGGTTCCTCGGCGGCGGCGAGCGCGTCGATGTGCCTGCGGGTGGCTTCGACGGCGCGTTCGGTGTCAGGGTCGAGCTCGACGGCGGTGCCGCCGCGGGCGATGTCGACGACCTGCTGCCGGGTCAGCTCGCCGGCCACCAACTTGTGCACGTGTCGCATTCCTCCATGTCACACGGGTGTGGCGCGGCGCAGAAGCCCGGTTAGGGTGGTTCCGTCTGGGATTCCAGACGTCGCGGGGAGGTCCGGTGGGAGCCAGCAGCGAGGTGCCCGCGCTGCGGCGCGGGCTGGCGATCTTGACGGCGATGGCGGGCCGGGCGGCGCCGGTGTCGGCGGGGGCGCTGGCGCGGGAGCTGGGGTTGCCGCGGTCGACGACGTACCACTTGCTGGCGGAGCTGGTGGCGGCCGGTTTCGTGGTGCGGTTGCCGGAGGAGCGCCGGTTCGCGCTGGGAGTGGCGGCGTTCGAGCTGGGTTCGGCGTACTTGCGCGCCGATCCGCTGGAGCGGTTGGCGAGCCCGGTGCTGCGCAGGCTGGTGGACGAGGTGGGGTGCACCGCGCACCTGGGGGTGCTGCACGGTGGTGAGCTGCTGTACCTGCTGCAGCAGCGCCCGTCGCGGGCGCAGACGCTGGTCACCGACGTGGGGGTGCGGTTGCCCGCGCACTTGACGGCGTCGGGGCGGGCGATGTTGGCGCACCTGCCCGCCGCGCAGGTGCGGGCGTCGTTCCCGGCGGGGTTCCCGAGCCGCACCGAGCGGGGGCCGCGGACGTTGCCGGAGTTGCGCCGCGCGCTGGACGCGGAGCGCCGCCTGGGTTGGGCGGTGGAGGACGGGCACGTGACCGGCGGGTTCGCTTCGGTGGCGTGCCCGGTGTTCGGGCCGGACCGGTGGCCGTCGGCGGCGATCAGCGTGACGTTCCGGCACGTGTGCGAACCGGCGGGCCGCTCGGGTTGCGGGGCGACGTGGCCGGAGCTCGCCGCGGCGGTCGGGCGGGCGGCGGCGGAGGTGAACGAGCAGATCGGCGGCCGCCGCTGAGCCGCGGGACGCCGTGCCCGATCTCCGCGCGGCGCGGGACGGACCCGGACAGCGATGTGCCCGGTCCCTCCGGAAAGGAGACCGGGCACATTCTTTCCCGCGGCGGAAAGTTCGAGCTATCAGCTCTCGTTGCCGACGCCGGTCACGGAGTCGGAGTCGCCGCCGTTCCCGCCGTTGGAGGCGTCGCACGAACCCGAGCCCAGGACACCGAGGCCACAGACCAGGTTCAGGCCCACACCGCCGCTGCCGCCGGCACCGCCGTCGCCGGACTCGCTGGTGATCTCCGGGTCGTCGTGCCCGCCGGCGAACGCCGTCGCGGAACCGGCACCGAGCAGGGCCACGGCGACCGCGGTCGCACCAAGGAGGCGAGTAGAAGTACGCATGCGAGATTTCCCCTCGTTGTTGCTGAATCGGATTCAACCGCTTCCACCGGAGGAGATCGAGGTTCGAGCTCCTCGGTGATCGGCGAGAAAACCATCGCACCGATCCCCGGCTACAGCACCTTCTGTAGCGCCAAAGTGGGACGCGGATAACCCGTTCGAATCAATTTTCACCCTGCGTCGACCGATATTCCGGCGAATGGCGGCTTGATCCGTGATCCCATATCGCCGATCCGTGAGATTCCCATTCCTCGAAACGGCGTTTTTCACGATCTCCAGCCCGTTCCGGAATTCGATCTCGGCAGGTGTTCGACGAGCTGGCATCGAGTGCTGCTCGATCGAATTCGCAATGCCGCCGGCACCGGGCGCGCACAGCGATGTGCCCGGCCCCCTCGGCAGAGGGGGACCGGGCACATTCTTTCCCGCGGCGGAAAGTTCGAGCTCTCAGCCCTCGGTGTTGCCGACGCCGGTCTCGGAGTCGGTGTCGCCACCGTCGCCGCCCTCGGCGGCGGAGCACGAGCCCTGGCCGAGAATGCCGATGCCGCAGAGCAGGTTCACGCCGATGCCGCCACTGCCACCGGCGCCGCCGTCACCGGACTCGCTGGTGACCTCCGGCTTGTCGTCGTGCCCACCGGCGAACGCCGTCGTGGAGCCGGCACCGAGCAGAGCCACGGCGACCGCGGCCGCACCAAGGAGGCGAGTAGAAGTACGCATGCGAGATTTCCCCTCGTTGTTGCTGAATCGGATTCAACCGATCCACCGGAGAAGGACGAGGTTCGAACCTCTCGGTGATCGGCGAGAAAACCATCGCACCGATCCCGAACTCCAGCACTTCCAGTAGCGCAAAAGTGGGCCGAGCCCCACACCATGGTTGACCGCGTCACGCTGCGTCGACCGGTTGCTCGCACGATGCGGCGACACCGGGCGAGCCCGAAAGGGAATCAGATTTCGCCGGCAGTCGGAGTGGATCAGCGCGGAGCGCGCGCTCCTCCGGCCGCCGGGACGCGTCGAGGGGTGTCACGCACCCACTGCGGCGACGAACTCCTTGGCGAGATCGGTGGGATTGGCCTTGTCGACTTCGAGCCGCCGGTTGAGCTCGGTGAGGTCCTCGGTGGTCAGCGCCCGCGACACCCGGTCGATCGCCTCGGCCTGCGGCGGGGTCAGCCTGCCCTCGCCGACCAGCGGCACCACGTGCTGAGCCGGGAACATGTCGCGGGTGTCCCGCAGCGGCACCAGGTCGTTCGCGGCGATCTGCGAGGACGTGGTGAACAGGTTCGCGACCTGCACGGTGTCGCCGGTGAGCGCGTCCACGGTGACGGTGCCCGCTTCGAGGTTGCGGATCTCCGCGAAGGTGCAGCCGTAGACCTCGGCGATGCGCTGCTCCCACCGCGTCTTCCACTCGGCGGGGGCGCCGAGCACGAATTCGCCGCAGCGCGGCCCGAGGTCCTCCAGCGTGCCGATGCCGCTGTCGGCGGTGCGGCGGGTCACGGTGAGCACGTCGGAATCCTCGGCGGGCGCCTGGTCGAGGACGTCCAGCCCGGGCGGCAGCTTCCGCCGCAGGGCGTCGTAGACCTGCCCCGATTCGGTGGCGGGATCGTTCTCGTCGACGTACTGCAGCAGGTTGCCGGTGTAGTCGGGCATCACCGACAGCTCGCCCTGGGCGACGGCGTTGACGTAGGTCTCGCGCGCCCCGATGCGGGGTTTGGTGTCGACGTCGGCGCCGGTGCGCCGCAGCGCCTCGGCGTAGATCTCCATCACGAGTTCGCTCTCGGTGAAGTCGGCGGAGCCGACGACCAGCGCCCCGTTCGTGCCGTCCCCGGCCTGGAACGGGTCGCCGCCGCAGCCCGCGACCCCGACCAACGCCAAGCCGGCCAGCGCCAGCGCTCCCCATCGCTTCACGGCGTGCTTCTTCCCGTCGCAGTGGACACGTGTTCAGCCGGTGCTCGTGGCGGCCGCAGGCGGGCCGCTGCGGATGCCGCGCGGCGTGACGGCTCGCGAGAGCCTGCTCAGCAGCACGTCGAGCAGCACCGCCAGCAGCGCGATGCACAGCGCCGCGGCGAGCGTCTGGCCGTAGTCGTAGGTCTTGATGCCTTCGAGCAGGATGCTGCCGAGCCCGCCGAGGCCCACGTACGCGGCGACGGAGGCGGTGGCCACGACCTGCAGCATCGCGGTGCGCACCCCGCCGAACAGCAGCGGCGCGGCGTTCGGCAGCTCCACCTGCCACAGCTGCTGCATCGGGGTCATGCCCATGCCCTTGGCGGCGTCGCGCACCTCGGCGGGCACGCTCTGCACCCCGGCGTAGGCGCCGGAGAGCACCGCGGGGATCGCCAGGATCACCAGCCCGGCCAGCGTGGGCGCCTCGCCGATGCCCGCGACGAGCACGAACAGGGTGACCAGGCCGAGCGTCGGCAGCGCCCGCAGCGAGTTGCTGAGCACGACGACGGTGGCGCCGCCGCGGCCGGTGTGCCCGATCCACAGCCCGATCGGCATCGCGATGATCGAGGCGCACAGCACCGACAGCACGCAGTAGTACAGGTGCCTGCCCGTCTGGGCGAGCAGCCCCGTCGAGGACAGCCAGTGCTCCGGGTCGGACAACCAGGCGACCAGCTCGTTGATGATCATGTCAGCGTCCCCCCGCGCTCGCCCGCTGCCACGGGGTGCACAGCCTGCGCAGCGCCACGATCAGCAGGTCCCCGACCATCGCCAGCGCGAGCGTGAGCACCACGCCGATCAGGATCGGAGTCAGGTAGTCCCGCTGGAACCCGTCGGTGAACAACCGGCCGAGCCCGCCGATGCCGATCAGCGCGCCGACGCTGACGAGGCTGACGTTGCTGACCGAGGCGACCCGCAGCGAGGTGCTCAGCACCGGCAGCGCCAGCGGCACCTCGACGGCGAAGAACCGGCGGCGCGGCCGGTAGCCGAGGGCGGTGGCGGCGGTGACGACGTGCTCGGGCACCGAGTCGAGACCTTCCATCACGGGTCGCACCAGCAGCGCCGCGTTGTAGATGGTCAGCGCGATGACCACGTTGATCGCGGCGGTCGCACCGGTCCCGATCACCGCGGGGATGATCACGAACAGGGCCAGCGAGGGGATCGTGTAGAGCACGTTCATCGAGCCCAGCAGCACTCCGCGCAGCTTCGGCGCCCGCTGCGCGAGCCGCCCGGCGGGCACCGCCAGCAACGCGCCCAGCACCAGCGGCACCAGCGCGAGGTAGATGTGCTGCCCGAGGGATTCCAGCACCACCTCGCGGTTGCTGGGGCTGGAGAAGTAGTGCGCGAGCTCGTCGATCACGGCCGCTCCCCGCGCCCGGCCTCGATGACGTCGAGCACGTGCCGGGCGCCGACGACGCCGACGTACCCGCCGTCCTCGTCGACGACGACGCCGAGCCCGGACGGCGCGGACAGCGCCGCGTCCAGCGCGCCGCGCAGCGCCGTCCCGCGGGTGTGCAGCGAGCCGCCCGCGACCAGCACGTCCTCGGTGAGGGGTTCGTCCGCGGTGGTGCGCGGCGGCAGCCAGCCGCGGGGCCTGCGGTCGGCGTCGAGGACGAGCACCCACTCGTCGCCGGTGCGGCCGGGGGCGTCGCCGAGGGAAGCGGTGCGGACCTCGCCGGGTTCGACCCCACCGCCGTCGGTGAACGACAGCCGCCGGTAGCCGCGGTCGCGCCCGATGAAGGAGGTGACGAAGTCGTCGGCGGGCCGGGCGAGCAGCTCGTCGGGTGCCGCGTACTGGGCGACGTGCCCGCCGGTGCGCAGCACGGCGACCTTCTCGCCGAGCTTCACCGCCTCGTCGATGTCGTGGGTGACGAACAGGACGGTCTTGCCGAGTTCGCCCTGCAACCGCAGCAGCTCGTCCTGCAGCCCTTCGCGGACCACGGGGTCGACGGCGCTGAACGGCTCGTCCATCAGCAGCACCGGCGGATCGGCGGCGAGGGCGCGGGCCACGCCGACGCGCTGCTGCTGGCCACCGGAGAGCTGCGCCGGGTAGCGGTCGCCGAGCGAGGCCGGCAGCCCCACCAGGTCCAGCAGTTCCTGCGCGCGCCGCCGGGTGTCGCGGCGGGAACCGCGGAACAGCCTCGGCACGGTGGCGATGTTGTCCAGCACGGTGCGGTGCGGGAACAGCCCGGCCTGCTGGATGACGTAGCCGATGCCGCGGCGCAGCACCGCCGGGTCGGCGTCGCGCACGTCCCGCCCGTCCACGAGCACGGTGCCCGCGCTCGGGTCGATCATGCGGTTCACCATGCGCAGCAAGGTGGTCTTCCCGCAGCCGGACGGCCCGACGAGCACGGTGATCGTGCCCGCCTCGACCGCCAGGTCCACGTCGTCGACCGCGACCGCGCCCCCGGGATATTCCTTGCGCACGGATCGGAACTCGATCAACCGAGCCCCCTCGGATCACCGACAGTCACTTGCCGACCGCCGCAAACCTGGCCGACCCTAACTCGAACGCCGGAATGACGCGATGATCCACGACTCTCACGTGATCTTTTCCGCCGCCGCCAACAGCCTCTTCCCACGTTCCGGGAAATCTGGTCCCCCGGCGGAGATCCCGGCGCCCCCGTCCCCCGCTCCGGCCATCATCACCCGCACCCACCCCCGCGGCCCGCCGAACCCGGCCCCGCAGCCCGCACGCCCTGCCGACGAACGAAGCAGCCGAGCAGCGATCCCCAGGACACCCGGCACCGACGCGGGTCCTCTTGCGAGGAGGGCGCTGAGGTTCCGCCACCCCAGAGCTGCGCAGCAGGAGCGGAGAGATCTCACCGGTCGTTGGTCAGCGGGAGCGGGCCCGTCTCCAGCAGCGCCCGGAACTCCCGCGCCGGCATCGGCCGCGAGAACAGCCACCCCTGGTAGGCGTCCACCCCCACCCCGGACAGCACGTGGAACTGGGTCGCGGTCTCCACGCCTTCGGCGACGCACAACCGCCCCATGGCCCGCGCCATCCCGACGACGGCCTGCGCCACGGCGAAGTCGGAGGGGTCGCCGCCGACGCCGGCCACGAACCGCCGATCCACCTTGATGATCTGCGCGGGCAGGTCCTTGAGCCGCGCCAGCGAGGAGTAGCCGGTGCCGAAGTCGTCCACCGCGAACCGGACGCCGCGCGCGACGAGCTCCCCCATCGCCTGCCGGGTGCGGGACGGCAGGTCGACCAGCGCGGTCTCGACCAGTTCGAGCACCACGCGGTTCCAGTCAAGCCCGCATTCGGCGACGGTGTCGGCGACGACGTCCACGAAGTCGGCGCCACCGGGCACGAGCCCGGCGAGGTTCACCGCGATCCCGACCTGGCGCCCGTTCGGCACCGGCCAGGTGGAGGCTTCGCGCAGCGCGGTGCGCAGCACCCACCGGTCCAGCTCGCGCAGCAGGTCGCCCTGCTCGGCGACGGGCAGGAACGCGTCCGGGCTGAGCAGCCCGCGGTCCGGGTGCGGCCAGCGCACCAGGGCCTCGGCGGTGAGCACGGTGCCGTCGGAGGCCACCACCGGCTGGTAGTGCAACGTCAGGCCGTCGTTGTTCAGCGCTTCCCGCAGCTGCCCTTCGAGGTGCAGCTGCCGGTCCGCGGAGGCCATCAGCGCCGGGCTGGCCAGCGACACCTTGCCCGCGCCGCGCCGCTTCGCCTCGAACATGGCGGCGTCGGCGAACCGCAGCAGGTCCTCCCCGCCGGAACCACCACCGCTGGGCACCGCGGCCCCGATGGACGCCGACACCCGGATCAGCTGCCCGTGCACCGGCACCGCGGTGCGCAGCAGCCCGGACACCCGGGTGGCGAGCGAGTCGAGCCCGCCGACGGTGGCGATGTCGGAGCAGATGATGAGGAACTCGTCACCGGAGAGCCGCGCCGCGGTGCAGCCTTCGGGCAGCCCGCCTTCGAGCCGCCGCGCCAACGCCACCAGCAGCTCGTCGCCCGCGTCGTGGCCGAGCGAGTCGTTGACCCGCTTGAAGTTGTCGATGTCGCAGAACAGCACCGCGACCCCGGCCGGATCGGAGCTGCCGAGCAGGGTGCCGAGCAGCTCCTTGACCGCGGCCCGGTTCGGCAGCCCGGTCAGGTCGTCGTGGGTGGCCTGGTAGCGCAGCGCTTCGGCGGCACGGCGGCGTTCGGTGATGTCCTGGAACACCACGAGCCAGAACCGGGTGCCGTCGTCCTGCACCGACAGCGCGACGTGCAGCTCGCAGTACACCGGTTCGCCGTCGGAGCGGATCAGCAGCCGCTGCGGCACCTTCCGCCGCCCGGCGCGGGACGAGGCGCTCTCGTCGGAGGCGGCGCGCAGCCCCGAATCGCGCTCGTCCGGGTGCGTCATCTGCCGCGCGCTCATGCCGCGCAGCTGCTCCAGCCGGTAGCCGAGCAGGTCGCACAGCGCGTCGTTGGCGTCGACGAGGTGCTCGTCCTGGTCGAACAGGCCGATGCCGACGGGCGTGACGGCGACCAGGTCGGTGAACCGCTGCGTGGACCGCTCGATCCGGGTCAGCGCGGTGCGCTGCTCGGTGACGTCCTGCGCGGTGCCGACGAGCACCATCCGGCCGTCGGGGTCGCGGATGGCGGTGCCGTGGGCGCGCAGGGTGCGGATGGCGCCGTCGCGGCGCACGAAGCGGTGCTCGACCTCGACGGGCTCGAAGCACTGGGACAACCCGCGCCAGGCCTCGTCGACGCGGTCCCGGTCCTCGGGGTGCACGCCCTGCAGGTAGCTCTCGTAGCCGGTGGCCTCGCCGGGCAGGTGCCCGCAGATCTCGCGCATCATCTCCGACAGCTGGGTGATGCCGGTGGCGGCGTCCCACTCCCAGGTGCCGAGGCGCGCGGCCCGCTGCGCGTCGTGCAGCTTGCGGCGCTCGTCGCGCAGCTGCCGTTCCAGCAGCCGCTGCTCGGTGACGTCCTGCACGGTGCCTTCGATGCGTTCGACCCGGTCGGCGGCGTCGCGTTCGACGCGGCCGGTGCACAGGAAGACGCGGTCGGTGTGGTCGCGCAGTTCGACCTCGACGAGCTTGCCGACGGGCGCGGCGCGCAGCCGGGCCCCGAAGTCCTCGGCCTTCGGCTGGTCGTCGGGCCGCACGGCGACGATCATGTTGACGCCGTCGAAGGCGTCCTCGGTGCCGCTGGCGTGAAAGAGCTCCTTGAGCACCGGGCTGTGGTACATCTGCCCGGTCTCGGGGTACACGCTCCAGCTGCCGACCTTCGCGATGCGCTGCGCCTCGATGAGGCGGGCGCGTTCGTCGGCGATCTCCGCACCGGAGGCGGCGGCGTCCTCGGGCAGCAGGTCGCGCACGTCCACCAGCACGGTCACCCGCAGCGACGGGTCCCGCGGCGAGGGCCAGCTCAGCACCCGCACCGCGATGTCGCGGGCTCCGCGCAGCAGCGACACCGATCCGGCGCGCACCACGAGTTCACCGAGCCGCGAACCGAGCAGCTCGGCCGCGTCGGCGACCCCGGCCAGCCGCACGGCCTGCTCGGTGACCCGCAGGACCGTGCCGTCCGCGGCGCTGAGCATCGCGGGTGCGTCGGGTAATCCCGCGTCGTCGAGCGAGCCCGCCGCCCCGTCCGCCGCCGGTTCCGTCACGCCTCTCGCCCTGGAAGCGGGCGTTCCGTCGTACCGATCGGTCACCAGCACCCCTCCTGCGTAGCGGCCACGTTCACCGGGCACACGACCGAAGACCGACCATCCCGCACGTGATCGGCACCACAGCGAGTTACGGACCTGACCTTACCGGCACGGACTCCGCAGCGAACCGCTGGTCGCCCTTCGATCGGTGCCACCCGCGCGTGTGACGACGGGCACCGGCGGTCATGACGCGAACGCCGCGGGCGAAGCCCACCGGACAGACCACTGGGGCGCACCGCGAACGGTGCGCCCCAGTGGTCCGGATGTCCGATCCCCGCGGCGGGATCAGGCGGTGGCGACCCCGTCCGCGCGGGCCGCCGCGGCGACGGCGCTGATCACGGCGGGCGCGACCCGCGGGTCCAGCGGGCTCGGCACGATCTTGTCGGCGGCGAGTTCCTCGGCGACGACCTCGGCGATGGCCTCCGCGGCGGCGACCTTCATCCGGTCGGTGATCATCCGCGAGTTCTCCTGCAACGCGCCCTTGAAGATGCCGGGGAAGGCCAGCACGTTGTTGATCTGGTTCGGGAAGTCGCTGCGCCCGGTGGCCACGACCGCCGCGTGCTTGCGCGCGACGTCCGGGTGCACCTCCGGGTCCGGGTTCGACAGCGCGAACACGATCGCGTCGTCGGCCATCGTCGCGACCAGCTCCTCCGGGATCTGGCCGGCGGAGACGCCGATGAGCACGTCGGCCCCGTCGAGGGCGTTCTCCAGCCCGCCGGTGATGCCGCGCGGGTTGGTGTAGCCGAGCAGCTCCTCCTTGATGGGCGTGAGGTTGTCCCGCCCGGAGTGCAGCACGCCCCGCGAGTCCAGCACGACGATCTCGCCGACCCCGGCGGTGTGCAGGATCTTCGCGCACGCCACGCCGGCCGCGCCCGCACCGGAGATGACCACGCGCATCGAGGACATCTCACGGCCGACGATCTTCGCGGCGTTGCGCAGCGCGGCCAGCACCACGACGGCCGTGCCGTGCTGGTCGTCGTGCATGACGGGGCAGTCGAGGGCCTCGATGAGGCGGCGCTCCAGCTCGAAGCACCGCGGTGCCGCCACGTCCTCCAGGTTCACCGCGCCGAACGAAGGGCGCAGCCGCACCAACGTCTCCACGATCTCGTCGACGTCGGTGGTGTCGAGGACCAGCGGGATCGAGTTGAGCCCGGCGAAGGTCTTGAACAGCGCCGACTTCCCCTCCATCACGGGCAGCGAGGCGCGCGGCCCGATGTCGCCGAGCCCGAGCACCGCGGTGCCGTCGCTGACCACCGCCACCAGGTTCTGCGTCCAGGTGTAGCGGTCGGCCAAGGTCTCGTCGGCGGCGATGGCCCGGCTCACCTTGGCCACACCGGGCGTGTAGGCGATCGACAGGTCGCGCGCGCTGTCCAGCGGCGCGGTCACGTCGACGCCGAGCTTGCCGCTCTCGTGCGCGTGGAAGATCTCGTCGTCGGTCAGTTCCGCGCCGCTCGCGGCGGGGGGAGTGCGATCGTTCACAGTGGTCACGGCGTCCCTCCTGTTGCCATGGCCTGCGAAAACCGGGCGGTCCCGGGTTTCGGAGCGAATGGGTGGCGTACAGCCACCCGGCGACGCGCTCGTCAGGGCTCCCGGGCGGTACCGGGTGCGACGGGCGTCGGGACGACCGGTGCCGGTTTCCCTGGTGCGGGAAAGCGAACCGGTGGACGCTGCGGTCCGGCCAGTCTGCCAGCGCGGGTTCCGCGCTGTCAGCGACCAGGGTCACAGACTTGATCGAGCAGGTCGGGCGTCACGCGGGCGGTTTCCTGCGGGCAGTTCTCGGTGGCGCAACATTTCCCGATTTTCCGCGCACCCGACAACCAGCCCCGAACGCCCGGCGGGCCGCAGCACCCGCTGCCGCGTCCATCCCGAGCCGCGGCCCGCGTCCGTTCCCCACTAGCAGCAGAGCCGCTGACCACCGACCCCGAACTCCGCCCCGCGGGTCTTGGCAGTCTCCTGTCAGCGGCGAAGCCGCTGAGCCGCCGACCACCTGAGCAGCCCGGCCACCCGCGGGTTCTCAGCGGTTCCCTCGCGAGGACAGCGATTTCCCTCGTGGCGGAGCCACTTGGGAAATCGATCCCGCAGCGAGGGGACCGCTGAGGTTCCGCCACCCCAGTGCTCCACGACAAGAGCGGAAAATCAGGTGGTTACGCTGCGGACGTGGAAATCCGGTCCTTCGACATCTTCGGCGTGCACGAGTTCACCCCGAAGTCCTTCCCCGACCACCGCGGCCTGTTCGCCGCGCCGTTCCAGGAGGCGGCGTTCGTCGAGGCCGTCGGGCACCCGCTGCGCCTCGGGCAGACCAACCACAGCGTCTCGGCGCGCGGCGTGATCCGCGGCGTGCACTTCGCGGACGTGCCGCCGGGGCAGGCGAAGTACGTGTACTGCCCGCGCGGCTCGATGGTCGACGTGGTGGTGGACGTGCGGGTCGGCTCGCCGACGTTCGGGCGGTGGGTGGCGGTGCGGCTGGACTCCGCGGAGTACCGGGCGCTGTACGTCGCCGAGGGGCTCGGGCACTCGTTCGTCGCGCTGGAGGACGACACGGTGATGAGCTACCTGTGCTCCACCCCGTTCACGCCGTCGGCGGAGCACGGGATCAGCCCGCTCGACCCGGAACTGGGCCTGCCGTGGGCCGAGCACCTCGACGGGGAACCGGTGCTCTCGGACAAGGACCGCGCCGCGCCGACCTTGGCGGCGGCCGCCGACGCGGGCCTGCTGCCCGACTACGACGCCTGCCTGCGCCGCTACGCCGAACTCCGCGCCGCGGCATGACCGGCGGGTCGCCCGGGCGGACCGGCCCGGGCGACCGCGAGCTCAGAAGTCCTCGGCGAGGACCCGTTCCGCGTTGCGCTCGGCGAGCGCGGTGATCGTCACGAACGGGTTCACCCCGGTGGAGCCGGGGATCAGCGAGCCGTCGGTGACGTACAGGTTCCGGTAGCCCCGCACCCGCCCGTACGCGTCGGTGACGTCGCCGAGCACGCAGCCGCCCAGCGGGTGGTAGGTGAACCGGTTCTCGAACGCCCTGGTGTCGCCGAACAGGTCGTGCCGGTAGGCGGTGCCGTTGGCCTGGTTGATCCGGTCGAACACGGCCTTCGCCGCGTCGATGGACGGCTGCCCCTGCGCCTCGCGCCAGCGCAGCCGCGCCGAGTCGGTGGCCGCGTCGTACTCGATGCGGCCGCGCTCGGGGTTGCGGGTGATGGCCAGGTAGAGGCTGGCCCAGGTCTCGATGCCCGCGGGCACCGGCGCGATCTCGGCGAACACCGGGTTGTCCGGGTCGTGCCGGTTGTCGATGCCGAGCGCGGGCATGCCCGACTGGACGAGCCCGGTGGTGTCCCACGGGTGGTTGGCGCGGCCGAGCATCACGTTGCCGTTCGGCCCCCACTTCTCGCCGAGCCCGGCGGGCAGGTCGGGCAGCGCCCCGGTGTCGCGGGCGCGCAGCAGCAGTTCGGTGGAGCCGAGGCTGCCCGCGCCGAGGAACAGGTGCTCGCAGGCGATCTCGGCGGTGCCGCGGACCTCGCCGAGCTCGTCGATGCGCTCGGTGGTGAGCACGTAGGTCCCGTCGGCCTCCTGCCGGAACGAGGTGACGCGGGTGAGGGTCTGCAGGGTGACGTTGCCGGTGCCGAGGGCGGCGGGGATGTAGCTCTTGTCCAGGCTGCGCTTGCCGTGGTTGTTGCCGTAGATCACCTCGGAGGCCAGCGCGGACTTCGGGACCTCACCGGCGGCTTCCCGGCGCATGTAGTCGAAGTCGTAGACGTTCGGCACGAAGGTGGTGCCGAACCCGGCGCGTTCGGCGTGCCTGCGGGACAGCCGCGCGTAGGCGTAGCAGTCGGTGTCCTCGAACCAGGTGGGGTCCGGGGAGTTCGCGCCGAGCATCCGGTTCGCCAGCGGGTAGTACCGCCGGTACATCGGTTCCGGGTCGACGCCCGGCAGGATCCGCGCGAAGTCGTCCCGTTCGGGGGTGACGGCCATGCCGCCGTTGACGAGGGAGCCGCCGCCGACGCCGCGGCCGACGTAGACGTCCATCTCGTCGAAGTGCATCCGGTCCAGGACACCCGCGTACGGCTTCACGTCCCGGTTCACCAGGTCGAGCCACAGGATGCTGGCCAGCGGTGCTTCGGTGCGGGTGCGGAACCAGCTGCTGCGGTGGTCGGGTCGCAGCATGTCGCAGAAGATCGATCCGTCGGCGCCCGCGGTGTCCCAGAGCCGCCCCATCTCCAGCATGAGCGTGGGCACTCCCGCGGAGCCGAGGCGCAGCGCGGTGGTGGCCGCGCCGTAGCCCGAGCCGATCACCACGGCGGGCACGGTGGTGCGCCGGCCTGCGGCGACCGCCCCGCGGGTGGAGACGGTGGTGAGGCCGAGGGCGGCGGCCGCGTTGAGCGCGGTGAGACCGAGCATGCGCCGGCGGGAGAGAGTCATGACGCTGGATGATGCAGCGCGCACCCACAGTTGTGAACCCTGTTCACATAAACGGTGCAAACGAAGTGAACGGGTATCACTTCAGCGGAGCCGCTGTGGCCTCGGCCACAACCGCCACGCCACCACGCCGAGCACCGCCGCGGGCCCCAGCTCCCGCGAATCCGTCGAACCGAACGCGTTGTCCCCCACCACGTGCCACCCGGCGCCCTCCCGGCGCACCGCCCGCTTCACCGACAGCTGCGCAGGTCGCGACGCCCACCGCACCAGCACCACATCACCCGCCCGGGCGACCGCGCGGGTCCGCACCACCACCACGTCCCCCTCGCGCAGCGCGGGCACCATCGACGCCCCGCGCACCAGCACCCGGCGCCACCGCCACCGATCCAGCCCGGACACCGTCCCACCTCCGGTCGAGAGCACCCCCGCAGCGGTCCCTCCAGGAAGACGCACGAGATCGTCACGAGTAGGGTCACGCACGTCGGAGCATTCACTGTCAGGGAGGAATGATGGGTCTACTGTCCCGTATCCTCAGCCCGCGCCTGGAAGCCACCGCGCACTGCGACCTGCCGTGCGGGGTCTACGACCCGGCACAGGCGCGGATCGAGGCTGAGTCCGTCAAGGCCGTGCAGGAGAAGTACCAGAACAACGAGGACTTCGAGTTCCGCACTCGCGCGATCATCATCGCCGAGCAGCGCTCCGAGCTCGTCAAGCACCACCTGTGGGTGCTGTGGACTGACTACTTCAAGCCGCCGCACTTCGAGAAGTACCCGCAGCTGCACGAGCTGGTCAACAAGGCCACCAAGGCCGCTGGGGCGACCGGCACCAAGGGTTCCATGGACCCGGCCAAGGGCCAGGAGCTGCTGGACTACATCGCGGAGATCGAGAAGATCTTCTGGGAGACCAAGCAGGGCTGAGGTCGCTGTCGCCGAACGGCGCCGCCGCAGCGGGAACACCGCGCGACGGCGCCGTTCTCGCGTTCGGGCCCCCGCACCGGTGGCGCGGCGGGCGCCGCGGGCCCGGCCGCCTAGACTTCGCCGCGTGGCGGAATCCGGCGAACGCAAGGTCTTCCTGCTGCGGCACGGCGAGACGGAGTGGTCCAGCAGCGGCAAGCACACCGGGCGCACCGACGTCCCGCTCACCGCGCGGGGCGAGGAGCTCGCCACCGCCGCGGCCCGCACCCTCACCGCCCTGCGCGGTGACGCACCGCTGACCGCGCTCGCCAGCCCGCGCGGCCGTGCCCGCCGCACCGCCGAACTCGCCGGGCTCACCCCCCAGGTCGAACCGCTGCTGGCCGAGTGGGACTACGGCGACTACGAGGGCCGCACCACCCCGGAGATCCGCGAGCAGGTTCCGGGCTGGACGGTGTGGACGCACCCCTGCCCCGGCGGCGAATCCCCCGCCGACGTCACCGCCCGCGCCGACGCGCTGCTCGACCGCATCGCCACCGGCCCCGCCGGGGACGTGCTGCTCGCCGGGCACGGGCACTTCAGCCGGGCGCTGATCGCCCGCTGGCTCGGCCTGCCCGTCACCGAAGGCGTCCGGTTCGCCCTCGACCCCGCCGGGATCACCGTGCTCGGGCACGAGCGCGGCGTCCCCCAGCTCGAACGCTCCAACGTGCCCGCTCCGATCCGATAGCGAGGAAACAGCGATGCCGCAGCACGTCATCCGCCGGGTGGCCGAGTCCGACGTCCCCGCGGTGGTGCGGCTGGTGCACGCGCTGGCCGAGTACGAGAAGGCCGCCGAGGAGTGCCACCTCACCGAACCCGACCTGCACCGCGCGCTGTTCGGCGCGGACCCGGCGCTGTTCGGGCACGTCGCCGAGGTCGACGGCGAGGTCGCGGGCTTCGCCCTGTGGTTCCTGAACTTCTCCACCTGGGAGGGCCGCCACGGCATCTACCTGGAGGACCTGTTCGTGCTGCCCGAGCGGCGCGGTTCCGGGCTCGGCAAAGCGCTGCTGCGCACGCTCGCGCAGGAGTGCGTCGCACGCGGCTACGCGCGGCTGGAGTGGTGGGTGCTGGACTGGAACACCCCGGCGATCGAGTTCTACGAGTCGGTCGGGGCCCGCGGCATGGACGAGTGGACGGTGCACCGGCTCACCGGGGACGCGCTGCGCGAGTTCGGCGCCTGACCCCGCCTCGCCCGGCGGCCGGGACGCAGAGCCCCACCGGACGGGTGATCAACACCCCCGAGGCGTTCAGCGCCGCCGTGGGCCGCGCGGAACGCCTCGCGCAGAAGATCCGTCCGGCGACGACGCGCCCGCCGCGCTCCGGCGGGCTCAGCGTCCGGAGCGCGGCGACCGGCACGCCCGGCCGGGGCCGATCAGCCCTCGCCGGACCCGCCGCCGTTGAGCGGCCGCCCGTACAGCGACCACACCCGGCCCTGCTTGTTGAACATCAGCCACAGCACCGCCACCGCGGGCACCGCGAGCGCGAACCCGACCAGCGGCTGCTTCGACGGCCCGATCGCGTACCAGGCGATCCCCAGCAGGATCAGCTGCAGCAGCAGCGCGGGCGTGCGCGCCCAGTGCCTGCCCTGCCACATGCCGACGCCCGCGGCGAGCACCGCCAGCGAGATGATGCCGAAGTACCCGGCCTCGGCGAACGTGTCGGTGCGGTCCAGCGTGTTCACCCCGCCCAGGTCGGGGGCGCCGGTGCGCACCAGCAGCGCGACGACGAAGGCGAGGCCCGCCACCGCTTCGGCGACGGTCAGGACGGCGGCGATGCGCACGGTGCGCGGAGGAGCGGAGGGCGGCACGGCGGCATCGCCTTTCGGACTCGACGGATTGCGGTGCAGGTCACACTCGACCCGTGGAGGCCGGCCACCGGCCCCCACCACCGATCGTGACTCTGCGTGTGCACTGCCCAGGGTAATACCGCCCGAACGCCGCATGGCTCGGGCCGGGTGCGGGCGCGAAGATCGTGCCATGGCAGCAGCGGAGGTCGTGGGCAACGGGGTGTCCCACCGATCATCGCCGCGACCTGCCCGTTCCGGTGAGCGGCGCGGGCGCGCTCCGGGGTTGCGCGCCCACGCCGAACCGGTACCGGTGGTCGACGACCGCGCCCGTGCGGGCGCACCGCGAAGCGGAGCCGGCGCGACGCGCCCGGCCCGCGCGGTGTCTCAGCCCGCCGCCGGTCGGGTCGACCGGGACCGCAGCGTCCCGCTCCGTCCCACGTCGCCGACCAGGGGAGGAACGCGGACTCGACCGACCAGGACCTGACCGTCCGGCCGCACCCCGCGAAGCCGCGGGAACGCCTCGCCTAGGCTGCAGGTCGTGCGCGCCGTGCTCGTCGTCAACCCGCAGGCGACCTCGACCACCGCCGCCGGGCGGGACGTGGTGGCCCACGCCTTGGCCGACGTGGTGAAGCTGGAGGTCGCGCAGACCCGGTACCGGGGTCACGCCGCCGAGGTCGCCCGCGCGGCGGTCGCGGAAGGCGTGGACCTGGTCATCGCGCACGGCGGTGACGGCACGGTCAACGAGGTCGTCAACGGGATGCTCGCCGATCCGGTCCCGGAGCGCGGGTTGCCCACCCTCGGCGTCGTGCCGGGCGGTTCGGCGAACGTGTTCGCGCGGGCCCTGGGCCTGCCGAAGGACCCGATCGAGGCGACGTACCGGTTGTTGCAGGCCATCGCCACCGACAGCAGCAGGCTGGTCGGGCTCGGCAAGGCCAACGACCGCTGGTTCACCTTCAACGCGGGCGTCGGCTGGGACGCCGACGTGGT
Organism: Saccharopolyspora gregorii; assembly: GCF_024734405.1. Taxonomy (NCBI): domain Bacteria; kingdom Bacillati; phylum Actinomycetota; class Actinomycetes; order Pseudonocardiales; family Pseudonocardiaceae; genus Saccharopolyspora; species Saccharopolyspora gregorii. Next base: position 1,063,564 of record NZ_CP059556.1, on the reverse strand, counting down.
CGCCGAGGTCGACCAGATCCGCGGCCGCGGCCGCGACGTCACCCCCGCGCTCTACGCGCGCACCGCGCTGAGCTGCTACTTCCGCATGTCGCGCCGTGAACCGATGATCACCGTGCAGGTCGGCGACGAGGAGCCGGTCACCGGGCTGCACACCGCGTTCGTGGCCAACACCGACCCCTGGACGTACCTGGGCTCACGTCCGATGCGGATGAACCCGGACACCACGTTCGACACCGGGCTGGGCGTGTTCGCGCTGCGCGACATGAACGCTTACGTTGTGTTGCGCTACATCGCGCAGATGCTCCGCGGTAGTGCGAAACCACACGGAAGAAACGCGCTTCGGCGTGCCGATGTCGGCCACATCCACGTAGCCTGTCAGGAGCCGTTGCGTCTGCAGGTGGACGGCGACAACCTCGGCGAGCGTTCGGTCATCGAGTTCGTGTCCGTGCCGGACGCCCTGCGGGTCGCTGTATAACCTTCTCGTAACGGAGCCCGATCGCTGATCGACGGCCCCGCCCCTGACCAGCGATCATTCAGAACCCCTGGTCACGAGACGTCGATCTTTCAGGTGAGTTGGCTCACGACACGAGATCGAACTCTTGACATCACGGCAGTTCGTGAAAGCATTCACAAGCACACGGACTCCGTGAAAGCATTCACAAACACCCCGAACGAACTACCGGCGCGCCATGTGCGCGCCTAGCGAGGAGCAAGGAATCATGGACTGGCGCCACGATGCGGTTTGCCGTGACGAGGACCCGGAGCTGTTCTTCCCCGTTGGGAACAGCGGTCCTGCGCTGCTGCAGATCGCCGAGGCGAAAGCCGTGTGCCGGCGTTGTCCCGTTGCCTCCGAGTGCCTGGCGTGGGCACTGGAGAGCGGCCAGGACGCCGGCGTCTGGGGCGGCATGAGCGAGGACGAGCGGCGTGCCCTGAAGCGTCGCAGCTCGCGGACTCGGGCGGCTCGTACCAACGCCTGAGCAGCGGACCTGCTCGCAGCGTAGTGGGTCGGCCGGAGGGCATCCCGGCCGACCCCGCGCAAACCCCCCCGGGCGACCCCGACACGGCGGTCGCGAAAGAACAGCACATCCCCGATGAGAACCGGGGTCGATCAGCGTCGATGCCGGTCAGCGGCCACCCCCAAGGCGAACTGACCGAGCGGACCGACCCCAGGTGAGCCACCCCGCAATCGGGCTCACCGACCCCCATCGACGCGCTTGCGGCGTCAGGCGCTCAGCGGCGGTACTTCAGCGGAACGCGCAACACGGCTTCCGTACCCCGCTGCCGGCCCCGACCGCGCAAGCTCAACGAACCCCGCAGCTCAGACTCGACGAGGGTTCGCACGATCTGCAGGCCGAGACGTTCGGCGCGCTCCAGGGAGAATCCCTTCGGCAGGCCCTGACCGTCATCCGAGATGACGACGTCGAGCCAGCGCGCCGAACGCTCCGCCTGCACCACGACCTCCCCGCCGGTGCCTTCCGGGAACGCGTGCTCGAAGGCGTTCTGCACCAGTTCGGTGAGCACCATCACCAGCGGAGTCGCCAACTCGGCGGACACGACGCCGAACCGGCCCTCCCGGCTCACCTTCACCCCGGTCTCGGCCACCGCGACGTCGCTCATCATCGGGATCACCCGGTCCACGACGTCGTCCAGGTCGACGCGTTCGTCCACCGACATCGACAGCGTCTCGTGCACCAGCGCGATCGAGGTGACCCGCCGGACCGACTCGTCCAGCGCCAGCCTCGCCTCCGAGTTGCCGGTGCGCCGCGACTGCAGCCGCAGCAGCGCCGCCACCGTCTGCAGGTTGTTCTTCACGCGGTGGTGGATCTCGCGGATCGTGGCGTCCTTCGACATCAGCGCCCGGTCCCGCCGCTTGACCTCCGTCACGTCCCGGACCAGCACCAACGCACCCGCGACCTGACCGCGGGGCTGCAGCGGCAACGCGCGGAACAGCACCGTCGCGCCCTTCGCCTCCGCCTCCATGCGCATGCTCGGCTCGCCGGACACCGCGCGGCGCACCCGCTGGGCCACCTCGTCGGCGTCGAACGGGTCGGACAGCAACGACCTGGTCAGCGGCGCCAGCTGCACCCCGACGAGATCCGCGGCGTGCCCCATCCGGTGGTAGGCCGACAGCGCGTTCGGACTGGCGAACACGACGGTGCCGGACGCGTCCACCCGGACCAGACCGTCGCCGACGCGCGGACTGGTGTGCACGTCCGGCGCAGGCTCCGGGGTGGGGAACGTGCCGTCGGCGATCATCTGGCACAGGTCGGCGGCGCTGCCCAGGTAGGAGATCTCCAGCGGACTCGGCACCCGCGGCACCGCCAGGTTCGTGTCCCGGCTCAGCACCGCGACGATCTCCTGGTCCAACTTCACCGGGATCGTCTCGCGGCGCACCGGTACGCCCAAGTGCCAGCGCGGGTCCTCCTCCCGGCAGATCCGCCCCTCCAGCGCGGCGCGCCGCAGCTGCGGGTGATCCTCCGGGGTGACCTCGGTGGAGACCACGTCCTCGGGGTGCGCGGTCGGCGCGGTCGTCGGCCGGGCCTGCGCCACGCACAGGAACCGGTCCTCGGTGGCGTCTTCCGGGCCGACCGGGACCCACAGCAGGAAATCGGCGAACGACAGGTCCGACAACAGCTGCCACTCCGCGACGACCAGCTGGAGGTGGTCGGCGGCGGCCCCGGACAACCCGGTGTGCTCGGCCAGCAGGTCACTCAGCGTCGACAAGGCGCTCCTTCGGTCCGGACTCGGCGACCGGCGTCGAGGTCGCCCTCCCGCACGGCACCGCCCCCGGCGGTCGAGACCACCGGCTCCGCGCGAACCCTTCGCTCCACGAGTTCGCTCCGCGACGGCCCGGACGCGGGTTTCGTCAAGGAAACCACGTGCCGGGCCACCCAACGGGCCCGGGTGGCGCACGTGCGAGACTGGACAGCCAGAACTCCGCAAGGAACCAATCCCCGCCCACGGCCTGCCCGGCCGGAGCGCGGGACGACGCGAGGGAGGGGTCATGGGAAAGCGTTCCCGCAAGAAGAAGGACCGGCGCAAGAACAAGGCCAACCACGGCAAGCGCCCCAACGGCAGCTGACGTGACGGTGCGCTCCGCGCGCCGCACGCATGCGAGAGCCCCGGACCGATGTGGTCCGGGGCTCTTCTTCGTCTCGCGGCGTGGCCGGTACTAGTCGGCCGAAGAGGTCCGCTTCTTGGCCCGCACCTCGACCGAGGTGCCGTCCGGCCCGCGCTCGACCGTCACGTCCGCCTGCCGAAGCACCGTCTCGCGGATCGAGCTGCGCAACCGTTCCCGCAGGTCCGAAGGGGCGTGCTCGCCGCCGCACTTGCGGTGCAGCAGCTCCTTGAGGTGCTCCTCCAAGCCGTAGTGCTCCAAGCAGCTCCCGCACTCGTCGAGATGCTCCTGCAGCGCCGCGCGCCGGTCCTGGTTGCACTCGTTGTCCAGGAACAGCCACACCTCGGCGAGCACGTCCTCGCAGGACGCCTCGTCATGTTCGCACGTCACGAGGTGCTCACCTCCTGCTTTTTCTCCCTGAGGAAACCACGGTCGCGCGCCACGTCGGTGAGCATGTCGCGCAGCTGCCTGCGGCCGCGGTGCAGCCGCGACATCACCGTGCCGATGGGCGTCCCCATGATCTCGGCGATCTCCTTGTAGGCGAAGCCTTCCACATCGGCCAAGTAGACGACCATGCGGAACTCCTCCGCCAACTGCTGCAGGGCGTTCTTCACGTCGGAGTCCGGCAGCCGGTCCAGCGCCTCCACCTCGGCCGAGCGCAGCCCGGTGGACGTGTGGTTCTCGGCCTGGGCGAGCTGCCAGTCGGCGATCTCGTCGGTCGGCTGCTGCTGCGGCTGCCGCTGCCGCTTGCGGTAGCCGTTGATGTAGGTGTTGGTGAGGATGCGGTACAGCCACGCCTTCAGGTTCGTGCCCTGCTTGAACGACTTGAACGCCGAGTAGGCCTTCAAGTACGTCTCCTGCACGAGGTCCTCGGCGTCCGGCGCGTTGCGCGTCATCCGCAGCGCCGCGCCGTAGAGCTGGTCGAGCAGCGGCATCGCGTCCCGCTCGAAGCGGGCCACGCGCTGCTGGTCGGTCTCCTCGACCTGCTCCGGCTCGGCCGCCGCGGCATCGCCGCCGGCGGTCCCCGCCGTGCCGGGTTGCTCCGGGGTGTTGACCACCGGGATCCTTTCCCGCCGCCAGGAAGAGGTGGCTGCTGGCGACGAACCCATGCCGTCCTGCGCATGGACCCACTTCGAGGATACCCGCCCGATGCCCCGCTCACCTGCGTCAGAGCGCTCGGGCAGGTCCCGCTGCCGTTCGAGTAAGCACGTGTTCGTCAACTCCGTCACGGCCGGTCCAACGCGGTGCGGCCGGTGGGTATTCCTGCTCCTAGGGTCAGGGCATGGCAGGCAGGGGAACACCGGCGACCGCGCTGCTGGACCGGCAGCGGGTCGCGCACCGGGTGCACGCGTACGAGCACGACCCGCGGGCGGAGTCCTTCGGCGAGGAAGCGGCCGATGCGCTGGGACAACCGCCGGAGCGGGTGTTCAAGACGCTGGTCGCCGAGGTCGACGGGGCGCTGGTGGTGGGGGTGGTGCCGGTGACCGGGCAGCTCGACCTCAAGGCGCTGGCCGCGGCGCGCGGCGGCAAGAAGGCGAAGCTCGCCGACATGGCAGCCGCCGAGCGCGCCACCGGTTACGTGGCGGGCGGCATCTCGCCGCTGGGGCAGAAGAAGCGGCTGCCGGTGGTCGTCGACTCCTCGGCCGAGGCGTTCGACACGATCTTCTGCAGCGCGGGCCGCCGCGGCCTGGAGATCGAGCTCGCCGCCGCCGACCTGGTCCGGTTGCTGGACGCGCAGGTCGCCGACATCGCCGGGGCCTGATCAGTCGAGCGGCCGCAGGACCCGGGTGAGCCACTCCTCGACCCCGCGGAACACGGCGTCGACGTCGGCCTTCAACGAGTGGTCCCCGGCGACGAGCACCACTTCGCGCCGGTGCGCCGGTTCGGGCCTGCCGAACGCGTCCCGTTCCCCCTGCACCACCAGCACCGGGGGGTCGACGGCGTCGAGCTCGCCGAGCCGCGACTTCTCCGGCTTGCCCGGCGGGTGCAGCGGGAACGCCAGGCACAGCACCGCGGACGCGGTACCCGCCTCGGCGGTGCGGCACGCGACCCGCGCCCCGGAGGAACGGCCGCCGAACAGCAGCGGCAGGTCCGCGAACCAGCGCTCGCCGAGGTCTTCGGCGACGGCCAGCCACGCGGCGTCGAGCTGCTTGGCGGGCGCGGGTGCCTTCCGGCCCGCGACGCGGTAGGGCTGTTCGACCAGCGCCACGTGCACGCCGGCGCCGGTGGCGGCGCGAGTCGCGGCCACCAGGTCGGGCGCCGCGATGCCGCCGCCCGCACCGTGCCCGAGCAGCAGCGCCGCCCGGCCCTCCTCGGCGCAGTGCAGCTCGGCCGCGGCCGGGCCGTGCGGGGTGTCGATCTGCACGCGGGTCATTCGAACAGCGCCCCCTGCTCGGCGGGTGCGGGCACCGGCTCCGCCGGTTCCAGCAGGCCCGGGTGGTTGTTGCGCATGTTGTTCACCTCGGTGGACACCGTGGTCAGGTCCAGCTCCGCGAGCAACCGCGGATCCGGGTCGAGCAGCGGGCGCGGATCGTCGCGCTCCGGGTCGAGCCAGTCGGCCCACTTGTCCGCGGGCAGCACCAGCGGCATCCGGTGGTGCACGCCCGCGAGCTCGCCGACCGCGTCGGTGGTGACGACGGCGCAGGTCACCAAGGGTGCGGAGGTGTTCTCCGGCGACCACCACGCGGAGAACACGGCGGCCATCGCGAGGCTGGCCCCGCCGCGGTGCGCGCACAGGTACGGCTGCCTGCGCTTGTCGCCGGGCCGCCACTCGTACCAGCCGGCCGCGGGCATCAGGCAGCGGCGGCGGGCCGCGGACTCGGCGTACGCGGGCTTGGTGGTGATCGTCTCAGCCCGCGCGTTGATCATCGGCGGTCCGCTGGTGGCGTCCTTCGCCCAGGTCGGCACGAGCCCCCAGCGCACCGGCCGCACGCTGCGCTCGGTGCCGCGGCGCACCACGATCGGCACCGTCTTGGTCGGAGTCACGTTGTAGTCCGGGCCGAGCAGCCCCTCCGAGCGGTCCACGGCGTCGAACTCGGCGGCCAGCGCCGCCGGGTCGCGCCGCACCGCGTAGCGACCGCACATCAGCACTCACCCCGCATCCCGAGCATGATCCAACGCTACCGCCGGGTCCGGGTCGTCCTGCGGGGCGATGAGCTCGGCGCCGTTGTGCCGCACGTCGTTCACCGCCGAGGACACCGGCCGCAGCTCCAGCGCGGCCACCAGGTCCGGCGAGGGTGCGAGCAGGCCGGACGCGTCGTGGCGCTCGGGGTCGAGCCAGTCCTCCCACCGGTCCGCGGGCAGCACCAGCGGCATCCGGTCGTGCACCTCGGCGAGCGCCCCGACGGCCGCGGTGGTCAGCACCGAGCAGGTCACCAGCGGCGGCGCGTCCTCCGCCGCGGCCGGGTCGTGCCAGGTCTCCCACAGCCCGGCCAGGGCCAGGCTCGCCCCGTCCGGGGAGGTCATGAAGTAGGGCTGCTTGCGGTCGCCGTCGCGCTTCCACTCGTACCAGCCGTCGGCGGGCAGCAGGCACCGGCGGTACTTCGCCGCGGCGCGGAACGCGGGCTTCGACACGACCGTCTCCGCCTTCGCGTTGATCATGCGGTTGCCGATCTTCGGGTCCTTCGCCCACTTCGGCACCAGGCCCCAGCGCATCGTCCGCAGCCTGCGCGCCGGTCCGCCGTCGCGGTGCCGCGCCACCACGGCGGGCACCTGCTTGGTGGGGGCCACGTTGTAGTCGGCTCCCCCGGCACCACCGCCGGTCCGGTCGTCGGCGGCGAACTCCGCGGCCAGCGCCGCCGGATCCTTCGTGGAGGCGTACCTGCCGCACATCTCCTGGTCACCTCCGCCGTCGCCGCCAGGGGGGCGGGGTCGCGCCGCCCCCGAGCCCATCGTCGCAGCACCCACCGACGACGTCGAACTCCTCCGGCCCGGCCCCGGCCGGTTGAGCAGGGACGAATGCGGGATCATGGGGGTATGACGCAGCTCTGGCCCGCCCCGGTCGCCGCAGGCCCGGTCCGCGCGACGGTCCCCGTCCCCGGCTCCAAGTCGATCACCAACCGCGCACTGGTGCTCGCCGCGCTCGCCGACGGGCCGTCCACGCTGCGCGGGCCGCTGCGCAGCAGGGACACCGAGCTGATGGCGGCGGCGCTGCGCTCCCTCGGCACCGCGGTGCGGGACGGCGCCGAGGGCGCCTGGCTGGTCGAACCGGGCGAGCTGCGCGCGCCCGCGAGCGTCGACTGCGGCCTCGCCGGGACCGTGATGCGCTTCCTGCCGCCGCTGGCCGCGCTCGCCGACGGGACGGTGTCCTTCGACGGCGACCCGCACGCGCGGAAGCGGCCGCTGGACACGGTGCTCGACGCGCTGCGCGAGCTCGGCGCCGACATCACCGGCGACTCGCTGCCGTTCGAACTGCGCGGCACCGGGTCGCTGCCCGGCGGGCAGGTCACCATCGACGCCTCCGCGTCCTCCCAGTTCGTCTCCGGGCTGCTGCTGTCCGCCCCGCGGTTCGAGCAGGGCGTGACCGTGGTGCACGACGGGCCGCCGGTGCCGTCGCTGCCGCACATCGACATGACCGTCGCGATGCTGCGGGAGGCGGGCGTCGACGTCGACGACCAGCGGCCGAACACCTGGCAGGTCTCCCCCGGGCCGATCCGGGCGCTCGACCTCGACGTCGAACCGGACCTGTCCAACGCGACCCCGTTCCTGGCGGCCGCGGCCGCCACCGCCGGGGAGGTCACCGTGCCGGGCTGGCCGTCGGCCACGACGCAGGCGGGCGACGCGTTCCGGGACATCCTCACCGCGATGGGCGCCGAGGTCGCGCTGCACGCCGGCGGGCTCACCGCCACCGGCCCGGAACGGCTGCTGCCGGTCGACGTCGACCTGCACGAGGTCGGCGAGCTCGCCCCGACCGTCGCCGCGCTCGCCGCGCTCGCCGACGGGCCCTCGCGGCTGCACGGCATCGCGCACCTGCGCGGGCACGAGACCGACCGGCTCGCCGCGCTGGAACGGGAGATCACCGGCCTCGGCGGGGACGTCGAGCAGACCGCCGACGGACTGCTGATCCGGCCCCGGCCGCTGCGCGGCGGCACCTGGCACACCTACGCCGACCACCGGATGGCCACCGCGGGCGCCATCCTCGGCCTGCGGGTCCCCGGCGTCGAAGTGGAGGACGTCGCGACCACCCGCAAGACCATCCCCGACTTCCCCGGGATGTGGTCGGCGATGCTGGAGCCGGTGGCCTGATGGGCCGCCGCGGCTGGCGAGACCTGGACGAATCCGATGTGCGGGTGCGTCCCGGGCGCGGCACCCGACCGCGCAGCAAGCGGCGCCCGGAGCACGCCGACGCCGCCACGGCCATGGTCGTGGCCGTGGACCGGGGCCGGTGGACCTGCGCGCTCGACGGGGACCCGGACCGCCTGGTCACCTCGATGCGCGCCCGCGAACTGGGCCGCACCCCGGTCGTCGTCGGCGACCAGGTGGACCTCGTCGGCGACACGTCCGGTCGCGCCGACACGCTCGCCCGGATCGTGCGGGTCGCCGACCGCAGCAGCGTGCTGCGCCGCACCGCCGACGACACCGACCCGTACGAGCGGATCGTGGTCGCGAACGCGCAGCGGCTCATCATCGTCGCCTCGCTCGCCGACCCGCCGCCGCGCACCGGGCTGATCGACCGCTGCCTCGTCGCCGCCTACGCGGGCGGGCTGACCCCGGTGCTGTGCCTCACCAAGTCCGACCTGGCCACGCCGGACGAGGTGCTGGCGACCTATTCGGCGCTGCCGCTGCCGATCGTCGTCACCAACATGCACGAGCTGCACGAGGACCTGTCCGAGCAGCTCGACGGCCGGGTGTGCGCCCTGGTCGGGCACTCCGGCGTCGGCAAGTCGACGCTGGTGAACACGCTGGTACCGCACGCCGAACGCGCCACCGGCGAGGTCAGCGGCGTCGGCAAGGGCAGGCACACCTCGACCTCGGCGGTAGCGCTCCCGCTGCCCGCGGGCGGCTGGGTCGTCGACACCCCGGGCATCCGCTCGTTCGGCCTGGCGCACGTCACCGCCGGCGACCTGATCAGCGCCTTCACCGGGTTCGCCGAGGCCGCCGAGGAATGCCCGTCGAACTGCGGGCACCTCGGCGGCGGTGCGGACCCGGAGTGCCACCTCGACACCTACGCCGCCGAAGCGGGTGCGGGCCGCACCGAGCAGCTCAGCTCGCTGCGGCGGCTGCTGCGGTCCCGCGCGGGACGCGACGAAGCCTGACCGGCACCCGGCCGGGTGCAAGCGGACTTCCCGGACGGGCCGCGTCCGCACGGCGGAAATCCTTGCGGCCGAACGGGAATCCCGGGGAAAGCCGCAACGCCGCGGAAACCTCGACGACTCGAACGGCACCTGTGCTCGCCGCACGGCGTTGCTAGCGTCGGACGCGGACGTCGTCCCCCGACGAGGAGCTCGACCATGCCCCGAGTCCGCCACGCCACCCCGCTGACCGCCGTCCTGCTCGGCGCCCTCGCCGCGGTGAGCTGCGCCCCCGCGCCCGCACCGCAGCCCTCCAAGCCCGCCGCCGCGCGACCCGACCCGCGCCCGTCCGCTGAACCGCTGCTCGCCGACGTGCTGCACCGCATCGACGAGGAGGGCAGCGTGCGCAGCAGCGTGCGCGGCGACCTCGGCTTCGTCGGCGAACTCGCCGGCGACGGCGCGGTGCGCTACACCGCCGACCGCGCCGACGTGGCCCTGCACGGCACCACCAAGCCGGCCGCCGCCCAGCCACCGCAACCGGTGGAACTCGCCGTGGTCGACGGCGTCGGCTACCTGAAGTCGCCGCTGCTGCAGCCGGAACCGGGCAAGCCGTGGCTGCGGCTCGCCGCCGACGGCACCGACTTCGCCGCGAAGCTGCTCTCCCCCGCCCTCCGCCAGGTGCAGGACGCCGCCGATCCGCGCGCCACGTTCGCCGGGGTCGCCGGCGCCACCAGGATCCAGTCGAGCACGCCGGAACAGGTCGACGGCACCCCCACCACCCGGTACAGCCTGCGGGTGCTCACCGCGCAGGGCGCCGCATCCGCGCCCGACGAGCAGCAGCGGACCCGGCTGCGCAAGGCCGCCGACGCGGGGCGCACCGAGATCGGCTACGAGCTGTGGCTCGACGACCGCGGCCTCCCCGCGCGGTTCGCCGCCACCGAGCAGGTCGCGCAAGCCGGGCAGGTATCGCTGACCTCCACCTACCGCGACTGGGGCGCGCCCGTCGACATCGCGCCGCCACTCGCCGACCAGGTCGGAGCCTTCCCGGACGGCCCGCTGCCCGGAGCGCAACCGCCGCGTTGACGAACTTCCGCGAACAGCCCACAACGGTCGAACCGCGCTGCTAGCTTCCTCTCGCCGATATTGATCAGGGGAAGGAAGTTCCGTGCGCCGCACGAGCATCGCAGTGTGCACCGTCGCGTTGACCGCGACCTTGGGGGGATGTGCCCTCGGTCAGAACCCGGGTGGTGCCGGGGAGACCGGTTCCAGCGACTCCGGGGCCCAGCAGGGCGGGGCTTACAGCGACCTCGCCTCGCTGGTCTCCGGCGCTTCCCAGGCCATGGACGACAGCAAGTCGTACAAGCTGAAGCTGAACGCCACGCTCGGCAGCGCCGGTGGACTCCAGAGCGACTGCGACGTCGACGCCGCCAAGTCCGCGATGAGCTGCACCGGCACCACCGGTGAGATCATCGTCATCGACGGCGAGACGTACATGAACAACCCGCAGCTGAACTCGATGGGCGGCGACCCGGGCAAGCCGTGGGCGCACATCGCCCAGAACAGCCCCGCGGCCGCCGTCGGCGGCGCGCAGTCCACCGCGCTGTCCGAGGCCGCCGACTTCCGCAAGCTGCTGCCGGAAGGATCCCAGTTCACCGCGGCGGGCTCCGACACCGTCGACGGGACGCAGGCCACCAAGTACGAGGTCGTCACCAACATCAACGACGTCGTCGGCTCCGCCGAGGGCATCCTCAAGCAGAGCTACGAGATGATGCTGAAGGCCGGTGTCACCGAGCTCAAGCAGACCGTGTGGGCCGACGAGGAAGGCCGCCCGCTCAAGGTCGAGCAGGTCACTCCCCCGATGAACATCGCGGGCCAGCAGGTCGGCGAATCGACCACCACCCTCACCTACTCCGACTGGGGGAAGCCGGTCAGCGTCGCGAAGCCGGACGCCTCCCAGATCCGGGAGTTCGAGATGCCGGGTCTGCCGCAAGGCCCGTGAACCGCGACCGGCCGGGGCGCCACGCGCGCCCCGGCCGCCCGGGTCACATCAGTTCCAGCAGGAACGGAACCTCCTGCGGCGCGTACCAGGACAGCTCGTGGTCCTCGGCCTCGCCCAGCACGAACTCCGCGTCCGGGTCCCCCAGGTCCGCCGAGTCGATCACACCGGCGGCGGCGCGCACCGCGTCCTCCGCGTCCGGCGAGTCCACGTGCACGGCCGCGACCTTCTTCCACGGCACCGGCCCGGACAGCCGCACCACCGCGTGGTCCAGGTCCGGGCGCAGCGCCACGTCCTCGACGTCGGCGGAGATCACCACCCGGCGCAGGTCCGCCTTCTCGTCCTCCGCGAGTTCGCTCGCGATCAGCCGCAACGAGGCCCGCGCGGCCTCGCGCATCGCGGCGTACTCCAGCTCCTCGGTGTCCCCCGCCGCGTACGACTCCCGCAGCGCGGGCGTCAACGCGAAACCGGTGCCGCTGAGCGGCTGGATCTGCTGGTCCTCCACCAGGCCGCGCGTCATGCGCACCGTGGCGGGCAGGTAAACCCTCATCCGTCGACCGTCCCGATCATCTCTTCCACTGACTCCCCGATCATGGCCGCGAGCACGTCCACATCGGACATGGCGTCCCGGTCCCCGTTCAGGCCGAAGTACACCCCTCCGTCGTAGGAGGTCACCCCGATCGCCAGCGACTGGTTCTTCGCCAGCGGCACCACCGGGAACATCTCCGTCATCTTCGCGCCCGCCGCGTACAGCGGTACCTGCGGGCCCGGCACGTTCGTCACCAGCACGTTGAACAACCGGTCCGAGAAGCCGTTGGCCACCCGCGCCCCCAGCGCGTGCAGCGTCGGCGGGGCGAAACCGGACACGCCCACCAAGGCCTCCGCCGCCACCGAGCGGCCCGATTCGGCGTGCGCCCGCAACGCGTGGCTGATGTGGTGCAGCCGCAGCACCGGGCTCGGCTCCCCCACCGGCAAGTCCACCAGGTAGGCCGCCACCCGGTTGCCGTCCGCCCCGGAAACCTCGTCTCCGCCACCGGAATCCGCACCGCGCACCGACACCGGCACCATCGCGCGCAGCGTCGTCGAACCCGACACGACCTCGCCCCGGGACAGCAGCCAGTTCCGCAGCGCCCCCGCCACCACCGCCAGCACCACGTCGTTCACCGTGCCACCGTGCGACTGCCGGACCGCGCGGAAGTCGTCCAGCTTCGCCCTGGACACCGCGAAGCGGCGTTGCGTCGACGTCGGCCCGTTCAGCGGCCCGCCCGGGGTGGGCACCGCAGCGGCCCGCACCGCCGAGGCGAGACCGCCGAGCGCCCCGGTCACCTTCCGCACCGTCGCCGCCACGTCCCCGACCGCCGAGCGGGCGTTCTCCACCACCTCGCCCGGGCGCTGCACCGCCTCCGTCACCGCCTCCAGCACCAGCTGCGCGGGGCTCGGCTCCGGCCGCGGCATCCACAGGTCCTCGACCTCCTGCCGCTCCGGGGACGTCGACCGATCGAAGATCACCTGCCCGATGTCGAGCGCGCCGATCCCGTCCACCATCGCCTGGTGCGTCTTGGTGATCACCGCGACCCGGCTTCGGGACAAGCCCTCCACCAGGTACAACTCCCACAACGGGCGCTCCGGGTCCAGCTTGCGGGACATCAACCGGGCCACCAGCTCGTGCAGCTGCTCGTCCTTGCCCGGTTTCGGCAACGCGGACCGGCGCACGTGGTAGGTGATGTCGAAGTCCTGGTCGTCCACCCACACCGGGCGCGCCAGCTTCCCCGGCAACTGCCGCACCTTCTGCCGGTACCGCGGCACCATCGCCAGCCTGCGATCGATCATCGAGAGCACGTGGTCGTACTCGAACCCGCTGCGCGGCCTGCGGAACACCGCCACCCCACCCACGTGCATCGGCGTCGTGTGGTCCTCCAGGTACAGGAACGAGGCGTCGAGTGCGGAGAGGCGATCGGGCATGTCCGCGATACTGGCACACCATCGGCCTGCTCAGAGCGGTCACGTCGCCTCGTGTGACACTGGACCGCGTGACCAGCACTACCTCACCCAAAGATCGGTTCGTCACCGTCTACGGCCGGAAACCGGTCCTGGAGGCGCTGTCCGACCTGGACCTGCGCGTCGACAAGGTGATCATCGCCGAAGGCATCGGCGGCCCCGCGATCAACGAGATCAAGGAAGCCGCCGCCGACCGCGCGGTGAAGGTGCAGCGCGCCAGCGCGCACCGGGTGAAGGTCCTCGCCGGCAACGGGCGGCACGACCAGGGCGTGCTCGCCGACGTGGTGGCGCGGAAGATGCGCCCGCTGGTCGACGCCCTCGACGACCCGGCCACCGCCCCGCGGCAGGTCCTGCTGCTGGACGGGCTCACCACGCCCGCGAACGTCGGTATGATCCTGCGGACCGCCACGGCCGCGGGCATCGACGGCATCATCGTTCCGCACCGCGGCGTCGCCGGGCTGGACCCGCTCGTCATCAAGGCCTCCGCCGGCGTCGCCTTCCACGCGCCGGTGCTGCGCTGCACCACCGCCGGGGATGCCGCCGAGATGCTCACCGACGCCGGCTATCCGCTGTACGCGCTGGAGGCCACCGGGGCGGAGAGCATCTTCGAAGCCGACTTCGGTTCCCGGGCCGCGTTCGTGCTCGGCAGCGAAACGGCGGGGCTCTCCGAAGAGGTCGGTACCCGCATCGCGCAGCGGCTCGCCATCCCGATGCGGGGTGGCGTCGAATCGTTGAACGTGGCCAGCGCGGCCGCGGTGCTCTGCTTCGAGCTGCTGCGGCGGCGCGGGGGCTGAGCTGCGGTTCTCCGCTTCGTCCTGGTGAAGCCCCGGTGCTGCGGCACCGGGGCTTTTTCCTGCTCGTTGCTCAAGCGCGGCTATTAGCAGTGAATGGGGTCTGGAGGCGCGTCGTTCGAGCCGGCCGCTTCGTCGGGAGGTCCTGACCGGGAACACAAAAGGGCCCGGTCCCCGGAGGATGGCTGTGAAACCACCCCCGGAGACCGGGCCCCGCGTCACCCTCGTCTTCGCCCCAGGCCAGCAACATGCCCGGAACGGGCCTGGAAAGCAGGACACGCCCCGGAACTTGGTTCCGGGGCGTGTCCCCTCATGAGTATTGTCGGCGGTGTCCTACTCTCCCACACCCTATCGAGTGCAGTACCATCGGCGCTGGAGGGCTTAGCTTCCGGGTTCGGAATGGGACCGGGCGTTCCCCGCTCCGCTAAAACCACCGACAAATCCAACCACACCAACACCCCACCCGGGGCGCCGTGTGAAACCTCTATCCAATTCAACAACCAACCAGTTGCTGCCTCAGACACCGTATAGTGGATGCGTAGCAATCTTCGTGAACAAGTCCTCGGCCTATTAGTACCCGTCCACTCCACACATTACTGTGCTTCCATGCCGAGCCTATCAACCCCATCATCTCTAGGAGGCCTTAACCCACAAAGGGGTGGGAGACGTCATCTTGGAACAGGCTTCCCGCTTAGATGCTTTCAGCGGTTATCCCTCCCGAACGTAGCCAACCAGCCCTGCTCCTGGCGGAACAACTGGCACACCAGAGGTCCGTCCGTCCCGGTCCTCTCGTACTAGGGACAGCCTTCCTCACATCTCCTACGCGCGCGGCGGATAGGGACCGAACTGTCTCACGACGTTCTAAACCCAGCTCGCGTGCCGCTTTAATGGGCGAACAGCCCAACCCTTGGGACCAACTCCAGCCCCAGGATGCGACGAGCCGACATCGAGGTGCCAAACCATGCCGTCGATATGGACTCTTGGGCAAGATCAGCCTGTTATCCCCGGGGTACCTTTTATCCGTTGAGCGACACCGCTTCCACCAGCCAGTGCCGGATCACTAGTCCCTGCTTTCGCACCTGCTCGACCTGTCAGTCTCACAGTCAAGCTCCCTTATACACTTACACTCAACACCTGATGACCAACCAGGCTGAGGGAACCTTTGGGCGCCTCCGTTACCCTTTAGGAGGCAACCGCCCCAGTTAAACTACCCACCAGGCACTGTCCCTGAACCCGATCAGGGTCCGAGGTTCAGATGCTCAGAACGACCAGAGTGGTATTTCAACAACGACTCCACACCCACTAGCGTGAACGCTTCACAGTCTCCCACCTATCCTACACAAGCCGCACCGAACACCAATACCAAGCTATAGTAAAGGTCCCGGGGTCTTTCCGTCCTGCCGCGCGAAACGAGCATCTTTACTCGTACTGCAATTTCACCGGGCCTGTGGTCGAGACAGCGGAGAAGTCGTTACGCCATTCGTGCAGGTCGGAACTTACCCGACAAGGAATTTCGCTACCTTAGGATGGTTATAGTTACCACCGCCGTTTACTGGCGCTTAAATTCTCCGCTTCACACACCAAAGATGTGCTAACAGGTCCTCTTAACGTTCCAGCACCGGGCAGGCGTCAGTCCGTATACCTCGTCTTACGACTTCGCACGGACCTGTGTTTTTAGTAAACAGTCGCTTCTCCCTGGCCTCTGCGGCCACCACCAGCTCCAGGAGTAAATCCCTTCACCAGCAATGGCCCCCCTTCTCCCGAAGTTACGGGGGCAATTTGCCGAATTCCTTGACCACAGTTCACCCGACCGCCTCGGTATACTCTACCTGACCACCTGTGTCGGTTTCGGGTACGGGCCATGCACACACATCGCTAGAGGCTTTTCTCGGTAGCACGGGATCACTGACTTCACCACAACGGCTACGCATCACCCCTCACCCTTCACACCGCCCGGATTTACCTAGACGGCAGGCTACAGGCTTACACCAGTACTACCACTCACTGGCACAGCTACCCCACTACGTCACCCCATCACTTGACTACCGCAGAATCAGGTCCCATGCACTCACACAACAACTCCGAAGAGCCATCATGCTCGCGGATGGTTAGTCTCAACCGTTTCGCCATGGGCGCGTGCACACGGGTACGGGAATATCAACCCGTTCTCCATCGACTACGCCTGTCGGCCTCGCCTTAGGCCCCGACTCACCCTGGGCGGACGAACCTGCCCCAGGAACCCTTAGTCAATCGGCGGCAGAGATTCTCACTCTGCTCTCGCTACTCATGCCTGCATTCTCACTCCCACACACTCCACGCCAACCTTACGGTGACGCTTCACTGCATGCAGGACGCTCCCCTACCCAACAAGCCACAAGGACTCATTGACACGGCTTCGGCGGTGCACTTCAGCCCCGCTACATTGTCGGCGCAGGACCACTTGACCAGTGAGCTATTACGCACTCTTTCAAGGATGGCTGCTTCTAAGCCAACCTCCTGGTTGTCTGGGCAATCCCACATCCTTTCCCACTGAGCACACACTTAGGGGCCTTAGCCGGTGTTCTGGGCTGTTTCCCTCTCGACGATGAAGCTTCTCCCCCACCGTCTCACTGCCGCGCTCTACCCAGGCGTATTCGGAGTTTAGCTGACGTCAGTAACCCATAAGGCCCATCAACCAACCAGTGCTCTACCCCACCCAGGAAACACACGACGCTGCACCTAAATGCATTTCGGGGAGAACCAGCTATCACGAAGTTTGATTGGCCTTTCACCCCTACCCACAACTCATCCCCCAGGTTTTCAACCCTGGTGGGTTCGGGCCTCCACACGGTCTTACCCGCGCTTCACCCTGGCCATGGGTAGATCACTCCGCTTCGGGTCTGCACCACGCGACTCCACGCCCTCTTCAGACTCGCTTTCGCTCCGGCTACCCCACAACAGGTTAACCTCGCCACGCAGCAGCAACTCGCAGGCTCATTCTTCAAAAGGCACGCCATCACACAACCCAAAGATCATGCTCTGACGGATTGCAGGCACATGGTTTCAGGAACTATTTCACTCCCCTCCCGGGGTACTTTTCACCATTCCCTCACGGTACTATCCACTATCGGTCACCAGGAAGTATTTAGGCTTAGCGAGTGGTCCCGCCAGATTCACAGCGCCCTCCACGGAAACGCTGCTACTCGGGAACAAATCCACACGTATCGCATGTGCTTTCGCCTACGGGACTCTCACCCACTCCGGCCAGGCATCCCAACCTGTTCAACTAACACACACAACCACGCTGAAACGGTGACAGCCGCCTCCAGACAAGCCCCACAACCCCAGACACGCAACCCCTGCCAGGTATCCCACGCGCCCGGTTTAGCCTCCTCCGCTTTCGCTCGCCACTACTCACGGAATCACCAGTGTTTTCTCTTCCTACGGGTACTGAGATGTTTCACTTCCCCGCGTTCCCTCCCAACACCCTATACATTCAGGTGCAGGTGACCCGACATCACTCGGGCCGGGTTTCCCCATTCGGACACCCTCGGATCACAGCTCGGTTGACAGCTCCCCGAGGCATTTCGCAGCCTCCCACGTCCTTCATCGGCCCCTGGTACCAAGGCATCCACCATGTGCCCTACATAACTTGGCCACAAAGATGCTCGCATCCACTATACAGTTCTCAAACAACAACCGACAAGACACCAACCACAACCCACAAACAGGCCACGGTCACCAGTGTGTCCTCTCAGACACCCAACAGCGTGCACGATGACGAAAACTCCGAGTGGCATTTCCACTAAATCCTTGAGCACCCAGAACAGAAGAACACATGCCTTCTCAACCCTGGACACCCCACCAACACCACCCCCACAGGGCCAGCGTTCGCGGACGTGTATTGCTCCTTAGAAAGGAGGTGATCCAGCCGCACCTTCCGGTACGGCTACCTTGTTACGACTTCGTCCCAATCGCCAGTCCCACCTTCGACCACTCCCCCCGGGCGAACCGGTTGGGCCATGGGCTTCGGGTGTTACCGACTTTCATGACGTGACGGGCGGTGTGTACAAGGCCCGGGAACGTATTCACCGCAGCACTGCTGATCTGCGATTACTAGCGACTCCGACTTCACGGGGTCGAGTTGCAGACCCCGATCCGAACTGAGACCGGCTTTAAGGATTCGCTCCACCTCACGGTATCGCCACCCTCTGTACCAGCCATTGTAGCATGTGTGAAGCCCTGGGCATAAGGGGCATGATGACTTGACGTCATCCCCACCTTCCTCCGAGTTGACCCCGGCAGTCTCCTGCGAGTCCCCACCATCACGTGCTGGCAACACAGGACAAGGGTTGCGCTCGTTGCGGGACTTAACCCAACATCTCACGACACGAGCTGACGACAGCCATGCACCACCTGCACACAGGCCACAAGGGAAACCCCCTCTCAGGGGCGATCCTGTGCATGTCAAACCCAGGTAAGGTTCTTCGCGTTGCATCGAATTAATCCACATGCTCCGCCGCTTGTGCGGGCCCCCGTCAATTCCTTTGAGTTTTAGCCTTGCGGCCGTACTCCCCAGGCGGGGCGCTTAATGCGTTAGCTACGGCACAGGAACCGTGGAAACAGTCCCCACACCTAGCGCCCACCGTTTACGGCGTGGACTACCAGGGTATCTAATCCTGTTCGCTCCCCACGCTTTCGCTCCTCAGCGTCAGTATCGGCCCAGAGACCCGCCTTCGCCACCGGTGTTCCTCCTGATATCTGCGCATTTCACCGCTACACCAGGAATTCCAGTCTCCCCTACCGAACTCAAGTCTGCCCGTATCGACCGCACGCCCACCGTTAAGCGGCAGGTTTTCACGGCCGACGCGACAAACCGCCTACGAGCTCTTTACGCCCAATAATTCCGGACAACGCTCGCACCCTACGTATTACCGCGGCTGCTGGCACGTAGTTAGCCGGTGCTTCTTCTACACCTACCGTCACCCGAAGGCTTCGTCGATGTCGAAAGAGGTTTACAACCCGAAGGCCGTCATCCCCCACGCGGCGTTGCTGCGTCAGGCTTTCGCCCATTGCGCAAGATTCCCCACTGCTGCCTCCCGTAGGAGTCTGGGCCGTGTCTCAGTCCCAGTGTGGCCGGTCACCCTCTCAGGCCGGCTACCCGTCGTCGCCTTGGTAGGCCATCACCCCACCAACAAGCTGATAGGCCGCGGGCTCAACCTGCACCGCCGGAACTTTCCACACGCAGACCATGCGGCCACGTGTCCTATCCGGTATTAGACCCCGTTTCCAAGGCTTATCCCAGAGTGCAGGGCAGATTACCCACGTGTTACTCACCCGTTCGCCACTCATCCACCCCGAAGGGCTTCAGCGTTCGACTTGCATGTGTTAAGCACGCCGCCAGCGTTCGTCCTGAGCCAGGATCAAACTCTCCAACAATGTCTTAGAGAAAATCCTGCCCCGAAATAAACGAGGCACCCCAGCAATCCGAAGAAAGCCGAGGCATGTAATTCATCAAGATGAGTTTACCACTCACCATCATCGGCACGCTGTTGAGTTCTCAAAGAACACACCCACACCATCACCCACAACCCTCAATCAGGGCCGCGAACTCCGGGGAGTCGTTATTTCGTCTTTCGTTCTTGCGATGTTTCAAACTCTAGCAGGCCCGATTTCCGGCCGTTTCAGGGGGGTCAGTTCCGCGTTCCCGCATCCCGCCACACCCACAGGCGAAACATCCGCCACCGGCCTGCCGTTTAGAGTTGATCCATCCGGCCGCTCACTCTACCAGTCACCTGGAAGCCCGTTTCGCGACCCCGCCGCACCCGGCCCGATTCGTTTTCGGCCCGTTCCGTGCTGGCAGAAAGAAATCTACAGGACGCCCACAGGGCCCTGAACACCACCCCCCTCTTAAGGGGAAATCGCAGGTCACGGCGGATGAACGCCGGGTTGCGCCGGCTCGGGCCTCGGCTCACACCTTCGGGGCGATCTCGCCGGGAGACGACCGCGATCCGGGGTCTCGGCCCTCTACCCCACGAGACCGGCCGACTCCGGTCGCCGCGAACCGCCCTGGAGGTGCCATGCTCGCCCCCGCCACACCGCTGCCGCCCACTGCTCGCTCCACCGGGAACCCGGTCCGCCGAGAACCGGTGCCCGCGGTTTCCGGTCACCCGGTCCCGGTCCACGCTTCCGCGGTCATCCCGGCTCCGGTCCGCCCGGCCCGAGAACGCACGGTGCCAGAACGCACGGTCCCGGAACGAGCGCCGGCCGTTCCACGGCGCACCCTGTTCGCCAACCCGGCCGGTGCACCGGCCGACCGCAGCTCCGGCGCGCTCGCGGCCAGGCTCGGCGAACCGGTGGTGGACGTGCTGCTCGGTCGTCGGCCGCTCAGCCAGATCAAGTCCCGGATCTCCCCCGCCGTGCACGCCCTGCTCAAGTCGAACGCGCTGCGGCAGGTCCTGCACGAGCCGCGGGCCCGGCTGCACTCCTTGCACGCGCGTCCGGTGGGCGCGGACCTGGTCGAGGGCTGCGCGGTCATCTCCTCTCCGAAGCGGACCCGCGCGGTCGTGCTGCGCTGGGAGCGGGGTGAGGCGGGATGGCTGTGCACCTTCCTGGCCGCCGTCTGAAGGCCGGGCCCCGACACGACGGCGCCCCGCACTCGACGGGGAGTGCGGGGCGCCGCGGTGGTGCTTCGGGCGGAAGGTCAGTTCCGCTTGTTCTTCTTGGCCTCTTCCCGGGCCGCGGCACGGCGCTCGCGCCGGGTACCGCCGTTGGCGTCCTCACCGGTGCCGCGCTCGGTGTTGGTGCGCACCTCGCCCGACTCGCTGGGGCCGGAGTAGTTCAGCCGGGGACGCTGCGGCGGAGCGCCGAAGCCCTGCCCGCCGAACGCGTTCTGCGTGCCGTCGCCGCCGACCGTGCCACCGCCGAGCTGGCTCATCGCCGGTCCGGCCGCCCTGGCGCGCTTGGACCGCGGCTGCGCGGCCTCGCCGGTCGGCTGCGCAGCGGCGGCGCCCCGCGGTTCGCGCGCGACGGCCGGCTGCACGTCGGTCGGGAAGTCGGACCCGTCGGAACGGCTCACCGACACCGGCACCGACGGCTGCTCCGGAGCGGGCTCCGGCTCGGCCGCCTCCACCTGCACGTTGAACAAGAAGCTGATCGACTCCTCCTTCAACGCCTCCAGCATCGCGTGGAACATGTCGAAGCCTTCCCGCCGGTACTCCACCAGCGGGTCGCGCTGCGCCATGGCACGCAGTCCGATGCCTTCCTTCAGGTAGTCCATCTCGTAGAGGTGCTCGCGCCACTTGCGGTCCAGCACGCTCAGCACCACCCGGCGCTCCAGCTCACGCATGGCGCCCGTGCCGACCTTGCCGTCGACCTCGGCCTCGCGGCGGTCGTAGGCGTCCCAGGCGTCGTTGAGGACGGCTTCCTGGAGCAGCTCCTTGCTGACGTCCTCCTCGGACTCGACCAGCTCCTCCCAGTCCAGCTGGACCGGGTACAGCGCCTTCAGCGCCGTCCAGAGCTTGTCGAAGTCCCAGTCCTCGGCGTAGCCCTCGGCGGTGGCGCCGCCGACGTAGGCCGCGGTCACGTCCTTGATCATGTGGCGGACCTGCTCGCGCAGGTCCTCGCCCTCCAGGACCCGGCGGCGCTCGGCGTAGATCACCGTGCGCTGCTGGTTCATGACCTCGTCGTACTTGAGGACGTTCTTGCGGATCTCCATGTTCTGCTGCTCGACCTGGGTCTGAGCGCTGCGGATGGCCTTGGTGACCATGCTGTTCTCGATCGGCACGTCGTCCGGCACCTTCAGCCGGGTCATCACCGTCTCGACCATGGCCGCGTTGAACCGGCGCATCAGCTCGTCGCCGAGCGACAGGTAGAAGCGGGACTCACCGGGGTCGCCCTGGCGGCCGGAACGACCGCGCAGCTGGTTGTCGATGCGGCGCGACTCGTGCCGCTCGGTGCCCAGCACGTACAGGCCGCCCGCGGCGCGGACCTCTTCGGCCTCCGCCTTCACCTGGGCCTTGACCTTCTCGACGACGCCCGGCCACTCCGCCTCGTACTGCTCGCGGTGCTGCACCGGGTCGAGGCCGTGGCGCCGCAGCTCGGCGTCGGCGATGTGGTCGACGTTGCCGCCGAGCACGATGTCGGTACCGCGGCCCGCCATGTTGGTGGCGACCGTGACCGCGCCCTTGCGCCCCGCCTCGGCGACGATGCCCGCCTCGGACTCGTGGTGCTTGGCGTTGAGCACGCTGTGCGGCACGCCCTTCTTCGTCAGCAGCTTCGCCAGGTGCTCGGAGCGCTCGACGCTGGTGGTGCCGACCAGCACCGGCTGCCCGGTGCGGTGCTTCTCCTCGATGTCCTCGGCGACGGCCTCGAACTTGGCGGCCTCGCTCTTGTAGACCAGGTCGGGCTGGTCCTTGCGGGCCATCGGCTCGTTCGTCGGGATGCTGACGACGCCGAGCTTGTAGGTGCCCTGGAACTCCGCGGCCTCCGTCTGGGCCGTACCGGTCATGCCGGCCAGCTTCTCGTAGAGGCGGAAGTAGTTCTGCAGCGTGATCGTGGCCAGCGTCTGGTTCTCGGCCTTGATCTCGACGCCTTCCTTGGCCTCGATCGCCTGGTGCATGCCCTCGTTGTAGCGGCGACCGTGCAGGATTCGGCCGGTGAACTCGTCGACGATGGTGACTTCGCCGTCGCGGACGATGTAGTCCTTGTCGCGCTTGTAGAGCTCCTTGGCCTTGAGCGCGTTGTTCAGGTAGCCGACCAGCGGGGTGTTCGCGGCCTCGTAGAGGTTCTCGATCCCGAGCTGGTCCTCGATGATCGTGACGCCGTCCTCGGTGACGCCGACGGTGCGCTTGCGCTCGTCGACCTCGTAGTGGACGTCCTTGTGCAGCATCGGCGCGAGCCGCGCGAACTCCTGGTACCAGCGCGAGGACTGGTCGGCGGGGCCGGAGATGATCAGCGGCGTGCGGGCCTCGTCGATGAGGATCGAGTCGACCTCGTCGACGATGGAGAAGAAGTGCCCGCGCTGCACGCAGTCGGACAGGCTCCACGCCATGTTGTCGCGCAGGTAGTCGAAGCCGAACTCGTTGTTCGTGCCGTAGGTGATGTCCGCTTCGTAGGCGGCACGGCGCTGCTCCGGGGTCATGTCGGCGGTGATCGCGCCGACGTCGAGCCCCAGGAAGCGGTGCACGCGGCCCATCCAGTCGGAGTCGCGCTTGGCCAGGTAGTCGTTGACCGTGACGACGTGGACGCCCTTGCCCGCGATGGCGTTCAGGTAAGCGGGCAGGACGCAGGTCAGGGTCTTGCCCTCACCGGTGCGCATCTCGGCGATCTGGCCGAGGTGCAGGGCCGCGCCACCCATGAGCTGGACGTCGTAGTGCCGCTGGCCGAGGGTGCGGTGCGCACCTTCGCGTGCCACCGTGAACGCCTCGGGCAGCAGTTCGTCCAGGGTCTCGCCGTCGTTGTAGCGGCGCTTGAACTCGTCGGTCTTGGCCCGCAGTTCTGCGTCGGAGAGCGCGAGCACTTCGTCTTCGAGCTCGTTGATGTGCTTCGCGATGGCGCGGAGGCGCTTGAGCGTCTTGCCCTCGCCGGCGCGGAGCAGTCGGGACAGGACCATCCGGTCGACCTCACTAGCTGATCGTGATGCGCCCGTCAAGGACGCCTTGTGGTCATCGTATTAGAGCCGGGTCACCCGGTGGGCGATTCCCGAGGAGCGATCGGTCGGTACCGGGCCCCGGACGGCGACCGTCCCCCGCGCACACGGTACGCGGGGGACGGTCGGCGGGGTCGGGCGCTGGCGCAGACTCGCCGGACGCCCGGTCGATCATCGGGTCAGCCTGCCAGCCGGATCACCCCGTAGTCGAATCCTCGGCGCCGGTACACCACGCTCGCGCAGCCGGTGTCGGCGTCGGAGAACAGGTAGAAGTCGTGGCCGACCAGTTCCATCTCGTAGAGGGCTTGGTCGACGGTCATGGGTGTGGCGGTGTGCTCCTTCTCCCGGACGATCCGGCCCGGTTCGTAGCCGTCGTCGGAGCTGCCGCGCGGCTGGGGGACACCGCGGCCGGTCCCGGTCGCGCCGGTGCCTGCGGGGAGGTCGATATCGACGTCGGCTTCCACTGCTTCCTCCGCGGGGGCTTCGAGCAATCCGACGGCGCTGGAACCCGCCGCCGCGACGGTCTGGGAGGTGTTCGCCGAGGTGGCCTCGGCGACGGAGGTGGACTTGTGCCGGCCGTAGTGGACCTTTCTGCGGTCGTGCATGCGGCGGAGCCGGTTCTCCAGCTTGCTCGTCGCCGAGTCGAGCGCGGCGTAGAAGTCACCTGCGCACGCTTCGGCCCGCACTGCGGGGCCGCGGCTCTTCAGGGTGATCTCGACGCGCTGGCAGCTCTTCGCCTGTCGCGGGTTGCGTTCGTGGAACAACTCCACGTCCGCCCGAATGGTCTTCCTGTCGTAGCGCTCCAGCCGGGTCAGCTTCTCAGCGATGTGCTCCCGGTAGTGCTCGGGAACCTCAACGTTGCGACCCTTGACGACGATGTCCATTCACGACCTCCGTTCCTCGCGTACATCCCGTGGACGTGTCCGCACGGAGGCGCCGGTGCAGCGGTGTTCTCAGCTCGCTTCCGGCGCCAGGGACATGGGGTTTTCACTCCTTCCCGAAAGCCCGGGTACGACTGAATGCAGGCACGTTAGCTAACTTCGCCAACGGGAAACAGCCCCCGAGACGGGCGACGTCAAGCCGCCACCGAGCGTGATGTGCGGGGCTGAGCGGGCGACGCGCGAGGCTCGCGTAGCGCGTTCCATCGGCGTGCCCCATCCCACTCGTCTCACTCGTTCGGGGGAAGCTAGATCGACTTGCGGCTACCTGCCGCAACGGGCGCCATGCCCGGTCCCCGCCGGTCGGGGCGACCGGCGCCGGATCCTGTCGACTGCTCATACCCCCTGAACGAACGAAGGGCCGGGCGGAGTTCCACCCCGGACGCCGGTCCGCACGAACGGGTCAGCCACCGGTCGCGGTCAGCACCAGGACCGCGGTGACCGGCACGCCGTGGACCGCCAGCGCACCCACCGAGCTCGCGATCGTGGCGCCGGTGGTGAGCACGTCGTCGACCAGCAGCACCGGCTCTCCCGGCGGGGGCGCGCGGTCCAGCAGCACCGCCGAGCGGCCCGCCAGGTCGCGCAGCCGCTGCTGCGCGGTGCGGCCCGCCGAGTCGCGGGCGCCGGGTCCGGTGGTCAGGCAGTCGGCGACGGTCGCGTCCGCGCCGCGGTCGACGAGCGCGGCGGCGGCCCGGCGTGCCACCCGGCTCATGTGCGCACCGCCCCGGCGGCGCGAGGTGATCGGGCGCGACGGGGCGGGCACCAGGTTCCAGCGCGGGGCCTCGACCGCTCGGCTCGGATCGGACGGTCCGGCCGCCGCAGGCACTGCCCGGGCGGCGGACACGAGCTCCGGTTCCCACCCGGCGATCCCGCCGAGCCCGTCGGCGAGCGCGCGGCCGAAGGGTTCGGCCAGGTCACGGCGGCCGGCGACCTTGTACGCGATGATGGCGTGCCGCGCGGCGCCGCGGTACCGGCCGAGCGCGAACACCGGCGGCATCGGGGCCCGACCGCCGGGCGGCGCGGGCAGCTCGCGGACCACCTTGCGCAGCCCGCCGAGTTCCCGGCCGCAGCCGGTGCACCACCCGGTACCGGGCCGCGCGCACCCGGCGCACCGCAGCGGCAGCACCAGATCCACCAGTCCACCGATCGCGACCGCGACGGCCCCGCCCGCTCTCCCCCACTGCTCACCCGATCCACGCACGCCCCGATCCTGCGCGATCTCCCCATCCGACACACCGGAGCGAGTCGGCGGCACCGCCGCGAACCGGGGCCGTCGATCCCGTCAGCGGCGCGGCCGGCCACCGGAGCAACAGGACTCCCTCGGGTGCAGCGGTGTCCTCGCGGGAACGGCGTTCTCCCCTGCCGCGCAGCCTCCAGTGCCGACGGTTCCCGCAGCGGGGAGTCCGCCCCCGCCCGTCGACGCAGCAGGACCAGGATCAGCCGGGGAAGAACGGGATCGAGTTGCCGCCGATCTGGCCGGGCAGCACGCTCCACACCGCCTTCGGCTCCCCGGCCTCCCACAGCCAGCTCTGGTCGGCGACGACGACGCGCTTGCCCGGCCCGACGGTGACGGCGTTGATCGGCTGGGTGAGGTTCGCGGACGCGTACCCGGTCCACTTGAACCCGTCGACGGACACCTCCATGACCGGGGAGGATCCGTCGGTGGTGGCGACGAGCGACCGGTCGGTGAGCCAGTCGACGTGGGTGACATCGAAACCGCGGTCGGCGCCGAGCACCACGGGGTGCCGCAGCGCGACGCGGCCGTCCTCGTCGACGACCCCGGCGACGACGATGGTCCCGTCGACGACGCCGACGGCCCGGGTCCCGTCGTGCGAGAGCCGCAGTTCCTTGATCTCCCGTCCGCCTGCGAACTCGGCGACGTCGACCGGCCGGACGGTCCAGCTGCCGTTCTCCTCGATCGCGCGGAACACCCCGCGCCCGTTGACCACGGTCCACACCTCGTTGTCGTCGCGCCAGGTGGGGCGGGACATGAAGCTGCCGGTGAGCGGGACCGCGGGCAGGTCGGCGGAGCCGTACGCGCCGATCCGCAGGTCGACCTGGCCGGACGGGTTGCGGGTGGCCGCCGCGAGCCGGGTGCCGTCGATGGATTGCGCGCCTTGCAGGACTTCCAGCGCACCGGACCCCGCGGGGCCGGGCACGGGCCGGGTGTCCTCGTCGAGCGCGTGCAGCCGTTCACCGATCACGACGAGGCCGGGCGTGCCGGGGCGCAACGCGTTGTCGCTCTCGTAGGAGGCGACGTCGGCGGGTTGCAGGTCCCGCTTGCCGGGCAGCAGCTCGACCCCGTCCTCCTGGAGCCGGACGCGCGCCTTGCTGACGCTCTGCAGCGACAGCACCACCTGGGCGGCGATCATCCGGCGGGCTTCGAGGTCGGGTTCGCCGAGTTCGCCGAGGTTGACCACGAGCGCACCGTCGTCGGCTTCGGTGGCGTTGGTCTTGAGGCTCGCGTTCGGCGGCAGCTTGCTGCCCATCGCCTTCTCGAAGCCCTCGGACGGGCCGCCGATGAGCAGCTCGACGACGCGCCGCGGCAGCGTGCTGTCGGGTTGCGATCCGATCCACCGCAGGTCGGGGACGACGCCGGTGCCGTCGTGGTCGGCGAAGTAGATCGGCACCGGCATGAAGTCGTTCTCGAACGAGGTGCGGCTGATGACCATGTCGGACGGCGGCGCGGCGATCAGCCACCGGCCGTCCCGGCCCCGCTGCACGGGGACGCGCACTTCGTACGGCCCGGTCTCGGGCACGAAGGAGGAATCGGCGCGCAGCCGCCCGACCCGGTCGGCCTGCAGGCTGACGAGGCGTTCCCCGTCGGGCTGGCCCGGGGCGGGGGGCACCGGGATGGTGTCGATGTTGTCGACGATGAGCACGGAGCTCGCCGGTTCCCAGCGCCGCTCGGCTTCGGGGATGAGGTGGGTGCGGGCGAACGCGTAGCCGGTCTCCCGGGTGGAGCCGGAGTCGACGAAGCTGCGCACGATGTCGACGGGATCGGTGGCGCGCGGCGGTTCCGGCGTGGTGGTGCGGGAGACGCCGTGGTCGGTCAGCGGCACGGCCATCGGGTCGGAGCGTTCCGGGATGGAGGCGCAGGCGGCGAGCGGGAGCACCGCCACGGCGAGCGCGACGAGCCGGCGGCTGATCATCTCGGGTCCTCCCCACCTCGTTCGGCGACCTGTTCCCCGGCCCGGTCGGAACGTCCCGGTTCGAGCCGTGCCCGGGCCGGCCGGGCGTGCGGCGGGGGCTCGGCCGGGGCCGGTTCGGACAGCCGTGCCGGGCCGGTGTCGCGGACGGCGGGTTCGCCGTCGGCGTGCGCGTCGACGGTGCGGGCGAGCAGCGCGCCGGGTGCGGCGATGCGCCGTCCCGACGGCAGGGCCAGCGGGCTTTCGCCGAACTCGCGGCCGGGTTCGCGCGGCAGGGTGAGCCGGAAGCAGGATCCGGAGCCCGGCTCGCCCCACGCGTCGAGCACGCCGCCGTGCAGCCGGGCGTCCTCGGAGCTGATGGACAGGCCGAGCCCGGTGCCGCCGGTGCGCCGGTTGCGGGACGGGTCGGCGCGCCAGAACCGGGTGAACACGAGTTCCGCTTCGCCGGGCCGCAGGCCGACGCCGTAGTCGCGGATGCTGACGGCGACGGCGTCCTGGCCGGCGCCGAAGCGCACTTCGACGGGTCCGCCTTCGGCGTGGTCGATGGCGTTGGCGATGAGGTTGCGCACGATCCGCTCGACGCGGCGCGCGTCCGCGACGAGGTCGAGGTCGACGGCGGGCACTTCGACGCGCAGCGGGACGCCGCTGGTCTCGGCGATGCCGCGCACCGAGTCGACGGCGCGCTGCACGATGGCGGGCAGGTCGAGCGGTTCCGCGGAGAGTTCGGCGACGCCCGCGTCGAGCCGGGAGATCTCCAGCAGGTCGGCGAGCAGTGATTCGAACCGGTCGAGCTCGTCGACGAGGAGTTCGGTGGAGCGGGCCAGCCCGGGCGGGAACTGCTCGCGGGAGGCGTGCAGCACGTCGGCGGCCATCCGGACGGTGGTCAGCGGGGTGCGCAGTTCGTGCGAGACGTCGGAGGTGAAGCGGCGCTGCAGCTGGCCGAACTCCTCCAGCTGCTTGATCTGCTGCTTGAGGCTGTCGGCCATCTCGTTGAAGGATTCGGCCAGCCGGGCCACGTCGTCCTCGCCGATCACCCGCATCCGCTGGTCGAGGTCGCCGTCGGCGAGCCGCGCGGCGTTCTCCGCGGCCTGCCGCACGGGGCGCACCACTTGGCGGGTGACGAGGTTGGTGATGGCGCCGAGCAGCACCACGAGCACGAGACCGCCGACGAGCAGCGTGCTCTGCACGACGTTGAGGGTGTCCTTCTCGGACGTCAGCGGGAACAGCAGGTAGGCCTGCAGGGCCCGGGTCGAGCTGTCCACGGGGGTGCCGACGACGAGCATCGTGACCGGCTCGGGTCCGCGCTGCACGGTGGTGATCTGCTTGGCGAGCTCGCCCTGCTCGACGAACCGGCGCAGTTCCTCGGGCACGTCGTCGATGGGACCGGCGGAGGGCTGCGCCTCGGATTCGGCGTCGGAGCCGTCGACGAGCACCGGGTCGAAGGCGCCCGCGGAGGCTTCGGTGCTGGGGCGTCCCGAGTTGGGCGTGGTGAGCCGGTTGAGCGCTTGTTCGAGCTGCTGGGAGACGTCGTCGGAGTTCGGGTCGACCGCGGTCAGCTCGCGTTCCAGCACGGGCAGGCTGTAGCGGACCTGCGAGATCGCGGCGTCTTCCTTCGCGGTCATCAGCTGGTAGGTGATCTGCGTCTGCAGCACCATCCCGAGCACGCAGATGACCACGGACGACAGCGCGAGCGTGCTGACGACGACGCGCAGCTGCATGGACCGCCGCCACACGCGTTCGAAGCGCTGCCAGCGCTCGCGGACCTCGACGCGGGCGCGCGCCCCCCACCGGTGCAGCACGCCGCCCCGGCTCGCCCATCCGCTCAACGCGCCGGTCTCCGGATCACGGGGGGCCGGCCTTGTACCCGACGCCGCGGACCGTCAGCACCACCTCGGGCCGTTCCGGGTCGCGCTCGACCTTGGACCGCAGCCGTTGCACGTGGACGTTGACCAGGCGGGTGTCGGCGGCGTGCCGGTAGCCCCAGACCTGTTCGAGCAGCACTTCGCGGGTGAACACCTGGCGCGGTTTGCGGGCCAGCGCCACGAGCAGGTCGAACTCCAGGGGCGTGAGCGCGATGGGCACGCCGTCGCGGGTGACCTCGTGGCCGGGGACGTCGATGCTGAGGTCGCCGATGGCGAGGACCTCGGCGGGTTCGGCGTCGGTGCGGCGCAGCCGGGCGCGCAGCCGCGCGACGAGCTCCTTCGGCTTGAAGGGCTTGACGACGTAGTCGTCGGCGCCGGATTCGAGCCCGAGCACCACGTCCACGGTGTCGCTCTTCGCGGTGAGCATGACGATGGGCACCACGGATTCGGTGCGGATCGCCTTGCACACGTCGATGCCGTTCATGCCGGGCAGCATGAGGTCGAGCAGCACCAGGTCGGGTTTCAGTTCGCGCAGCGCGGGCATCGCCTTGGTGCCGTCGCTGACCACGGCTGTCTCGAACCCCTCGCCCCGCAGGACGATGGTCAGCATTTCGGCCAGGGCCGGATCGTCGTCCACCACGAGCACGCGCGCCTTCATGCCCCACATGGTTGCACTTCTCACTCCCGGGGCGTGCAGCACCCGCCGATCGTCACCGCAGGTCGTCGCGCCTGCACCGAACGCGGAGCGCGGTGTACCGCCGAACGGGGGAGTCGGCCGCGGGCGACGGCACCGCGGAGCTCGGTGGCCGGTCAGCCGAGGACGCGGGCGGCCAGCGCCTCGTGGTCGGGCCGCGCGGAGCCGTCGACGACCAGCCACGGCGACCACCAGCCGGTCTCGGCGAGCCGCGCGTAGAGCTCGGCGCAGCGCTGCTGCAGCGAGGAGTCGGACTCGAACCGGTCGCGGCGGCGGGTCTCGGTGCGTTCGCGGTGCTCGGCGCGCCCGGCGGCCACGTCGGCGGGCACCTGCAGCAGCAGTTGCAGGTCGGGGCGCGGCAACCCGAAGCGCTCCACCTCCAGCTCCCGCACCCAGCGCACGAAGTCGCCGTCCACGTCCTGGCCCAGCCGGGCGGCGCCGTAGGCGGCGTTGGAGGCGACGTAGCGGTCCAGCAGCACCACGTCGTGCGCGGCGAGGTCGGCGCGCAGGTCGTCGGCGGCGCCGCGCCGGTCCAGCGCGTACAGCACGGCCATCCCGTGCACGGAGGCGCCGAGGTCGCCGTGCTCGCCGTGCAGCGCTTCGGCGACGAGTTCGGCGTGCACGTCGGCGGTGTAGCGGGGGAAGGCGGCGTGCGCGACGCTGCGGCCGCGTTCCAGCAGCCGGGCGGTGAGCCCGTCGACGAGCGTGCGCTTGCCCGCCCCGTCCAGTCCTTCGATCACGATCAGCCGCCCCACGGCGGGGACGATACGCAGCCGAGGGCCGCGGACCGCCATTAGGGTTGACCTGGCGCGAAAATCGTCCACCTCGGATCCGGTGCTCCAGAATCGATCACCGTGGCGCTCGACGAGGACTACCGCAGCTTTCGCGATCACCTGTCCGCCGCGGACTGGGCCGAGCTGCTGCGCATCGGCGGGCCGTTCCGCTGCGCGCCGGGTGCGGCGCTGCTCAACGAGGGCGAGGGCGGCGATCACGTGTTCGTGCTGACCTCGGGGCTGTGCAAGGTGGTCGGCGCGCGGGCGGACCACGGCCGGTCGCTGCTGGCGCTGCGCGCCGCGGGCGACACCATCGGAGAGCAGGCCGCCATCGACGAGCGACCGCGGTCGGCGAGCGCGTTCGCGGTGGTGGAGTGCCGCGGGCAGCGGCTGCGCGGTCCCGAGTTCACCGCGTTCGTCCGCCGCCGCGGGCTGGGCACCCAGCTGACCGGCTACTTGAGCATGAAGCTGCGGTCGAACGGCAGCATGATCTCGGAGCTGTCCCGCTCGTCGGCCCGGTCGAAGGTGGCGTGGCTGCTGTGCCGGTTGACGGCCGGCGCCGGGCAGGACGACTTCGTGCCGCTGCCGCAACGCGATCTGGCGGACCTGCTGGGACTGGCGCGGAGTTCGGTGGCGGCGAGCCTCGCCGACTTCCGCGCGCTGGGCCTGCTGCGGACCGAGCAGGGCGGGGTGCACGTGCTCGATCCGGCGGCGTTGCTGGACGAGATCCACCGATCCCGATAGATGTGATCGCGACCACTCACCGCGGTGTCCGAAATCGGACGCCGGTTCGCGCGCCCCCGCCCGATGCTGGTCCCAGGCGAGCACCGGCCCGCGGGTGCTCCCGCTCCAGGAAGGACGAGACATGCCACCCAGTCCGAACGCCCGGCGCAGCAGCCAGCTCCCGCCGTACCGCGCGGTGTTCGCCGTGGACACCAAGGACTTCAGCCTCAGCCCGAGCGCGCACCAGGAGCGGCTCAGCCGGGACATCCCGCAGCTGCTGGAGCGGGCCCTGGAGCAGTGCGGGCTCTCCCGGCTGTGGCAGACGAAGGTGTTCGCCAGTTCCACCGGCGACGGCTACTACTTCGGCGTCGACGCGATGGACACCCCGTTCCTGGTGGACCCGTTCCTGGACGAGCTGAACGAGGTGCTCGACGAGCACGACGAGGTCGTCCGCGCCCGGGACCGCGCGCTCAAGCTGCGGTTGCGCGCCAGCGTCCACCTCGGGCCGGTGCCGGAGAGCGGGCTGTCCACCTCGATGAACGAGACCCACCGGCTGCTCGACGCGGAACCGGTGCGCCGCATCCTCACCGCCTCCGACGCGGACGTCACCTACGTGGCCGCGATCCTGTCCCAGCGGGTGTTCACCGACGTCGTCCGCGGCGGCTACGTCAAGAAGCGCGCCTCCCAGTTCGCCGCGAACGCGGTCAAGGTGAAGAACTTCGAGGACCACGCTTACCTCTACACCCCGAAGCACTCGGTGAACCCGGAACTGCTCGACGGCGTCGACGCCGCGCGGGTCGACCGGGAACGGCTGGAGCAGGACCAGCGGCGCGCGGTGGAGCCGGAGCCGCAGCGCGGGGTGGTCGTGCACAACAACTTCTCGGGCACCACCAGCGGCTCGGTGCTGCAGATCGGGCAGGCCAGGGACATCAACGGCCTGAACGGCGGGGCCTGATCGCGGCTGGAGGAACCGCGGAGGGGTCGGTTCCGCCATCCGGCGGCCGCCGTGCACCCGCTGGGGGTGGGTGCACCGCGGCCGCTGCCCCGCGACACGCCTGCACCTCACCCGGACGTGCCCGGTTGCGTGCGCGCGCAAGCCCTTCTCGATCCGCTGACCTGGCATTTCGATCGAGCAACGGCGAACCGGGGACAGGCGCGGGCGAAGGCCGTCACAATCGAGTGGCCGAGGGCTCGCCACGAGTCGATCTGCGGTGGACAATCACGGGCAAGTGATCAACACCCGATGGCCAGGAGGCACAAGTGCAGATACCGGGGCCCGACACCCGCGTGGTCGAGCTGCGGGTGCACGGCATCCTCGGGACCACCGGGGACGCGCTCACCGACTCCGTGGCCTCGGTCGACGTGGCGGGCGACGGGGTGGGGCGCATCGTGCGCCCCGCCGACCGGCTGCGCCGTCCCGTGCCCGGCCCGATGCTCACCGCGGGCGATCGCACCGTGCCCCGGATCGTCGAGGGCTACGTGTGGGGCGGCATGACCTCCGGCGGCTGGGCGAAGGCCAGCTGGGCGCTGATGTTCCCGTTCGCGCTGAGCAACGTGGCGCACTGGATGCTGCCGCCGCCCCGGTCCGGCGACCGCGTCGGTGCCCTGCTGTCCCGCCTGCTGCGGGCGCTGCTGCGGGTGGGCGCGCTGCTGCTGACGATGCTGTTCGTCGCGCAGCTGGCCGTGGTGCTGCTGGACCTGCTCGCCGCGCAGTGCCTGCGCCCCGGTTCGCCGTGCCTGGACGAGGTGCCGGAGTCGTTGCGCCTCGTGCCGGCGGTACGTGCGGTACCGGCGATGCTGCTGCTCGGGCTGGTCGTGCTGCTGATGCACCGGCTCTCCAGCGTGTCGTGGCAGGTCTCCGGTTCGTGGCGGACGTTCGGCGGGCGCACCGAGTCCGCCGAGCACTCGGCGCGGGCCCCGCTGCTGCCGGGCGCGAACGTCGTCGCCGATCCGGACACGCCTGCGCTGCGGGCGCTGCACGTGGTGGGGGCGCTGGCCGTGATCTCGGTGCTCGCGCTGGGCGGGCCGCTGACGCCGAACCCCGATCCGCGCTGGATCCTCGCCGAACTGCTGCTGGTGCTGTCGGTGGGCGGCACGCTGCTGCTGGACGATCCGAGCGGGATGGGTTCCGGCCCGGTGGCCGCGGTGGTGCGCGGGCTGCTCAGCCGCACCGCGCGCCGCGTCGTGGTCGCGACCGCCGCGGTGCTGCTGTTCGCGGTGGCGGTGCTGCCGGGGCCGTTGAACGCGCCGCTGCCGGGTTCCGGGGCGACCGTGGACGCGATCACGGTGGGACTGCTGCTGACCTGCTCGGCGGTGGCGGCACTGCTGGTTCCGGCGGCGCTGCTGGCGCGGCCCGGCTGGGCTTCGGTGCCGCGGGAGCTGCGCCCGTGGGCGGGCGGCTGGATGGCGGCGCCGGTGCTGATGCTGGCGTGCATGCTGGGCGCCGGTTTCGGCGCGGGTCTCGCGCTGAGCCTCCGGCAGGCGCTGGGCGGTCCGGAGCGGCTGCGGCTGCCGGACGCCTACGACGACGTGGCGCTGTTCTGGGGCAGCGCGGCGGTGCTGCTGCTGGTCGGCGGCCTCGCGCTGGGGTGCTGGATGCTGGTCCGCCGCTGGTTGCCGAGCGGGGTCGAGGACGTGCCCGAGCAGGTGGCGCTGCTGCACGCGGGCAGGCAGCAGGACCAGCGCAACGCGGCGGGTTCGTGGCGGACCGCGGACGTGCAGCGCCGCTACTCGCACCACGTGCTGCTGCTGGTCGCCGCGGTGCTGACCGCGAGCACGCTGCTGGCGGTGGCCCTGCGGGCGTGGGGTTTCCCGCGCACCGAGTGGGCGGACTGGCTGCGGGCGCTGGGCGTGCTGGCGCTGGGTCTGCTCGCGGCGGGGCTGCTGCGGATGGTGCAGCTGGCGGCGAAGGAGCGGACCGCGGGGCGGTACCTGGGGATCCTGTGCGACCTCACCTTGTTCTGGCCGCGCGAGGCGCACCCGGTGGTGCCGCCGTGCTACGCGCTGAAGGTGGTGCCGGAGCTGGCGGCGCGCGCGGCCGAGCACCTCGCCGAGCCGGACACCCGGGTGGTGCTCGTCGGCCACAGCCAGGGCAGCCTGCTGGCGGCGGTGGCGACCGCGCGGCTGCTGGAGACGCTGCCGGAGGCCGACCGGGAACGGGTCGGACTGGTCACCGCGGGTTCCCAGCTGCAGTGGGCCTATCCGCGGGCGTTCCCGGGGGTGGTGCCGCACGGGTCGCTGCGGGATCTGGCCGGATCGTTGAACGGGCGCTGGCGGTCGCTGTGCCGGGGCACCGATCCGCTGGGCGGCGCGGTGACCACCTGGAACCGGCAGGTCTTCGACGGGATGCTGATCGGCGTCGGGTTGCGGCCGGACGGGACGCAGGGCCCGCTGCCGCCTGCGACGCGGGGGCCGACGGGTGCGCTGGTGCTCGGCGGGGACCACTGGCTGCCGGATCCGCAGCGCGGGCCGTTCTCGTTCCGCCGCTGGGTGCCGGGCGTGCTGGGGCACACGGACTACAGCGGGGACCCGGAGTGGGACCGCGCGGTCGCGATGGCGGCCGGTTTGGAGATCCCGGTGCGGGGTGCCACGTTGCCGCTGCGCACGCCGACCGCGGTGGCGCAGCAGACCGCGGATCCGCTGGGCGCGCTCGCCGAGCCGCGGCGCCCCGAGCCAAAGCGCACCGAGCCGGAGCGCACCGCCGACGGCGCCGACGCCGAGCTCGGCGGGGACGAGTCGGCTTCCGTGTCGGACCTGCTGGGCTGGGAACCGGACGAGGTGGCAGGCACCGGCGAGACCGGGGCTGCCGAGACCTCCGCGGACGAGGAGAAGCCCTCCCGCTCCGCGCTCCCCGAGCTCACCGACCCGCGCGGCCGAGCAGCCCCCTGGGAACGAGGCAACGCCCTCCGAGCCGCGGACCGCTGAGCTCTGTCGCTCTACTTCTGCTGCGTAGCACTGGGGTAGCGGAACCTCAGCGGTTCCCTCGCTGCGGGATCGATTTCTCATGTACGTCCATGCACAGCGAAATCGCCGTCCTCGCGGGGGAACCGCTGAGAACCCGCCGGTGGTCGGGCTGCTTCGGCGGTCGGCGGCCCAGCGGCTTCGCCGCTGACAGGACGCGGGACCCGCGGGGCAGGGTTCGAAGACAGGTGGTGACGTTCCGCCCCCCGTCCCCCTCGCAGCAGGACCACCTCACCGCTCCCCGTCCAAAGCCGCCCGGAGGCCGGAGAGCCAGTTCAGGTGGTTGCTGATCGCGGTCCTGCCTTCCGGGGTGAGCCGGAACCAGGTCCGCGGCCTGCGCCCGACGGAGCCCTTGCGCACTTCGAGGTGGCCGGCTTCTTCGAGCGCCCGGCTGTGCTTGGACAGGACGGAGTCGCTGACGCCCAGCATGTCCCGGGCGGTCGCGAAGTCGACCCACTCGGCGCCTTGCAGCAGAGCGCACAGCGCCAGCCTGGGCCCGGTCTCGAAGAGGGGTTGGCGCCCGTCGCCTTCGTGGTGCGCACCCGTCACGGCCGGACCCGGCCTTCTTCGAGGTCGCGCCGCATCGCCGCCCGGGTCTTCACCTGCGCCGCGAACACCGCGACGGCCACGACGGGCAGCACCAGCAGCGCGATCCCCTGCTGCTGGTACCTGACCAGCACTGCGATGGCGCCGAAGCCGACCGCGGTGATGCCGAGCGCGGCCAGCCAGAACGGCCGGGCGCCGGGGTAGGAGCCGATGCGCTTGGACAGGTAGACGCCGGAGCGGCGGCGCCGGGCGGCGGTGAAGAAGGCCGAGCCGATGGCGATCACAGCGAATCCCCACGACAGGTAGGCGCTGTAGTCCGCGCCCAGCAGGTCCATCCAGATCGGCAGTCCGGCCAGCACGACGAGCAGGACGCCGTAGACCACCCAGTAGGCGGTGGAGAACCCGACGTGGGTGGCGATGCGGCGGCGCGCGTCGGCGACCTGGTCGAGCTGGCCGAGCTGGTCGCGTCCGGAGGCGTTCGATTCATTTTCCATATGGAAAGTGTACGCACATCGGCAAGTAGATGCCAAGCGTGCACTCCGCGCGGCCGGGGCGCGCAACGAAGCGGGCCCGCTCCCCCGGAGGGGAACGGGCCCGCTGCGCGCGAACGGCGGATCAGACGGAGCCGCCCGCGGCGACCTCCCGCTGCTGCTGGCCGAGCCGCGAGTGCTTGCGGCTGTACAGGAAGTACACCACCACGCCCGCGATCATCCAGACGATGAACCGCACCCAGGTCAGCGCGGTCAGGTTCAGCATCAGCCACAGGCAGGCGATGATCGCCAGGATCGGGATCAGCGGCACCAGCGGCGCCCGGAAACCGCGCGGCAGGTCCGGCCGCGAGCGACGCAGGATGATCACGCCGGCGGACACCAGGATGAACGCGAACAGCGTGCCGACGTTGACCATCTCCTCCAGCTTGTCCGCCGGGAAGAACGCCGCGGCCAGCGCCACGATGCCGCCGACGAGCAGCGTCGCCCGCACCGGGGTGCCGTGCTCCTCGTGGGTCTTGGCCAGCCCGCGCGGCAGCAGCCCGTCGCGGGACATGGCGAACAGGATCCGCACCTGGCCGAGGAACATGACCATGACGACGGTGGTGAGGCCGGCGAGCGCGCCGACCGTGATGACCCCGGCGGCCCAGGTGACGCCGTTGAGCTGGAAGGCGGTCGCCAGCGTGGCCTTCTCACCGTTCACGGTGGCCAGGTCCTTGAAGTTGACCATGCCGGTCACCACGACGGCGACGGCCACGTACAGCACGGTGACGATGGCCAGCGAGCCGAAGATGCCGCGCGGCGCGTCGCGCTGCGGGTTGCGGGTCTCCTCCGCGGTGGTGGCGACGACGTCGAAGCCGATGAACGCGAAGAACACCAGCGAGGCACCGGCGAGCAGGCCGAAGACGCCGAAGCTGCTCGTCTCACCGCCCAGCAGCAGCGACAGCAGCGACTGGTCCAGCTTGGAGGCGTCCTCCGCGCCGGACTCGGCCGGCGGGATGAACGGCGTGTAGTTGGACGGGTTGATGTAGGACAGCCCGACCACGACGACCAGCAGCACCACGAACACCTTGAGGGCGCTGA
The DNA here is from genome assembly GCF_024734405.1 of Saccharopolyspora gregorii. Lineage (NCBI taxonomy): Bacteria > Bacillati > Actinomycetota > Actinomycetes > Pseudonocardiales > Pseudonocardiaceae > Saccharopolyspora > Saccharopolyspora gregorii. The sequence continues at coordinate 1,025,587 of NZ_CP059556.1, read as the reverse complement.
TCACGAGGCTGACCCGCGCCGACAGCTTGGTGCCCAGCGCGAGCACCGCGGTGAGCCCGGCGATCAGCAGCAGCGCGCCCCAGTCGAACTGCAGCGGCCCGAGCTCGAACTTCGTCGGGACCCCGTTGATCCCGATGAGCTGCAGCACCTGCTGCAGGTAGCTGGACCAGCCCTTGCTGACGGCCGCGGCGGCGACCGCGAACTCCAGGATCAGGTCCCAGCCGATGATCCAGGCGATGAACTCGCCGAACGTCGCGTACGAATACGTGTACGCGCTGCCCGCGACCGGCACGGTCGAGGCGAACTCCGCGTAGCAGACCGCGGCGAGCCCGCAGGCGATCGCCGCGAAGACGAAGGACAGCGATACCGACGGGCCGGTCACGTCCCCCGCTGTGGAGGCGGCGAGCGTGAAGATCCCCGCACCGATGACGACCGAGACGCCGAAGACCATCAGGTCCCAGGCACCGAGGTTCTTTCGGAGCTTCGTGTCCGGCTCATCGGTGTCTTTGATCGATTGCTCGACCGTCTTCGTTCGCCACAGCCCGGTCCCTGGCACTGTCGCCCTCCTCTTCCAACCCGAATGGTGGAACGCACCCTAGCGGGGGAGTGTTGCACCGGATTAGCTAGGAAACAGTGTGGGGGTCGCGATTCGTTAATGCTCTGTGACCGCCCCGTCCACCCGGAGGACAAGTTGATCCGCCAAATGCCTCCAAGCGATCACAGTCCGCACACAGCAGCGGTGTCATTGCAGGTAGACCGGCGCCCGGTGGCACAATTTCCCGGTTATCCGCAGATCATCGGGAAAGCCCCCGCGAACAGAGGAAGATCTGCGGCGAATCAGTCCCGAGGCGGCTCGATCGACGGTCCCGAGTCCGTCACGGAACCCGGATCCACCGCCGGTTCCGAGACCGCTCCGCGGTCCAGATCCGGTTCGAGGTAGATCAGCCGCACCGCGGGAACCTTCGCCCGCACCCGCGCCTCGGCGGCGTCGATCTCCGCTGCGACCTCCGCCACGTCCAGCGACGGCACCAGGGCGATCTTCGCGGCGACGAGCAGCTCGTCCGGGCCGAGGTACTGGGTGCGGATGTGGATGACGCGCCGCACCCGGCCACCGCGCAGCTCGCCGACGACCTCGTCCAGCACCGACCGGCTCGCGCCCTCCCCAATCAGCAGGCTCTTCGTCTCGACGATCAGGATCACCGCGATCACGCCGAGCAGCAGGCCGATGCAGACCGTGCCGACGCCGTCGAACACCGGGTTCCCGGTCAGCACCGCCAGCCCCACGCCGCCGAGCGCGAACGCCAGGCCGAGCAGCGCGCCCGCGTCCTCCAGCAGCACCACCGGCAGCTCCGGGGTCTTGGCCTGCCGGATGAACTGCCACCAGCTCAGCTCGCCCTTGATGGCGCGGGACTCCTTGATCGCGGTGGTGAAGCTGTAGGACTCCAGCGCGATCGCCACCAGCAGGATCACCACCGCCACGAGCGGCGAGGTCAACGGCTCCGGGTGCTGGATCTTGTGCACGCCCTCGTACAGCGCGAACACCGAACCGAGGCTGAACAGCAGCAGCGCCACGACGAACGAGTAGAAGTAGCGGTCCCGCCCGTAGCCGAACGGGTGCTCCGCGGTGGGCCTGCGCACCGAGGTCTTCTGCCCGAGCAGCAGCAGGCCCTGGTTCGAGGTGTCGGCCACCGAGTGCACCGACTCCGCCAGCATCGAGGAGGACCCGGTGAACAGGAATCCGCCGAACTTGGCCACGGCGATGCCCGCGTTCGCGGCCAGCGCCGCCAGGATCGCTTTGGTTCCGCCACCTGCTGACACGCACCGCTCCCGAGTTCGATTCCTTGCGTTCCGCGGGGAATCTACCGCCACGATCACCCGGACGGAGCAGGTATGAGCGGATTCGCGCCCGCTAGGTGCCCGCGGCCGCGCGGAACACCTGCGCCGTCCCGTCCGGGCACACCGGGCTCGCCAGCACCGCCGGGTCCGAGGCCGCCAGCCACACCGACTGGCCCTTCCCCAGCTCCAGCTCGGCCGGTTCCGCGCCGGGGCGCTGCGCGGTCAGCCGCAACGCGCCCTTCGTGCACAGCAGGATCTGCGGACCGTCCGAGTCCAGCCGCACCGCGGTCGAGTTCGCCGGGGACCAGTCCACCCTGGACAGCCGGAACTCCTCGGCGGGCGTCTGGTAGACGGTGAGGTTCCCGTCCAGCGACTCGCCCTTGTGCACCCGCATGTCCCCGCAGGTGAAGTCCAGCACCCGCAGCAGCTCCGGCACGTCCACGTGCTTCGGGGTGAGCCCGCAGCGCAGGATGTTGTCCGAGTTCGCCAGGATCTCCACCCCGGTGCCCTGCAGGTAGGCGTGCAGGTTGCCGGCGGGCAGGTAGATCGCCTCGCCCGGCTGCAGCACCAACCGGTTCAGCAGCAGGCTCGCCAGCACGCCCGCGTCGTTCGGGTACGCCTCCCCCAGCTCCAGCACCGTGCGGCACTCCAGCGCGAACTCGCCGTGCTCGCGCACGTGCCGCACGCAGGCGTCGAGCAGTTCCGGCAGCAGCCCCCGCAGGTAGTGCTCGGGCAGCGTGATCCACGTGGTGAACAGCGCGCGCAGCCCGTCGGCGTCCGGCTGCGCCGCCAGCAGCGCGGTGTGCGGGCGCAGCGTCGGCACGTCCAGCTCGCCCAGCAACCGCACCGTGCGGTGCGCCTCCCGGAAACCGGCGAGCGCGTGGAACTCGGTGAGCGCGCAGACCAGCTCCGGCTTCGCCGTGGGGTCCGGGTAGTTCCGGTTCGGCGCGTTGCGCGGGATGCCCGCGCGCTCCTCCCGCTCGAAGCCTTCCGCGGCCTGTTCCGCGGACGGGTGCGCCTGCAGGCTCAGCGGCTCGTTCGCGGCGAGCACCTTGAGCAGGAACGGCAGCCTGCTGCCCCACCGGTCGGTGCACACCTCGCCGAGGTGGTGCGCCGGGTCCGCGTCGAGCAGGTCCAGCAGCGATTCCTCGCTGCCGTCCGGGCGCACCAGCTTCGACGGGTCGCCCGGGTGCGCGCCCATCCACAGTTCTGCCTCGGGGTGCGGAGTGGGAACGGGCCGGCCGAGCAGATCGGCGATGGCGGTACGCGAGCCCCACGCGTAGGGGCGCACCGCGTTCCGCAGTAACTCCACAGTCCTTCTCGCTCTCTTCACCGCTGGTCAGGCGCGCACGCATCCTCGGACCAGCACCGTAGGGCGCCGACCCTGGAACCAGGACATCGCCTCTCCGCCACCAGTGCACCAGGGACGTCCCCGGCAATCACCCAGGGTTCGCCCCGTCCGGTCAGTGCACGGCCAGTGCCTGCCTGCCCGGACCTCCGAGCGTGCCCGCCGCGAGGCCCAGGTAGACCGCGGCGAGATCGAACCGCAACGCGAGCACCGCGGCCCGCAGCACCGCGTCGGCCCGCGCCGACTCGCCGGGGGCGACCAGGTCCGCGCCCGGCAGCGATCGGGTCGCGGTGCGTTCGTCCGCCTCCGAGCGCTCGTCGTGCCGGGTGCTGATCAGGAAGACCCGGGGAGTCGCGCCGCCGTCCTCGTCCGGGTCGGCGAACAGGTCCGAGCCGGTGTCGCGCACCGAGCGGTACAGCGCGTGCCGGGTGGTGGCCTGCGCGTGGCTCGCCACGTCGCAGGCGAGGCCCGCGTGCACGCCCAACGCGTAGGAGCCGTGCCCGGCGACGGCGGTGGCGGTCAGGTCCACGCCCCACAGCAGCGCCTCGTGGTCGGCGAGCCGCAGCGCCAGCGACTTCGCCGGGTTCATCAGCGGTTCCTGCCCGGGGTGGGCGCGTTCCGCCTCCCGGTCCAGCTCGTCGGCCAGCTGATCGGTGTCGCAGCGCAGCAGCCCGAGCGCGACGAGCACGCTGAGGCCCACCGTGAACACGTGCGCGAACGTCAGCTCGTCCGGCACCGGGATCCGCGGCGGCACCACCTTCGCCCGGCCCGCGCCGGACGCGGCCACCGGTCCGTCGGCCGGGGCGGCCAGCACCATCGAGGCGCCCCGCCGGGTCGCGGTCGCCACCCCTTCGGCCAGCGTCGGATCACCCGGGTCCGGGGTGTGCGCGAACACCACGTCCAGCGGTCCCACCCACACCGGGACCGACTCGGCCACGATCACCGGGACCGGGCAGGACGGGCCGGCCAGCGCGGCCAGCACCCCGCACGCGGACGGGCCGAGGCCGGGCCGGGAGATCAGCACCAGCGAGCGCGGCCTGCCGTCGGCGAGGTCGTCGAAACCGATCTCCTGCACGGTCTCCGCGGCCGCCCGCACCTGCGCACCCGCGAGCGCCGCGGATCGCAACAGCCCGCGCGAGTCGGCCTCGGTGAGCCGGTCGGGATCGTCGAAGAGGCTGTCGTCGAGCACCGGAGGTCACCTCTCCCCGGTCGAGCCAGGATCCTCGGGGCCGCCGACGGCCTCGTCGACCAGCAGCACCGGGATGCCGTCCCGCACCGGGTAGCCGCGGCCGCACGAAGTGCACGTCAAGTACTCGTCCTGCGCGGTGCCGCCCTCGGCGCGCAGCGCGCCGTGATCCGGTGCCGGGCAGGCGAGGATCTCCAGCAATGTCGGTTCCAGGGCCACGGCCACGTTCCCTCCTGAGTCCACACCCGGTCCACGCCCAGCGGGCGGTATCACTCGGTCAGCCCCGCACCACGGCGAGCACCTCGTCGCGCAGCGCGGCGACCGCGGCGGCGTCCGGCGCCTCCACGTTCAACCGCAGCAGCGGCTCGGTGTTCGAAGGCCGGATGTTGAACCAGGAGCCGTCCGCCAGCTCCACGGTAAGCCCGTCGAGCTCGTCGATTCGAGCACCGGAACGTTCCCGGTAGGTTTCGGCCACGGCGCTCATCCGCCCGGCCTGGTCGTCCACCGTCGAGTTGATCTCGCCGGAGGCGGCGTAGCGGGAGTACTCGGCCATCAGCCCGGACAGCGCGCCGTCCTGACCGCCCAGCGCGGCCAGCACGTGCAGCGCGGCCAGCATGCCGGAGTCGGCCTTCCAGAAGTCCCGGAAGTAGTAGTGCGCCGAGTGCTCGCCGCCGAAGATGGCGCCGGTCTCGGCCATGGTCTGCTTGATGAACGAGTGCCCGACGCGGGTGCGCACCGGCTTGCCGCCCCGCTCGGCGACGATCTCCGGCACCGCGTGCGAGGTGATCAGGTTGTGGATGACGGTCGCGCCCGGTTCCTTCGCCAGCTCGCGCACCGCGACCAGCGCGGTGATCGCGCTCGGCGCCACCGGGTCGGCGTTCTCGTCCACCACGAAGCAGCGGTCCGCGTCGCCGTCGAAGGCCAGCCCGGCGTCGGCGCCGACCTCGCGCACCTTCGCCTGCAGGTCCACCAGGTTCGCCGGGTCCAGCGGGTTCGCCTCGTGGTTCGGGAAGTCGCCGTCCAGCTCGAAGTACATCGGCACCACCTCGACGGGCAGGCCGTCGAACACCTTCGGCACCGTGTGACCGGCCATGCCGTTCCCGGCGTCGACGACGACCTTCAGCGGCCGGATCCCGCTCAGGTCCACCAGGCCGCGCAGGAACTCCGCGTACTCGGCGAGCATGTCCCGCTCGGAGGCGCTGCCCTTCGCACCCAGGAACTCGGGAACGCCGTGCGAGACGAGCTCCTGGATCTCCGACAGCCCGCTGTCCTGGCCGACCGGTGCGGCGCCCGCCCGGCACAGCTTGATGCCGTTGTAGCGGGCCGGGTTGTGGCTGGCGGTGAACATGGCGCCCGGCAGCTCCAGCGTGCCGGAGGCGAAGTAGAGCATGTCGGTGCTGGCCAAGCCGATGGAGATCACGTCGACGCCCTGCCCGGTGACGCCCTCGGCGAACGCGGCGGCCAACCCCGGCGAGGAGTCCCGCATGTCGTGCCCGACGACGACGGCCGGACCGCCGACGAGCCTGGTGAACGCGGCACCGATCTCCCGAACGACGTCGGCGTCGAGCTGCTCATCCACCACCCCGCGGATGTCGTACGCCTTGACGATCTCCGACAGGTCCCGCACGCTGCACATCCCTACGTAGTCCGGCCAACCTCGCTGCGGTCCGAGCCTACCGGCGATCGGTGATCTTGCGGAGAGCTCCCGACGGCCACGAGCGGCACGTCACGTTCGGGATCCCCTAATCGTCGCGGGGGTCGGGCAGCGCCCGCAGGTGACCTCGCCTGCCACCGCCCACGGAGAAGTCCGGCGGATCCACCGGCCGGTCCGAGCGCCCCGCTTCGCGGACCGCCTCGGCCAGCGCGGTCAGGTCGTCCGCGGAACCTTCCGGCAACGAGAACTCGCCCTCGTACCGGACGACCTCCCAGCCCTTCGGCACCGTCAGCCGCAACGCGTGCTCCTCGCACAGGTCGTAGCTGTGGGGCTCCGCATACGTGGCGAGCGGTCCGACCACCGCGGTCGAGTCCGCATAGGCATACGTAAGCGTCGCAACGGCCGGGTTGGTACACCCGGTCCGCGAGCACCGCCTCACGCTCCGCACGACTGGCACGATAGCGCCCCCCGTCCAGCCCGCGCCGGAGGCACGCGGAAACGTCCGCGCGCCCCGATCCCGATCTTCGGGCGCGCACGCCGCTCACCGGCGGGTTCGCGCAGGTGGCGGACCTTGTTCGCGCTGCGCTGAACGGGTGTCGGGCAGTCCGGTGACGTCGCGTGCTCACCTCCGGTGCCGAGAGGCGACCCGAACGGGCATCCCCGCGGCGGTCCTGAGGGCGTACCCTCAGCCCGTGGTGACCGCACGTGGATATCGGCGCCGGACGCTCGCCCGGCGGGATCGTCGAGGGCGCGGCCTGCGCGGCCCCCTGTACCCGTCGTCGGTCCCGGTCGCGCGCAGCCGTTCGCAGCGGTTCGACGCGATCGTGCTGGAAGCCCTGGAACCGATCGAGCAGCGCTGGCACGCCGAGCTGACCGAGCTCGACGTGGCCGTCGACGAGGTGCCCGAGGTCCAGGTCACCGCCCCCGAGAAGGTCGTCTGGGACGACGACGTGGTGGTGGACGCGAACGTGCCGCTGGCGCGGCTCGTCCCCGCCGGGGTGGACCGCCGCGGGCTGCCGACCCGCGCGCGCATCGTGCTCTACCGCAGGCCGCTGGAGGCCCGCGCCCGCGACGGCCAGGACATGGCCGACCTGCTGCACGACGTGCTCATCGAGCAGGTCGCCACCTACCTGGGCCTCGACCCGGACGTCATCGAAGGCCAGTGAGGCCCTGCTGACCGGCCCCGCCCGGCGGTTCAGGACTCGTCGGAGCGGCGGCGGGACGGCAGCGCGCCGATGGCGGTGAACAGGATGGCCGCGGCCTGCACCACGAGCAGCGCGGTGCGGGACGAGTCGCCGTAGCCGACCCGGACCTCGCTCGCCGATTCCGGCACCGGCACCGCGACCTGGTGTCCCCAGCCCTCGGCCAGCGGCGCCTCCCGCCCGTCGATCAGCGCGTGCCAGCCGGGTTCGTGCTCGGCGGCGAGCAGCAGCACCCGGCCCACCCCGCCGTCCGAGACGCGCACCGCTACCTCCGGCAGCGTCGCGGGCACGCCCAGCGGCCGGGCCTGCGGGGACGGCGTACCCGCCAGCCGCGACTGCCGAGCCAGGTCGGGGCCGAGCAGCTGCACCGGGCCGGACGGCAGCAGCACCCGCAGCACGGGGGTGCCGTCGCCGAGCTCGCCGTGGTCGGCGACGAGGTCCCCGGCCGCCGACCGCACCCGGTCCGCGGTCGCCGCGTCCGGCACCGCCACGTGGCCGGTGCCGCGGGCCGCTGCGGTGGCCAGCGCGGTCCGCACCCGCTGCGGGTCGCCGGAGAGCAGGTCCGCCTCGACCTCCCGCAACCAGCGCATCGCCGCAGGCACCGGCACCAGTTCGTCATCGCCGAAGTGCGGCGCGCGGCCCTCGACCAGCCGGGCCGGGGCCGGGCCGCGCTCGACGAGCAGCATGCCGCCGGGCCCGTCGAGCTCGGCGGCCAGCGCCGGGGTCCCGCCCGTCGGTGCCACCCGCAGCGGCCCGCGCCCGGCGAGCACCGCGCTCACCCCGGCGAGCAGCAGCGTCCCGGTCAACGCGGCCGCGAGGACCCGGCGCGGCACCCGCACCGGCAGCGGTCCCGCGGACAGCGCCGTCCACAGCAACCCGGCCGCGGCCACCACCAGCGGAGCTCCGGTTCCGCCGGTGCTGGCCGGCCCGCCCGCCACCGGGGTCATCGCGATCCGGTCCACGGCGAAGGCCACCGCCCACCCGGCGACCGCGGTCACCGCGCCCGGGACCATCGCCGGGCGCGGGGCGAGCACCGCGGCCAGCAGCGCCACCAGCACGAGCAGCCCGCCGGCCCAGGTCGCCGGATCCCCGTCGGCGCTCAGCAGCAGCGGCCACCACCCGGCGGGCAGCTCGGTGACCCGCGCGCCGAGGCCGTGCAGCAGCAGCTCCGGGTGCCGCACCAGCACGACCGGCCACGGCAGCAGGCAGACGATCGGCAGCAGCACCAGCGCGGCCAACCCGGCCATCCGGCGCCGCGCCCGCCGCGCCTCGCCGGGCACCGCCACGAACCCGAGCAGCGCCAGCACCACCAGCAGCGCCTGCACCAGCGGGGCGAACGCGCCCAGCACGGCCAGGCCGAGCGCCGTCGCGCAGGCCGTGCCCAGCCAGTGCCGGGACTGGGCGAGCATCGCCAGCCTGGTCAGCCCGATCACGGAGGCGATGCCCGCCAGCAGCGGCGGGACCAGGACGTGCGCGACCACCACGTCGAGCCGGCCCTGCCCGGCGGCGGACGTGGCCAGCGGCAGCAGCGCGTAGGCACCCGCGGCGAGCGCCCGGTGCCTCCCGCGCATCGGCAGCGTGCGGGTCGCGGCGTACGCGGTGAGCCCGGCCAGCGGCACGCCGAACAGCAGCAGCAGCGCCACCACCGCCTGCGGCCCGCCGAGCGGCGCCAGCACCGTGCCCAGCAGCGCCAGCACCAGCAGCGAGGCCGGTGCGGGCGAGCCGGTGCCACCGTTGACCGGGTGCCAGGAAGCCAGGTACTCCCGCCAGGTCGAACCGAGGTCGACGGCCGCGAACAGCCGGCCGCCCTGCAGCTCGGCGCCGAACCGGGCGTGCTCGGCGACCAGGCCGTGCGTGACCAGCGCGATCGCGGTGAGCACCACCGCGAGCACCACCGGCGGCGCCAGCACCAGTTCCCGCAGCACCCGGCGCCGGTCCACCTGCACCAGCAGCAGCCTGCGATCCGGTTCCGGTGCGGAGCTCGCGTCGCGCGGCACCGGGGAGGGCCGCCGCTGCTCCTCCTCCGCGGGCGCGGCCGCCACCGGCACCACCACGGGTCCGGTGGGGCGGCGCAGGCCGCCGACGCTGCGCCTGCGGGTGCCGAGCGCCCCGGCGGGGAGCGCGGCGGGGCCGACGGAACGCGGCGCGGCGGCCACCGGTGTGACCCGCGCGGGCCCGAGCGCGGCGGGGGTTCGGCCGAGCACCACCTCGCGGCGCACCCGCTCCCGCACCAGCCCGGCGAACGCGGCCCGGAACCCGTTGCGCAACCGCGTCACCCGGCTGGTGAGCAGGCCGCGCACCCCGGACGGTTCCGCGGTGGTGGCGCGCCGCTCGGCGCGCGCCGAGCGCAGCCCCATCCGGCCGGTGACCAGCGCGGTGAACGCGGCGAGTTCGGCGGCCGCGTCCCGGCGCCGCCACAGCAGCCCGAACCCGGCGGCGCGCAGCAGCACCAGCAGCGCGAGCCGCGGCACGCCGAGCAGGAACGACCGGAGCGGCGCGTTGGCCAGGAAGGTGCGCACCCCGCCGACGCGCTCGGCGGCCCGCAGCCCGCGCCCGGTCGCGTCGGGTTCCCGGTCGCCGGTGCGCAGCGCGCCCGCGTGGCGCATCCGGGCGCTCGGCACGCACAGCACCAGGTGCCCGTCGGAGTTGGTGCGCCAGCCGAAGTCGATGTCGTCGAAGCCCAGCGGCAGGGCCGGGTCGAAGCCGCCGAGCCGCTCGAAGACCTCTCGGCGGACCAGGGCGCCGGCGGTGGAGACGGCCAGGACTTCGGAGACGACGCGGACGTCGGTGGGGGCCGGGCGCCGATCGTCCGATGTGGACCCGGCGGCCCGGGGCGCGGTGCTCGCGGCCGCGGCGGGTTCGTCCCCGGCTTCCGCGGCGGCGGGTTCGGTCCCGGTCGAGCCCGTCCCGCGCTGCGATCCGGTCGTTCCGGTCCCGGTCGCTTCGGCCGCCTCCTCCGCAGCCCCTGCCTCCGCGGGTTCGATCCCGGATCGTTCGGCTCGCTCGGTCCCGGGTTCCTCGGTCCGGGATTCCTCGGTCCGGGTTCGCTCGGTCGCGAGGTGCTCGGTCGCCGAGCGTTCGGTCCCGGCCGGTTCGGTCCCGGTCTCGGCCCCGGCGCGCTCGTTCTCGGCCCGCTCGTTCTCGGCCCGCTCGTTCTCGGCCCGCTCGGGCGTGGGCCGTTCCGGATCGTCCCGTCCCGCACCGTCCCGACCCGGGTCCCCGGCGACATCCCCGCCCGCATCGGCCTCCGCCCAGGCGAGCTCCGGATCGACCTCGGCAGCCCCGATGCCGGTCTGCCGGTGCCCGGAGGCGTCGGTGGACAACCCGGCGTCCACCACGAGCCGCGGATCGTCCCAGTCCAGGCCGAGCGGCCCCAGCACGGCCGCGGCCGAATCGAGCTCGGCGACGTCCAGCAGCCGGCGCAGGCAGTCCGGCTCGGGCGCGGAATCGTCGTGCAGCAGCCACAACCAGCGGCCCGGATCGCCCCAGCGGGCGACGGCGTGCTCGGTGGCCGCCGCGACCGCGGCGCCGAACCCGGTCTCCGGCGGCAGGTCGAGCACCCCGTCCACCAGGTCGGAGGCGCCCGCCAGCAGGTCCGCGGTGCCGTCGGTGGAACCGGTGTCCACCGCGAGCAGATGCCGCGGCCGGACGGTGAGCTCGCGCAGCGCGGCCAGCACCTCGGGCAACCGGCGGTCGCCGTCGTGGCACACCAGCACCGCCAGTGCGGGCGCGGTGTTCAGGCGCGGCGCGGTCCCGGCCACAGTGTCCTCCCCTGCCGTGGTGCGATCACCGCACGACGGTAGTGGACGGGAGCCGGAAACCTCAGAGCCTGTCTCCGAACCGGGACGGGCGTCCGCGCAGGTGTCTCAGGTGATCACCGCAGGCCGGTCCGGGACGGATGCCTCCGGTGCGGAGCCGGGCCCGGCGCGCCGCCGGCCCCTCCGGACCTGCGGGCGCGGGCCCGGCTTCACACCGCGCGTCGCTTGAGGCGGCGGCGCTCCCGCTCGGACAGCCCGCCCCAGATGCCGAAGCGCTCGTCGTGCTCCAGCGCGTACTCCAGGCATTCGGACCGGACCTCGCAGCCCGCGCAGATGCGTTTGGCCTCGCGAGTGGAGCCGCCCTTCTCCGGGAAGAAGGCCTCCGGATCGGTTTGCGCGCACAATGCGCGCTCCTGCCACTCCTGTTCCGGCTCACCCAGTTCGAAGAGCTGAGCGAGCACATCGGCATCCGTGGTCTCGGATTCCTGCCGATCCCCCCATTGCACCAGGTTCCCCTGAAGCAGCGGATGACTCTGTTCCATCAAGCGGCCCTGTTCCATCAGGTGGGCTTGACCTGTCTCCCACATTGGTCCTCCCCCGATCGCTCCCGTTCCCTGCGGCCCTCCCCAGGACCGTTCGGGATGCACTCCGGACGTGAGGCGCACCGCGCCCCGCGTCGCCGCCCGGGCAGCGCACCGGCCCTCTCACCGGGCCCGCCCGTCCGACCATGGCCACCTTCCGGGGCTCCCTTTCCCCGGCCTCCGCTCGAAATCCGGCAGGCGGAAAATCCACGAGGTGGAAAACCGAACCGGACGATTCGCCGGGATTCACCGCCGGCGGCCGACCGCTCTGCGGTGGACCGCCCGGCGAACCCGCCGCCGAGCAATCATTTCAGCGGAGAATGACACCGCTGTGATTACACCGGTGTAGCTCCACTCGGTCAAGCGGAGCCAACCCGTTGAGGGACCCCACCGCTCCCGCCGCATGACGCAACTCCGGCACTCTTTTGTCGGCGGGCCGATACGCCAGGTGGCGGCGCCGCGCAGCGCGGATCGCGACTTTTCACCCGTCGGCACCCGGCGGCCGGGGCCGACCGGGGACACTGGTGGGGTGAACACGCGAGTGAGCCCCCTGTTCCTGGCCCTGCTCGGCGCGACGGTGCTCGGTGGCGTCCTGGCCACCGTGGACCAGTCGTTCGCCCGGACCACCGGCATCGTGCTGATCGTCCTCGGCGGGTGGGCCACGTCGCTGTGCCTGCACGAATTCGGCCACGCGATCACCGCGTACCGGGGCGGCGACCTCTCGGTCCCGGCGAAGGGCTACCTGACGCTGGACCCCCGCCGTTACACCGATCCGGTACTCAGCATCGTGCTGCCGTTGCTCTTCGTGATCGCCGGTGGCATCCCGCTGCCCGGCGGGGCGGTGTGGATCAACCACCACGCGCTGCGGAACCGGCGCGTCGAGTCGATGGTCTCGCTGGCCGGCCCGCTGACGAACCTGGTGCTCGGGATGCTGATCACGGCCGCGGTGCAGCTGGTGCCGATGCCGCAGGGGCTGTCCACCGGGCTGTCCTACCTGGCGTTCCTGCAGGTGATCGCGTTCGTGCTGAACATCCTGCCGATCCCGGGCCTGGACGGGTACGGCGCGATCGAGCCGTGGCTGTCGTACCGGGCGCGGGAGCTCGGCGAGAAGGCGCGGCCGTGGGCGCCGCTGGTGCTGTTCCTGCTGCTGTTCGCGGTGCCGTTCGTGGGCCGGGCGTTCTTCTCGCTGGCCTACCTCGTCTTCGGCCTCGTCGGTGGCGAACCGGTGCTGGCGCTGCTGGGCCAGGAGTCGTTCCGCTTCTGGGAGTTCTGATCCGCGGGCCCCGCCGGTGACGCAGCGGACACCGGTCCGGCCTCGGACGCCCCCGCCCGCGTGCGAGGATCGCGGGGTGAAGGTCGTAGCACTGGTCGGTGGAGTCGGCGGGGCGCGGTTCCTGCTGGGGGTCAAGGCGGCGCTGGGCATGCCCGCGCTCGGCGAAGGCGACGGCGGGTCCCCGCACGAGGTGACCGCCGTGGTCAACATCGGCGACGACGTGTGGATGCACGGGCTGCGGGTCTGCCCGGACCTGGACACCTGCATGTACACCCTCGGCGACGGCATCGACACCGAGAAGGGGTGGGGCCGCGTCGGCGAGACGTGGTCGGTGAAGGAGGAGCTGGCCGCCTACGGCGCCGAACCGAGCTGGTTCGGGCTGGGCGACCGGGACATCGCCACCCACCTGGTGCGGTCCCGGATGCTGCGCGCCGGCTACCCGCTGTCCGCGGTGACCGAGGCGCTGTGCGACCGCTGGCGGCCCGGGGTGCGGCTGCTGCCGGTCAGCGACGACCGGGTCGAGACGCACGTGGCGATCGAGGACCCGGCCACCGGCGAGCCGACCGCGGTGCACTTCCAGGAGTGGTGGGTGCGCCACCGCGCCGAACCCGCCGCGGGCGCCATCGTGCCGGTCGGCGCCGAGGAGGCTTCGCTCGCACCGGGGGTCGCCGAGGCGATCTCCGGGGCCGACGTGGTGCTGGTCGCGCCGTCGAACCCGGTGGTGAGCGTGGGGACGCTGCTCGCGGTGCCCGGTTTCCGGGAGGCGCTGCGCTCGACGGCGGCGCCCGTGGTGGGCGTGTCCCCGATCATCGGCGGCCGCCCGCTGCGCGGCATGGCCGACGCCTGCCTGACCGCGATCGGCGTGGAGACCTCCGCCGAGGCGGTCGGCAGGCTCTACGGCTCCCGCGCGGAGTCCGCCGACGGCGTGCTCGACGCGTGGCTGGTGCACACCGGCGACACCGCCGACGTGCCCGGCGTGGCGGTGCGGGACGTGCCGCTGCTGATGTCCGACGTGGACGCGACGGCGGAGATGGCTCGGGCCGCGTTCGACGCGGCCGGGCTCTCGGTTCCGGAGGGGTCATGAGGGATCACGCGGCGACCGCCGGGCTCCAGCTGTTCGCGGTGACCGGGCTGCCCGAGTTCGGGCCCGGCGACGACGTGGCGGCCTCCATCGCGGCGAGCGCGCCGTGGTTGTCCGACGGGGACGTCGTGGTGGTCACCAGCAAGGTCGTCTCGAAGGTCGAGGGCCGGGTGGTGCGCACCCCGCGCGACCCGGAGGAGCGGGAGCGGCTGCGCCGCGAGCTGGTGCGCTCCGAGGCGACCGAGGTGCTGGCGCGGTTCCGGAACACGCTGATCACGCGGAACAAGCTGGGCATCGTGCAGGCCGCCTCCGGGGTGGACGCCTCGAACGTGGCGCTGGACCGGATCGCGCTGCTGCCGGAGGACCCGGACGCCTCGGCGCGCAGGCTGCGCGCCGGCCTGGCCGACCGGCTGGGCGTGCAGGTCGGCGTGGTGATCACCGACACGATGGGGCGGACCTGGCGCAACGGGCAGACCGACGCGGCGATCGGCGCGGCCGGACTGCGGGTGCTGCACCGGTACGCGGGCAGCATCGACGCGCAGGGCAACGAGCTGGCCGTCACCGAGGTCGCCATCGCCGACGAGGTCGCCGCCGCCGCGGACCTGGTGAAGGGCAAGCTCGGCGGCGTGCCGGTGGCGGTGCTGCGCGGGCTGAGCACCGAGGACGACGGTTCCTCGGCGCGGGACCTGGCGCGGCCGGTGGAGCACGACCTGTTCCGGCTCGGCACCGACGAGGCCATCGCGCAGGGCCGCCGGGAAGCGGTGCTGCTGCGCCGCTCGGTGCGCTCGTTCAGCGCGGAACCGGTGGCCGAGGAACCGGTGCGCCGCGCCGTGGCCGCCGCGCTGACCGCGCCCGCCCCGCACCACACCCGCCCGGTGCGGTTCGTGTGGCTGCGGGACCGGCCGCTGCGGGCGAAGCTGCTGGACGCGATGCGCACGGCGTGGCTGGCGGACCTGCGCGGCGACGGCCGCGAGGAGGCTTCCGCGCAGCGCCGGGTGGGCCGCGGCGACCTGCTGTACGCGGCCCCGGAACTGGTGCTGCCGTTCCTGGTCCGCGACGGCGCGCACGACTACCCGGACGCGCGGCGCACCGCCGCGGAGCGGGAGATGTTCACCGTCGCGGGCGGTGCCGCCGTGCAGGGGCTGCTGGTGTCGCTGGCCGCGGAGGAGCTCGCCTCCTGCTGGGTGTCCTCGACGATGTTCTGCCCCGACGTGGTGCGGTCGGCGCTGGAGCTGCCGGAGTCGTGGGAACCGCTGGGCGCGGTGGCCGTCGGGCACCCGGCCGAGCCGGTCGGCGGCCCGCGGCCGCCGCGCGAGCTGGACGACGGGCTGCTGGAACTCTGACATCACCGCAGGTCCCGCCGAGTGAGCGGGTGCGAGCGCGAGGAGGTTCGGCCGTGGGGGCCGAGGTGTTGCACGCGGACGCGGAACAGGTGCTGCGCGGATGGCGGCCGTCCGGCGACGGGCAGGAGGCGCTGCGGCACGCGTTCCTGGCGCTGCTCGACGCGCGCGAGGACGCGTGCCTGCGCGCCTGCGCGCCGGGGCACGTGACGGCGTCGGCGGTGCTGCTGGACGCGGCCGGGGAGCACGTGCTGCTCACCCTGCACCCGCGGGTCGGGAAGTGGCTGCAGCTCGGCGGGCACTGCGAACCGGAGGACACCTCGCTGGCGGGCGCCGCACTGCGGGAGGCCACCGAGGAGTCCGGGATCGACGGCTTGTCGGTCTCGGCGGAACCGGTGCACCTGGACGTGCACCCGATCACCTGCTCGCTGGGCGTGCCGACGCGGCACTTCGACGTGCGGTACCTGGTGCGCGCGCCCGCGGGCGCCGAGCCGGTGCGCAGCGACGAGTCGCTGGACCTGCGCTGGTGGCCGATCGACGCGCTGCCCGCGGAGTCCGACCTGGGCCCGCTGCTGGCCGCCGCCCGCCCGCACCTGGCGCCGCAGAGCACGCGGTAGTCGCAACAGAAGCGGGCCGACAGGGGCTCACAGCACGCGGTAGTCGCGGGGCGGCAGCCGCGGCCCGAACCGGGGGCGCCGGACCCCGGCGGCGCCGAGGTAGCGCACCGCCCGGTGCCGCTGGCCCGCGTACGGGGCGAGCGCGTCGAGCATCTCCGCGTCGTCCATCGGCCGTCCTGCGAGCCCGATCCCGACGATCGTCGACAGGTGGTAGTCGCCGACGCTGACCGCGTCCGGGTCGCCCCAGGCGCGCTGCGCGACCTCCGCCGCCGTCCACGGCCCGATGCCGGGGAGGTGCTGGAGCAGCGCGCGTCCCGGCTCCCCGCCCAGCTCCACGGCCCGCTCCAGGCGGTGCGCCACGCCGGCCGCGGCGATCAGGGTGCGCCGCCGAGCACCGTCCACGCCCGCCCGGTGCCACTCCCAGTCCCGGATCTCCCGCAGCTGCCGGGGGCTCGGCGGCGCGCACAGCCCGCGCGGCGCCGGACCGGTCGCGGGAGTGCCGAACCGGCGGCACAGCTCGCGCCAGGACCGCCACGCCTCCCGGTTGGTGACCTTCTGCTCCAACACCGCGGCGACCAGCACGTCCCACACCCGCCCGGTGGCGCAGAGCCGGAGGCCGCGGGCGGCCCGCGCGCCGCGCCGGACCGCGTCGTGCACGGGCACGAACCCGCCGTCGTCGTCGGCCGCGCCGAGCAGCTCCGGCACCTGGGCCAGCAGCGGTTCCGCGCCCTCGCCCCACGCTTCGGCGACGACCGCGCCCGCCGGGTCGGCGGCGAGCCGCAGCGTCCCGGGGCCGTGCGCGGTGGTCGACGCCAGCCACCACGCACCGGACTCCTCCACCGCGCTGGCGGGATCACCGCTGCCGCGGCGCAGCGGGGACAGCACCTGCGGGAGGTCCAGCGGGCCGGGCGGCTGCCAGGTGGTGCGCATCAGGTCATCTCCGGTCCGCCGAGAACCGCACGCCACCGGCGGGGATCTCCACGCCGGGCCACACCCGGGCGCCGTCCAGCAGCTCGCACTCGTCGCCGATCACCGCGCCGTCGCCGATCACCGCGCCGCGCAGCGCCACCCCCGCACCGATGCGGGCCCCGGCGCCGATCACGCAACCGTCCACCTCGGTCTCGGCCCCGATCCGCGCGCCGTCGAACACCATCGAGCCGGTGATCCGGGCGCGTTCCGCGACGACCGCGCCCGCGCCGATGGTGCTGCCGCCGTCGACCACGGCGTCCGCGGCGACGTCCGCACCGGGCAGCAGCAAGGCCTCGCCCGGGGTGCCGGGCAGCGCCGCGGACGGCAGCTCACCGCGCACCAGGTCCGCCGACCCGCGGACGTAGGCGGCGGGCGTGCCCATGTCCAGCCAGTACGAGGAGTCCACGTGCCCCTGCAACCGGGCCCCGGCGGCCAGCAGCCCCGGGAAGGTCTCGCGCTCCACCGACACCCGGCGACCGGCCGGGATGTCCTCGATCACGGAGCGGCGGAACACGTAGCAACCGGCGTTGATCTGGTCGACCGGCGGATCCTCGGTCTTCTCCAGGAACGCGGTGACCCGGCCGTCGCCGTCGGTGGGCACGCAGCCGAACTGGCGCGGGTCCGCCACCTTCACCAGGTGCAGCGTCACCTCGGCCGCGCCGGCGCGGTGGGTCTCGACGAGGGAGCGCAGGTCGAGGCCGGAGAGGATGTCGCCGTTGAACACCAGCACGTCCTTCTCCCGCAGCAGGTGCGCCACGTTGCGGATGGCGCCCGCGGTGTCCAGCGGCTCGTCCTCGACGACGTACTCCAGCTCCAGGCCGAACTCGGAGCCGTCGCCGAAGTGCTCGGCGAACACCTCGGCCTTGTAGGAGGTGCCGAGCACGACGTGCCGGATGCCGGCCGCCCGGATCCGCGCCAGCAGGTGGCTCAGGAACGGCACCCCGGCGGTGGGCAGCATCGGCTTCGGCGCGGACAGCGTCAGGGGGCGCAGGCGCATGCCCTTGCCGCCGACGAGCACCACCGCCTCCGCGTCGCGCAGCGGGCCGGGCGAACCATCGGGACCGGCGGTCATACCGGACCTCCTTCCTCGCGCCGGGCTCGTCCCGGCATCCGGTACCGGCACGCGGCCGCGGTCATCGGCGGCGGGGGCTTCCCCGCTCCGGTGCCGAGCGCGTCCGGTAGATCCTGACGAAAACCCGTTGGGGGGAATACTGTGACAACGACGGCGGCATAATGGAGACCGGGTTCCGGCTCAGTGGAATCGGTCACTACCGGTCCGTTCCGCGAGCACGGCGCCCCGGCACGGCAGCACACCCCCCATCCTCCCGGTGGCACGCGCGGGACGGCCGCCGCGACGGCGCGGCGAGGTCCCGGGTCCGGACGGCCGCCCCCGAACTCGACCGAACGACCGCGGCTCCACCCCACCTCGGCGTCGCGGACGCGCTCCCGGTGGTGGCACGATGATCGTCGCGCCGCGACGACACCGGGCGCCCGACCACCGCCGATACCGGACCCGGAACGGCAACGGCGGATACAGTGCGAAGCAGCGGAGCAGGACCGAACGCCGCGCCACGGCGCGGACCGAAGTCGAACCCCGTGCCGGGACGCGGACAGGGCACGCATACCTTGCCGCGGAACGGCGACAACACGAAGGGACCGCGGCGCACCGAGCTCCTCGACGGCGCCCCGCGGTAGCGCGACGGCCGCGACGCGGCCGAGAACCCGACGGCGAAAGCATGGAGAGGCACCGCTATGGACCCGCGGGACCGAGCCGACGAAACACTTGCTCGTGCGCGGGCACGGGGCGCGTTCGTCGTGACACCGGACAGCGCCACCTCGCCGATGGACGCCTCGACGACCGTGCGAATCCCGCGCACCGTGATCGCCGCCGCCGACCACGCGCAGGTCGACGCGGACGCGACGACGGCGATCCCGCAGCCCACGTCGCAGCAGCAGCCCCAGCAGCAGCACGGATCGCAGCAGCAGGCGGCCTGGCCGCAGCAGCGCGCCGAGCAGCGGCCGCAGCAGACCGGGCAGCAGGGGCAGGCCCGGCAGGGCGCTCAGCAGCAGTCGGGGCAGCAGTCGGGACAGCAGGGCGGGCAACCCCAGAACCGGCCGCAGCAGGGCGGTGACCAGCAGGGCAGGCCGCAGTCCGGCCAGCAGGGCGGGCAGCAGTCGGGGCAGCAGCAGTCCCCGCAGCAGGGCGGGCAGCAGCAGCCGGGCCAGCAGCAGGGCGGCCGGAACGACCCGTACGGCTGGCCCGAGGAGGACTTCGGCCAGCAGCTGCCGCCGAACCCGTATCAAGCGCAGCGCACCGAGGGCCAGTTCGGCCCGCTCGGCTCCCGCGCGGCCCGCCAGCAGTACTAGCGGTGGCTCGACGGGCGGCGCGGAGCTCGCGCCGCCCCGCCCGGCTACTTCCCGCGCGCCCGCACTTCCAGCCGCGCCCGCACGGCCAGCGCGGCCCGCAGCGCCAGCCGCAGCGGCGCCCACACCGCGCCCCGGTGCCGGTCCGCGAGGTACCGGTAGGCGCTGCGGTGGTGCTCCACCAGCATCTTCGCCGGTGCGCTGGAGGTGGCGTGCCCGCCGATGTGCGTGATCCGCGCGCTGGGCACGAACACGTTCAGCCAGCCCTTGCGGGCGAGCCGGTCCCCCAGGTCCACGTCTTCGAAGTACATGAAGTAGCGCGGGTCGAAGCCGTCGATGCCGTCGAACGCCTCGCGGCGCAGCAGCAGGCAGGAGCCGGACAGCCAGCCCGCGGTGCGCTCTTCGACGACCGCCTCGGACTGCCGGTAGGCGCGGGTCCACGGGTTGCCCGGCCAGATCCGGCCGAACACCGCGTGCCCCGCTCCCCGCCCCAGCGAGGGCAGCAGCCGCGCGGACGGGTAGACGGTGCCGTCGGGCTCGTTGATCAGCGGACCGAAGGCGCCACCGCGCGGCCAGCGCTCGGCCGCGGCCAGCAGTTCGTCCAGCGCACCCGGCGCCCATTCGACGTCGGCGTTGCTGATCACCACCCAGCCGTACTCCTCGCCGAGGGCCGCCACCCCGCGGTTCGCTCCCCCGCCGTAGCCGAGGTTCGCCCCGGTCGGCAGGAATTCGACCTCGGAGCGGGTCTCGGCGGCGCGTTCCGGTTCCCCGTCCGTCGACCCGTTGTCGGCCAGGACCACCCGCACCGGGCGTTCGGTGGCAGCGCGGATCGAGTCGAGGTTGCGGTCGAGGGTCTCGCCGGGCGAGTAGGTCACGATGACGATGGCGAGCTCGTCGCCATGGCTGCGGGAAGAGGCGGTCACGCCCGGACATTCTGCCGAACGGCGCTCGGCGGCCGCGGGGCGGTGAGGCCCCGTCAGCGGCTGCGGCGGTGCAGGTGGTGCGCACGGGAGTAGGCCTCGCGGTGCTGCGCCGCGCACGCGGCCCAGGTGAACTCCTTGGCGCGGCGCTGCGCGGCGGCCGAGAGCGCGGCGCGGCGGGCCGGGTCGTCGAGCAGCCCGGTGAGCCCGGTGGCGATCTCGGCGGGCCGCACCCCGCAGTAGGCGACGGCGTCCCCGCCGACCTCGGGCAGGCTGAGCCGTCCGGTGGTGAGCACCGCAGCGCCGCAGGCCATCGCCTCCAGCACGGGCAGCCCGAAGCCCTCGCCGATGCTCGGGTACGCGACGACGTGCGCGCCGCCGAGGAAACCGGGTAACTCGGCGAACGGCACGTACCCGGCGCGGATCACCCGCACGCGGTGCGGCACCGCTTCCAGCGCCCGCTCGACCCTGGTGTCCCAGCCGGGCTGACCGGCCAGCACCAGCGCGGGGTCGTCGGAGCGGCCGCGGCCGGCCATCGTGAAGCCCTTGATCAGCGCGGGCACGTTCTTGCGCGGTTCGAGGGCGCCGAGGAACGCCACGTACGGCTGGTCGTGCAGGCCCAGCCGGTCCCGCACGGCCGCGATCTCCGGGGGCGACGGCGGGTGGAAGTGCTCGGGGTCGACGCCGTGGTACATCACGTGCATCGCCGAGCGGTCGGCCCCGGCGCTGCGGGCGAGCTCGTCGGCGGTGGCTTCGCTCGGCACCACGCACAGGGTGGCGCGGCGCAGCGCGGCCTTCGTCCAGGAGCGGAAGAAGCGGGCTTTCACCGGCGAGTGCAGCGCCGGGTCGGTGAAGAACGTGGCGTCGTGCAGCGTGACCACCGACGCCGCCGGGTTCGCCAGCGGCGTCGTGTAGTGCGGCGAGTGCAGCACCTGCGCGCCGAGCCTGCGCACCAGCCGGGGCAGCGTCGTCTGCTCCCAGGTGAGGCGGGCGGTGCGGGTCGCGACGGCCTCCGCCGCGGGGATGATCCGGCTGTTCGGGGCGAGCCTGCCGTACAGCGCGGCGTCCCGCGGCTGGCAGGCGACGCTCAGCTGCGCGCCGTCCTGGTCGAGCGCGGCCAACAAGGAATCCACGTAGCGACCGACGCCACCGCGGTCCGCGGGGACGGCGGTGGCGTCGACGAGGAGCTGCGGCTCGCCTCTGTGCACGCGTGCAGCGTACGGGGGTGCCGGTGCGGATCGTGGGGGGTTCCGCAAATCACGTCTCGAGGTGCGCCCGCCACACCTGCTCGGCCGCGCGCCGCCAGCCGAACAGCTCGGCGCGGCGCGGACCCGCCGCCGCCATCCGGGCGCGCTGGTCCGGGTCGTCGACGACGATGCGCAACGCGCGGGCCAGCGCGCGCGGGTCGGCGCGGCGCGCGGTGAGCCCGGCGGACCCGGCGACCTCCAGCAGGGCGGGGGCGTCGGAGTGCACCACGGGGGTGCCGAGGGCCATCGCCTCCAGCACCGGCAGCCCGAAGCCCTCGGCGAGGCTCGGCGCGACCAGGGCCGTCGCCCGCCGCAGCAGCACGGCGAGCTCGGCGTCGCCGATGTCGCGCAGCACCCGCACCCGCCCGGCGGGCAGGCCGTGCCCTTCGGCCAGGCGCACCGGGTCGACCCCGCCCCAGCCCGGCGCACCGACCAGCAGCAGCGGCAGGTCCGGTGCCTCCGGCCGGGCCAGCGCCTCGATCAGGTGCGCGTGGCCCTTGCGGGGTTCGAAGGTGCCGACGGTCAGCAGGTACCTGGGCGGGAGGCTCGCGGCGGCGGTGCGCGCCCGGTCCGGATCGGGCTCGGCCAGCAGCGCTCCGGGCACCCCTTCGCCGATCACCCGCACGTCGGCGCGCAGCGCGACGCGGGTGGCGAGGTCGGTGGCGACGGCCTCGGTGGGCACCACGATCGCGTCGGCGTCGCGGGCGGCGCGGGCGATGGCGCGGCGGTGCCAGGCGACGCCGCGCGGGGTGAGCGTCTCCGGGTGGGTCCAAGGCACGGTGTCGTGCACCGTCACCACCAGGCCGCGGCCGCGCTTGCGGGCCGGGGCCAGCGGGGTCATGGCGTGCACCGAGTCGCCGCCGGGCCACGGCGGCAGGCCGCGCTCCCAGGCCGCGGTGAGGGCGCGGCGCGGCAGCGGCAGCACCACCGGGCCGCCCACCCCGTCCACCGCGGCGCGGGCGGGGTCGGCGCCGCGGCTGATCGCGCTGCGCACCTCCCAGCCCGCGGGGGCGGTGGCGGCGAGCGCGGCCAGCAGTTCGCGGGTGTAGCGGCCCGTTCCGCCCGGCACCGGGGCGACCAGCTGCTCGGCGATCACGACCAACTCGGGCACCTCATCACCTCTCCGGTTCGCGGACGGCGGCCACCTGCACGCCGAGCAGAACCCTACGCTGCGAATTCACCGGTACCGCCGGGAAGCGCGGTGCCGTCACCTAGAGTTCGGGGCCGGACGCGGAACGGAGGCGGTGTGCGGAGCACGGTCGTGGTCGTGACGTGGCGCGGGCGGCGGCACCTGACCGCCTGCCTGGACGCGGTCGCCGCACTGGACCGTCCACATCGGACGCTGGTGGTGGACAACGCCTCCGACGACGGCACCGCCGAGCTGATCGCCCGGCACCCGTCCCGGCCGGAGGTGCTGCGGCTGCCGCGCAACCTCGGCTACGCGGGCGGCATCGCGGCGGCGCTGCCGCGGATCGGCACCCCGTTCGTGGCCTGGCTCAACGACGACGCCGCACCCGAACCGGGCTGGCTCGCCGCGCTGGAGGACGCGCTCGACGCGGACCGCGGGGCGTGGGCGGCGGCCTCCGTGCTGCGCACCCCGGACGGGGCCGTGCAGTCCGCCGGAGTGCGGTTGAGCGGTGATGGGCACGGGGTCGATTCGGTCGGTGGGGTTCCTCCGGTCGCTGGGGGCGGTCCGGCGGCGGGGGTCGAGTCGGGTTCCGGGGTCGAGTCGGTGGACGGGGGCGAGTCCGTCGGCGGGGTCCCTTCAGCCGGCGGGGACGAACCGGCGGCACGGGTCGAGTCGGGTGCCGGGGTCGAGTCGGTCGGCGGGGCCGAGTCCGTCGGCGGAACCGGTTCGGGCGCCGCCGGCCCGGCGCGGGAGGTGTTCGGGTTCTGCGGCGGGGCGGCGCTGCTGCGGACCGCGGAACTGCGCGCCGCGGGCGGGGTTCCGGCACGGTTTTTCTGCTACTACGAGGACACCGACACCGCGTGGCGGCTGCGGCTCGACGGCGGCCGGGTGCTGCTGGTGCCCGGTGCCCGGGTGGCGCACCTGCACGGCGCGAGCACTCGGCCCGGTTCGGCGAAGTTCCACCGGTGGAACGAGCGGAACCGGCTGCTGGCGCTGCTGCGTTGCGCGCCGGGACGGGTCGCGGCGCGGGAGCTGGCGCGCTTCGCCGCGCTCACCGCGGTGCTGCCCCTGCGCAGGCTGCGCGGGGATCCGGTGCCGCCGGCGAACTTCCGGCTCGCGCTGCGGCTGCGGGTGCTCGCCGAGCTCGGCGCCCACGCTCCCGCCGCGCTGCTCGCCCGCCGCGGCCGCACCGCGACCGCCCGCGCCGAGGTCTGGCACCGCTGGGCGGGCCGCTGACCCGCCCCGACCCCCGAGTGAACGGACCGTTCGTCCAACGAGATCGGACGAACGGTCCGTTCACCCCGGAAACGGGGGCGCCGGATTCGGGTGGATCTTCGGACTGCGTGCGTTCGGCGGGCGCCGATAGGGCACGCTTAGGGGCGTGGCTGATACCTCCGAGTCCGCTGCGCTGCCCGCAGTCTCCGTGATCGTCGTCAACCACCGCGGCGCCGAGGACACGATCACGTGCCTGCGCGCGGTGCGCGACCAGTTGGACTACCCGGTGGACCGGCTGGAACTGATCTGCGTCGACAACACCCCGGGAAGCGCCGAGGCCGCCCGCATCCGCGACGCGGCGCCGGGCACCACCG
Organism: Saccharopolyspora gregorii; assembly: GCF_024734405.1. NCBI lineage: Bacteria > Bacillati > Actinomycetota > Actinomycetes > Pseudonocardiales > Pseudonocardiaceae > Saccharopolyspora > Saccharopolyspora gregorii. Next base: position 1,001,493 of record NZ_CP059556.1, on the reverse strand, counting down.
TGCTGGAGCCGGGCGAGAACCTGGGTTTCGCCGGCGGCTGCAACCTGGGGGCGCGGACCGCGTCCGGCCAGGTGCTGGCGTTCCTGAACAACGACGCCCGGCCGGACCGGGACTGGGTGCGGGCCGCGGTGGCGGTGCTGCGCGCCGAACCGACGGTGGGCGCGGTGGCCAGCAAGGTCCTGGACTGGGAGGGCGAGCTCGTCGACTTCGTGGACGGCGGGCTCACCTGGTTCGGCATGGGCTACAAGCGGTTCGCGGGCGAACCGGACGACGGCAGCCACGACGCGCCGCGGGACGTGCTGTTCGGCACCGGTTCGGCGCTGCTGGTGCGCGCCGAGCTGTTCGCCGCGCTGGACGGGTTCGACGAGCGGTTCTTCATGTTCTACGAGGACGTGGACCTGGGCTGGCGGCTGAACCTGCGGGGCTGGCGGGTGCGCTACGAGCCGCGGTCGCTGACCTTCCACCGCCACCACGCCTCGATGACGCAGGTGTCCTCGGCGCGGGAGCACTTCCTGCTGGAGCGCAACGCGCTGGCCGCGCTGTACAAGAACGTCTCCGCCGAGACGCTGGCGAAGGTGCTGCCCGCCGCGATGGCGCTGTCGGTGCGCCGGGCCACGGCCCGCGGCGACATCGACCCGGACCAGCTGGAGATGACGCGGCGCCCGGAGGGCCCGGACTTCGACGACGACGTGCCGATCTCGCGGGACTCGCTGGCGAGCCTGCTCGCGATCGACCGGTTCGTGGAGATGCTGCCGCAGCTGGCCGCGTCGCGGGAGGTCGAGCAGGCCGCCCGGGTGCGCTCGGACGCGGACCTGGTGCCGCTGATGCGCAAGGCGATGGAGCCGGCCTACCCGCTGCCGAGCTACCTGGCCGCGCACGAGGTGCTGGTGGACGCGTTCGGCCTGGACGAGGTCTACGGGCGTCCCCGCACCATCGCGGTGATCACCGGCGACGCGGTGGCCGAGCGGATGGCGGGCCCGGCGATCCGCGCCTGGCACATGGCCGAGGTGCTCAGCGCCGAGCACCAGGTGCGGCTGGTCAGCGTGAACGCGCACGTGAACCCGCCGGAGTCGGCCTTCCCCGTCGTGGCGGCGAAACCGCGCGAGCTCGCCGCGCACGTGGAGTGGGCGGACGTGGTGATCGTGCAGGGCCACGTGCTGGAGATGGTGCCCGCGCTCAAGCACGCCGACTCCACGAAGGTCGTGGTGTGCGACGTGTACGACCCGATGCACCTGGAGCTGCTGGAGCAGGGCCGCGACACCGACGACGAGCGCCGCGCCGCCGACCTGCGCGGGGTGACGGAGGTGCTGAACTCGCAGCTGCAGCGCGGTGATTTCTTCCTGTGCGCCTCGGAGCGGCAGCGGCACTTCTGGCTGGGGCACCTGGCGTCGCTGGGCCGGTTGACGCCGGGCCTCTACGACACGGATCCGACGGTGCGCTCGCTGCTGGAGGTGGTGCCGTTCGGCTTGTCCTCGGTGGCGCCGCGCCGCACCGGGCCCGCGATCAAGGGCGTGCAGCCGGGCGTCGACGCCGACGACAAGGTGGTGCTGTGGGCGGGCGGCGTCTACAGCTGGTTCGACCCGCTGACGCTGCTGCACGCGGTGGACCGGGTCGCCCGGCGGCACCACGACGTGCGGTTGTTCTTCCTCGGCATGAAGCACCCGAACCCGGACGTGCCGGAGATGGGCATGGCGGACCGGACGCGGCACCTGGCGAACCGGCTGGGGCTGACCGGCAAGCACGTGTTCTTCAACGAGACGTGGGTGCCGTACGGGGAGCGGCAGAACTTCCTGCTGGACGCCGACTGCGGGGTGACCTCGCACTTCGAGCACGTGGAGACGACGTTCGCGTTCCGCACCCGGGTGCTGGACTACCTGTGGTCGGGCCTGCCGGTGGTGACCACGGACGGCGATTCGTTCGCGGACCTGGTGCGCCAGGAGGGCTTGGGCGTGGTGGTGCCCGCCGAGGACCCGGACGCGCTGGCCGCGGCGCTGGAGCGGGTGCTCTACGACGCGGAGTTCGCCGCGTCCTGCCGGGAGCGCATCGAGGCGGTGCGGGAGCGGTTCACCTGGGAGTCGGTGCTGGCGCCGCTCACCGAGTTCTGCCGCGATCCGCGCCCGGCCGCGGACCGGCTGCGCGCCGCCTCGCCGCTGACCCGGACGCAGCCGCCGGACCGGGTGGAGGCGGTGCGCCGCGACGTGGCGCTGCTGCGCGAATACCTGGACGCGGGTGGCCCGGTGGAGGTCGCGCGGCGGGCCGGTGGCCGGTTGCGCAGGCTGGCCGGTGATCGGCTCCGCAAGCGGTGAGCGGGCCGCTGCGGGTCCTGCTGGACGGCACACCGCTGCTGGGCAGGCGCACCGGGATCGGGCGCTACACCGCGTCGTTGAGCGCGGAGCTCGGCCGGATGTCCGATGTGGACGCTCGGGCGATCGGGTTCACGGCGCGCGGCTGGCGCGCGCTGCGCGGGGCGGTGCCGCCGGGGGTGCGGGCCACCGGGGTGCCCGTGCCCGCGCGGGCGGTGCGGGCGCTGTGGACCCGGGCGCCGTTCCCGCCGGTGGAGCTGCTGGCGGGCGCGGTGGACGTGGTGCACGGCACGAACTTCGCGCTGCCGCCGGCGGTGCGCGCGGGCGGTGTGGTGACGGTGCACGACCTGGCGTTCCTGGACGAGCCAGCCGAGGCGGAGCCTGGTTTCGCCGACCTGGTGCGCTCCTCGGTGCGGCGGGCGGCGGTGGTGTGCACGCCGAGCGCGGCGGTCGCCGACTCGGTCGCGGAGCGGTTCGGCGTGCCCCGCCAGGACGTGGTGGTCACGCCGCTGGGCGTGGACCCGGAGTGGTTCGATGCGGTGCCGCCGGGAGCCGAGCTGCACCGGCTGGGCCTGCCGGACGAGTACTTCGCGTTCGTCGGCGCCGAAGGCCCGCGCAAGGGCGTCGAGGTGCTGCTGCGCGCGCACGACCGGCGGCTGCCACCGCTGGTGCTGGCCGGTCCTGGCGAGGCGCGGCAGACGGGGAAGGTGCTGCGCACCGGGTACCTGCCGGAGCCGGAGCTGCGCAGCGTGGTGGCCGGGGCCCGGGCGCTGGTGCTGCCGTCCCGGGACGAGGGCTTCGGGCTGCCCGCGCTGGAGGCGCTGGCCTGCGGGGTGCCGGTGATCTGCTCGGACCTGCCCGTGCTGCGGGAGGTCACCGGCGGGCTGGCCGAGTTCGTCCCGCACGGCGACGCGGAGGCGCTGCGCGCGGCACTGCGGCGGGCCGCCGCGGCGGCGCCCGATCCGGCGGCGGTGGCGGCGCGGCGGGCGCACGCGGCGCGGTACAGCTGGCGCGGTTGCGCGGCGGCGACGCTGCGCGCCTACGCCCGCGCCGCGAGCTGACCGGGCGGCGTCCGCCGAGCCCGCCCGGACCCCGGAGGTGCTTCGCCGGGACCTCGCCGATGCGCACCCGGTACCCGGCCATTCCCGGAACGTGACCGCAGCGCCCGCGATCCGTGCGACCGTGCCGGGGCCTCGTCGCGCGCCGTTGCGCATTCCTTCGTAGCCGCGATCCCGATCGATCGGTCACCCGCCGATGTTTTTCCCGATCGATATGGACCCACCCCGAAAACCGGTGTCGAATCCCACTGTGAATCGACCAATCGATTTCGCCCCGGACTCCTGATCTGCCGCCGGAGAACCCGTTCGCGCCTGATCCCCTAATAGGGGAAAAGCACAGGGGGATCACCCCCATGTCCCGCCGCTCACCGCCCTCCTAGCGTGGTGACCACGGGCGGAACGGGTCGGCGGCGCGATGGTCGCGGTGCGATCGGTCCCCGAAATCCGAGTCTTGGCCGACTCGGACGTGGCTGTGCGGCGGGGACCGATGACTTCGCCACAACCGTTCCGACCCGCTCGTGCAGCATTCCTGGGAACGGAGCGTGCGGACCGTGGAGACGGTGTACGAAATCCTGCGGCGAGTGGTGGCGGGCGCGGAATCGCGCGCCGAGTTCGCCGCCGAGCCGCGCGCATTCCTGGACCAGGCGGGCCTGCCCGAGCTGAGCAACGCGGACGTGGTGCACGCCGCTTCGCTGACCCTCGACCTCGCACCGGTCGAGGTCGTCGACGAGTTCACCCGAGCCCTGCCCCCGGGGCTGGTGGTGCTCGCCGCCGACGGCGACGGCGTGCCCGCGGACGCCCTGATGCCGTTCCTCCCGAACGGTCCCGATGAATTGGAGAGCACGATGGCCACCCCGGAGATCTTCACCGCGCTCGGCGACGTCGAAGGCCTGCTGTCGCCGACGGCGCGCACCACCGACGAGCAGTCCACCGAGAACAGCGGCAACAGCACCGAGACGTCCCGCAGCGAGGACAGCACCGGCTCGGACAACCAGCTGGGCGCGCCGGTCGGCAACGGCAACGACGTCGGCCTGGTCGGCGACATCAACACCGGTGACATCAGCGGTCTGACCGGCGGCCTGAACGCGGGCAACGTCGCGGGCAACGGCGTCACCGACGTGGTCGGCGGCCTGGAGGACACCGTCGGCGGCGTCCAGGGCGGCGACCTGACCGGCGGGATCTCGGACCTCACCGGTGCCGGCGACCTGACCGGCGGACTCGACCTCGGCGGCGTCGACGGCGGCGGCGTCATGGGTTCGGTGCAGGACGTCACCGGCGAGCTGCCGATCGACGACGTGGTCGGCGGCGTCGCCCCGATGGCGGACCTGACGGCCCCGCTGACCGGCGCCGACGGCCCCGTCGGTGGCGTCGAGGGCACGGTCGAGGACCTGACCGGCGGCCTCGGCATCTGATCGGCCCGCGCGGGACGAAGGCCACCGGGCACTGCTCGGTGGCCTTCTTCGCGGGCGCCCGATTCGCGCCGTTCCTGGCCGGATCGCCGATTCGGCCCGTCGCCGCCCCGGTCGGCACCGAACACCGGGAGCACGGGCGGACGACGGGACGGGAGATCGGATGCGGCAGCCCCAGGGCGCAGGGGCGCAGGACGGGCCTGAGGCACTGCTGCTCCGGGTGGCCGCGGGCGATCCGCGCGCGTTCGAGCTGCTCTACGACCGGGTCGTGGTGCTCGTGCACGCGGCGGCCCGCGACGTGCTCGACGACGACGCGCACGCCGAGGAGGTCACCCAAGAGGCGCTGGTCGAGGTGTGGCGCACCGCCGCCCGGTACCGGCCGGAGCGGGGCGGCGCGATCGGCTGGGTGCTCACCGTGGCGCACCGGCGGGCGGTGGACCGGTTGCGCTCGGTGCGGTCGGCGCGGGCGCGGGACGCGCGGTTCGCGGCGCGCTCGCACCGGATCGCGCACGACTCGGTGGTGGAGGCGGTGCTGATCCGCAGCGAGCACTGCGAGGTGCGGAGCTGCCTGGCCGGGTTGACCGCGTTGCAACGGGAGGCGGTGGCGCTGACCTACTACTGCGGGCTCGACCACCGGGAGGCCGCGCGCCGGCTGGCCGCCCCGGCGGCGACGGTGAAGACGCGGCTGCGGGACGGGCTGATCCGGCTGCGGGACTGCCTGCTCACCGCCCGCTGAGCCCGGGCGGCGCGTCGTCCCAGGCGCGCACCAGTTCCGCGTAGGTCGCGGAGCGGGCGGGCAGTTCCGCGGGGGTGCCGAGCTGTGCGCCGGTCCCGTCGAGCAGCAGCACCCGGTTCGCGCGCCGCGCCGAGCCGAGCCGGTGCGCGATCACCACCAGCACGCCGCCGCGCGCGGCGAAGGCGCGTTCGGCGCGGGCCTCCGCGGGCCCGTCCAGGTGCGAGGTGGCTTCGTCGAGCACCACGATCGGTGCCGCGCTCGCGTGCACCCGGGCCAGCGCCAGCAGTTGCCGCTGGCCCGCCGACAGGTCCGCGCCGCCGTGGCGCACCTCGCCGTCCAGCCCGCCCAGCCGGTCCACCAGCTCGGCGGCGCCGACGTCGGCGGCCGCGGCCAGCAGGTGCGCATCGGTGCTCCCGGCCGCCAGCAGCGCCACGTTCTCCCGCACCGTCCCGGCGAACAGGTACGCCTCCTGCGGGGTGAACGCGATGAGCCGGTGCCGCACCGCCGGATCCAGCTCGGTGACCACGACTCCCCCGACGCGCACCGAGCCGCCGGTGGGCGCGAGGGTGCCGGTGAGCAGCCCGGCGAAGGTGGACTTGCCGATGCCGCTGGGTCCGACGACGGCGAGGTGCTCGCCGGGGTCCAGGTCCAGGTCCAATTCGGACAGCACCGGTTCGGCGTGCTCGCCCCACCGGTGGGTGAGCCCGCGCGCCCGCACCCGCGGCCCGGCCGGGACGCCGCGCGGCCGGTCCGCGGGCGCCGCGCGGCCGATCTCGGCGAGCCGGTTCAGCGCCACCAGCAGCCGCAGCAGCACCGACCCGGTGGTGGCGGCCAGCCCGTGCAGCGCCGGTTGCACGGTGCCGGTGACGTACACGAGCGCGCCGAGCACCGCGCCCGCGGTGAGCCGCCCGCTCCCGACGGCCCACGGCGCGATCACCAGCACCAGCAGCACCGGCAACAACCCGCCCCCGCCGATGATCAGGGTGCGCAGCGCGGCGGCGGTGGACATCCGGACCGCGGCCGCGGCCTGCGCGTCCACCGCGTCGCGCACCGCCGCGATCGCCTGCCGCTGCGCGCCGCAGGCCGCCACGTCCCGCAGCCCGGTGAGCACCGCCCCGGCCCGGGTCGCGGTCCGCTCGTCGGCGAGGGCGAGGCCGCGCTGGCGGCGGGCGAGCGCGGGCAGCGAGCAGCCGAACAGCGCCACCGCCAGCAGCACCGGCGGCGCCACCGGCCACAGCAGCAGCGGGTCCAGCGCGGCCACCCCGGCCAGCGCGGCGGCGACCGACACCAGCAGTCCCCTGGCCTGCACGAGCAGTCCCGCCGTCGCGTCCCGCACCACCTCCACGTGCTGGGTGATCCGGGCGACGCCCGCCGCGTCCGGTCCGCCGCGCGGCGGGGCGGTGTCGGCGAGCACGTCCCGCACGACCCGCCGCACCAGCGCGTCGCGCAGCGGCTCGACGATGGCTCCGATGCGCCGCCACACGAACCGGACCCCGGCGGCGCCGACCACGGCGGCGGCGGCGAACGCGAGCAGCCAGGCCGCGCCGACGTCGAACCGGCCCGCGGCGAACCCGTCGTCGACGGCGTTGCGCACGAACGTCCCGGACAGCAGCGCGGGCGCGGCCTCCAGCGCGGAGCAGGCCAGCAGCGCCGCCCAGCCGCGCCGGTGCCCGGTCAGGGCGCGCCGGTACTCGCCGATCAGCACGGCGCCTCCTCGGTGAACAGGGCGCGGTAGTCCGGGTCGGCCCACAGCTCCGCGTGCGGGGCGGCGCGCCGGATCCGGCCCTCGTCGAGCCACACCACGAGGTCGGCGCGGCCGGCGGTGCCCGCGCGGTGGGTGATCACGACGCGGGTCCGGCCGGGCAGCGCGGTGGTGATGGCGCGCTCCACCCGGTCCTCGGTGATCACGTCCAGGCTGGCGGTGGCGTCGTCGAGCACCAGCAGCCGCGGCGTCCTGGCGAGCGCGCGGGCCAGCCCGAGCCGCTGCGCCTCCCCGCCGGAGAGCGGGACCTCGGCGAGCGGGGTGAGGTAGCCGTCGGGCAGCCGGGTCACCAGGTCGTGCACCTGGGCGGCGCGGCAGGCGGCGGCCACGTCCGCTTCGACCGCCCCGTAGGACACGGCGGTCGCCACGGTGGTGCCCAGCAGCACCGGCCGGGCGAAGGCGACGCCCACGTGCGCCGCCGCCGGATCGAGCTCCGCCGTCGGCACCCCGTCGAGCAGCACCTGCCCGCGGTCGGGCGGGCGCAGCCCGGCGAGCACCTCGGCCAGCGTGGACTTGCCCGCCCCGGAACGTCCGACGACGGCGACGATCGTGCCCGCAGGCACCACCAGGTCGATCCCGTCGAGCGCCCCGCGCACCGCGGCGCCGCGGACCCGCAGCTCCCCCGGCCCCGGCGGCAGCACCCGGGAACCGGCCGGTTCCGGCGCGACCCGGTGCACCTCGGCGAGCCGCTGCGCGCAGGACCGGGCGCGGGACAGCGCGGTGAACAGCGCCGACTGCCGGACGACGCCCATCCCGGCGGTGGCGTAGCCGAGGGCGGCCAGCACCTCGCCGACGGTGAGCCTGCCCGCGAACAGCCCGAGCCCGGCCGCGCACAGCACCGCGATCTGCACCAGCGGCACCAGCAACCCGGCCCGCCACATCAACCGGGACTGGGTGCGCCAGGTGCCCGCGCCCGCCGCGCCGAGCCGGTCCAGCGGCCGCAGCACCCGCCGAGCCTCCTGCTCGGCGACCCCGGCGGCGGCGATGGTGCGCAGCCCGGTGACCGCGTCCAGCAGCCGGGCGCCGAGCTCGCCGGACGCCTCCTGGTAGCCGAGCAGGTCCACGGCCGTGCTGCGCAGGTGCGACCGGGCCAGCAGCACCGCGAGCGGCAGCAGCACCACGAACACCAGCGCCACCCGCAGGTCCAGCCGCAGCAGCGCGCCGAGCGCGCCCACCGACAGCAGCACCGCGGTCGCGATCTCCACCAGCGTCGCGGTGATCCCGCCCGCGCCCGCGCAGTCCCCGGTGAGCCTGCTGACCGCGTCCCCGGCGGCGAACGGGCCGCGGTGGCCGAGCAGCACCAGCCGCTCGGCGAGGTCGGCCCGCAACCGGGCCGTGGTGGCGGCGGTGATCCGCGCCGACAGCAGCACCGCCAGCACCTGCGCGGCGATCCCGCCGCAGCCGAGCAGCAGCAGCGCCAGCAGCGGGGCGACGGCACCGCTGCCGGAGACGGCGGCGTCGACGGTCCGCGCGAGCGCCGCGGGCAGCAGCAGGGCGCAGCCGGTCGCCGCCAGCGCGGTCAGCACCAGCAGCAGCACCGGCCACCGCTGCGCGCGCACCGCGGGCGCCAACACCCGTTCGTGGTCCACCATCCGGCGTCCTCCTCCGCTCCTCGGCCCTCGTGCCCTCCGCCGCCGTCGCGCGCGACCTGCCGCGGACGGCCCGCGGCACGGGACGGCCCCGGCACCGCGTGGGTGCCGGGGCCGCACTTCAGCCGTCGTCCGCCTCGGGATCGTGCTCCGCGTGGTGCCGCCGCTCGGCCGGCGTTCGCGCCGACCGGTGCCCACCGGTCGCGACCGGCACCGTCGCGGTTCCTCGACGTCCCGCTCCCGGGGGCGGCCCCGCCGTCCGGCGGGTGGGCCGCCGGAGGTGGGTGCGCCGCACCGGTTCGAGCGCGATGAGCGGGTCGTCGGAGCTCCGCCACCTGACCCCCGCGCGGCACGAGGCGGGCGACGCGGCGATCAGTGGCAGGTGAGCAGGCTCACCGTGCTGTTCGCGCAGGACGCGAGCAGGCTCAGGTTGCTGCCGTTGTCGCCGCCACCGCCGCCGCCGAACGAGGTCTCGTTCCGGGCTTCGAGCTCCTGGAGCTGCAGGACCATCTCCACGGTCGTTCCTTCCGTCGTTTCCTTCGTTGACCGGGCGGGATCCCGCCCGGAGTTCGTGGTGCCACCGGTCGCCCGGCGGGTGCGCGGTGCTCACGGCGCAGTGCGGGTGCGCGGCGCTCACGGCGCCGTGTCGAAGAACGGCAGCACCCGGCCGTGCCCGTCGAGCACGGCGGCGACGGTGGCGAGCACGCCCGCGCCGCCGGTGGCGACGTCGGTGGACAGCCGCAGCAGCTGGTTGCCGGGCATCGCGATGCCGCCGTCCCCGAAGGGCAGGGCGTGCCAGCCCAGCGCGGCCAGGTGGGTGCCGATGGCCGCGGTCCGCTCCGGTTCGGGCCGCCGCCGGTCCGCGGCGGCCAGCGCGGCGAGCAGCCCGCAGCGGCCGTGCAGCAGTCCGGGGTGGATGACGAACTCGCCGAGGCAGGCGGCCAGCAGGTCCGGTTGCCACCGCAGGCATTCCGCGTCGGGGTGGCGCAGCGCGAGCTCTTCGGCGACGAGCGCGATGCCCGCGCTGCCGACCCCCAGGTACGGCAGGGTGCGGGCGGTGCCGTCGCGCACCTGGAGGCCGCCGCCGTCGGTGCGGGCGCATTCGTCGAGGTCCCGCAGCAGCGCCCGGTCGGCCAGCTCCAGCCAGGCGCGTTCTCCGGTGGCGTCGTGCAGGTGCGCGAACAGCAGCGCGGGCCCGGACCAGCCGTCGAGCAGCCCGGCCCGGCCCACGTCGCCGGGCGGCGCGGCGGCGGGCAGCTCCTCGGCGAGCCGGTCGGCGAGGTTCAGCGCGCGGTTCAGCGGTTCCCCGTCGTCCCAGCGGTGCGCCAGGTGCAGCAGGTTCAGCGCGATGCCGGCCCGGCCCGCCCCGTAGCCGTGCCCGGTGGTCTGCGCGGCGAGCCCGGCGGCGGCCGCCACGAGTTCCCGCGCGGCTTCGCGGTGCCCGAGGTGGTCGAGCACGTGCGCGGTGCCGTGCGCGCCGTCGAGCAGCCCGGGCCGCTGCGGCGGGGTGCGGCGCACCGCGTCGAGCAGCCACCGCTCGTGCTCCGGGTAGCGCCCGGCACCGGCGACGTCCAGCGCGAGCAGCACCCCGGCGGCGCCGTGGGCGATGCCGGTGCCGCCGACCCGGAACTGCTCGATGTCGCCGGGGAACAGCCGGTCCGCGCGTGCCGGGGTGGCGCTGCCGAGCACGCCCTCGGCGAGTCCTTTGCGGACGATCCCCCAGTCCGGCGCGGGCTGGTCCAGTTCGGTGGTGGCGGGCGCGGTGCCCGCGGGCAGCAGCCGTTCGCGCAGCGCACCGCCGTACTCGGCGGGCAACCGGAAGCGGCGGCGCGCCACGTCGACGAGCGCGTCGAGCTTGCCGGGCGCCAGTTCCAGCAGCGCGTTCAACGGCAGGAACATCCACAGCGCGAGCGCGGCCAACGCGTGCCCGTCGACCTCGGTGCCGCTGCTGCCGGGCGGGGCGCGGAATCCGGGCGCGCCGAGCGCGGGCCGCGGGGCGTCCACGTCCAGCGCGGCCATCTCGAAGTCGACGAGCGCCACCGAGTCGTCCTCGTCCACCAGCACGTTCAGCGGGTGCAGGTCGCCGAAGACGACGCCGCGGGCGTGCACCCGGTCGATCAGCTCCCGCACCCGGTCGAGCAGCGCGAGCGCGCGGTCGGCGTAGGCGGTGAGCTCCTCGGCGGTGGTGCCGCCGCGGGTGAGCGGGTAGTTGCGGGCCAGCCAGGCGCCGAGGTTGCGGCCCGGGACCGGTTCGACGACGAGGAACGTGTGCTCCCAGGCGGTGCACAGCTCGTGCACCGCGGGCACGCCGGGGACGCCGTCGAGGTGCCGCAGCACCTGGTGTTCCCGGCGCAGCCGGACCTCGGCGTCGGTCCCGTCGCGGTCCAGCCCGGCGTGCGGGCGGGCTTCCTTGAGCACCACCTCGACGCCGTCGGATTCCCGGGTGGCGCGGTACACGCCGCCGCCGTTGGAGAAGTGCATCGAGGACGTCACCCGGTACGGGAACCGGGTCGTCCCCGGGTCCCGGCGGGCGGCCAGGTGCGGTTCGAGGAATGCGGGCAGCCGCACCCAGCCGGGCACCGAGAATCCCGGTCCGCGCGCATCGGGAACGAGCGCTCCGTCGGGCCGCTCTACGGCGAGCACCCGGGTTCCGCCGACTTCCACCCACCGCTGCTCGAATCCGCCGTAGCGCACGTACAACGGACCGGAACCGCAGCGGAGATCGCTCAGCACGTACGGACCGGATTCGCCGCGCAGCGGTGCGGACAGTTCGAGGAGAATGCGTTCGAGGTGGTTCTCGTCCACCGGGTAGAGCGTCATGAACTTCCCGCTCGACGAACGCGACGCGTATTTGGAGTTCCGCGCGAGGAGCACGTCGCGCCCGGCCAGGTGCTTGAACGCGATCCGGTTGCGCAGGCAGTACCCGCCGACGGTGCGCAGCACCCGTTCCGCGTTGTGCAGAGTGGCCGAGACGTGCACCTTCCACCCCTGGGAGGGCAGGTCCACGCCGCGCGGACGCAGCATCCGCCAGCCGCCGGCGGTCGCGTCCGACCAGCTCGGGACTTCCGGGAGTTCGAGCAGCCGCGCGTATTCGCCGGGACCACCGGAAGCGCCGTTCTGCTCGTCGAAGAACAGCGGATCGGCGAAGCAGAATGCTTCGTACCGGAAGTCCATGGCACACCTTTCCCCCGAGCGCAGATCACGTGATTTCCGCGACATCCCAGTCGGTCCGACAGTTCGCCGGCCGCGGTGAAATTTCCTCATGCCCGGAACCGGCTGCCAACCCGCCGAACAAGTGATCGCACTAGGCTCGAAGAGTGACTACTTCGGTCTCGTTACCACCAGGTACCGCAGTCGTTCGCGCACCGATCCGGAGCAACGATCACCCATTCGCCTGTAACACCGGCGCTGGCAGCGGAAATGGTTCACCGGAAACCGCGCGGCTCGAATCGAATGCAGGAACAGCGGAACGGCTCGAAGAATGCGCGCGCAATGAATGCGGGCCGCGGGCAGCCGTCCGCGAACGCCCCGGAACCGGGAGCGGCGGCCGTCCCGGCCCTCCCCGCGAACGCGCGGAACCGGGACCGGCGGCCTCCTCAGCCCTCGCCGCGCAGCGCCGCGCCGTCCACCTCGAACGCCGCCGCCAGCGCCGAACGCCAGTCCCGCAGCGGGCTCAGCCCGGCCGCGTTCCACGCGCGCGGCGAGAGCACCGAGTAAGCGGGCCGCGGCGCGGGACGCGGGAAGTCGGCGGTGGCGCACGGCAGCACCCGGTCCGGGTCGGCGCCGATCTCGGCGAACACGGCGCGGGCGAACTCGTACCAGCTGGCCCGCCCGGAGTTCGTGCAGTGCAGCACCCGGTCGGCCGGATCGCGGCGTTCGACCAGCAGCCCGGCCAGCTCCAGCAGCCCGGCCGCCAGGTCGCCGGTCCAGGTGGGGCCGCCGACCTGGTCGTCGACCACCGTCACCCGCTCACGCTCGCCGGCGAGCCGCACCATCGTCTTGACGAAGTTCCCGCCCCCGGCGCCGTACACCCAGGAGGCGCGCACCACCCAGGCCCGGTCGGCGGCGGCGAGGACCGCGCGCTCCCCGGCGAGCTTCGTGCGCCCGTACGCGGTGCGCGGGCCGGTCTCGTCGGACGGCTCGTAGGGCACGTCGGCGGTGCCGTCGAAGACGTAGTCGGTGGACAGGTGCACCAGCGGCACCCGGCGCACCGCGCAGGCGCGGGCCAGCGCCGCGGCACCCGCCTCGTTGATCGCCGCGGCCCGTTCCGGCTCGCCTTCGGCGGCGTCCACCGCGGTGTGCGCGGCGGCGTTGACGACGACGGGCCGGAGGTTGTTGTCCCGCGCGGTCTCGGCGAACGAGTCCACCGCGTCGGTGACGTCCTGCTCGTCGCGGACGTCGAGCTCGCCGGAACCGGGCGCGTGCACCAGGCCGAGGCGGCCCTGCGCCCGGCGGTGCAGTTCGCGGCCCAGCTGACCGCGGCCGCCCGGCACCAGCAGCGCGATCTCGTCCGGCCCGGTGATCGGGCCCGCTTCCCGTTCCGTCATCGGCTGATCGTCGTCGCCTGCTTCAGCGGCTCCCACCAGGCGCGGTTCTCCCGGTACCAGCGGATGGTGTCCGCGAGGCCCTCGCCGAAGTCGACGACCGGCCGGTAGCCCAGCTCGGTGCTGATCTTCGCGTGGTCCACCGAGTAGCGGCGGTCGTGGCCCTTGCGGTCCTCGACGTGGCGCACCGCCGACTCGTCGGCGCCGAGTTCGGCGAGCAGCCGGTCGGTGAGCTGCCGGTTGGTCAGCTCGGTGCCGCCGCCGATGTTGTACACCTCACCCGGCCGCCCGGCCCCGGCGACGAGCTCGATCCCGCGGCAGTGGTCGGTCACGTGCAGCCAGTCCCGCACGTTGCCGCCGTCGCCGTAGAGCGGCACCTGCCGACCGTCCAGCAGGTTCGTGATGAACAGCGGCAGCATCTTCTCCGGGAACTGGTACGGCCCGTAGTTGTTGGAGCAGCGGGTCACGCAGACCGGCAGGCCGTGCGTGCGGAAGTAGGCGCGGGCCAGCAGGTCGGAACCGGCCTTCGCCGCGGAGTACGGCGAGTTCGGCTCCAGCGGATCCCCTTCGGGCCAGGAACCCTCGTCGATGGAGCCGTACACCTCGTCGGTGGAGACGTGCACGAACTTGCCGACCTCGGCGGCGAGCGCGGCCTGCAGCAGCACGTCGGTGCCGAGGACGTTGGTGCGCACGAAGTCGGAGGCGCCGAGGATCGACCTGTCCACGTGGGACTCGGCGGCGAAGTGCACCACCAGGTCCACCCCGCGCATCAGCTCGCCGACCAGCTCGGCGTCGCAGATGTCGCCCTGCACGAAGCGCAGCCGCGGGTCGTCCGCGACGGGGCGCAGGTTCTCCCGGTTTCCCGCGTAGGTGAGCTTGTCCAGCACCACCACTTCGGCGTCGGCGAACTCCGGGTGGTCACCGCCGAGCGATCGCCGCACGTAGTGCGACCCGATGAAACCGGCACCGCCGGTGATCAGAACTCGCATGGCACCTTCCCGAAAGAGCGGCCGGGCCGGGCGGTGGCCCGGTCCGGGCTGGCTTCGCCCGCAGTCTGCCACGCGCGCGGCGGGCCGGATCACCGTACCGGCGGGATCTCGTGCGCAGCGGGTTGTGGGGGGTTTCCCGGCGTCTACCCGAGCGCCGGGAGGCGCCCGCGGAGGTTCGTGGATCGTTGCGGAGAATGAGATCGGACAGTGCTCGGCGTGATCGAACCTGCCCATCGTTCGAGTGACACCGATCGTCCCGCCCGCGCGCAACCCCAGCGGCAGATCACCGTTAGCCTGCACGGTGACCCCGCCGAGGATCACCCCGGCGAGGTGTAACGCTCGCAAGGCAGGCCCTGAGGAGGATTCGGCGTGGACGACCGGTCGCGACGGCCAGGTGGCCCACCGGGGCAGCCGGGCAGGCCCGTCCCCCCGCGCGGGCCGAAGGGCGGCCCGGCAGGCGGTGCCCCCGGCAGGCCCCGCCCCGGCGGCGCACCGGCCGGACGGCCCGCCGGCGGCGAACCCCGGCGTCCCGCTCCGGCCGATCGCCCCAAGCCCGAACGCACCCCGCCCGACCGGCCCGCACGACCGGCTCGGCGGCCCGCGGGCGACGGACCCCGCAACCCGGCGGCACCGCCCGCACCACCCCCGCCCGACGAGCACGCGCGCCCGGCACGCCGCACCGGCTCCCACATCGGCCGCACCGTGGCGGCCCTGCTGTCGGTGCTGGTGCTCGGGACCACCGGCTACGCGTGGGGAACGCTGCGCAACCTGAACAACGGGCTCTCCGGCAGCGATGTCATCGGCAGCGGCCTGAACTCGCCGGACGGCGCCACCGACGTGCTGCTGGTCGGCAACGACAGCCGCACCGACGCCGACGGGAACCCGCTGCCCGAAGAGGTCCTCAAGGAACTGCGCACCACCGACGACGAGGGCGGCGACCTCACCGACACGATGATCCTGGTGCGCATCCCCAACGGCGGGCAACGCGCCAGCGCCGTGTCCTTCCCCCGCGACACCATGGTCCAGCTCGGCAACGGCTACGGCGAGCAGAAGCTCAACTCCGCCCTCGGCCGCGCCAAGAGCGAAGCCCGCCACCGCCTCGAACAGGACGGCGTCACCGACCCCAAGCAGCTGGAACTGCAATCCAAGGCCGAAGGCCAGAAGTTCCTGATCAAAACGATCGAAGAGCTCTCCGGCGCCAGCATCGACCACTACGCCGAGGTCAACCTGCTGGGGTTCCACGACATCACCACCGCCGTCGGCGGCGTGGACGTGTGCCTGCTCGACGACGTCGACGACAGCTCCTACTCCGGCGCGGTGTTCAAGGCGGGCCCGCAGACCATCTCCGGCGCGGACGCGCTGGCGTTCGTGCGCCAGCGGCACGGGCTGCCGCGCGGCGACTTGGACCGGGTGGTGCGCCAGCAGGTGTTCATGTCCGGACTGGCGGGCAAGATGCTCTCCACCGGCACCCTGAGCAACCCGAGCAAGCTCGGCGATCTGATGCAGGCGCTGGAGAAGTCCGTGGTGCTGGACCAGGGCTGGGACGTGGTCGACTTCGCCCAGCAGATGTCCGGCATCGCCGGTGGCGACATCGACTTCCAGACCATCCCGATCGAGCTGGTCGGCGAATCCGGTGCCGAGGACGTCGAGGCGAACCCGCGCGAGGTCAAGCAGTTCGTGGACAACCTGCTGCTGCCGCCCGCGGAACGCGCGGCCAAGGAGCAGGAGGCGAAGGCCGCCGAGGAGCAGCGCAGCGGCACCACGGTCAGCGTCTTCAACGCCTCCGGCAAGACCGGCCTGGCCGCCGACGTGCTCAGCAGCCTCAGCCAGGAGGGCTTCAGCCAGGGCGGCAGTTCCAACGCGGACTCGATGCCGACCTCGCTGGTCTACCACGCGCCCGGGGACGAGGCCGCCGCGCAGCAGGTCGCCGAGAGCCTCGGCGGGCTGCCGCTGAAGGAGAGCAGCAACCTCGGCGCGGGCGCGGTGGAGGTGTACCTGGGCGCGGACTACGCGGGCCCCGGCACGCAGAACTTCGCCGGTCGCAAGCAGATCCGGCTCGACGGCGGCAGGCAGGCCAGGCCGCTGCCCGCGCAGCAGAACCCGAACGGGCCGGACGGCCCGATCAACGCGGGCGGGGTCCCCTGCGTGAACTGATCCCGGCACGACCCCGCTGATCGCCCCGCCGCGCGGCCCGAACGGGCCCGCTCGGCGGGGCGATCCGGTTACAGTGGATCAACTCCGGGAATCGGGCCGCTGTCGGGGCGGCTCCGCCGGGGAGGCCGCCGCATCGGGGAGGGACCGTGGCCGTCGACGAGGACGCCCCCGGGGCGCCGGACAGGCGCGGGGGCCGCGCGCTGCGGATCTTCGGCCGGGCGGTGATCGCGCTGCTGTCGGCCTGCGTGCTCGCGGTCGTCGCGGCCGGGTGGACCGCGCTGGACCGGCTCAGCGACGAGGTCGGCGGCTCCGAAGTGCTCACCGAGACCCCCGACGCGCCGCCGGCCGACGACGCCGCCACCGACGTGCTGCTGGCCGGCAACGACAGCCGCACCGACGCGCAGGGCGATCCGCTGCCGCTGAGCGTGCTGCGCGAGCTGCGCACCGAGAGCACCAGCGGGCTCAACACCGACACCCTCATCCTGCTGCGGATCCCGCACGACGGCTCGCAGCCGACGGCGGTGTCGCTGCCCAGGGACACCTCGGTGCCGGTGCCCGGCGGCGGCACCCAGAAGATCAACGCGGTGTACGGGCTGGCGAAGGCGGCCGCGTCCCGGCAGGACCCCGGTTCCGGCGCCGCCGCCGAGCGGCGCGCGCGGCTGGCCGGGCAGCGCGCGCTGGTGCAGAGCGTGCAGGGCCTCGCGGGCATCCGGGTGGACCGCTACGCCGAGGTGAACCTGCTGGGCTTCTACGAGGTGACCGACGCGCTCGGCGGGGTCGAGGTGTGCCTGCGGCACGCCACCAGCGACAAGGACTCGGGCGCGGACTTCGCGGCGGGCCGCCAGACCGTCTCCGGCGGCGACGCGCTGGCGTTCGTCCGCCAGCGGCACGGGCTGCCGCGCGGCGACCTGGACCGGATCGTGCGCCAGCAGGTGTTCCTGGCCGCGGTGACGGACAAGCTGCTGTCCACCGGGACGCTCACGGATCCGGCGAAGCTCGCCGAGCTGCAGGAGGCGGCGCGGCGCTCGGTGGTGCTGGACCAGAGCTGGGACGTCACCGAGTTCGCGGCGCGGATGCAGGGCCTCGCCTCGGGCAGCGTCCGGTTCGTGACGCTGCCGGTGCGTTCGGTCGGCGACCGCGACGAGCACGGGCAGAGCGTGGTGACGGTGGATCCGGCGCAGGTGCGCGGGTTCATCGCCGGTCTGGTGCCCACCGCCGGTTTCGGCGCGGGCCCGGCACTGGACCTGGACGGTTCGGCGCGGCGGCAGAGCCCGCCCGCACCCGCGATCAGCTCCACGGGCATCCCCTGCGTCAACTGAACCCGACCGCACGGCCCGCACCCCCGCCGTCGAACCGCCCAGGCGGGACGTGGCTCTGTCCTGCCAGCGGCGAAGCCGATGAGCGGCGACCACCGAAGCAACCGGACCACCAGCGGGTTCTCAGGGGGGATCCCGCTGAGGTTCCGCCACCCCGGTGCTGCGCAGCAGAACCACTAGGGTCCCCCACCATGAGCATCACGCAGGCGTTGCTGGCCCCGATGGTGGCCGCCGGATCACCGCGGCCGTTGATCACGCACTACGACGACGCGACCGGCGCGCGGGTCGAGCTGTCCAGGGCCACCACCGCGAACTGGGCGGCGAAGACGGCGAACTGGCTGGTGGACGAGCTCGACGTGGAGCCGGGCGCCCCGGTGGCGGTCGCGCTGCCCGCGCACTGGCAGACGCTGGGCGTGCTGCTGGGCGCCTGGTGGTGCGGAGCGCACGTGGTCGCCGATCCGAAGGGCGCCGAGGTGGCGTTCGTGCCGGGCTCGGTGCTGGAGGCGGGCGCGGGAGCGCACGTGGTGGCCGCGGTCGGCTTGGACGCGATGGGCGGGCCGGTGCGCGGGCTGCCCGCGGAGGTCGTGGACTACGCCTCGGACGTGCGGGTGCACGGGGACGACTTCGCCCCGCGCGACCCGGTGCCGGGCAGTGCTCCCGCGCTGCTGGAGTTCAGCGTGGACGAGGTGCTGGGACTGGCGTCGCGGCGGGCCGCCGAGCAGGGCGTGGACC
This sequence comes from Saccharopolyspora gregorii, assembly GCF_024734405.1. Taxonomy (NCBI): domain Bacteria; kingdom Bacillati; phylum Actinomycetota; class Actinomycetes; order Pseudonocardiales; family Pseudonocardiaceae; genus Saccharopolyspora; species Saccharopolyspora gregorii. The sequence goes on along the minus strand of NZ_CP059556.1, from coordinate 982,901 downwards.
GCGGGGCGCGGGTGCTGTCCGCGCGAAACTGGACGTTGCCGCAGGGCGTGCTGGACGGCCTGTTGTCGGTGCTGTCGGCGCAGGGTTCCCTGGTGCAGGTGAGCAATCCGGATCCGGCGAAGGCGCAGCGGCGCCGCGCGGACGAGAAGGTGACCGTCGAGCTCGACGGCTGATCGCCGCCGGAGCCGCGCTCCGCGACCGCCCCGGGCGGCGCCACCACCGAGCGGTGCCGCCCGGCGTGCCGGGTCGCGGAGCACGAACCTCCGGCCCCCGCCGGAGCCACCGGCCGCGCGGACCGGGCGTCGGGCCCGCGCGGCTCCGTGCTCGCGCGCGGCACCGCCTCGGTCGGCGGCCGCCTCGCGCCCGGCACCCGGGTCAGGCGTCGACCTCGGCGCGTTCGGCCTGCGCGCCGCCGGTGAACAGCGCCTGCACGGTGTACTTGGGCCCGCTGAAGCCGAGCGCGAGGCTCGTCGCGGCGAGCACCAGCACGTATTCGAAGCCGCCGTCGGTGGCGAAGAAGCCGGCGCTCGCGTGCGCGGTGACGAGCGCGCCGAGCATCACGGCGGCGAGCAGCACGCCCGCCACGGGCATCAGCACGCCGAGGACGAGCGCGAGCCCGCCGAGCAGTTCGACGGTGGCGGTGAACCCGGCCGCGACGACGGGCATCGGGATGCCCATCTGCTCGAATCCGGCGCCGACGCCGGAGATGCCGTTGAGCACGAACTTCTGGTAGGCGTGCAAGACGAAGGTCACGCCGACGACCAACCTGGCCAGCAGGATCGTGACGTCGCGGAGACGGTGCTGCATCAGCTCACCTTTCGGGGGGGCACGGGGGTTCCGACCGCCCAGCATATACATGAACCTTCAAATAAAAGGCCGAATGGGAAACTGGTCACGGAACCCGCACCCCCGCTGCGCCGGACGACCGAACCCGAACGCGCCCGGACGACCCAGCCGTCAGACCTACCCAAAGTAAGATACTGCTGAGTAGCATCCGGGCGTGCGCCGAGACGAGAGCCTGTTCCGCCGCGAAGGCGACCTGTTCGTGCCCACCGAAGCCGCGGGCAACCCGTGGGGCGAGCTCACCGGCGGCGGGCCCGTCGCCGGACTCGTCGCCCGCGCCGTCGAGCAGGCCCTCGACGAACCCGACCTGTTCGTCGCCCGGCTCACCGTCGACCTGCACCGCCCCGTCCCCCGCACCGGGATCACCGCCACCACCCGCACCGTCCGGGCCGGCAAGCGGTTGCGCGTGTTCGAGGTCACCCTCGCCCAGGACGGCACCGAGGTCACCCGCGCCACCGCCCAGGTGCTGCGCCGCAGCGGGGTCGACGGCGACCACGCGCCCGAACCCACCCCGTTCCCCGGACCGCAGGGCCTGCCGGACTCCTCGCTGCTGCCCGCCGAACTCGGGCTGCGCTGGGGAGTGCACGACGTGGTCCAGGTCCGCTGGGTCCGCGACCAGCTCGCCGGCGGCCCTGCCCAGGCGTGGATGCGGCTGCCGCTGCCGCTGCTGCCCGACGAACCGACCAGCAGGCTGAGCCAGGTCGCCGTCCTCGTCGACTGCATCAGCGCGGGCAGTCCCGTCGGCTCGCTGTTCGGCCCGTGGATCAACAGCGACATCACGCTGTACCTGCACCGGGAGCCCGCCGGCGAATGGCTCGGGATGGAGATGGCGCGCGACGTCGAACCCACCGGCGTCGGCGTCACCCGCGCCCGGCTCTTCGACGAGCGCGGACCGGTCGGGACGGCCCACGAAGCGGTGCTGGCGCACCGCCTGGGCTGAGACCGCGCGGCCCGGCCGCGACACCGCGGAGACGGTCCCGACGCATTTCGCGCGGGGCATTGTTACGTGACTAGTACTTTCTTCACCGAATGGGGTCATCATCACCCGGGGGGCATTGTGCCCCACCCGGGCTCCTAGCAGTGTGATCGTCGGCATGAATCCGTGCCTGCACACCACTGCGGAGGCATTCATGGACGAGCAGACCGCTGCCGACGGCTACGAAACTCCCACGCTCGTGGAAATCGTGGAATTACCCGAGCCGGTCACCGCACCATTTTCCTCCTACCCCGCGACGCGCACCGATCCGAGAACGGAATGAGCATGCTCCAGCACCACTCCGGTTGGGTCGTACTGCCCGACGTGCCGGGATTGAAGAACGTCGTCGACCGATTCCCGGCGCAGGGGCGGATCGTGCTCCGCCACGATTCCGGGAACCCCTGGCTGGTCGGCCGCTTCCGCACCGACGACCTCGTCCCGGTCGCGCTCGGGCCGGTCCGGGTGGCGCTGCTGGGGTCCTGCCCGATCGACGCGACCCGGCTCGCGTCGATCGTGCACGGGCTGCGCTCGGTCGCCGACCTGGACGCGGTGCTGCACCGGCTGCCCGGCGGGGTGCACTTGGCCGCCTCGGTGCGCGGCGAGGTCCGGGTGCAGGGCGGGATCTCCGGGCTGCGGCAGGTGTTCCACACCCGGGTCGGCGGCGTCCCGATCGCCGGTGATCGCGCCGACCTGCTCGCCGAGCTGGCCGGCGCGGGCATCGACGAGCAGGCGCTGGCGCTGCGGGTGGCGGTCGGACCGACCGGGCCGCCGCTGGACCGGCGCACCGCGTGGTCCGGGGTGCGGGCGCTGCCCCCGACTCGTACCTGCGGCTCGCCGCCGAGCGGGCCCGGGAGGTGCGGTGGTGGCGGCCGCCGGAACCGGACGTGGCGCTGCGCCGCGGCGCCCGCGCCACCCGGGAGGCGCTCGACACCGCGATCCGGTCCGGGACCGGGCGCACCGGCGCCGACCTCTCGGGCGGGATGGATTCCACCGCGCTGTGCTTCCTCACCGCGCGGCACGAACCCGAGCTCGTCACGCTGAACCGCCGGGAAAACGACCGCGAGAACGGGGAGAACCGGTTCGCCGCCGAATGCGCGCGGCAATTGCCGGACGGCACGCACCTCGTGCTGGATCCGCGAGAACTCCCCTCCGCATTCGAGGACCCGGGAGCGCTCACCGACCACGAAGAACCCATTCCGCTTTTCCGGGAACTCGCCGCGACGGGCCGGTGCGCGGAACTGCTCGCCGAGCACGGCGTGCAGCGGCAGCTCGCCGGATTCGGCGGAGATGAAATCTTCGGCGGCCCGCCCGGACATCTGCATTCGCTGCTGCGGCAACGCCCGGTGAAAGCGATCCGGCAACTGCGCGGATACCGGTCGCTGCACCGCTGGCCGCTGCTGCCGACGATGGCGGCGCTGCTGGCCGCGCACGACGTGGCGCACTGGTGGCGGGAGCAGTCCGACCGGCTCACCGCGCCGAACGGGCCGCGGCACCACACCGCGCTGGACTGGGGCCCCGCCCCGCTGCGCGCGGCGCCGTGGGCGAGCGCCGACGCGGTGGCCGCCGCCCGCGCCGAGCTGCGCACCGCGGCCACCGAGGCCGAACCGCTCGCGCCCGACCGCGGCAGGCACCAGCTGCTCACCGCGCTGCGCACCGCGGCACCCGGGTACCGGCGGCTGGTCCGGCGGTACGCGGCGGCCGGGGTGCGGCTGGAACTGCCCTACTACGACGACCGGGTGGTGGAGGCGGCGATCGCGGTACGCCCGGCCGAACGGGCGTCACCCTGGCGGTACAAGCCGCTGCTGGCCGAAGCCGCCCGCGGCACCGCACCGGACGCGGTGCTGCAGCGGCCCGTCCCCGCTCCCCGGCCGGACGCCGGGGTCGGGGCGGACGTGCACATCGGGTTGCGCCGCCACCGCGGCGCCGTCCTGGCGCTGTTCACCGACTCGGAACTCGCCGCGCACGGACTGGTCGACACCGGCGTGCTGCGCAAGCACCTGCTCGCGCCGCACGTCGAACCGCGCACCCTGGTCGCGCTGGAACACCTGCTGGGGTGCGAGGCGTGGCTGCGCGGCGTCACCCAGGGCTCCACCGGGAGGACCGATGCACCTGCGACTGCGTCCTGACGTCGACCCCACCGACCTCGGCGACGGGACGGTGCTGCGCGACGAGCGCACCGGGCGGCGCTGGCTGCTCAACCGCACCGGCACCCAGGTGCTGCGCGGCCTGCTGATCGGGCAGGACGCGGACCGCATCGCGGGCGAGCTCGCCGACCGCCACCGCATCCCGGCGGAGGTGGCCCGCCACGATGTCGCCACCATCGTCGAACGCCTCCGCGGCGCGGCCCTGCTGGAATCCACCAGGTGAGTCCGCCGGGCGGCACCGCGGCGGCGGGCGGCGACGTCCCGCCGCACGGGTCCGTCAGAGGCGCGCCTGCAGCGCCTCGTGCTTGTCGTGGACCATGCTCTCCAGGCCTTCCTGGAAGCGCGCCATCGCCGCGCGCAACCGGGTGCCCAGCTCACCGGAGTCCGCGGCGAGGGTGCGCACCGCCAGCAGTCCCGCGTTGCGCGCCCCGCCGACCGAGACGGTCGCCACCGGCACCCCGGCGGGCATCTGCACGATCGACAGCAGCGAGTCCATGCCGTCCAGGTGCTTGAGCGGCACCGGCACGCCGATCACCGGCAGCACGGTCGCGGACGCCACCATGCCCGGCAGGTGCGCCGCTCCCCCGGCGCCGGCGATGATCACGCGCAGGCCGCGGTCGGCGGCGTCGCGGGCGTAGTCCAGCATCCGCTGCGGGGTGCGGTGCGCCGAGTACACGCCGGCCTCGAACGGCACGTCGAACTCGGCGAGGGCCTGCCCCGCGGCCTCCATCACCGGCCAGTCCGAGTCGCTGCCCATGACCACGCCGACCAGCGGCCGTTCCTGCGCCATCTCCGGTTCCTCCCCGCCGGGCGCCCGCGCCCGGTGCTCCTGCTCGTCGTCGCGGCGAGCGACCGCCCGCCGTCCAGCCCATCACGTCCGCGGGGCAGCCGCCCCGCACCCCCGGTGCTCGCCGAGGCGGGTGTCAGTGGATCGGGTGGCCGTCGGCCCATTCCCCGGTGGAGAGGAAGTGCGCGGCCAGTTCCGCCTCGCGGCGGGTGGCGGCCATGTCGTCGCCGAGGACGGTGACGTGGCCGACCTTGCGCCCGGGCCGCTCGGCCTTGCCGTAGAGGTGCACCTTGGCGTGCGGGAACCGGGCGAACAGGTGGTGCGTCCGCTCGTCCACGCCCATCGCCGGTTCGGTGGGCGCGCCGAGCACGTTCGCCATCACCACGGCGGGCGCGGTGAGCTCGGTGCTGCCCAGCGGGTAGTCCAGCACGGCGCGCAGGTGCTGCTCGAACTGCGAGGTGCGGGCGCCTTCGATGCTGAAGTGCCCGGAGTTGTGCGGCCGCATCGCCAGCTCGTTGATCACGAGCCCGTCGTCGGTCTCGAACAGCTCCACCGCGAGCACGCCGACGACGCCGAGGGCCTCGGCGATGTGCAGCGCCAGGTTCTGCGCCTCGTTCCGCAGTTCCTCCGAGGCGTCCGGGGCGGGGGCGAGCACCTGCACGCAGATGCCGTCCTGCTGCACGGTCTCCACCAGCGGCCAGGCGGCGCCTTGCCCGAACGGGGAGCGCGCGACGAGCGCGGCGAGCTCGCGGCGCAGCGGCACCCGCTGCTCGACGAGCAGCGGCGCCCCGCCGTCGAGGAGTTCGCCGACGACGCGCTCGGCGCTCTCCGGGGTGTTCAGCGTCCACACGCCCCGGCCGTCGTAGCCGCCGCGGGCGGTCTTGAGCACGCACGGCCAGCCGTGCTCGGCGCCGAACTCCAGCGCCTGCGCGACCTCGGTGACCTCGGCGTACGGCGGTACCGGCAAGCCGAGCCCGGCGAGCTTGCGGCGCATCACCAGCTTGTCCTGGGCGTGCAGCAGCGCGTCCGGCCCGGGGTGCACGGCGACCCCGGCGGCGACGAGTTCGCGCAGGTGCTCGCCGGGCACGTGCTCGTGGTCGAAGGTGACCGCGTCGCAGCCTTCCGCGAAGGTGCGCAGCGCGTCGAGGTCGGTGTGCTCGCCGAGCTGCACGTCCGGCGCGACCAGCGCCGCCGGGTCCTGCGGCGAGACGGCCAGCACCTTGAGGGACTGGCCCAGCGGGATCGCGGCCTGGTGGGTCATCCGTGCGAGCTGCCCACCACCGATCATGCCTACGACGGGAGTGCGAGTGCGGTGGTCCACGAGCAGGAGAGCCTACTGCCCGCCCTCCGGCACCCGGACCACCGGGAACGGTCAGTCCACCGCGCCGAGCATGGCGCAGGCCGCGGCGGGGTCGCCCGGCAGCTGTTCCCGCCGGACCCGCACCGGCCCCACCGGGTGCAGCGCCGGATCACCGGCGATGCTGCGCCGCACCAGCATCCGCACCCGCTCGCACCGCTCCTCCAGGCAGGGCCGGCGGGCGGCGAGCACCGCGGCGGTGTCCGGCCGCAGCAGCGACACCGTCTCGCCCGCGTCGAACACGTCCCGCAGCACGTCCGCGGCCAGCACCATCGCCATCATCATCGGGTAGCCGCCGGTGTCCGGCGGGATGTCCAGCGACACGGTGATCAGCGCGTGGTCCTCGTCGGCGGCGCGTCCCGCCGACCGCGATCCCCGGTACACCTCGTGCAGCCGGGCCCGCAGGTAGGACGCGGTGGTGAGGCCGGTCAGCGGGTCCTGCACCTCGCGACCCACGGTGTACTCGGCCTGCACCTCGGCCCAGCCGAGCACCAGCGGCCGCAGCATCCACGCGGGCACCGAGTCCTGGTCCGGCGAGACCAGCCCGTCGCCGGTGCCGGTGCTCGCGGCGTGCAGCGCGGCCACGTCCAGCAGCGCCTCGGCCAGCCCGACACCGGCCTCCGCGCGCGCCGCACCGAGCCTGCCCAGCGGTTCGGTGAGGTCCGCCCCGCTCGCGACCGCCCGGCACACCGCGTCGACGGCGCGCACCCCCCAATCGCTCGGGAACGGCCATCCCGCCGCGAGGCTCGCCGTGCGCCAGCGCATCCGCAACGACCGGTCGATCCCGTTGCACCCCTTGATCCAGTTACTCATCCCGACCCCCTTTCACCGTGGAGACGACCTGCGCGTTCGACCATGACGGAAGACTGCGTGCAGGGCGCGGGGAGTCGTCGATCACAATGGGCACGACGCGAATTCGCATCACGTTGGCGGATCGACGGGCGATCGCGCGGATGGTTCCATGAAGCGGATCTGCTCCGATCGGCGCATCCGGACGCACCCGGTCGGCCGGTCGCACCGGAACCCCGAGCGCGGACCCGCCCGACCAGCGGCACACCCCGGACAGCGGACCACACAAAGGAAGGTGCGGCGTGGCCACAGCCCCGGCCGAAGCGCAGGGCCCCAGCGACGGCGAGCTGATCGAGGCCGTCCGGCACGGTTCGACGGAGGCCTACGGGACGCTCTACGAACGCCACGTCGCCGCCGCGCAGAACATGGCCCGGCAGGTCTCCAGATCGCAGGCCGAGGCCGACGACCTGGTGTCCGAGGCGTTCGCGAAGGTGCTGGCCACGTTGCGCGGCGGCCGCGGCCCGACGACGGCGTTCCGCGCCTACCTGCTGACGGCGCTGCGCCACGTCGCCTACGACCGGACGCGCCGGGACCGGAAGCTGCAGCTGGCCGAGGACGTCACCGAGGTCTCCGGCGCCGAGGCGAGCGTGCCGTTCACCGACACCGCGGTCGCCGGGCTGGAGCGGTCGCTGGCGGCGCGGGCGTTCGCGCGGCTGCCGGAGCGCTGGAAGACGGTGCTGTGGCACATCGAGGTGGAGGGCGAGACGCCCGCCCAGGTCGGCCCGCTGCTGGGCCTCACCCCGAACGGGGTGTCGGCGCTGGCCTACCGCGCGCGGGAGGGCCTGCGCCAGGCGTACCTGCAGGTGCACCTGAGCTCGCTGTCCGACGACGAACCGGGGATCGCGTCCTGCCGGGCGGCGGCGGACCGGCTGGGCGCGTGGACGCGCGGCGGGTTGTCGAAGCGGGAGACCGCGCAGGTCGACAACCACCTCGACGGCTGCGGCCGGTGCCGCGGGCTGGCGGCGGAGCTCGCCGACGTCAACGGCGGCCTGCGCGCGGTGATCGCGCCGCTGGTGATCGGCACCGGTGCCACGGCGTACCTGCTCTCCGGCGGTGGTGCTTCGGCGACCGCCGCGGCCGCATCGGCCGGTGCGGGGGGTTCGGCGGCGGGCGCGGCGAGCTCGGTGCCGCGCCAGGCGGTGTCGGGCGTCGCGGCCTCCGCCGCGCTGTGCCTGGCGCTGGCGCTGGCGCTGACCTCGGGCACGGCGCCGCTGCCGTCCGCCTCGGCGCCCCCGCCCGCGCCCGAGCCCGCCGTCGCACCGCCGCCCGCACCGCGCCCGCCCGCACCGAGCCCGCAGGCCCCCCAGCAGCCCTCTCCGCAGCCGGCTCCCGCACCGGCTCCGGCGCCCGCCGCGCCGACGCCGAAGCTGGACGCGCACGGCCCGACGGAGCCGTTGACGCTGGTGCCGGGCGGCGACCCCGCGGACCTGCCGATCACGGTGCGCAACGACGGCACCGGCCCGTCCGATCCGGTGACCGCGATCCTGTCGCTGCCGCCGGGCGTCAGCTCGGAGATCCCGGGGGTGACCTCCCAGCAGTCCGGTCCCGCGGGGACCGCGCCCGCGTCCGCCCGCACCGCGCGCGCCGCCGAGGCGGCCAGTGGCCCGGGGGTGCGCTGCGAGAGCTGGGACGGCGGGCTGCAGTGCTCCTCGGAGCGCGGCCTCGAACCGGGTGAGCAGCTGACCTTCGACCTGCACGTGACGGCCGCGGCCGACGCCACCGGCGGCGAGATCGGCGCGCGGATCGTGGCGGGCGCGGACCTGGACCTGCCGCTGTCCCGGATCCAGGTGCTGATGCGCTCCGGGGACGGGGTGGACGTGTCGGTGTCGGCGGCGGCGCACCCGCTGCACGACCTGCTGCTGGGCGGCGAGGTGCCGGAGGGCCCGCCGCTGCGGCTGAACCTCGACGTGCGCAACACCGGCGTGACCCGGGGCCGGGCCGAGGCGGTCGCGGTGCTGCCCGCCGGTGCGCGCGCGCTGGGGATCCCGCCCGCGTGCGACCTGCTGCCGTCGGACGACGAGCTGCGCTGCTCGGCGGAGCTGGATCCGGGCGAGTCCTACCGGGGCCACCTGTGGCTGGCCGGGCTTCCGGTGGAACCGCGCGGCGCCTCGGGCGGCGAGGAGCGCGAGGTCACCATCCCGGTGCGCGCCCGGCTCGGCACCGCGAACGACAGCGCCGCGGTGACCACCCGGCTCTGGTTCCCGTGGCGCCCGCGGCCGGAGCCGGACTGCCCGCTCCCGCCGCTGTGGCCGCTGCGTCCGGCGGACGGTGCGGAGTGGCCGTGCTGGCTGCCGGACGTGCCGGGGCTGCCCGAGCGACCTGGTCCGCCGGAGGTCCCGGGCCTGCCGGAGCTGCCGGGCCCGCCTGGTCTGCCGGGCCTGCCTGGCCTGCCGGGGTGGGCGCCGCCGAGCCAGGGCCCCGCGCCCGCCCCGGAGCCGACGCCCGGTTCCGAACCGACGCAGGCACCGACGCCCGTCCCGACCGGACCGGGCACCTCCGCACCGCCGGAACCCCCGTCCTCGGAGCCCACCCGGCCGCCCGAGTCCCCGGAACCGGAACCGGCCCCGGACGAGCGGCGGCTGCCGATCCTGGAACCGCTGCTGCCGCCGACCGCCCCGCCGCCCTGGTGGCGCTTCCCGCGCTGACCGGAGACCGGCCGGGGAGGTCCCGGCACCGCTGCGGCCGCACGAGCTCCGGGCGGCCGCGGCGGGGCGGTTAACATCGTCGGAGTGTCCGTCGTGGAAGCCGTGCTGGCCCGCGTCCCGCGCCCGCTGCGGGACCGCGCGGTGCGCCATCGCGAACTGGTGAAGTTCGCGATCGTCGGCGCCAGCACCTTCTTCATCGACTCGGCGATCTTCTACGCGCTGAAGCTGACGATCCTGGTGCCGAAACCGGTCACCGCGAAGGTGATCGCGGTGCTGGTGGCGACGATCGTGTCGTACGTGCTGAACCGGGAGTGGTCGTTCCGCACCCGCGGCGGCCGGGAACGCCACCACGAGGCCACGCTGTACTTCCTGTTCAGCGGCATCGGGGTCGCGCTGTACGCGGCGCCGCTGTGGTTCTCCCGCTACGCCCTGCACCTGCAGACCCCGTACACCAGCAGGCTCGTCGAGGAGATCGCCGACTTCACCGCCGCGCAGGTGGTGGGCCTGGTGCTGGGCATGGTGTTCCGGTGGTGGGCGTTCCGGAAGTGGGTGTTCCCCGCCGACGGGTCCCCCGACGACGAACTCCCCGACGACGAACCATCCGGCGACGACCCTTCCGGCGACGAATCCGGCGCCGAGCTCCCGGCGCCGGGGCCTCCGGCGCCGCGCCCGCGGACCGGGCGGCGGAACCGGATCAGCGCGGCCGGGACTCGATCTTCCACGGCACGCCGAGCACGTCGTCGGCCCGCGCCACCGGCAGGAAGATCTCGAACAGGGCGGGACGGGCCTTGCTGAGCTCCAGGCGCCCGCCGTCGGCCTCCACCAGCGCCCGCGCCAAGGCCAGGCCCACGCCCGTGGACCCGCCCGCGGAGAACCCGCGCTCGAACACGTAGGGCACCAGCTGGTCCGGCACCCCGGGCCCGGCGTCGCCGACCTCGACGACCACCGTCCCGCCGCCGTTGCGCGCGGTCAGCGTCACCGTCCCCTTGCCGTGGCGCACCGCGTTGTCCAGCAGCACCCCGATGGCCTCCCGCAACCGGCCGGGCGTGGCCCTGGCGAGCAGGCCGTCCGGCACCCGCTGGCGCAGCGCGCGGCCCTGGGCGCGCAGCGGTTCGCGCCACTCCGCGGCGGCCTCGGACAGCGCTTCGGACACGTCGAGCGGTTCGGCGTCCCTGGCGCGCGCGGCGGTCGCGGCGGCGAGCAGGTCGTCGAGGACGCTGGAGAGCCGCTCGGCCTGCTCCAGCGCCGCGGCGGCCTCCTCCGCGACCTCCTGGTCGGGCACGTCGGCCAGCGCCTCCAGCCGCAGCTGCAGCGCGGTGAGCCTGCTGCGCAGCTGGTGCGAGACATCGCCGACGAGTTCCCGCTCGCGCTGCACCAGCTGGGACAGGGCGGCGCCCGAGGCGTCCAGCGCGTCGGCGACCCGGTCCAGCTCCGGGACCTCGTGCCGCTTCGGATCGGCCCGGAAATCGCCCGCGCCGAGCCGGGCGGCGCGCGCGGCGACGTGCCGCAGCGGATCGGCCAGCCGCCGCGCGGTCAACCCCGCCACCACCATGCCGGTGCCCGCGGAGAGCACCACCAGCAGCAGCACCAGGCCCGCGACCTGGAACTGCTGGGTGCGCACCGGGCCGCTGGGCGCGGACAGCGTCACCGTGCCGCTCTGCACCATCGGCACGCTCTCGGTGAGCGGCGACCTGCCCGGGTCGGTGCCGTAGACGTACTCGTGGTCCTTGGTGCGCACCACCAGCCGCGCGTCCCGCGGCACCGCCAGCAGCACCGACTCCACGTCGATCGGGTGGCGGGAGGCGACCTGCTCGTCCAGCGAGGTCGCGATCTGCTGCGAGCGGGTGGACAGGTCGGTGCGGGTGAAGTCCTCCACCAGCTTCAGCGCGGTCACGCCCAGCGGCAGGCCCAGCACCACCGCCGTCACCGCCACCGCCAGCAGCGTCGCGACCAGGATCCGCCTGTGCACCGGGCCGCCCGTCAGTCCGCGTTGAACCGGAAGCCGACGCCGCGGACCGTGGCGATCCGCTGCTCGTCGGCACGGCCGTTGCCGTCGCCGAGCTTCCGGCGCAGCCAGGAGATGTGCATGTCCAGCGTCTTGCTGCCCTTGCGGCTGGCCTCCGGCCACACCTCGTCGAGGATCTCCTCGCGGGTGACGACCTGGCCCGCGTGCTGCATGAGCACCCGCAGCAGTTCGAACTCCTTGTTCGCCAGCCCCACCTCGTGCTCGTCGACGAGCACGCGGCGCGCGGTCAGCTCCAGCCGCACCCCGGACGCCTCCAGCGTCTCCGGGGAACCGCGGCGCAGCAGCGCCCGGATGCGGGCCATCAGCTCCGCGAGCCGGAACGGCTTCGCCACGTAGTCGTCGGCGCCCGCGTCGAGGCCCACCACGAAGTCCACCTCGTCGGTGCGCGCGGTGAGCATCAGCACGGGGATGCCGCGGCCCTGCGCGCGCAGCCGCCGGCACACCTCCAGCCCGTCCATCCCGGGCAGGCCGAGGTCCAGCACCATCAGGTCGATTCCGCCGGAGGACGCCTCCTGCAACGCCGAGGGGCCGTCGTCGATGACTCGGACCGAGTAGCCCTCCCGCTGCAATGCCCTCGACAACGGCACAGCAATGGCTGGGTCGTCCTCGGCCAGCAGCACTACGCTCACGCCTCCACCCTAGAGGTCCGCGATGATCAGGTCCGGGTCGTAGGCGGTTAGTTCCGCCCGGCCCGTCTGGTAGCCGCACCTCAGCGGGGCCGCGCGGAGCGCGGAAGTAGAGTCGCCGCCGTGACGATCGCCGATGACCTGGACCTGGCCCTGCACCTCGCGGACACCGCCGACGCGCTCACCTCGGACCGGTTCCGCGCGCTGGACCTCGCGGTGGACCGCAAGCCGGACCGCACCCCCGTCACCGATGCGGACCTGGCGGTGGAGGACGCGGTGCGCGCGGTGCTCGCCGAGCAGCGCCCCGGCGACGAGATCGCGGGCGAGGAGCGCGGCGGCGAGGTCACCTCGGCCCGCACCTGGGTGCTGGACCCGATCGACGGCACGAAGAACTTCCTGCGCGGGGTGCCCGCCTGGGCGACGCTGGTCGCGCTGGTCGAGGACGGCACGCCGACCGCGGGCGTGATCAGCGCACCCGCGCTGGGCCGCCGCTGGTGGGCGGCCGCGGGGTGCGGCGCGTGGGCGAGCTCCGGGGGCGCTGCGGAGCGGATCTCGGTGTCCGGGGTGCGCGAGATCTCCGACGCCTACCTGTCCACCACGCACCTGGGCAGCTGGGTGGAGCACCACTCGCGGGAGGCGTACCTGCGGCTGGTGGACGCGTGCTGGGAGAACCGGGCGTTCGGCGACTTCTGGCAGCACTGCCTGGTCGCGGAGGGCGCCATCGACGTGGCGGCCGAAGCGGTGGTGAACCCGTGGGACGTGGCCGCGGTGCAGGTCATCGTCCGCGAGGCCGGTGGCGAGTTCACCGACCTGGGCGGGCGGCGCGGTTTCCAGGGCGGCTCGGCGCTGAGCACCAACGGCCACCTGCACGCAACGGCCCTGGACCTGCTGCGCTGAATTCCGAACTCGTGCTGCTCCGCGAACCGAGTTCGAAGTTCAGGCGGTCACTGGGCCGGGGTGCCGTGGGGTGGGGTGGCCGGCTCGGCGGGCGCCTTCGGGGCGCGCGGGCGGTCCTGGTCGACGGGGCCGATGGCGCCGCGCAGCGCCTGGGTCCAGCTGAGCCTGCCGAACAGGTAGAAGCAGGCGACCTGCTCGCTGCTGAACCGCGCCCAGTCGTAGCGGTTGCCCTGCTCGCGCCAGAACACCTCCCACCCGGCGGCGCCGTCCACCTCCTCGCGGACCAGGCACCAGGTGTGGTCGGTCTCGGTGCCGATCGACACCAGCTCGGCGGGGACGCCGAGCGCCGCGAGCCAGCCGAGCATCGATTCGGTGTTCACTTCGCGATCTCCTCCGTGACCTCGTGCCGGTCGGTGCGGCGGGGCTCGTCGACCGCGCCCGGTGGTTCGTCCGGTGCGGCGTCGGCGCGCTCGTCCGGTTCCGCGCCCCCGCCCGCGGAGCGCCGGGACGCGCGGTCGGCCGCGTCGATCACGGCGGGGTCCAGCCGCAGCGTGCCCGCCTCCGCGGCGACCCGCGCCGCGGTGAGCTCGACGAGGTGGCCCAGCGCCACCAGTTCCGCCAGCGAGTGCGTCAGCCGGTAGCGCACGCCACCGCCGCTGCCCGCGAACCACGGCGCGGACACCGCCCGCCACACCGGCAGCGGCCGCAGCACCCGGTAGCGGTGGTACGGCAGCTCCAGGTAGTCCGGGGGCAGGCTGCGCCGGGTGAACGCGGTGCCGTCGGGCGCGGCGACCCGGCCCGCGTCGGAGCCGAGCGCGTCGAGCACCGCGTCCGGTTCGAGCACGATCGGCTCGCCCGGTTCCGCGCAGCCCTCCGGCACCGATGCGGCAGCGGGCCAGCGGGGTCCGGCGGGGCCGGTGTAGCGGCGTTCCCACTCCAGTTCGCTGAGTTCGGCGAGCGGGTCGTGCCCGGCGGCGAACTCGGCGGGGCGCTCCACCCCGTCGGATCCGGCCGGGTCCACCGCGAGCTCCCCGGAGCGGGCCCTGGCGAGGGCGTCGCGGTCGTCGACGAGGTCCGCGCGCGGGTGGTCGCGCGGCGGGAAGCGGCGCCCGGCCAGCGGATCGACGCCTTCGGCGGGCATCGGCAGCTGGCGGCTGGCGGTCGCCGCGGCGACCGGGAGGTACCCGATCGGGAACTGGTGGAGCATGAACGCGACCGCTTCCTTGCGGTCGCCCTGGCGCGGGCGGACCGGGTCGGCGGGCGGGCGGACCTGCCGCGCGACCGGATCGCCCTGGCCGGGGCGGGGGCCCGCGTCCGGCGCGGCGGCGCGCCGGACCTGCTGGGGTTGCCGTCCTCGGTGGTCCGGCCGGTCCTGCTGGCCGGGGCGGTTCAGGGGGCCCTGCCTGCCGGGCCGGGCTTGGTGGACCTGCTGGTTCTGCTGGCTCCCCTGCCCCGGTTGCCCCTGCTGGGCTTGGTTCCCCTGCTGGATCTGCTGTCCCTGCTGGGCTTGGTGGCCTTGGTGGCCCTGCTGGACCTGCTGGACCTGCTGGACCTGCTGAGGCTGCTGGCCCTGCTGAGCTTGATTGCCCTGCTGGGCCTGCTGAGCTTGATTGCCCTGCTGGGCCTGCTGAGCTTGATTGCCCTGCTGGATCTGCTGGCCCTGGTCGCCCTGCTGCCCCCGGTGGTTCTGCCGCCCCTGCTGCGCCTGCCGGACCTGCGCGCGCTGCCCGTGTCCGCCCGGCCGCCCCTCGGGGGACTGCTGCCCCGGCCCGAAGCGGTCCGGACCGTGCCCCGGGCGGATTCCGCCCGCCTGCCCGGAATTCGCGCCGAACCCGTCGGACCGCGGTCCGCGAGCGGCGGAATCGCCGCGGCCCTGCGGCGGGGCGGAAGACCAGGCCTGGCGCACCGGGTGCGGCGCGGTCACCGACGCGGGGTCCACCCCGTCCGCGACCCAGCCCGCGGCGAGCGCGCCGGACCCGGCCGCTTCGACCGTGACGGGGCCGGTGTGGTCGGCGTCGCCGCGCCACCGCGCCCGCTCGATGCCGCCGGAGTGCTCGTCCCGCGCCGGGGAGCCGTGCTTCCGGACGTCCTCGTGATCTCCGCTCATGGCCGCACCGACCCCGTCCGGGGGAGTGCCTGCCGTCCTCGCGGGCGCCGATGTCGAGCGGCGAGCTCCTCGGCGTGCGCGCTATCGGTGGCCACCGCCACTCCCCCTTCCGCAGTCGAGGCGTCGGCGGGCGCGTCCGCCCGCCCCGCGTTCCGGGACGCGCCCATGCGGTCGATGGTTCCACGTCGATCCTGCCGCACCGGAGCCGGATCGGGCACCGCGCACCACCCGGCCCGGGCGTCCTGCGATGATCCGGGCATGGCGGGTATCGCGTACGAAGACCTCGAACCTGGCCGGGTGTTCGACCTGGGTTCGGTGCTGATCGACCGGGACGAGATGGTGGCGTTCGCGCGCCGATTCGACCCGCAACCGTTCCACCTGGACGAGGAGGCCGGCGCGCAGTCGGTGCTCGGCGGGCTGTGCGCGTCCGGTTGGTACACCTCGTCGCTGTGGATGCGGGCCTACGTGGACCACGTGCTCGCCGGGTCCACTTCGCAGGGTTCGCCCGGCGGCAACGAGCTGTCCTGGGCGGCGCCGGTGTTCCCGGACGACGAGCTGCGGTTCGGCATGACGGTGAACAGCAGGCGGCTGTCGAAGAGCAGGCCGAACCTGGGCCTGGTGGAGATCACCGGCACCGCGGACCGGGACGCCGACCGCATCATGCGCTTCACGTTCCTGGCGATGTTCGGCACCCGCGAGCAGTCCTGACGCGGTTCGCCTCCGGACTCGACCGCGCCGCGGGCGAGCGCCGAGCCCTCCGCGCGCGGGCCCGAGCACGGCGGCCTAGGCCCCGGTGAGCGCCTTGACCACGCGGGACGGGCTGGGGCGGCCCAGCTGCTCGGCCATCCACGCGCTGGTGGCGGCGAGCGCCGCGAGGTCCACGCCGTGCTCGACGCCGAGCCCGTCCAGCATCCACACGAGGTCTTCGGTGGCGAGGTTCCCGGTGGCGGACTTCGCGTACGGGCAGCCGCCCAGCCCGCCCGCCGACGAGTCCACTGCGGACACCCCGTGCCGCAGCGCCGTCCAGGTGTTGGCCAGCGCCTGCCCGTAGGTGTCGTGGAAGTGCACCGCCAGCGACGCCACCGGCACCCCGGCGGCGGTGAACGCGCGCAGCACCGCCTCCACCTGCCCGGGCGTCGCCACACCGATCGTGTCGCCGAGCGAGAGCTGCCCGCAGCCCATCTCCAGCAACCGGCGCCCGGCGGCGACGACCTGCTCGACGGGCACCGGCCCCTCCCACGGGTCGCCGAAGACCATCGACAGGTACCCGCGCACGGCGAGGCCCTCGTCGGTGGCGCGGCGCACCACCGGCTCGAACATGGCGAACTGCTCGTCGAGCCCGCGGTTGAGGTTGCGGCGGGTGAACGACTCGGTGGCGGCGGCGAACACGGCCACGTCGGCGACCCCGGCGTCGAGGGCGCGGTCCAGGCCGCGGGAGTTCGGCACCAGCACGGGATAGCGCACGCCGTCCCGGCGGTCCAGCCCGGCGAGGACCTCGGCGGCGTCGGCGAGCTGCGGCACCCACTCCGGGCGCACGAAGCTGGTGGTCTCCACGATCCGCAGGCCCGCGTCGGCGAGCCTGCGCAGGAACTCCAGCTTCACCTCGACCGGCACCACGGCCTGCTCGTTCTGCAGCCCGTCGCGCGGCCCGACCTCCCAGATGGTGACCGCGGCGGGCAGTTCCCCGGGCTCCGGCGACGGCACCCGGTCCGGCAGGCCGACCTCCAGCGCGCTCATCGCCGCTCCCACCGGTCCTGGTCGTCGTGCTCGGATTCGTCGTTGACCTCGCGGTAGAGCAGGGTGTGCACCCGCTCGACCTTGGGGATGTCATCGAACTCCAGCGGCTCGTCGGAGGCGGATTCGACGATCAGCGTGCCGCAGCCGAAGAACCGGTCCACCAGGCCATGGCTGAACCGCACGCTGTTGATCCGCCACATCGGGATGTCGACGCCGGTGCGGGTGAACACGCCCTCGCGGACCATCAGCCGCCGCGAGGTGACCACGAAGTGGGTGGTGCGCCAGCGGATCAGCGGTGCCAGCGTCCACCAGATGACCAGCACCGCACCGACGGCGGCGAGCGCGATCCACACCGGCACGTTCCAGGTCAGCTCGGCGACCAGCGCGGCGGCGTACGAGCCCGCCCCGACCACGGCGAGGAACAGCACCACCGGCACGACGAGCATCTTCCAGTGCGGGTGGGTGTGCACCACCACGTACTCGTCCTCGCTCAGCAAACCGTCCGGATACGCCACCGGAGAATCCCCTCCCTCGATCACCAGGCGCTGATCACGCTACCCGTCCGACCACACCGCCGAGCGTCCCTCGATCAGGCGGCGTGCCGCGGGACGGGACGAATCGCTCAGCGCGGGCGCAGGTGCACCACGTCTCCCGCCGACACCGGGGTGCCCGCCCCGTCGGCGCCGCGCACCAGCAGGCGCCCGTCCGCGTCGATCCCGGTCGCGGTGCCCAGCAGGTCGTTCCCGCCGAGCTCCACCCGGACCTGCTGGCCCAGCGTGCCGCACAACCGCTGGTAGCGGTCCAGCAAGCCGCTCGCCAGCACGTCCCCGGCGTGCTCGCGCCACAGATCGTCGACCGCGGCGAGCGCGGTCAGCAGCCGCACCGCGAACTCCTGCCGGTCCACGTCCGCACCCTGCTCGGCGAGCGAGGTCGCGGGCAGCCCGCCCGCCCCGGTGGGCAGCTCGCCGGGCCCGTGGTGCACGTTCACGCCGATGCCGACGACGATCGCCACCCCGTCCGCGGTGCTGACCGCCTCGGCGAGGATCCCGGCGCCCTTGCGCCAGGCGTCATCGCCGCCGAGCAGCAGGTCGTTCGGCCACTTCAACGCGGCGGGCACCCCGCACGCGTCGCGGACCACCTCGGCGAGGGCGATCCCCGCGAGCAGCGGCAGCCAGCCGAGCGCGCCCTGCGGCACCGACGCGGGCCGCAGCACCGCGCTCACGTGCAGGCCGTAGCCGCGCGGCGAGATCCAGGTCCGCCGCATCCGGCCGCGCCCGGCCTGCTGCTCCTCGGCGAACAGCAGCGTGCGGTCCGGGGCACCGGCCGCGGCGGCCGCGGACAGGTCCGTGTTGGTCGATCCGGTCACGGTGACCACGTCGAGCTTCGCGTACGGGCCTTCGTCGACCAGCCGCCTGCGCAGCTCAGCCTCGTCGAGCAGTGCAACCATGACCCCAGGTTACGAGCGCGCACCGGCGCGGCCGCGGTCGAGTGCGCCGCGGGTGGCGGACTACCCGATCCGCTCGGCCGCCCGGTACAGCTGCCCGGTGATCTCGGTGGTGAACCGCGGCCCCACGAGGTACCGGGTGCACCCCGCCGGCTCACCGGGAGGGCACGCCGTCCCGGCACCGCCGCGGAAGGCGCTTTCGGTGTTGATGCCGACGACCGCGCCCACGCCGGTCTCCGGGGACAGCCCGGAGATCCGGGGGCCGCCGCTGGCGCCACCGCCCATGGTGCAGGGCACGCCCCACCGCCCCGGAGCACCGGGGGCCTCCGCCGCCGTTCCCCAGCAGTGGGCGAGGCGCTCGCCGATGTACTCCGGTAGACCGTCGCGCGCGGGATCCGACGAGGCGCGCGGATATCCGAACGACGTCGCGGCGCCCGCACCCGGCTCGTCGAAGCCGATGCGCTGGGCGACACCGATCACGTCCACCGGCCGCCGCCCGCGCTCGTCCGGGTTCAGCACCACGAACGCCTGGTCGTGGGGTCCGTACACCTCGCCGTGCTGCTGGTCGTTGTGCAACCAGGTCTCGTCGGCGAACCCGACCCGGCCGGTGAACCGGCCGAAGGGCGCCTTCCCGTCGCGATAGCCGGGGATGAACAGCACGTGCTCCGTCCACCGGCCGTCCTCGCCAAGCAGGTCGGTGTTGTGGACGCAGTGCCCGGCGGTGACGATCGTGCTGCGGTTGTCCGCCTCGACCACGGTCGCGGTGCAACTCGCGTCCTCGCCGTGGTCGGTGAAGAACAACCGCCCCACGTTCCTGGACGGGGCGTTCCCGCTGGTCCACGGGGCGCCGTCCGGACCGGCCACGGGCGGGTTGTCCGACGGGGTTCCGGTGAGCGCGGCGATGCGCTCGGGGGTCCAGTAGTCCTGCACCGCGCGTTGTTCCGCCGCGCTGGTGGCCATGCGGTGCTCGACGACGGGCGCTGGGGCGGGCTCGGCGGTGGCGGGTGCGGCGGTCGACGCTCCCGTCGCCAGCGCCGCGCAGCCCATCACCAGGCTCCGCAACTTCGTGGTCATCATCCGGTCAGGCTAGGGAGCGGATGTCAGGAACTCGTTGGCTTCTCGTGCGGTTCCGGTTCGGCCGAGCCGTGCGCGGGACTCGGTCCCGGGAGCCCGCGCGACCGAAGGCCGTCCGGGAGGGGACGTCGATCGCGGGCGCGGCGCTCCCCTCCCCGGCGTTCCCCTTCCCGCCGGCTCCCCTTCCCCGGCGACGCCCGTCCCGGGCGGTACCCCTCGCGAACCGCCCGGGACGGCCGCTCACGGCCCGACCTCGGTGAGGCGGGCGTAGGCGATGATGTTGTCGCGGTAGCTGCCGGCCGCGTCGTCGAACGCGCCGCCGCACGTGATCAGCCGCAGCTCGGGCGTCGTCGTGTCGCCGTAGACCTCGTCGGTGGGGAAGCGGTCCTTCGGCACCTGGTCGATGCGGGTCACGGTGAACCGCGCGACGGTCCCGTCCGACCGCCCGACGCGGACCTCGGCGCCGGGCACGAGCTGGTGCAGGCGGGCGAAGATGCCGTCTCGGCCGTCGCCGTCGACGTGCCCGAGCACCACCGCGGGCCCCGTCTCGCCGGGCGTCGGCCCGTAGCGGTACCAGCCGGCCTGCATCGGCTCGTGGACGGAGGGGACCGCGACCGTGCGGTCGTCGTTCAGCCCCAGGGGGAGCAGCGTCGAGCGCGCGCCGATGTCCGGCACGTCGAGCCAGGCCGGTGCGGACACCGGGAGCGGTCGCCCGGCCGAGCGCTCCACCGCCGGGACCGATGACCGCGGGGCGAGGTCGATCTGCTGCCCGTGAGCCGAGCAGCCGGACAGCGCGAGCACGGCGACGAGCACCGGCAGCGGGGAGGCCGCGGCGCGGCGACCTCCCCACCTGCGGGAACGCGTGTTCATCCGCCGTGCCTCACCGCTCGTCCGCGGGCCGCCGGCGCAGCAGGAGCACGGCCCCGCCCCCGGCCGCGACGACCGCCGCCGCACCGCCCGCGAGGGAGGCGGGCGTGGCGGTCCACCCGGCCGGACCGCCGCCGGTGTCGGGTGCTCCGACCGGTCGTTGCGAGACCTGGCGGCGGGACTCGGCCGCACCGGTCCCCTCCGCCGAGCTCCTGCCCTCCGCGTCCTGCCCGGCCCGCTGCTCCGCCGCCGCCCGCTCCCGCGCGGAGACCTGCTCCTGCTCGCTCGTCCCCGGCCGGTCGCGTTCCTGAGCCGCGGTGTCCGCCCAGCCGACGGTCCCCGTCAGCGGCAACGCCAGCGCCCCGAGCACCGCGGCGGCCGCGCAAGTTCGGTTGATCCTCATCGATCGCGTCCTCTCGTGTCTGCTTGCCGGACGAGGTGCACGCTCCCGGAACGCTTTCAGGATCCGGTTCGGTGATCGTGAAGAAGTTGTTCGATTTTCGATCCGGTCATGTCGGACGGCCGCCGGCTTCGGTGACAATGCTCCGGGTGTGCGCACAGATCCTGGTAGCCGAGGACGACCCCAAGCAGGCCGAGCTGATCCGCCGCTACCTGGTGCGCGACCACCACGCGGTGCGGATCGTGCACGACGGGCGCGCGGCGATCGACGAGGCGCGGCGCAAGCCGCCGGACCTCGCCCTGCTCGACGTGATGATGCCGAAGGTCGACGGTCTCGACGTCTGCCGCGTGCTGCGCGCCGAGTCCGAGTTGGCGATCGTCCTGCTCACCGCGCGGACCACGGAGGACGACGAGCTGCTCGGGCTCGACCTCGGCGCCGACGACTACGTCACCAAGCCGTACAGCCCGCGCCAGCTCGCCGCCCGCGTCCGCGCCGTGCTGCGCCGGTCCGGCCGGAAGAAGCGCCTGGAGCCGCAGGTGCTGCAGGTCGGTGCGCTCACGATCGACGTGGCACGGCACGAGGTCGCGCTGGCCGGGGAACTGCTGGACTGCACACCCGCGGAGTTCCGCGTCCTCGCGGTGCTGGCCGCGGAGCCGGGTCGGGTGTTCAGCCGCGGCCAATTGCTCAGCCGGGCGTTCGACGTGGACAGGTTCGGCACCGAGCGCACGATCGACGTCCACGTCATGAACCTGCGCCGCAAGCTCGAACCCGACCCGCGCAAGCCGGTCCTCCTGCTCACCGTGTACGGGGTCGGCTACAAGCTGCGGGGCGGTTCGGCCGATGCCGCTCCGGCGTAGCGGGCACGGCCTGCTCACCCGGCTGCTCGTGATGGCCGTGGTCGTCGCGGGTTGCTCGATCGGTGCGACGGCGTGGCTGGCCGCGCAGAGCACGAGCGGCGCCATCAACCGCGAGCTCGGCGAGACGCTGGCCGACGATGCGGAGATCTACGATTCGCTCCTCGGCTACGCCGCGACGCACCCGCGGTGGCCGGGGGTGCAGCGGCTCGTCGACGATCTGGCCACGAGCACCGGCCGCAGGGTCACGGTGACGACCACGACGCGGGCGACCATCGCCGACTCGGGCGGCGCGCCGGGCGTCGGCCTGCCGCGCACCCCGTCCGCGGTGGTCGATCCGCTCGCCGTGGACGCGGCGCTCAACCCCGGCGCCACGGCGTCGGGCATCGACGCGCGCGCCGTCGGGCCGTACCGGCTCACCGAGGTCGAGCGCGAGCGGCTGCGCCGCAGCGCACAGGCGCAGTTGGCGTGCGTGCGCAGGTACGGCGAGGACGGCGTGATCGTCGAACGGCCCAACGGGCGCGCGGCGGTCACGCCCGTGACCCCGTCGGCGGCGCCGCGGGCGGCCGAGCAGCGCTCGTCCCGGCACGCGGCCGAGGGCACCGCGCGGGCCACCGCCGAGGACTCCCCGGCTTGGCGGGACGACGTCTGCGCCGGCCCGCCGCCGACGACGCAGACCGAGCGCGACGCGAACGAGACCCTGCTGGAACTCGTGAACGCGTGCCTCGCCCGGCAGGGCAGCGGACCGCTGCCCGTCGATGCCCTCGCGCTGACCGCACCGGACGAGCTGACCACCGGCCCCGACGCGAAGCGGTGCGTCGACACCGCGCGGCGGGAGCAGCTCGGGCCCTACGTCGCGCCCGCCGCGCAGCTGTACATCACGCGGCCCGACGGCAACGTCGCCGCGGCGGACCTGTCCACGGTGCGCGTGTCGCAGATCGTGTGGACGGCGCTGGCCGTCCTCGTCGTGACGATCGGCGTCGCGGCGTTCGCGGCGGGCAGGCTCGTCCGCCCGATCCACGCGCTCACCAGCGCGGCCAGGAGGATGGGCGACGGTGACCGCTCCGTCCAGGTCGAGACGGGCGCGCAGGGGGAGATCGGTGAGCTGGCGGCGGCGTTCAACACGATGTCGGCGCGGATCGAGACCTCGGAGCGGCAGCGCCGGACGATGGTCAGCGACGTAGCGCACGAGCTGCGGACACCGCTGGTCAACGTGCGCGGATGGCTGGAGGCCGTGCAGGACGGCGTCGCCGAGCTCGACCCGCCGCTGGTGGCGTCGCTGCTCGAGGAGACGGTGCTGCTGCAGCACCTCATCGACGACTTGCAGGACCTCGCGCTCGCCGACGCGGGGAAGCTGCGCGTGCACCCGGAGCCGGTGGACGTGCGGTCCGTCCTGGACCAGGTCGCGGCGGCGCACCGGGGCGGGGCGACGGCCGTCGGCGTCGAACTGGGCGTGCACGTGGACGGCGAGCCGGACCTGCGGGCCGACCCGACGCGGCTGCGGCAGTCGCTGGGCAACCTGGTGTCGAACGCGGTGCACCACACGCCGCCGGGCGGCCGGGTGGAGCTGCGGGCCCGCAGCACCGGCGACGAGGTGCTGCTCGAGGTCGCGGACACGGGCACCGGCATCGACGCGGAGTCGCTGCCGCACGTCTTCGACCGCTTCTGGCGGGCCGAGAAGTCGAGGAACCGGGCTGCGGGCGGCAGCGGCCTCGGCCTCGCCATCACGCACCACCTGGTGCGGGCCCACGGTGGCCGCATCGACGTGCGCAGCGAGGTGGGCGCGGGCAGCACGTTCACGATCCACCTCCGGTCCGGCGCGCACCGGCGCCCGGAGGACCCGAGCTAGCCGGGCCGCGCCGCGTCGCCGCCGGACGAACCCGCCGGTTCACCCCTCCCCCGCGTCGCGCCACACTTTCGGCCGTGGCACGGCGTTGATCTCGCCGCTTAGTGTTCCGCGAGATCATCGGAGGTGACCGTGCCGACTTCCCGCTCCCCGCGCCCCGGAACCCGAGGGTGGCGCGCCCCGGCGTCCGTGCTCTGCGGCGCGCTGCTCGCGCTGACCGCGACCCCCGCGGTCGCCGCCCCGCAACCGCCACCAGCCCCAGCCCCAGCCCCGGCACCGGCACCGGACGCACCGCGCAGCGAACCGGTGTTCGCCGCCGACCCGGTGCGCGAAACCGTCTGGGTGGACACCGGCCTGGACGGTGACGCGGACGGCGCGACCGACCGGGTCGCGGTGGACATCGCGCGGCCGCGGACCGACGGGCCCGTCCCGGTGATCATGGATGCGAGTCCGTACTACTCGTGCTGCGGCCGCGGCAACGAGAACGAGCTCAAGACCTACGACGACGAGGGCCGGCCGGTCGGGTTCCCGCTGTTCTACGACAACTACTTCGTGCCGCGCGGCTACGCGACGGTGCTCGTGGACCTGGCGGGCACCAACCGCTCGCAGGGCTGCGTGGACGTCGGCGGCCCGTCCGACGTGGGCTCGGCGAAGGCGGTGGTCGACTGGTTGAACGGCCGCGCGAAGGGCTACGACGCGGCCACCGGCGGCGCCGAGGTCGGTGCGGGCTGGTCCACCGGCGCCGTCGGCATGATCGGCAAGTCCTACGACGGGACGATCGCCAACGGCGTCGCCGCGACCGGGGTGGCGGGCCTGCGCACGATCGTGCCGATCGGGGCGATCAGCTCCTGGTACGACTACTACCGCTCCGACGGCGTGTCCTTCGGCGCGGACCCGCGCGGGCTCGCCGAGACCGTCGAGGAGGGCGGCCGGCCGGAGTGCGCGCCGGTCAAGCAGCGGCTCGACGAGGGCGCGCCCGCCAACGGCGACGTCACCGACCTGTGGGCCGAACGCGACCACGCGGCCGACGCCGCGAACGTGCGGGCCAGCGTGTTCGCCGTGCACGGCCGCAACGACCTCAACGTGAAGATGATCCAGTTCGGGCAGTGGTGGGACGCGCTGGCCGCGAACGACGTGCCGCGCAAGGTGTGGCTGAGCCAGACCGGCCACGTCGACCCGTTCGACTTCCGCCGCGCGGAGTGGGTGGACACCCTGCACCGCTGGTTCGACCACGAGCTGCTCGGCATGGACAACGGGATCGACGCCGAACCGGCCGCCAGCGTGGAACGCGCCCCGGACGAGTGGTCCGACGAGGCGTCCTGGTCCGGCGAGTCCGCGACCCCGACCACGCTGCACCCGGTCCCCGGCGACACCGACGGGCTCGGCGGGCTCACCTCGGAACCGGCCCCGGCCGACGCGCGCGCCGCGTTCACCGACGACCCGGCGCAGGACGAGTACGACTGGGCGCGCGAGCCCGACCAGGCCTCCCCGGCCCGCGCGCTGTTCACCACCGCCCCGCTGGAGCAGGACCTGCGGCTGGCAGGCACCGGCTCGATCTCGGTGACCGCGACGCCCGCGACGCCGACCGCGCACCTGTCGGCGGTGCTCGTCGACTACGGCCCCGCCACCACGCGGGACGCGCTCGGCGAGGGCGAAGGCATCCGCACCCTGGACTCGGAGTCCTGCTGGGGCGAGAGCCGCGAGGGCGACGACGCCTGCTACCGGGACACCGAGGCCACCACCGCGGACGTCGACTACCAGGTGCTGTCCCGCGGCTGGGCCGACCTGGCCAACCACGGATCGCTGTCCGAGGAGTCGCCGCTGACGCCGGGCACGCCGTACGAGATGACGTTCCGGCTGGCCACCACCGACCACGTGATCCCCGCCGGGCACCGGCTGGGACTGGTCGTCGGCGGGACCGATTCCGCGTTCATCCAGGCACCGGCCGAACCGGGCCGGGTCGAGGTCGGGCTGGCGGGCACCTCGGTGTCGCTGCCGGTCGTCGGCGGCGCCGCCGCGGTCCGGGACGCGGGACTCGACCGCGCCCCGACCGGGACGGCCGCGGTCCGCCCGGACCGGCTCCCCGCCGAACCGCGGGTGCTGCTCAACCGCGACGGCGCCTGACCCGGAACGGGACGAGCGGCCCGTTCGCCCGATGCGCTCGGTCGAACGGGCCGTTCCCCCGGATCAGTTCGTGACGAGGCTCAGGCCGTAGGCGCTGAGCGCTTCCCCGACCGGCTGGAAGTACGTGGTGCCGCCGGACGAGCAGTTGCCGGACCCGCCCGAGGTCATGCCCTGGGCCGAGTTGCCGCTGATGAACGAACCACCGGAGTCACCGGGCTCGGCGCACACGTTGGTCTGGGTGAGCCCGCTGACCGAGCCCTCCGCGTAGCGGACGGTCTGGTTCAGCGCCTGCACCGAACCGCAGTGCCAGCCGGTGGTGGAGCCGGAGCGGCACACCGAGGACCCGGTCGGCGCGGTGCTGTGCCCGGAGACGGCCCGGCCGCTGCCGTTGTACATGTTCACCAGGCCGCGGGCGGTCCAGTTGCCGTTCGCCGACACCCACGCGTAGTCGTTGCCGGGGAACGAGGACCCCTGGAACGAGCCGAGGGCGACCTGGTTGTAGCCGGAGGCGGAGGTGCCGCGGGTCCCGCAGTGCCCGGCGGTGACCATGCCGGACGCGCCGCTGGAGGTGCGCACCGGGAAGCCGACCGAGCAGCGCCCGCCGCCCATGTAGTAGGCGTCGCCGCCGACGAGGTCGTAGAGCGTGCGCGGCGCCTCGGTGACCTCGTCGACCCGCACCGGCGCGTTCCCGGTGGTCTCGGCGAGGTAGCCGTCGGTGGCGGCGTCGCGCAGCGCGGCCTGCACGTCGACGACGACGGTGTTGGCCCGTTCGTCCACGTACCAGCCGGTGATGGACGCCGGGGCGGACGCCTCGGCGCGGTCGAGGGCGGCGACGGCGGCGTCGAGCTCGGCGCTGCTGTGCCGCACCACCCGGGCGGTGGCGCCGGCTTCCTCCACTTCGGCGATCTTCGCGGCGTCCGTGACGCCGACGACGAGCGCGCCGCTCGCCGCGTCGAAGTAGGCGCCGCCGAAGCTGCCGCCCAGTGATCGGCTCAACGTCTCGTCGAGCCGCCGTGCGGTGTCCTCCTGCGCGAGGCGGGTGCGGGCCTGCTGCTCGGTGAGGCCGAGGTCGCGCTGCACGGCGGCGAGCAGGTCGGGGTCCAGCGGCGAGGCCGTGACGGCGGGGCTGATCGCCGCGGTCGCGGTGCCCGCGACGAGCAGCGCGGCGCTCGCCAGGCGAAGGGTTCGCTTCCGGCTCATCTTTCGATCTCCCTCGATATCCGGTGCTTGCGGAATGGGGCGAGCCGCGCGGCGGGGCGTGATCGGCGCTCCGGGGACGCGCGGGGTCAGGCGAACGGGGGGCGTCCGCGCTGGAGGAGAGCGGTGTCCGGCCCGCGGGCCGGGAGGAGGCGTGGATCCACTGCGAAGGGGTGGAACCGGCGAGGAGAGCTCCCCGCCCGCGGTCTCGTCCGGCCGTCGCCGGAGGTGTCCGCGAGAAGGACATTAGGAATCTTCCACCTGAACCAGGCACCGCCATTAGAGCTATGGCATTCCCTGTGAACGCACGAAACCGCACCGCACAGGCTTGCGGCTCGGCCGTTCGGCCTGTCCAGGCGACGCCGAAGCGGGCAACGGGCCGCCCTCAGGTCCCGCCGCGGGGCGCGGCTACAGTCGCCGCGTGCGCTTCGTCCTCGCCTCCGCGTCCCCCGCCCGACTCGCCGTGCTGCGCGCCGCCGGGATCGATCCCGCCGTGCAGGTGTCCGGCGTGGACGAGGACGCGGTGGCCGCCGCGCTGCCGGACCCGTCGCCCGCGGAGCTGGTGACCGCGCTGGCGCTGGCGAAGGCCGACGCGGTGCTGCCGGAGATCGGCGGGGACGCGGTGGTCGTCGGCTGCGATTCGATGCTGTCCATCCACGGCGAGGTCGTCGGCAAGCCGCACGACCCGGAGATCGCGCTGAAGCGCTGGCGCGCGATGGCCGGCGGCAGCGGCGAACTGCTCACCGGGCACGCGGTGGTGCGGCTGCGCGACGGCGAGGTGGTGTCCCGGGCGCACGCGCACAAGACGACGGTGGTGCGCTTCGCGGAACCGAGCGAGGCGGAGCTGGCGGCCTACGTGGACTCCGGCGAGCCGCTGCGGGTGGCGGGCGGGTTCACCTTGGACGGCCTCGGCGGCTGGTTCGTGGAGGGCGTGGACGGTGACCCGTCGAGCGTGATCGGCATCAGCCTGCCGCTGACCCGCACCCTGCTCGCCGAGGTGGGCGTCGGCGTGGCGGAGCTGTGGCAGCGCTCCTGATCTCCGGGAGTGACCGCTCCGGCGCGGTTCGTGGCCGAATTCCGCCGGGTGGGCCGAATTCCGCCGTTCCGCCGGTGAACGCGAACACAATTCGGTTAATTCGGGATGGTCTGGACCGAACCGCGGGTTAGAACTGTCCGCGATGGGAGCTCAGCGGCGTTACCTGACTTCACGCCTGCACGTCGATCTGCGACGGCAGGCCAGCAGCGCTTGTCCCTGAGCGGGCGGCGAACCCCGGTCCCGCGCCCGCGGCGCGCTCCGGCACCGACCTGATCCGCGCCGATTCCGGCCGATCGCACCGCCCGCGCACCTCCCCGCCCGGGCGAAGCCCGCGAGCGATCCTCCCCGGCGCGTCCCGCGCCACCCGGACCACGCAGTCAGGAGATGCCCGTGTCCACCTCCCCCGAGCCCGAACGGCGACGGCCCCGGTTCAACCCGCGGTTGTTCGCCGTCGCGGTCGTCGCCTCCCTGGTCGTCGGCGCGCTGCTGGGCTGGATCGCGAAGGCGACCGACGCCCAGTGGCTGATCACGACGCTGGACACGATCGGCTCCACGTTCACCAACCTGCTCACGTTCACCGTGCTGCCGCTGATCTTCACGGCGATCGTCGTGGGCATCACCAGCCTGCGCTCGGTCGGCGGCGGCCGGACCGCGGCCCGGCTCGGCGGGAAGACCGCGCTGTGGTTCGCGATCACCTCGCTGATCGCCGTGGTCATCGGCATCGCGGTGGGACGGCTCGTGCAGCCCGGGCAGGGCCTGGTGCTCGAACCCGACCCGGAGCGGCTGAAGTCCATCGGGGAGAAGACGCAGGGCTCCTGGCTCGACCTGGTCAACGGGCTGATCCCGAGCAACCTGGTCAGCGCCTTCTCCGAGGGCGAGACGCTGCAGGTGGTGTTCGTGGCGCTCATCATCGGCGCCGCCGCTTACAGCCTCGGTGACACGGCGAAGCCGTTCGTGGACTTCAACCGCTCGCTGTTCGAGGTGATCCAGCGAGTGCTGGGCTGGATCATCCGGCTCGCCCCGATCGGCACCCTCGGCCTGATCGGCAACGCGGTCGCCACCTACGGCAACGAGTTCTTCGCACCGCTGCTCAAGCTGATCGGCGCCACCTACGCCGGCTGCGCGCTGGTGCTGTTCGTGGTGTACCCGGTGCTGCTGCGGTTCGTGGCGAAGGTGAGCCCGGCGACGTTCTTCGCGAAGGCGTGGACGGTGCTGCAGTTCGCGTTCGTGTCCCGCTCCTCCGGCGCGAGCCTGCCGCTGAGCAGGCAGACCGCCGAGAACCTGGGCGTCAGCAGCTCGTACGCGAACTTCGCGGTGCCGCTGGCCACCACGACCAAGATGGACGGGTGCGCGGCGATCTACCCCGCGGTCGGCGCGATCTTCATCGCGAACC
Source organism: Saccharopolyspora gregorii (assembly GCF_024734405.1). Taxonomy (NCBI): domain Bacteria; kingdom Bacillati; phylum Actinomycetota; class Actinomycetes; order Pseudonocardiales; family Pseudonocardiaceae; genus Saccharopolyspora; species Saccharopolyspora gregorii. Next base: position 953,672 of record NZ_CP059556.1, on the reverse strand, counting down.
TGTTCGGCATCCAGCTGGGCGTCGTGCAGTACCTGACGATCGTGGCGGTCGCCGTGTTCGGCTCCATCGCCACCGCCGGGGTCACCGGCTGGTTCACGATGCTCACCCTCACCGTGAGCGCGCTCGGCTTCCCGCCGGAGGTGGTGGCGACCGGCATCGCCGTCGCCTACGCGGTCGACCCGATCATGGACATGGCGCGGACCGCGACCAACGTGGCCGGGCAGATCGTGGTGCCGACCGTCGTCGCCCGCGGCGAGGGCCTCATCGACGACGAGGTGCTCAACGCCCCGTCCGACCCGCCGCTGCTGACCGCCAAGGCGTGATGCTCCGGCCGCTCGTCCCCGTGCCGGCACGCGGGGACGAGCGGCCCGCCCTCCGGGCCGGACGGGCCGTTCGCCCGGTAGGTCCGGTCCGGGACGTCGGCGCCGGGAAGCGCGGGCCCTAGGATGGCGGAGTGCGTGCGAGGGACCGGAAACTGCGGATCGGCGATGCCGAACGCGAAACCGCGATCGCGCTGCTCGGCGAGCACCTGACCTCGGGCAGGCTGGACCTCGTCGAGTACGACGAGCGCTGCGCCCGGGTGGTCGCGGCCCGCAGCGGCGACGACCTGGACGCGCTGTTCCGGGACCTGCCCGACACCACGCCCGCGAGCGGCGCGACCTGGGCTCCCGGCAGGCGACCGGCCCGCACCCGGCCCCGGGCGGAAGTGCTGCTCGGCCTCGGCGGTGCCGCTCTGCTGCTGGTGCTGGTCGTGGTGACCAGGGACCTGTGGCTGCTCGGCTTCCTCGCGATCTTCCTCATCGCCTGGGTGGCCCGCAGGCGGTGACCGGCGCCGCCGACTGGCGAGAACCAGCCAGTTCCCGCCGCACGCCGGGGTTCCCGCACCCGGCGCCCGAACAGCGGCACCCCGCTCCCCCCGCTCGGCCCGGTGCCGGACGAACGCCTCGTCCGAGCGCCCGAACCGGGCCGACGGGCCGGTCACCCGGGCGATCTCCGCGCGGCACGCCCCCGGAGTTGCCCCGGGCGGGCCGCCGCTTTCGTTACGGTGAATCCCATGCAGAGCTCGCGGACCGCCTCGGCGCGGAACGGCCGGACGTCGGCCATGCGGCTGGGCGGGGTGTGCGCTGCGGCGCTGCTCACCCTCTCCGGATGCGGTTTCCTCCGCTCCGAGCCCGCCGCGGAGACGCCCGCACCGCCGCCGCCCGTGCCGCACACCCCCACCACCAGCACGCCCCCGCCACCGCCGCCGCGCCCCTACGAGCTGAGCATGTCCGGTGTGGACCCGTGCGAACTGCTCACCGCCGCGCAGCGCGGGCAGCTCGGGTTCGACCGCGACCCGCTGGCCGACACCGAGGGCGGCTTCGGCGACGCGCCCACGTGCAGCTTCCGCAACACCACCGCGAAGGTCGGGGCGCGGTTGTCGCTGATCACCACCGAGTCGATGAGCGTGTGGACGGACGACACCGCGCAGGTGCAGGCGACCCCGGTGGTGGTGCACGGCTTCCCGGCGCTGGTGATCAAGACCCCGGACCTGGACCTGTCCTGCAACGTGGCGGTGGACCTCGCCGAGGGCGAGCACCTCGACGTGCTCTACCGCGACGACGGCGGGCAGCCCGCGCCGCCGCTGGACGCCCTGTGCCAAGGGGCGCAGCTGGTCGCCGAGAACGCGGTGGCCTCGCTGGCCGACCCGGCGCCGGAGACCTCGGAATCCGCCACCACGTCCGCGGATCCCTCCGCGGACGGGTCCACGAGCGGCTCCTCGGAGCCGCTGATGAGCCCCCGTCCGACGGAGTGATCGCGGGCGTCCGGCGCAACGCGACTGGACCCCGCGGCCCAACCGCGTTGATACTCACCGCGTTTGGAGCACTCCCCACGGTGATGAATAGTGATTAGAGTGAGCGCGGACGTCTTACCCGTGGGAGGGAAACCCCGTGCCGCTGTACTCGCCGTCGGGGGACGGCTCGCCGGATTCCACCGCCCTACCGGGAACCCCCGGCACCGGTGGCTCCATGCGCGTCGAACCCGCCGCCATCCCGAGCCTCGTGAACGCCTTGCAGTCCTCGCTGGACCAGGTCGGTGTGGAGATCGAGCACGCGATCACCGAGCTGCGCATCCGGCCGTGGGCCGGCGACCCGATCAGCAGCACCGCCGCCGAGCAGTTCAACGAGCGCTCGGTCGGCGGCGACCAGGACGCGCTGACCGCGCTGTGCGGCTACCGCGACCAGCTGCAATCGGCCGCCGAGTCCCTGCAGCTGGCCAACCAGCACTACCAGGACACCGACGACGTGAACGCGGTGCGGCTCGGGGGAGGGTGCTGACCGTGACCGGTGCGACGGGAGGCGCGACCCGATGAGCGACCACCGCTGGCAGGGGTACCGCCACGAGGAGCTCTACGAGCAGATCCACCAGGGCCCCGGCGCGGACGCGTCGACCGATTCGGTGCGCCGCTGGAGCGAGCTGACCCGCACCCTCGGCGAGATCGACGGCGATCTCGCCGCCGCGCTGAGCTCCGCGATGTCCGGCTGGCAGGGCGAAGCCGCCGACAACGCCCGCGGCGGGATCCGCCCGCTGGGCGAGTGGGCCGTGCAGGCGCAGCAGGCCGCCGAGTCGATGCGGGACCGCACCGAGCAGCAGGCCTCGTTCGTCGGCAAGGCCCGCGCCGACATGCCGCAGCCGCAGCCGCTGACCACCGAGGACCCGGGCACCGCGATCACCGGGCTGGTGCACCTGTTCGGCGGGCAGACCGACTACGAGGTGCAGGAGTCCCGCCGGGACGCCGCCGAGCAGCGCGCGTTCGAGGTGATGCGCACCTACGAGGCCTCCACCCGGGCCAACACGACCTCGCTGGCCTCCTTCGCGCCGCCGCCGCAGGTGGTCGTGGACGCGCACGTCCCCCCGCCGGGCGCGGCGAAGGGCCTGCAGCAGCCGAACATCACGATCAGCTGGGCGGGCGCCCCGGTGCCCGCTCCGCGCGGCGGCACCGGTTCGGCGACCACCCCCGGCGGCGCGCGCAGGCAGCCCGCGCGCGGTACGGCGGGGCGCGGCGGCGAGCGCGGCCGCGGCACGCACCCGACCGGTTCCGGCGGGGGCCGGGCGCGGCGCCGCGACGACGACGCGGTGGACCGCTCGGTGACCGAGCAGGTCGGCGGCAGCACCGGCTTCTTCGACGCACCGCAGACCCTGTCCCGGCCGGTCATCGGCGGAGATCCCGGTCAATGATCGGCGGTTCGGCACTCGCGGGTGCCGGCCCGGTCCGGCTGTCCGCGTTGGAGTTCGACGTGCTCGTCGAGCACCTGGGGTTGGAGACGATGCCGCTGGTGCTGCGGGTGCCCTCGCCGGGTCGCACCTGGACGGAGCGGGCGGAGCTGGCGGACTCGGCGTGGCGGTCGATGAGCGCCAAGCAGCTCGGCGACCGCCGCGAGCTGGACCCGGCGCTGGACCGGATGCTGCGGCTGCTCGCGCACCCGGAGTCCGAAGTGGACGGACGGACCTGGTTCGACCGCAGCCTCCGGGTGCTCGCCGCCGCCGGCGTGCCGGACGGCAGCGGAGCGGACGCGGTGCTGGTCGTCAAGGACGAGGACGCGCTGACGTTGCGGCCGGTGTCGGCCGCCGGACTGGTCCGGGAGGTGGCCTCGGTGCTGCCGGTGCTCGGCGCCGGGCCGGGCCGATCGGTGACGGTGCGCAGCGCCGACCTGGACGCCGCCGCGGCCGCGACCGGCGGGAACGCCGAAGCGCTGGCGGGCGAGCTGGTCCGCCGCGGCGTGCGCGGCGACGACGCGGAGATGCTCACCTCGATGGTCCGCGAGGCCGGGGCGCGCGGGCAGTTCGGCGCCGCCGCCCGGGACCGGCTGGGCCGCCGGGTGCGGGCGCCGCGGGTCGTGGGGTTCTTCGACACCCCGCACGGCCGGTACGCGCAGCTGCGCCGGGATTCGCCGTCCGGTGATTCCTGGAGCACCGTCTCGCCCGCCGACACCCGCCGGATGATCGCCCACGTCGACGAGCTGCTGACCGATTTGGCCCGCTGACGCGGAACGGGCCGCCCGTCCGGGTGGACGAGCGGCCCGTGGCCACCTGGTCGCTGCGATCAGGCGATGGGTTCCTCGATGCGGTCCCGCACCTCGGGGGCGGCGGAGCGCTTCGCGTCCGCGGCTTCGTCGTCGGGCTGCGTCTGCGAGTCCCGCTCGGCCTCGACGCGGGCGGTGTACACCTCGACCTCGCGGGCGACGCGCTCCTCGTCCCAGCCGAGCACGTCGGCCATCAGCCGCGCCACCGGCTCCGCCGATTCCACCCCGCGGTGCGGGTACTCGATGGAGATGCGGGTGCGCCGGGTCAGCACGTCCTCCAGGTGCAGCGCGCCCTCGTGGGTGCACGCGTACACCACTTCGGCCTGCAGGTAGGCCGAGGCGCCGGGGACGGGCTTGAGCAGCTCCGGCCGGTCCGCGGTGGCCGCGAGCACCTCGTGCACCTGCGAGCCGTAGCGGTCCAGCAGGTGCCGGATCCGGTACGGGTGCACGCCGTGCGCGGACGCGATCTGGTCGGCCTGGTTCACCAGCGCGTGGTAGCCGTCGGCGCCGAGCAGCGGCACCTGGTCGGTGATGGAGGACGCGACCCGGCCGGACAGGTCCGGCGCCACCGCGTCCACCGCGTCGGCGGCCATCACCCGGTAGGTCGTGTACTTGCCACCGGCGATGGCGACCAGGCCGGGCGCGACGCGGGCGACCGCGTGCTCCCGGGACAGCTTGGAGCTCTCGTCGCTCTCCCCCGCCAGCAGCGGCCGCAGCCCCGCGTACACGCCTTCGATGTCGGCGTGCGTCAGCGGCGTGGCGAGCACCGTGTTGACGTGCTCCAGGATGTAGTCGATGTCCTTCTTCGTCGCCGCCGGGTGCGCGAGGTCCAGGTTCCAGTCGGTGTCGGTGGTGCCCACGATCCAGTGGCCGCCCCACGGCACGACGAACAGCACGGACTTCTCGGTGCGCAGGATCATCCCCGCCTCGGAGACGATGCGGTCCCGCGGCACCACGATGTGCACGCCCTTGCTGGCGCGGACCCGGAACCGGCCGCGGCTGCCGGAGAGGCGCTGCAGCTCGTCGGTCCACACCCCGGTCGCGTTGATCACCGTCTGGGCGCGGACCTCGGTCTCGGCGCCGGTCTCGACGTCGCGCAGCCGCACGCCCGCGACCCGGTCGGCCTCCCGCAGGAAGCCCGTGACCTGGGTGGAGGTCGCGACGACGGCGCCGTAGCGGGCCGCGGTGCGAGCCACGGTCATGGTGTGGCGGGCGTCGTCGGCCTGCGCGTCGTAGTAGCGGATGCCGCCGATCAGCGCGTCCCGCTTGAGCGCGGGCACCATCCGCAGCGCACCGGCCCGGGACAGGTGCTTCTGCCCGGGCACCGAGCGGGCGCCGCCCATCGTGTCGTACATCAGCAGCCCGGCCGCGGTGTACGGCCGCTCCCACACGCGGTGGCTGAGCGGGTAGAGGAACGGCACCGGCTTCACCAGGTGCGGCGCGAGCCGGGTCAGCATCAGCTCCCGCTCCCGCAGGGCCTCGCGGACCAGCGAGAACTCCAGCTGCTCCAGGTAGCGCAGGCCGCCGTGGAAGAGCTTGCTGGAGCGGCTGGACGTGCCGGCGGCCAGGTCGCGCGCCTCGACGAGGGCGACCCGCAGCCCGCGGGTGGCCGCGTCGAGCGCGGCGCCGGCGCCGGTGACGCCGCCGCCGATCACGACGACGTCGAACTCCTCCGAGCCCAGCCTGTTCCAGTTGCGTTCGCGGTCGCCCGGCCCCAGCCTGCCCTGCGCCTCCTCCGAGGCCCGGGTGGCGTCGGTGGCACCGGTCGTCGCGGTTGATTTCTCGTCGTGGGACACCTGGCGTCCTCCTCGCTCGAATCCCGATCACCGCCGACCCGCACCCCGTCGGCGCGTTCCGCGGTGGTCATCATGCCCGGCCTGCGCCTTGCACGCCTGCCGCGCCATTGCTGCTCTGACCTGCCGTGGCGAGATCCTTCTTCGCCCGGTCCTGCTGGATCTCGCCGGTGCGCCGGACCGTGGCGCCGCGCTCGACGAGGACCTCGACGTCGGCCTCCGGCGTGGCGGAATCGACGATCACCATGTCGAAGTCCTCGGCGGGCGCGACCGCGTGCAACGCGCGCCTGCGGAACTTGGTGTGGTCCACGTAGAGCACCCGGCGGCTGGCCGCGGCCAGCATCGCCTTCTTGATCTGCACCATCTCCTGCTGCGGGTAGCAGCAGATGCCGTCGGTCACCGCGGAGACGGACATGATCGCCAGGTCCACCCGCAGCCCGCGCAGCGCGTCCAGCGCCATGCCGCCGACGAACGCGTCCGCCCACGGCAGGTAGTCGCCGCCGATGGAGATCAGGTGCACGCCCTGCTGCCCGGCGAGCTCGCCGAACACCCCGCGGTGGTTGGTCACCACGGTCAGCGGTGCGCGTTCCGGCAGCCGCCGAGCCAGGTAGACCCCGGTGGTCGAGTCGTCGAGCACCAGCGCCTGGCCGGGTTCGACCAGTTCGGCGGCGGCGCTCGCGAGTTCGTCCTTCTCCGCCTCGTTCTGCTGCATCCGGTATTCCGAGGCCGCCTCGTAGAGCAGCGAGGAGGCCGCGGAGACGTAGCCGCGGTTGCGGTGCACGAGGCCCTGCGATTCCAGGTCGGCCAAGTCCCGGTACACGGTCATGGCGCTGGCGCCCACGGTCGAGACCAGGTCGTCGATGCGCAGCGAACCTTCCGCCATCACGAGTTCGGTGATCTTGCGCCGCCGGTCCTGCTGCTTGCCGGACGGGCGCCGACCCGACGTAGCGGACATCGTCGTCCCCCTCACCGCCACATCCCCTGCGGGGACTTCCACCATTGGGTGCCCATCCTCCTAGCCGAACCCCTGCCCGACGGTCGTGCCTCGCCGCGCGAATCCCGGACACAGCGAGTTCACCGTACATCGCGATAAAAACACCATCGCAAAGCTATTGCAATGTTTGTTTTCACATGCCTAATGTGACCATGTTCTTCGGCGCGTCCGGCCGCCGAAGCGGCTCCAACGGAGGAGGTCGACGTGCCCGTGCTCGCGACATCCGCGGCCGTCCAGCGGCCCGCGGAACCGCGGCGCGGAACCGGCGCGCTCACCCGGGGCGGATCAGCGCGGCGTGCCGTCCGGCACCACCCGCCCAGCCGGACCAGCAACGCACACCCGACCGCGCCGATGGCGCCGCGACGAGGGGACCTGGGACATGAGTCTGGGTGAGATCTTCCTCTGGGAATTGATGGGCACGGCCGTGCTGACCCTGATGGGGTGCGGCGTCGTCGCCAACGTGACACTGCGCAAGGCGCTCGGCAACAACGGCGGCTGGCTGCTGGTGAACTTCGGCTGGGGCTTCGCCGTGTTCGCGGGCGCCAGCATCGCCGAACCCACCGGGGCGCACATCAACCCCGCCGTCACGCTCGGCCTCGCCGTCGACGGCCAGGTGCCGTGGAGCCAGGTGCCCGTCTACGTCGTCGCCCAGATCATCGGCGGCACGCTGGGCGCCGCGCTGTGCTGGGCGGCCTACAAGCTGCAGTTCGACACGCACGACGACCCGGCCGGCACCCTCGGGATCTTCAGCACCGCCCCCACCGTGCGCAACGCGCCGTGGAACCTCGTCACCGAGATCATCGGCACCTTCGTGCTGGTGCTGTGGATCATCCAGACGCCCGGTTCCGGCCCCGGCGACGACGGTGCCTTCAGCTTCGGCAACGACGCGCTCGGCTACGCGGCCGTCGCGTTCATCGTCATCGGGATCGGCGCCTCGCTCGGCGGGCCCACCGGCTACGCCATCAACCCGGCGCGCGACCTCGGCCCCCGCATCGCCTACGCGCTGCTGCCGATCCGCGGCAAGGGTTCCGCCGACTGGGGCTACTCCTGGGTCCCCGTCGCCGGGCCGATCATCGGCGGGGTGCTCGCGGGCGCGGTCGCCCTGGTGCTGCCCGCGACCTGAGCCGCGGCCACGTCCCCCGCGGTGCGGGCCCTCCGACCGGGCCCGCACCGCGCGGTTCCCGCACCGGGGGGCTGCCCGACCGGGCCGGGCGGGTGACACTCACCCCGAGCCCACGCACATCTCGGAATCCATCGAAAAGGACGACATCATGGCCTCCTACGTCGCCGCGATCGACCAGGGCACCACCTCCACCCGCTGCATGATCTTCGACCACGGCGGGCGCGTCGTGGCCGTCGACCAGGTCGAGCACCGGCAGATCTTCCCCAAGGCGGGCTGGGTGGAGCACGACCCGGAGGAGATCTGGAGCAACACCCGCCAGGTGTGCGCGGGGGCGCTCGCCAAGGCCGACCTGGTGACCTCCGAGATCGCCGCCGTCGGCATCACCAACCAGCGCGAGACGACCGTCGTGTGGGACAAGACCACCGGCAAGCCCGTCTACAACGCCATCGTCTGGCAGGACACCCGCACCGACGCCATCGTCGGCGAGCTCGCCGAGGAAGGCGGGCAGAACCGGTTCCACGCCAAGACCGGCCTCACCCTCTCGCCGTACTTCTCCGGCACCAAGATCCGCTGGATCCTGGACAACGTGGACGGGGTCCGCGCCCGCGCCGAGAAGGGCGAGCTGCTGTTCGGCAACATGGACACCTGGGTGCTGTGGAACAGCACCGGCGGCCCCGACGGCGGCCTGCACGTCACCGACCCCACCAACGCCTCCCGGACCCTGCTGATGGACCTGGAGAAGCTGGAGTGGGACGAGGACATCTGCCGCCAGATCGGCGTCCCCACCTCGATGCTGCCGGAGATCCGCTCCTCCTCCGAGGTCTACGGGCACTTCCGCGAGCGCGGCGTGTTCGGCGGACTCCCCATCGCGGGCATCCTCGGCGACCAGCAGGCCGCCACCTTCGGCCAGGCCTGCCTGTCGCCCGGTGAAGCCAAGAACACCTACGGGACCGGCAACTTCCTGCTGCTCAACACCGGGACCGAGCCCGTGCTGAGCGACAACGGGCTGCTCACCACCGTCGGGTACAAGATCGGCTCGAAGGACACGGTGTACTGCCTGGAAGGCTCCATCGCGGTCACCGGCTCGCTGGTGCAGTGGCTGCGGGACAACCTCGGGCTGATCGGCAGCGCCCCGGAGATCGAGCAGATCGCGCGCAGCGTCGAGGACAACGGCGGCGCCTACTTCGTGCCCGCCTTCTCCGGGCTGTTCGCCCCGCACTGGCGGTCCGACGCGCGCGGCGCCATCGTCGGGCTCACCCGCTTCGTCAACCGCGGCCACCTCGCCCGCGCCGTGCTCGAAGCCACCGCCTTCCAGACCCGCGAGGTCATCGAGGCCATGAACGCCGACTCCGGCGTCCCGCTGAAGTCGCTGAAGGTCGACGGCGGCATGGTCGGCAACGAACTGCTCATGCAGTTCCAGGCCGACATCCTCGGCGTCCCGGTGATCCGGCCGGTCGTCAGCGAGACCACCGCGCTCGGCGCCGCCTACGCCGCCGGGCTCGCCGTCGGATTCTGGGCCGGGGAGGACGACATCCGCTCCAACTGGGCCAAAGACAAGCAGTGGGACCCGGTCATGCCGGAGGAGCGGCGGGCGCACGAGTACGGCCAGTGGCAGAAGGCGGTCACCAAGACCTTCGACTGGGCGTGATTCCGCTGTCTGTCGCTACTTCTGCCGCGTAGTTCTCGGGTGGCGGAACCTCAGCTGCTTCCTCGCTGCGGGATCGTTTTCGCAGGTGGCTCCGCCACATGCGAAAACGCTGTCCTCGCGAGGAAGCAGCTGAGAACCCGCGGGTGGTCCCGTTGCTCTGGTGGTCGCCGCTCAGCGGCTTCGCCGCTGACAGGAAAACGACACGACCCGGCGGGCAGGTTCAGGGACAGGCGGTCAGCGGTTGGATCAGGGGGCCGTTCGTTCCGCGGCGGGGACTCCGGTGAACTCGGCGTGGCGGGGTTCGACGGGTTCTCCCCCGGAGAGCACCACCAGCACCACCCCGATCAGCGCGGCGACCGCCAGCGCCCACGACGCCGACACCTTCGGCATGCGTCCCCCTCGTCCCGGCCGGTGCGGGTGCCGTCCGACGACGGCTTCGCCCCCGGCCCCCGCTCGTCCCGCGGCGGCCCACCGGCTCCGGCATTCTGCGGCACCGCCGCCCGAACCGCCCGGTCCCACGCCGACCCGGCGCTCGGATCCCGTCGCGGACCAGCCGAGCGGCGTCATGGCCGGGGGAGGCGCCAGACGACGAGGATCCCGGTTCCTGCCGGGCTGACGTGTTCCGGCGCGGCCGGAGAGCGGCCCACCTCCACGAACCCCAGCGCCTTCGGGATCGCGCCGCTGCGGTGGTTCGCCTCGTCGTGCCAGATCTCCACGTGCCCGGCGCCCAGCCGGAACGCCTCGTCGATCAGCGCCAGCGCCGCCCGGCGCGCGATGCCGCGGCCCTCGAAGTCCGGGTGCAGCCAGTAGCCGATCTCCAGGCCGCCCGGCCCGATCCGGTCCATCAGGCTCGCCGACCCGATCACCTGCCGCTCCGGGCCGAGCACCGCGTAGGTGAAGGACGTGCCCGCCGCCCACTCGCGTTCGGCCTTGCCGACGAAGTCGGCGGCCTCCTTCATCCCGTAGCCGGGTGCCGCCCACGCCATCCACGGCCCCAGGTGCTGGAGGGATTCGGTCACGACCCGCAGCGCCGTGCCCGCGTCCTCCAGCCGCCACCGGCGCAGGTCCACTCCGTCGTGGTGCAACTGCTCGCTCGGCTCCATGCGCGGGAGTCTGCTGCACTCCGCACCTCGGCGGTACCGAATTTCAGGACCGCTCCGCGCCCTCGGCCCGTTCCGCCTGGTCGGCCGACTCCGCCCGGTCGACGAGCTCGACGTGGTCGGCCGGCTCCGCCCGGTCGACGAGCTCCACCTGCTCGACGAGGTGCCGCACCAGCTGCCCGTGCACCGCGCCCGGCAACGCGTGGCCCATGCCCGCGATCTCCGCGCACCGCGCCCCGGGGATCGCGGCGGCCAGCAGCCTGCCGTGCGGCGGCGGGTTGATCGGATCCAGCGGCGCCTGCAGCACCAGCGTCGGGGTGCCGATCCGCGCCAGGCCCGCGCCGCGCTCGACGAGGACCTGCGGCAGGAGCGCGTGCGGATGCGGTTCCCGGATGCGCCAGGTGCCTGCGTGCTCGACCTCCCGCAGCTCGACCCGCCGGAACTCGGCGGCGTCGAACGGCAGTTCCTCCCCCGACAGCAGCCGGTGCCACTCGACTCGCTCGGCCAGCGCCGATTCCAGGTCCGTCGCCGCCGACGGCTCCTCGCCGCGGCGCACGAACCACGGCCGCGGCGTCGGGAACTCGTCCGGACTCGGCTCGCCCGCCCGGGCCAGGGCCCAGTTCCGGGCGAAGTCCACGCCCAACGCGTGCGTGCACAGCAGCGTCGCGCTGCGCAGCCGATCCGGGGCCGCGACCGCCAGCAGCTGCACCAACCCACCACCGAGGCCCATGCCGAGCACGTGCGCCGACGCCACGCCCCAGCCGTCCAGCACCGCCAGCGCATCCGCCGCCAGATCGTCGAAGCCGTACGGGTGCGCGGCGAACTCGCGGTGCGTGGAACGGCCCGTGTCGCGGTGGTCGTAGCGCAGCACCCGCAACCCGGCCTCGACCAGCAGCGCCGCCAACCCGTCCGGCCACCCGCGGGAGGAGGTCACGTCCCCCGCCACCAGCAGCAGCGGCGGCGCGGCCGGGTCACCGATCGACTCGCTCCACAACCGCACGTCGCCGGAGCGGATCGTCCGCGCCGTCACCGGAAGTCCGCCGCGTGGTCGCGCGCCCACTCGTCGAACCGGCGCGCCGGGCGGCCCGTCAGCCGCCGCACGGTGGAGGTGGGCACGTCCGGCGCTACAGCCGCGGCGGCCAGGTAGTCCAGCAGCATCTCCGCGACCTCCGGCGGGCAACCCCGGCCGAGCAGGGCCTGCCGGGCCTGCTCGGGGGTGAGTTCCTCGAAGCGGACCGGTTCGCCGATCGCCTCGGCGATCGCCGCCACCTGCTCCCGCTGGGAGACCGCCGCCGGCCCGGTGATCTCGTAGGCCCGCCCGGCGTGCCCCTCGCCGAGCAGCGCCTCGACCGCGACCGCGGCGACGTCCGCTTCGTGGACGAGCGCTTGAGCGGCCGCGGCGAACGGCAGCCGGACCACACCTTCCGTCCGGGCGTCCGCGGCCCAGTCCAGCACGTTCAGCGCGAACGCCCCGGGCCGCAGGTGGGTCCACTCGGCGACGCCCGACTCCTCCACCGCTCGCTCCACCGGGGCGTGCTGCTGCGCGCTCAAGCTGCCCGCCCCGCTCTCCAGGACCGACGCCGAGGACAGCACCACGATCCGCCGCACGCCCGCCCGCACCGCCAGCTCGGCGAACTCCCGCGCGCCGCCCGGCACCGGGAACAGGTGCACCGCCGACACGCCGTCCAACGCCGCGCGCAGCTCCGCGGGGCGCTCCAGATCGGCGGCGACCACCTCCGCCCGCGCCGGCAGCTCCGCTCGGCGCGGGTCGCGGGTCACCGCGCGCACCGGCACGCCGGACTCCAGCAGCCCGCGCACCACCTCCCGGCCGACCGATCCCGTCGCCCCGGTCACCAGCACCGTCATGCCATCCCCCCAGCAGATCGCGGACGGCTGCTCCGCCCGTCCCGATCCGCGACCGTACGCGCAGGTCACAGCCTTGAGCACGCGTCGCGGGCATTCGAATCATCACGTTGACCGGCGCCGCGGAGACCTATCTGCGGCACCCGCGGAAGGAGCGGCCGAGCGGCCGAGCGCTGGCCGAAAGTACGAGGAGCCGGCGATTTCACGGCCTATCGATCGAGCTCCTCCGGCACTTCGGCCGATCCGCGCCCGCCACCCGCGCGCCTAGGTTCGACGAGGGTCAGGGGTACCGGGGGAACGCGGGTGGTCACCGCCACGGGGCGTCGGGCGGCGGCCACCCGCCTCAGCGAGGAACGGCGGCCGGGCAGCGGTGCTCGGCGAGTGAGGCAGGTTTCGGAATGGACGGCAACAGGGCTTTCGCCCCCGAGTACCAGGGCGCGCTCCGGGGCATGTCGGTGAACACCGCGTACGAGGACGTCCTGGCGCAGGCGCGCGACCGGTCCCGGTGGGCGGCGGAGCAGGGCACCGCGCTGGACGTCGCGCAAGCGGAGCTCGCCGTCGCGGAAGCCTGCCGCAGGCTCGGCCACCTGGAAGAGGCCGACGGGGCGTGGAAGGCCGCCTACCGGGCCGCCCGCACCGCCGGGGACGACGGCGTCCGCGGCTGGGCGCTGTGGAGCGGCGGCACGCTGGCCCGCCAGCGCGGCGAGCTGAGCCTGGCGCTGCGGCTGCTCGGCTGGGGCCGCGACCTGTCGTGGCAGGCCGGGGACATCACCGCCTACGGCTACGCGTTCGCCGGAGTCGCCGAGACGCTGCGCATCCGAGGGGACTTCGAGCAGGCGCGCGGACTCCACGAGCACGTGCTCGCCGAAGCCCGCCGTCGCGAGGAATCCCGGCACATCGTGTGGGCGCTGGAAGGCCTCGCCCAGATCGAGCGCAACACCGGCGACCTCGACTCGGCGGCCCGGCGGTTCGCCGAAGCCGCGCAGGTCGCCGAAGAGTCCGGCGACGACCGCGGCCACGCGTGGGCGCTGCGCGGGCAGGCGGACGTGCTCTCGCTGCGCGGCGAGCACGTCCGGGCGCTGGAGCTGCTCTCCGCCGCCGAGCGCACCTGCCGCCGGATGGACCTCTCCAGCGCCCTCGCCTACAACCGCAAGATGCGCGGCAACGTGCAGTTCCGCGCCGGCCGCCACCAGGAGGCCGCCCGCACCTACCGGGACGCGCACGACAAGTTCCGCGCGCTGCGCGAACCGCGCGGCATCGCGCTGTCCCGGCTGGGACTGCTCAAGAGCCTCGACGCGTTGGGGCGTCCCGCGGAAGCGACGATGGCGGACCTGATGGCGTTGCGCGACGAGGTCAACGGGAACCAGCTGTGGCAGACCCGCACGATGGTGGAGAACGCGATCGCGGAACGCACCGGCTGAGCGCGGGTGCGGCGGCCCGTCCGACCCTGTCGGGCGGGGCGTTCTGCTCGCCGGGCCGGTCGTTCTCGTCGGACGGGCGTTCCAGCCGTCCCGCAGGACGTTCTGCTCGCCGGGCAGGTCGTCTCGCGGGCCGTTCTACTCGCGCGGCGGGCCGTGTCTGGCGTCGGGCGGGCGTTCTGCTCGCGGGGAAAGCGGTTTCGGCGTCGGGCAGGCTGTTCTTCTCGCCGGACGGCCGTTCCAGAGGCGGGGGTCGTGCGCAGCGCCGACCCGCGAACGCGGAGCTGCGGCTCTCCGGCCGGGCCGGGCGGAGCCGGTGCGGACCGCGGCTTGACGTGCGGACGCCGGTCAGCGCGGGAGCAGCGGCCGGCGTGCGGGCAGCGATCAGCGATCAGCGACGCGAGTGGGACGCGGGCTGGACGGGGAACCCGGCCGGGCGGGCGAAAAAGGGAGGACGGCGCCACCGTTTCCGGGCTACCGTGGCGCCATGTTCGGGTACCAGCACCTCTGATCCGGCGCACCCGCGCGCCGCTCCCCCGTCCGCGGTGGTGAGCCCCTTCGAAGTGCCGCGCGGATCCCGCCCGCTCGTGCTCGCGAGCGCCCGCCCAGCTCAGCTCAGCTCAGCCCAGCTCAGCCCAGTCCAGCTCAGCTCAGCTCGAATCGGAGTGAACCCGTGCCCAGATCCGCGCACATCGCCTTCATGGCCGTCCCCGCGCACGGCCACGTCAACCCCGGCCTCGGCCTCGTCGCCGAACTGGCCGCCCGGGGACATCGCGTCACCTACGCGGTCACCGAGGACTTCGCCCCGCAGGTCGCCGAGGCCGGTGCCGAACCGGTCCGGTACACCTCGACGCTGCCCTCGGCCGCGACCCAGCAGGAGTGGCCGGAGGACCAGGCCGCGGCCGTGCTGCTGTTCGTCGACGAGATGATCTCGGTGCACCCGCAGCTGGCCGCGGCCTACGCCGCGGACCGGCCGGACCTGGTGATCTACGACATCGGGGCCCTGCAAGCACCGGTGCTCGCCCACGAGTGGGGCGTCCCGGCGATCTGCCTGTCCCCGACGCACGTCCGGTTCGAGGGGATCGAGGACGTCTTCGGCTTCGACGACTCCCCCGAGCTGCTGGCGGTGCACGCCAAGGCCGACGCCTTCTTCGCCGAGCACGGGGCGCCGCTGACCTTCGCGACCATGGACCGGGAGTGCAGCGTGGTCACCATCCCGCGCTCCTTCCAGTACTACGCCGAGTCGGTGGCGGCGAACCACACCTTCGTCGGCCCGATGCTGACCGCGCGCCGCACCCAGGGGAGGTGGCAGCGGTCCGGTGCTCGCCCGGTGCTGCTGATCTCGATGGGTTCGGCCTTCACCGACCAGCCGCAGCTGTACCGCGACTGCCTGGCGGCGTTCGGCGGGCTCGACTGGCAGGTGGTGCTGAGCATCGGCGAGGTCGTCGACCCGGCGGTGCTCGGCGAGGTACCGCCGAACGTCGAAGTGCACCGGTGGGTGCCGCAGCTCGACGTCCTGTCGCAGGCCGACGCGTTCATCACGCACGCGGGCATGGGCGGGACGATGGAGGCCCTGCACGCGGGAGTGCCGATGATCGCGATCCCGCAGGCCGCGGAGCAGTTCGCGAACGCGGCGCGGATCGCCGAGCTCGGCCTCGGCGTGCACCTGCCGAAGGAGGAGGCCACGCCGCAGGCGCTGCGGGCGGCGCTGCACCGGGTGTCCACCGACCCGGAAGTGCTGGCCCGGTCGGCGGCGATGCGCCGCGAGATCGGCGAAGCGGGCGGCGCCCGGCGCGCCGCGGAGATCGTCGAAGCGCGGCTCGGCGCGGAGTCGGCCTGACGTCCCGGCGGCGCGGGACCCCCGCGCCGCCGGGCACCGCTCAGGCGCCGGGGCGCTGGTCGGCGGGCAACGCGCAGGCCGGGGTGGAACCGGGCAGCCGGTGCCGGTTGTCGGCGACCCAGCGGTACCCGAGCCGGGCGATCCCGCGCAGCACCGGCAGCGACAGCACCGCCCCCGGCAGCGACCAGGGGAATCCGCAGTGCCGCAGCAGCGCGGCCACCGCGTCCGACCCGCCGGAGACGCGGCCGGCCTCGTCCACCCACAGCACCTCGTGCCGGGCGCGCTGCTCGGTGGTGCGCAGCGCGGTCAGGTCCGCTTCCTGCCACGGCACGATCCGCGCGCGCAGCGGCAGCTTCTCCGCGAGCCGCACGCTGCGGGTGCAGAAGCCGCAGTCGCCGTCGTAGACCAGCACCGGTGTCGCCATGGCAATGCCTCCCGTCCCCAGGGTCCCCGCCGGCCCCGCCGCCGTCGAGGCCGGTCCCGCGGCGGTGGCGGCTCAGTCCAGGTCGTCGTGGCGCATGAGCTGGCGCCCGGCCTCGGTGAGCGACCCGGACAGCGACGGGTACACCGAGAAGGTGTTCGCCAGGTTCTCCACCGTCACCTGGTTCTGCACCGCCAGCGCGATGGGCAGCACCAGTTCGCTGGCGTTCGGCGCGACCACGACGCCACCGATCACCACACCGGTCTGCGGGCGGCAGAACATCTTGATGAAGCCGCGGCGCAGACCTTCCATCTTCGCCCGCGGGTTCGTCGCCAGCGGCAGCGTCACGGTGCGCGCGGGCACCTCGCCGGAGTCGATGGCCTGCGCGCTGATGCCGACGGTAGCGATCTCCGGATGGGTGAACACGTTGCCTGCGACGGTCTTGAGCTTGATCGGGCTGACGCCCTCGCCGAGCGCGTGCCACATGGCGATGCGCCCCTGCATGGCCGCGACGGAGGCGAGCAGCAGCAACCCGGTGCAGTCGCCCGCCGCGTACACGCCGGGGACCTGCGTGCGGGACACCCGGTCCACCTTGACGTAGCCGCCGCGGTCGGTCTCCAGGCCGACCCGCTCCAGCCCGATGTCCTCGGTGTTGGGCACCGAGCCGACGGTCATCAGCGCGTGGCTGGCTTCGACGCGCCTGCCGTCGGCGAGGTGCACGACGACGCCCTTCTCGGTGCGCTCGACCCGCTCGGCCCGCGCGTGCTTGACGACCTCGGTCCCGCGCTCGGCGAAGACCTCCTCCAGCACGCCCGCGGCGTCGGCGTCCTCGTGCGGCAGCACCCGGTCCCGGCTGGAGATCATCGTGACCTTGACGCCCATCTCCGTGTAGGCGGAGGCGAACTCCACCCCGGTGACGCCGGAGCCGATCACGGCCAGGTGCTCGGGCAGCTCGGGCAGGTCGTAGAGCTGGCGCCAGCTGAGGATCCGCTCCCCGTCCGGCACCGCGCCCGGCAGCACCCGCGGGGTGGCGCCGGTGGCGATGAGCACCACGTCACCGACCAGCTCCTCGGTGCCGCCGTCGGCGCGGTCCACGCCGATGCGGTGCTGCGCCATGCCGTGCGCGGGGTTGGTGAACCGGGCCCGCCCCGCGATGATCTTGACGCCTTCGCGGCGCACCCGGGCGCGGATGTCGGCGGACTGCGCCAGCGCGAGGCCCTTGACCCGGCCGTGCACGACGGCGGTGTCCACCTCGACGCCGTCCGGATCGCTGCGGATGCCGAGCTCGCGCACGTCGCGGGCGGCCGACCGCGCGCCCGCGGAGGCGATGAAGGTCTTGGACGGGACGCAGTCGTAGAGCACGCACGCGCCGCCGAGCCCGTCCGGCTCCACCAGCGTCACGTCGGCGCCGTTCTGCGCTGCGACCAGGGCCGCCTCGTAACCGGCAGGCCCACCTCCCATGATCACGATGCGGGTCACTTCGCGGTCCCTCCGTACTCCGAGCCTCGTGGGCGCCACCACCCTATGTCTCGCCGGCTCGCGGCGATTCGGGCGGTACCCGCCCGTTCGCGGCGTTCGGACCGCGACTCGCCGCCGCGGTGACGCGGTCCACTCCGACATCGGGCCCATCGATCGCTACCCTGTGGGGCGTGCCGCTGTACGCCGCGTACGGGTCCAACATGGATCCGGCCCAGATGACCGAGCGAGCCCCGCACTCCCCGCTGGCGGGAACGGGCTGGCTGATGGACTGGCGGCTGACCTTCGGTGGTGAGGACTACGGCTGGGAAGGTGCGCTGGCGACGATCGTCGAGCACCCCGGCGAGCAGGTCTTCACCGTGCTGTATGACGTCAGCCCCGAGGACGAACGGCAGCTCGACCGCTGGGAGGGCTCCGAGCTGGGGATGCACAAGAAGCTGCGGCTTCGGGTGCAGACCCTGGACGGACCGGTGCTCGCCTGGCTGTACGTGCTGGACGCCTACGAGGGCGGCCTGCCCTCGGCCCGCTACCTCGGCGTGATGGCCGACGCGGCGGAGGCGGCGGGCGCGCCCGAGGACTACGTGGCGAAGCTGCGCACCCGGCCCTGCGGCAACGTCGGACCGTGATCGACTCGGCACCGCCGAGCGGCCCGGACGTCACCTCCCGCGTGTGATAATCACACCGACGGCACACGTCGGTGGTGAGGTGGGTGTGGGCCAGGTCAGCGGGGCGGTGTCCCAGCAGCAGCGGCGCGAGCGCATCCGGCAGGCGGTGCTCGCCGACGGCACCGTGCGCATCGAGCGGCTCGTCGAGGAGTACGGCGTCAGCGGGATGACCATCCACCGCGACCTGGACGTCCTCGAACGCCAGGGCTGGTTGCGCAAGGTCCGCGGCGGCGCCACCTCCACCCCGGGTTCGCTGCTGCCCAGGTCGGTCGGCGCCCGCCGGTCCGACGCGGCGGAGGCCAAGTCCCGGATCGCCCGCCACGCGCTGCGCCACCTCTCCCCCGGCCAGGTCGTCGCGCTCGACGACAGCACGAGCGGGCTCGCGGTCGCCGAACGGCTCGGCGAGCTGGCCCCGCTGACCGTCGTCACCAACTTCCTCCCGGTGATCAACCGGTTGCGCGAGGAGGACGGCGTGCACGTGATCGGCCTCGGCGGCGACTTCCACCCGGGCTACGACGCGTTCTTCGGCCTGCACGCCGCGGAGATGGCGGGCGCGTTGCGCTCGGACGTGCTGCTGCTGTCCGCGACGGCCGTGGTGGACGGGCACTGCCTGCACCGCTCGCTGGAGTCCGTGCAGGTGAAGCGGGCGCTGATGCGCACCGCCGCCACCCGCGTCCTGCTGGCGGACCGCTCCAAGTTCGAGCGGCGCGCGGTGCACGAGCTGGCGCCGCTGACCGAGTTCGACCTGGTCGTCGTGGACCCGGCGACCCCGCGACCGGTGCTGGACGAGCTGCGCGAGCGCGGCGTCGCGGTGGAGGTCGCCGAAGCCTGACCCGGCTACCGGGCTCGTTGCAGGCGTTCCACCGCGGCGGGCACGTCGGCCAGCGAGAACACCGCGATGTCCGGTTCGCCCAGCTGCTCCGGCGTCGGGTCCGGCGGTGCTTCGCCGCGCACCACCCAGATGGTGCGCATCCCCAGGCGCTGCGCGCCGCGCACGTCGGAGTCGAGCCGGTTGCCGACGTGCACCGCGTTCCGCGGCAGCACGCCGGCCCGGTTCAGCGCGTGCCAGAAGATCTCCGGGTCCGGTTTGGCCGCCCCCACCAGCTCCGAGATCGCCCAGTGGTCGATGAACGGGGCCACCCCGTCGCGGCGCAGCGCGTCCACGACCAGCGCCCGCTGGTTGGCCACCACGGCGATCGAGTACCGCTCGGACAGCTGCCGCAGCGCGGGCAGCACGTCCGGGTGCAGGGCGGAGGGCGGGTAGAACCAGTAGCTCTCGGCCCGGTCGGACAACCGCTCCCGGTCGCCGTCGCGGAGGAAGTGCTCGGCCATGGCGGTGCGCAGCGAACCTTCCTGCGACTGCCGCCGCGCGTCGTAGACCCGCTGGAACTCCGCTTCGAGCAGCATCCCGCCGTTCTCCGCGACGAGTTCGCAGGTCGCCCGCAGCAGCGCTTCCCGGTACCAGCAGTCGTCGTAGACGGGCCCACCCACGTCCAGCAGCACCAGCTCCACGGGCTCGCCGAGCGCCGCGCGCGATTCCGCCGTGCCGGTGACCGCGGTCCCGTTCGGCAGGACAGGGGCCGAGCCCCGCACCTGGTCCGGGAACCGATCGTCGTTGCGTGACACCTCGTGCCCTCCTCGTCCCGCGGCCCCAGCGGATCCGCGCGGCGGGGCGGCGGACGCGAGTGCTGGATCGGGCCGGAATACCGGGTTCCTCGCTGAACATAACGCATTCGGATGCGGTCATCACAGGCGTTCGTGTGATGTCCCGGCGCTCGGTCACGACGCACCTCCGGCGAGCGCGTTCGCCGGTGCGGCGGCTTCGATGCGGGCGACGATCGGGACCGCACCGGACGGACCGAGCCGCGCGAGATCGAGCAGTTCCGCGGCGCGGCGGGTGCCGCGGCGGTCCCGCCTGCGGTGCACCTGCTCGGCCACCACGGCGTGGAACCGCTCGGCGGCCGTGCCCAGCGCGGCCAGCGCCTGCTCCAGGCAGGCGAGCGCGGTGCGCCGTTCCCCGGTGCAGAGCATCTCGACCAGCGCGACTTCAAGCGCGTGCACCCGCAGCCCGTCGAGCTCCAGCACCTCGGACTCGCGGACGCAGGCCTGCTTGATCAGCAGGCCGGGCACCGAGCGGGGCTGGCGGTGGTAGGGCACCGCGACGTGCACGACCTCGTCGTCGAACGCCTCGGTGCAGCCGTGCATGGCGACGGCGGTGGGCCCGCTGAGCACCGCGTGCGGACCGGCGCGCAGCAGCGCGGCCTCGGCCCGCGCGAGCGGGTCCCGGGCGCGGCGGGCGGGCAGCAGCACACCGCCCCACGGTTCGACCCAGCGCCCGGCGTCCAGTTCGGCGCGCACCCGGTCGGCGCCGAACACCTCCTCGGCGGTGGAGCGGGCGAGCGCGCCGTGCAGCGAGGCGCAGGGGCGTCGCCCGCGCCCCGAATCGAACCGGCCCCGCCGTCGGGCAGGCGGACCGGGCGCGGCCCGCGCGGCAGGCCGATCGGGCGCGCGGGAGACGGCCGCGGGCACGACGGCCGCGGGCACGACGGCCGCGGGCGGTACGGGAACAGGCCGGACGGGAACGGGCGGGACGGGAACGGGCCGGGCGGCGGCGGGAGCGGCCGCCGGATCAGCGGGATCGGTGAGCAGGTTCGCGGTCATGCCCTGAAGAGGCCGCGAACCCCCGAACAGATACATCCCGATCGGGTGACAACCCGATCACCGCACCGTTCTCGCAGGTCAGCGCGTCAAGGCCGCCAGCGCCGTCCCCACCATCACCCGGATGCCGACCAGCAGCGCCCGCTCGTCCAGGTCGAACGTCGGCTGGTGCAGGTCCCGCGCCCGCGCCTGCCCGGAGCGCACCCCGAGCCGCACGAACGCGCCCGGCACGTGTTCCAGGTACCAGCCGAAGTCCTCGCCACCGGAGGACTGCGGGGTCCCGGTGACCGCGTGCTCGCCGAGCGCCTCCTGGATCGCCGCGGACATCAGCTCGGTGCTCGCGGCGTCGTTGACCACCGGCGGGACGCCGCGGCGGTGCTGCAGGTCGAAGCCCACGCCCAGCGGCGCCAGCAGCCCGGCCACCAGTTCCCGCGTCAGCGGTTCCAGCTCCGCCCAGGTGCCACGGTCACCGGTGCGCAGCGTTCCGGTGAGCACGCCGGTCTGCGGGATCGCGTTCGGCGCCTCCCCCGCGTGCACCGCACCCCAGGTCAGCACGGTGCCGGTGCGCGGGTCGACGCGGCGCGAGAGCAGCGTGGGCAGCCCGGTGATGACGGTGCCGAGCGCGTGCACCAGGTCCGCGGTCAGGTGCGGCCGCGAGGTGTGCCCGCCCGGCGAGTTCAGCCGCAGCTCCAGCAGGTCGCTGGCGGAGGTGATCGCACCGGACTTCACCCCGATCCGACCCACGGGCAGCCGCGGATCGCAGTGCAGCCCGAAGATCTGCTCCACCCCGTCGAGCCCGCCCGCGGCCAGCACGTCCAGCGCGCCGCCGGGCATGACCTCCTCGGCGTGCTGGAAGATCAGCCGGATCCGCCCGGGCAGCTCCGGTCCGGTGGCGAGCGCCAGCGCCGTGCCCAGCAGGACCGTCGTGTGCGCGTCGTGCCCGCAGGCGTGCGCGACCCCGTCGGTGCCGGAGGCGAACGGCAGCCCGGTCGCCTCCGTCAGCGGCAGCGCGTCGATGTCCGCCCGCAGCGCGACGGTGCGCCGCGGCTGGCCGCCGTCCGGCCCGATGTCGCAGAGCAGGCCGGTGCCGCCGGGCAGCACGCGCGGGCTCAGCCCGGCTTCGGTGAGCCGCTCGAAGAGGAACGCGGTGGTGCCGTGCTCGGCGCGGGAGAGCTCCGGGTTGGCGTGGATGTGCCGTCGCCAGGCCACCACGTGCCCCGCGTTGGCGGTGAGCCAGGCATCCAGCCAGGCGGGGCCGCGTCCGGAGCCGAGATCTTCCACGCCGGACATGGTGTCGCCGTCGCCGCCGATCGGCTCGCCGGACGGTGGCGCGCCCAGTTCGGCCTGCGCCCACGCAGCCGGATCCGCGGTGCTCGTCCCGCCGTCGTTCGGTGTCCTGCGCGGCTCGGGGCCGCGTGAATCCACTACCGTCACGCCACGCCTCCCGACGTGTGTTGCCGTCGCACCGGGCCGGGGGCGTCCCCCTGCCCGGCCGAGTTGTGCTTCCCGGTCCGCCCCGGGCGGTCTTCGGCCGAGGTCGCGAGCCGCGATCTCAGGCCGGGGTCGGTGGCCGCCGCGATCGCCGTCCACGCCATCGCCACCGCTCCGTCGAGCACCGCGCGGTCGGCGGAGGGCGAGGCGCAGGCGGCGGCGAACTCCACCTGGTGGGTCACCGCGTCGCCGCAGTCCAGCGCGATCATCGGGTGGATCGCGGGCAGCAGCTGCGAGACGTTGCCCATGTCGGTGCTGCCGATGACCTGGTCGGTCTGCTCGGCGCGCGGCACAGGTGCCCTGCCGAGCTCGGTGATCGCCGCGCGGTAGGCCTCGGAGAGCTCGTCGTCGCAGGACAGTTCGGCGTACACCGGCGAGATCTGCACGACCTCGGAGGTGCAGCCGGTCGCGGTCGCGCCCGCCTCGAAGCAGGCCCGGATGCGGTTCTCCAGGCGCTCCAAGGAAGCCGATTCGGCGGCGCGCAGGTTGTACATCGCCGCGGTGCGGGCGGGAACGACGTTCGGAGCGGCGCCGCCCGAGGTGACGATACCGTGCACCATCTGCCCCGGTTCGAGGTGCTGGCGCAGCAGCCCGATCGCGACCTGCGCGACGGTGAGCGCGTCGGCGGCGTTGACGCCGAGCTCGGGGGCGGCGGCCGCGTGCGCGGCGCGGCCGGTGTAGCGCACTTCCAGGTCGTTGATGGCCAGCGAGCGCGGCGCGCAGATCTCCTCCGGCCCGGGGTGGACCATCATCGCCATCGCGAGCCCGTCGAACACGCCGCGTTCGAGCATGAGCACCTTGCCGCCGCCGAGTTCTTCGGCGGGGGTGCCGATGACGCGGACGGTGATGCCGAGCTCGTCGGCGACCTCGGCGAGGGCGAGCGCGGCGCCCGCGGCCGCCGCGGCGATGATGTTGTGCCCGCAGGCGTGCCCGATCTCGGGCAGCGCGTCGTACTCGGCGCAGATGCCGACGACGAGGTCGCCGGTGCCGCGGTCCGCGGTGAAGGCGGTGTCGAGCCCGGCGACGGGCGCGGCCACCTCGAACCCGTGCGCGGCGAGCAGCTCGCGCACCTTCGCGGCGCTGCGGTGCTCGGCGAAGGCGGTCTCGGGTTCGGCGTGCAGCCCGCGGGCGAGCTCGACGAGTGCGCGCTCGTGGCGTCGGACGATCTCCCGGCAGGTGGCGCGGGTTTCGGAGCGGAGCGCGGTGTCGCGGGCTGCGGTGTCGTGGTTCATGTGCCGACCATCCTGCACGACCGGATCGCGGTGGAACCCGGAGTCGGAGCCCCGGACCGCCAGCCGGTCGGCGGATTGCGCTCAGCGGTGCCGTGTGATCAGCCGAGGAGTAGAAGTTTCACCTTCAACTTCCCCGGCGGAATTCGGCGAGTTCCCGGTCCGCGAGCCCGGCGGAAACGAGCGGAACCGCATCGGCGAGCGCTTCCGCACCGCAATTCCGCGGGCCGTACCCAGCGGGAACTCGGGGCGAGCGGATTGCGCGGCGGGCATTCGGCACGCGGCCGCGGCGGACGTTCCGCGAAGGGGCGGTGAGTAGGGTGTGGGCCGGCACCGGTCGGGGGGCTTCCCGGTGCCGGCCCACGTCTGCGAGGGGCGCGAACCCCAAGTGTCGAACCGTCCCGCCGGGAGCGCGCGGCACGCCCGGAGCGGCGCGCACAACCCGTGCAGTTGTGAAAATCCCACAGGTTAGCCCGCCAGGTCTAGGCCATAGCGCGAAATCTTCGAAAAGAATGCCGAAAACCGACCGCGTTGCCTTTTTTCCCGGTCTGTTCGGCGAGGGAAATCCCTAGTTCTTCCACTTGAAGCTGAAGACCGGGCGCTTGCGCGCCTTGCGCGACAGCAGCACCGCGGCGATGAGCACGATGCCGGCGATACCGGTCACGAGCCGCTGCTTGTCCTCGGCCGCGGACTGCCGGTCGCCGTTGAGGTCCGGCCCGGGCGGCGCGGACGGTTCCGCCTGCGCGACCACCGCGGTGGGCGCCGGGGCGGCTTCGGCCGGCGCGGCACCACCGGCCGCGGGCGAGAACAGCAGAACCCCGCCGAGCGTCAGGACCGCGAGCAGTCGCCCCATGCGTGCCATCAGCACTCCACACCTTTCCACGCAGCGCTTCGCGGCGACGGGCCGCCGCACCAGGCCATTTGATCACAGTGCGGGCGGTGCTCGCCGCTGCGCGCGGCAGGTTGCCCGGATCGTCGCAACACGGTGTCAGGCGGTGATGTAGGACGACTTGCCGTCGGAGCTGGAACAGAGCGCCTGCACCCGGTCCTTCGGGGTGCTCGCGCAGCCGTAGTCCTCGAAGTTCGCGAACCTGCCGCTGCCCTCGACCTGGTCCTTGGGCAACGAGAAGTACTTGTTCATCACCCGGTCGGCTTCCCCGCAGCTGAGGACCTCGCCGGCGTCGCTGCGCCCGGCGAACAGCCGGTGGCCGCGCCCGGCCTTGTCGGTGAACGTCCCGCACTCGACGTCCCCGCCGTCGGGGGCGGTGCTCGACTCCTCGGCGCCGGAGGTCGGTTCCTCGTCCGGGGTGCTGGTGGCCCGCGGCGTGCTGCTCGCGGTCGTGGTGCTGCTGACCGAGGGCGCGGGCGGGGTCGCGCTGGTGGACGCGCCCGCGGGCGGCGGCGAGATCGCCTTCGGCAGCGTGACCACGGCCGGCGGCTCCTGCGCGGCCGGGGGCGCGGGGTCGCCGCACGCGGCGAGGCAGAGCCCCGCGATCAACGCTCCGGCGACTGGTCGGACGCGCATGACTGCTCCCTCGTTGCCTGTGCTGCACCGCGATCCGGTGGACGCGGTACCGACCTCCCGCGTTGGCCGGGAGTGGGGGAGAACACAGCGCGCACGCGCAACCTCCCCGGGCGGAACGGTACCCGCAGCGCACGCACGTCGATCAAGGCCGGTCGTGTTCGCGCTCGATGCGCTCGCCCATCTCGTCGACGACCAGGTTCTCCCGCCGGATGCTGTCCGCCCGGTACGCCGCGCGCCCCACCAGCTGCGCCAGCACCGGGGCGGTGAGCATCTGGAACAGCGCGACCAGCGCCAGCGCCAGCGAGTAGTGGAAGTCCAGCTGCAACGCGGTCCCGATCAGCACCAGGATCAGCCCGAGGGTCTGCGGCTTCGTCGCCGCCTGCAGCCGGGCGGTGACGTCCGGGAAGGTCAGCAGCCCCACCGCGCCGAGCAGGCAGGACAGCGCGCCGAGCACCAGGCAGCACGCGGAGATCACATCGAGCACGCTCACCGGTACGGCTCCTTCTTCTCGACGAGCCGGGCCGCGCTGGTCGAACCGATGAACGCCAGCAGCGCGAACGTGGTCAGCAGCGCGATGTTGGAGCCGTCCCGCAGCCAGCCCATGCTCACGCAGGTGCCCGCCACGATCAGCGTGACGATGACGTCCAGCGCCACGATGCGGTCCAGCGTCGACGAGCCCATGATCATCCGGATCAGCGCCAGCAGCGCCGCCAGGCACAGCAGCGCGAAGGTCACGACGAACACGACGTCCATCAGGCGTCCTCCTTCCCCGCGGTCCCGGCGGAGTCCTCGATGCGGCCGACGAGCTCCAGCTCCGCTGCGGAACCGACGGCCCGGACGATGCGGCGCTCCAGCGCCAGCACCTCGCGCCGCACCAGCTCCTCGCCGCCGGCGCGCATGCCGAGCGCGTACACGTAGCAGATGCGGTGCGCCCGGTCGATCTGCATGACGAACTTGCCGGGCGCCAGCGAGACCGCGTTGGCGACCATCGCGGTGAGGTGGTCGGAGTCGGTCAGCAGCGTCACCCGCACGATGCCCGCCCTGGTCCGCGGCCCGTACCGGACCGCCTGCCAGGACACCCGCACCGTGGACACCACCAGGTCGACCGCGAGGTAGCAGACCAGCCGCAGCAGGGACAGCGGCCGCACCACCATGTGCGTGGTGACCGGCGGCAGCGGGAACACGAGCGTCACCAGCAGCGCCACCAGCAGGCCGAACACCAGGGTGCCCAGGTCGAGGGTGCCCCACAGCAGGATCCACACCGCGGTCAGCCACAGCACCAGCGGCAGCCTGCGCAGCGCCCGTCGGGCCGGCGTGGTCATCGCGCACCTCCCAGCACCGCTTCGCGGTAGGTCGTGCCCTGCATCAGGTCGTCCGCGGCGCGCTCGCTGACCCCGGCCAGCGGCCCGGCGACCAGGGCGATGACCACGCTGGCGGTGACCAGGACGCCGGTGGCCGCGACCATCGGCCGGGTCGAGTTCCCGGTGCCGACGACGAGCTCGTCGTCCGGGTCCGGGTCGGCTTCGGGCGCGCGGACCTGCCCCCAGAACGCCCTGGTCCACACCCGCGCCATCGCGTAGAGGGTGAGCAGGCTGGTGAGGATCGTCCCGGCGGTGACCGCGTAGGCCGACCAGGTCCCGGCGCCGATGCCCGCTTGCAGCAGCGCCAGCTTCGCGACGAACCCGGAGAACGGCGGCACCCCGGCGAGGCTCAGCGCGGGCAGCGCGAACAGCACCGCGATCATCGGCGCCGCCTTCGCCAGCCCGCCCATCCGGCTCAGCGCCACCGTGCCGGTGTGCCGGGTTATCAACCCGCTGACCAGGAACAACGTCGCCTGCACGGTGATGTGGTGCACCACGTAGAGGATCACGCCAGTGAGCCCGATGACGTCGTAGACGCCGAGCCCGAACAGCATGTAGCCGATGTGGCTGACCAGCAGGAACGACAGCATCCGGTTGAGGTCGTTCTGCGCGAGCGCGCCCAGCGCCCCGACCAGCATGGTGACCAGCGCGATCACCAGCATCAGCGTCCAGCTGCGGTCGTGGCTGAACACCAGCGTCTGGGTGCGGATCAGCGCGTAGATGCCGACCTTGGTGAGCAGTCCGGCGAACACGGCGGTGACCGGGGCGGGCGCGGTCGGGTAGCTGTCCGGCAGCCAGAAGTGCAGCGGCACCATCGCCGCCTTCACCCCGAACACGATCACCATCATCAGCCCGAGCGCCACCTGCAGCCCCTCGGGCAGCAGCGCGACCTTCCCGCCGAGGTCGGCGAGGTTCACGGTGGCCGTGGCCGCGTACACCAGCGCGATCATGGTGATGAACAGCAGCGACGAGGTGAGGCTGACGATCACGTAGGTCATGCCCGCGCGCACCCGGCTGGCCGTGGTGCGCCGCGTGATCAGCACGTACGAGGAGGACAGCATGATCTCGAACGCGACGAACAGGTTGAACAGGTCGCCCGCGAGGTAGGCCAGCGACACCCCGGCGCACAGCACCAGGTACATCGGGTGGAACGTGGTGCTGGCGCGCTCCCGGCCGTAGTCGGTGAGCCGCTGCCCGATCGAGTAGATCAGCACCGCGAAGGTCACCACTGCCGAGACGACCAGCAGCAGCGCCGAGAGCCGGTCGGCGATCAGCGTGATGCCCGCGGGCGCGGCCCAGCCGCCGATCTGGAGCACGACGGGCCCGGTGCGGTCGGTCAGGTACAGCAGGAATCCCGCGTCGGCGATGATCGCGGCGAGCACGACCAGCCCGATGATGCGCTGGAAGTCGGCGAACCGGCCCAGTGCGAGGGACATCCCGGCCGCCGCCAGCGGCAGCAGGACGGGCAGGGCCACGAGGACCGTCACTGGGTGGCCTCCCGTTCGAGTTCGTCTTCGTTCGCCTTGTCGTCCTCGGATTCGGCGAGCCTGCGTTCCAGCCGCCGGATCCGGCGGTCCTCGACGTCGTCGCGGACCTCGTCGTGGCCGAGCAGCACCCACGAGCGGTAGGCGAGCGCAAGCAGGAACGTGGTGAGCGCGAAGGTGATCACGATCGCGGTCAGCGCCATCGCCTGCGGCAGCGGATCGGTCATCTGCTCCGGTGCGGCGTCGCCGAGGATCGGGGCCCGCCCGGGCGGTCCGCCCGCCAGCTGCAGCAGCAGGTTGGCGCCGTGCCCGACGATCACCGTGCCGATCAGGATGCGCATCAGCGAGCGCTGCATGAGCAGGTAGAACCCCGCGGAGTACAGCGCGGCCAGCACCACGGCCATGGTGAGGTTCACGGTGAGGTTCGCGGTCATGCCTGTCCCCTCTCCGCCGCGGCCGCGTCGGCCTCCACTCCGGAGCCGAGCGTGCGC
Organism: Saccharopolyspora gregorii; assembly: GCF_024734405.1. Classification (NCBI taxonomy): domain Bacteria; kingdom Bacillati; phylum Actinomycetota; class Actinomycetes; order Pseudonocardiales; family Pseudonocardiaceae; genus Saccharopolyspora; species Saccharopolyspora gregorii. The sequence goes on along the minus strand of NZ_CP059556.1, from coordinate 925,028 downwards.
AGCAGGTCCAGCACCACGCCGATGATCAGCAGGTAGACGCCGATGTCGAGCAGGATGCTGGAGACGAACTTGATCTGGCCCAGCAGCGGGACGGAGATCTTGAAGATGGCGCTCTCCAGCAGTTCCTGCCCGAACACCAGCGGCAGGAACCCGGTGAGGGTGGCGATGGTGAGCCCGAGCCCGATCAGCACGGGAGGCCGCAGCGAGATGATCGCGCTGTCGTCCATCCGGCCGCCCGCGAGGTAGCGCAGCGCGAACGCCTGCCCGGCCACGAGGCCGCCGCTGAAGCCGCCGCCCGCCCGGTCGTGCCCGGCGAACAGCAGGTAGATCGACAGCACCAGCACGGTCGGGAACACGATGCGGGCGGCGAGTTCGAGCAGCACGGCCCGTTCCCGGCCGTCGCGGGGGAAGCCGGACAGCAGCCAGCGCTCCCGCGGGGCGTCCCACCCGGTCCACGGCACGCCGGGGCGTTCCCCGTTGCGGGGGGCGGTGATCCTGGGGTCGGTCATGACTGCTCCTCCTCCTCCTGGCGCCGCCCGTTCCCGTTCCCGCTGAGCACGACTCCGGGGCGTTCCGCGGGAGCCGTCGCCTGCGCGCCGCGCGAGCTGCGGCGCCTGCGGTCGAACCGGGAGGCCAGCACGAGGCTGGCGACACCGGTCGCGGCGACGGCGAGCACGGAGATCTCGCCGACGGTGTCGAACGCGCGGAAGTCGACGAGGATCGCGTTGACGATGTTGGTGGCCCCGGCGCCTTCCTCGGACTGCGCGATGAAGTCGGCGCTGACCGCCGGCGGTTGCTGCCGCGCCGCGCTGAACAGCACCGCGCCGAGCGCGATGACCACCCCGCCCGCCACCGACAGCGCCAGCTTCGGCCAGCGCAGCGACCGCGCCGCGTCGCCCTTGGTGAACCGCGCGGGCAGCCGCCGCAGCACGAACACGAACGCGACCATGGTCAGCGTCTCGACCAGGAACTGGGCGAGCGCCACGTCCGGCCCGCCGTCCACGATGAACAGGCCGCCGATGCCGTAGCCGATCACGCCGACGAGCAGCACCGCGGTGAGCCGCCGCTTCGCCCGCACCACCGCGATCGCCGCGATGATCACCAGGATCGCCAGCGGGATCTGCAGCAGGTTGTGGTGCAGCGCCATGTCCGCGGGCACGTGCGCGTGGTAGACCAGCACCGATCCGGGGACGGCGACCACCGTGAGCAGGATGATCGCCAGGTAGGTCGGCAGCGAACCGACCTGGGTGCGGCCGGTGACGCCGACGGCGGTGCGCTCCAGCAGGGCCATGATCCGCTCGTAGCCGCGCTGCGCGTCGAGCGGCTTCGGCAGCCTGCGGCGCAGCGCGGTGAGCGGGACGCGCATCGCGTGCACCCACAACCCAGCGGCGACCGCGACCACCGAGAACAGCAGCGGCAGTTCGAAGCCGTGCCACAGCTCCAGGTGCAGCGGGTCGACCCCGGCGCCGTACACGGCGGCGTAGGAACCGGCGAGCTCGTCGGTCAGCGGATACCCGATGCCGAGCACGACCCCGGCGAACGCGGGGATCGCGGCGGGCACCAGCAGCACCGCCCCGGGCTGCTTGCCCCCGGTGGGGGCCACGCCCGGTTTGCGGGCGAACGCGCCCCACAGCATCCGCGCGCTGTAGGCCACGGTGAACACCGAGCCGAGCAGCAGCACGAAGTCGATGAGCAACCCGGTGCCGCCGCCCTCCTCCAGGAACGCGCCGAACGCGGCCTCCTTGCCGAGGAAGCCCAGCATCGGCGGCAGGCCCGCCATCGACGCCACCGCCAGCGCGGCGATCGTGGCCAGCGCGGGCATCCGCCGCCCGAGCCCGGACAGCTCCCGCACGTCCCGGGTGCCGGTCTGGTGGTCGACGATGCCGACGACGAGGAACAGGGTCGCTTTGAACATGCCGTGCGCCAGCAGCATCGCCGCCCCGGCCAGCGCGGCCGCGTAGGTGCCCTGCCCGACGAGCACCATCAGGAACCCGAGCTGGCTGACGGTGCCGTAGGCGAGCAGCTTCTTCAGGTCCGTCTCGTGCAGCGCCCGCCAGCCGCCGAAGACCATCGTGATCAGGCCGAACACCACGGTCGGCAGCCACCACTCGGGCACCCCGACGAACACCGGGCCGAGGCGGGCGACCAGGAACACCCCGGCCTTCACCATGGAGGCCGCGTGCAGGTACGCGCTGATCGGGGTGGGCGCGACCATCGCGGTCGGCAGCCAGTTGTGGAAGGGCACCTGGGCCGACTTGGTGAGCGCGCCGACGAGGATCAGCGAGGCCGCGACGGCCAGCGGGGTGCCGCCGGGCGGCTCCGCGACGATCTCCGAGATGCGGTAGGTGCCCGCGGCCTCGCCGAGCACCACGAAGCCGAGCAGCATCACCAGCCCGCCCATCGTGGTGATCATCAGCGCTTGCAGCGCCGACCGCCGCGACTCCCGGCTGATGCCCGCCTGACCGACCAGCAGGAAGGAGCAGACCGTCGTCAGCTCCCAGAACACGTAGACGGTGAGCAGGTCGTCGGCCAGGATCAGCCCGAACATGGTGCCCGCGAACGTCAGCAGCAGCGGTGCGGAACGCCGGGCGTCACCGCTGCCCGCGTGGAAGTACCCGATCGAATAGACCAGCACCAGCACCCCGATGCCGGACACCAGCAGCGTCATCAGCACCGCGAGCGCGTCCAACCGGAAGGTGAACTCCAGGCCCAGCAGCGGCGACCACGGGACCTCCTCCACGATGGCGTCCCCGCTGAGCACCGCCCCGGAGCGCGCGAGCACCCAGGTCAGCGCGGCCGCCGGTGGCAGGGCGGCGATCGCGAAGGCCATCCCGGTGTTGCGCCGGGCTACGATCGGCAACGCCAGAGCCACCAGCAGGTGGACGAGGACGAACGCGGACAAGGGCACCTCCTCGGCGAGCCGGTGATCAGACCGTGGACCAGGCGACCCCGTGGAATTGTTCGTCACTCACGCTGCGCCCACCATCGCGCGGCCCCACCGGGGGTCCGATGGGGCCTTCGGGCACTCCCACCGACCCGCCGGGTGGCGGGCGACGAGCGGTGCGTGACGGGGTCGCCGAACGGTTTGCTCCCGCTGGCGGTGGTCCCGGCCGCGCCCAACTTATCCGAATCGCCCCGACTGGTCATAATCCCGAGCCGCGCCGCCGGGGCCGCGAACGGCGCCGGTCGGCCGGGTTTTCCCGTTGGCGCGAAATAATCTTGGGCACCTGGTGCGGTGACCGGCCGGAACCGACCACGTGGGAAACTTCACTACCGGTAACACCGCCGTCCCGCCCAGCGGACTCCGCTGAACACGCTGAGTGATATCCGCTGTTGGCAGGTGAACGGGCGGGTTTGGACCGGACCCGACGACGCGGGGTGGAGAATGAGCGGGTGCCCACGACTGAGGAAGAGGCCGCCGCAGGCGCCGACCGGCTGATCGCCGACCGCTACCGGCTGGAGCAGCGCATCGGTGGCGGCGCGATGGGCATCGTGTGGGCGGGCACCGACGAACTGCTGCGCAGGCCCGTGGCGGTCAAGGAGGTGCTGCTGCCCCGGGGGATGCCCGAGGGCGAGGCCGCCGAGCTCCGGGAACGCGCGCTGCGCGAAGCGCGGGCGATCGCGCTGGTCACCCATCCCAACGTGGTGACGCTCTACGACGTGGCCCGGCACGAGGGCGAACCGTTCGTCGTCATGGAACTGGTGCCCTCGCAGAGCCTCGCGGCGGTGCTCGCCGAGCACGGCGCGCTCGGCGACCCGCAGCTGGCGCTGGTCGCCGACGGCGTGGCCGCCGCGCTCGACGCCGCGCACCGGGCGGGCATCGTGCACCGCGACGTGAAGCCGGGCAACGTGCTGATCGGCGACGACGGGCGGATCAAGCTCAGCGACTTCGGCATCTCCCGCAACGTCTCCGAGCACACCATCACCTCCACCGGGATCATGCTCGGCACCCCGGCGTTCATCGCCCCCGAGATCGCCTCCGGCGAGGCCGTCACCGACGCCGCCGACCTGTGGGGGCTGGGCGCGACGCTGTTCGCCGCCTCCGAGGGCACCGCGCCCTACGGCGCGAACGACGACCCGCTGGCCACCATCACCTCGGTGGTGCGCGGGCCGGTCCCCGCCCCGCACCGGCCCGGGCCGATCGGCGAGATCATCGCCGGGCTCATGGTCAAGGACCCGGCGCAGCGGATGACGGCGCAGGAGGTGCGCCGCCACGTGCAGGACCTGCTGCCGCCCTCCGGCACCCGGCCGTTCGAGATGCTGCTGGACCCGGAGGCGCCGACGGTGCGGGTGCGCAAGGTCCCCAGCACCTCGCCGAACACCGCCCCCGGCACCGCCACCGACGAGGAACCGGCGCCGCTGGCCGCCGACCCCGGCCCGCTGCCGTTCATGCTCAGCGAACCGCCGCCCGCGCCGCGCAGGCGGTTCCGCTGGGGCGCGGTGGTGCTGGGCCTGGCGGCCGTGGTGCTGTTCGCCGCCTCCACCGCGGGTGGGTTCGCCGCGACCCGCGCGCTCGCCGGGCACGACGTGCTGCCCGAGATCACCACTCCCGCTCCGTCCCAGCCGGCCACGCCGCGGCTGGCCCGCTACGTCGACGAGGCCAAGCGCAGCCAGCAGGGCGGCGGCGGTTTCGAGGTCGTCGCCCCCGAGGGCTGGGACGTGTTCCGCGGCAGCCGCAACCAGCCCACCGAGAGCATGGTGGTGTACCTGATCTCCCCGGACGGCCGCGCCGAGGTCGCCGTGGAGCGGTTCGAGGGCTACTACGGCGACCGCTCCACCGCGCAGGACTACGTGGACGTGCTCCAGGAGCGCTCCGCGGGCGAGCACGGGACCTTCCGGCTGGAGGAGGACCGGCCCACCGGCGCCACCGACGAGGTCAGCGGCGAGACGGACCGCTTCCTGCGCTACACCGCCAGCCAGGGCGGCGTGATCGGACCGGCCGTCGCCGACTCCGAGCGCAGCACCACCTCGCAGCTGATGCCCCGCGGCAGCGACCTGTGGGTGCTGCGGGTGACCACGCCGCTCGACCAGCCCGGCGCCCACCAGCGGCTGTTCGACGAAGCGCTGGGGGGCTTCCAGATCACGTCCTGAGCCCGGGGCCCGTTCGACCGAGCGGTGCGGCCGGACGGGCGAACCGCCCGGGTGATCGCCGCCGCCGGTCGACGGCGGAGGCGGGTCGCGGAGATGACTACGCTGAGCGGTCGTGACTCCTTCTGCTGATTCCGACCCGTTCGCCACCGCCAGCGCCGCCGCGGCCGCCCTCGCCGAGAGCACCGGTGCCGCCCACCACGACCTCGCCGTCGTGCTCGGCTCCGGGTGGCGGCCCGCCGCCGAGGAGATCGGCTCCCCCGTCGCCGAGGTGACCATGTCCGACCTGCCCGGCTTCGAACCGCCGAGCGCCAGCGGGCACAGCGGCCGGATCTGGTCCGTGCCGGTCGCGGGCAAGCAGGTGCTGGTCTTCCTCGGTCGCACCCACCTGTACGAGGGCAAGAGCATGAACTCGGTGGTGCACGGGGTGCGCACCGCGGTCGCCGCGGGCTGCCGGACCGTGGTGCTCACCAACGCCGCGGGCGGGTTGCGCGAAGGCATGTCGGTCGGGCAGCCCGTGCTGATCAGCGACCACGTGAACCTCACCGCGCGCTCCCCGCTGGTCGGGCCGCACTTCGTGGACCTCACCGACCTGTACTCGCCGCGGCTGCGCGGTCTCGCCCAGGAGATCGACGACTCGCTGGAGGAGGGCGTGTACGCGGGGCTGCCCGGACCGCACTTCGAGACCCCGGCCGAGATCCGGATGCTGCGCGGCTCCGGCGTCGACCTGGTCGGCATGTCCACGGTCGCCGAGGCGATCGCCGCGCGCGCCGCGGGCGCCGAGGTGTTCGGGCTGTCGCTGGTGACGAACCTGGCCGCCGGGCTGTCCGGGCAGCCGCTGAACCACCAGGAGGTGCTGGAGGCGGGCAAGGCTTCGGCCGGCCGGATGGGCAAGCTCCTGCGCTCCCTCGTCGAGTCCGCTTGATCCCGGTCTGGTCGGTGCTCCTGTTGCGTTCGGGCCGGGTGGCGGAACCTCAGCGGCCCCCTCGCTGCGGGATCGTTCTCACCGGTGGCTCCGAAACGCCGTGCTCGCGAGGAAACCGCTGAGAACCCGCGGCTGGTTCCGCTGCTTCGGTGGTCGGCGGCTCAGCGGCTTCGCCGGTGGCAGGACGAGGGTCCGCTCCCGGGCGGTCGCGGTTCGGCTTGTTCGGGATGTGCTGTTTCGAGATCATCTGCGTGCCGTGGCACGCGCCGAGCCGGTTGCGGCCGGTCCACCAGCGAAGGAGTGACGTCGTGGTCAGCACTCAGCACCTCGATCCGGGGTGCGTGGAAGCCGCGCGGGCCTGGATCGGCGCGGACGTCGACGAGGCGGCGCGCGCCGAGCTGACCGCCGTGCTCGACGCCGCCACCGGCGGGGATCCGGACGCGGCCGCGGACCTGGCGCAGCGCATGTCGGGGATGCCGACCTTCGGCACCGCCGGGCTGCGCGGCGCGGTCCGGGCCGGGGCGAACGGCATGAACCGGGCCGTGGTCGTGCGCACCACCTGGGGCGTGGCCCGGTGGCTGGCCGAGCGGGGGCTGGGCGGCGGGATCGTCGTCGTCGGCCGCGACGCGCGGCACGGATCCGCGGAGTTCGCGGCGGACACCGCCGACGTGTTCGCGGCCGCCGGGTTCGACGTGCGGGTGCTGCCCGGAGCACTGCCCACGCCGGTGCTGGCGCACGCGTCCCGCGCGCTCGGCGCGGTCGCGGGGGTGCAGATCACCGCCTCGCACAACCCGCCGCAGGACAACGGGTACAAGCTGTACCTCTCCGGCGGCACCCAGCTGGTCGGCCCGGCCGACGCCGAGATCGAGCGGTGCGTCGCCGCGAGCCCGCCCGCCGCCGAGGTGCCGCGGCGGCGCGAGCACGCGGTGCACGAGCGGGCGCTGGCCGACTACCTGGCGCCGGTGGCGGCGCTGCCCCGCGGCACGGCGCGCGCGCTGCGGGTGGCGGCGACCGCGCTGCACGGCGTCGGCGCCGGACCGCTGCAAGAAGCCCTGGAGCTCGCCGGGTTCACCGACGTGCACTGGGTGCCCGAGCAGGCCGGGCCGGACCCGGACTTCCCCACCGTCGGCTTCCCGAACCCGGAGGAGCCGGGCGCGACCGACCTGCTGCTGGCGCTGGCCGCGGACGTCTCCGCGGACCTCGCGATCGCGCTCGACCCGGACGCGGACCGCTGCGCGCTGGGCGTCCGGGACGGCGACGGCTGGCGGATGCTGCGCGGCGACGAGACCGGCGTGCTGCTCGGCGAGCACGTGCTCTCCGGGCTCGACCGGGCCGCGCACCCGGACCCGCTGGTGGCGACGACGATCGTGTCGGCGACCATGCTGCGCTCCCTCGCCCGCAAGCACGGCGTGCGCTACGACGAGACGCTCACCGGGTTCAAGTGGCTGGTGCGCTCCGGCGACGGCAGCGGCACCGGGCTCGTCTACGCCTACGAGGAGGCGCTCGGGCACTGCGTGGACCCGGACCGGGTGCGGGACAAGGACGGCATCTCCGCTGCGGTGCTGGCCTGCGACCTGGCCGCGACGCTGCGGGAGCGGGGGCGCGACCTGCCCGGCCTGCTCGACGAGCTCGCCGCCGAGCACGGCGTGCACCGCACCGGGCAGGTCTCGGTGCGGGTCACCGACCTCGACGAGATCGCCGCGACGATGCGCCGCCTCCGCGCCGATCCCCCCGCCGAACTGCTCGGCACCCCGGTGCGGGTGCGGGACCTGCTGCCGGACACCGACGCGCTGGTGATCACCGGGGAGGGCGGGCTGCGGCTGGTGGTGCGCCCGTCCGGCACCGAGCCGAAGCTCAAGTGCTACTTCCAGGTGGTGGAGGCGGCGAACGGCGATCTCGCGGCGGCGCAGCGGCGGGCCGGCGACCGCCTCGACCGGCTGGACGCCGCCGTCACCGAACTGGTCCGCGAGGACTCCTGACCGAACGGAGGGGCCGATGCCCAGGCTGCTGATCGTGCACCACACGCCCTCGCCCGGGATGCAGGCGATGTTCGAGCAGGTCGTGGCCGGTGCGACCACGGAGGAGATCGAGGACGTCGAGGTCGTGCGCACCGCCGCCCTGGCCGCGACCGCCTCCGACGTGCTCGCCGCGGACGGGTACCTGCTCGGCACCCCGGCGAACCTGGGCTACATCAGCGGCGCGCTGAAGCACTTCTTCGACACCGTCTACTACCCCTGCCTGGACTCGACCGCGGGTCGCCCGTTCGGCTGCTGGGTGCACGGGAACGAGGGCACCGAGGGCGCGCTGCGGGCCATCGCGTCGATCACCTCTGGCCTGTCGTGGCGGCAGGCCGCCGAACCGGTGGTGCTGTCCGGCACGCCCGACCAGGCGGACCTGTCCGCGTGCTGGGAACTGGGCGCCGCGGTCGCGGCGGGCCTGATGCCCTGATCGCCGCGGGACCGCGCACTCCCGCGGCGGGGAGCGGTTCGGCGCGTCCGCGGGCGGGCCGGGCCGGTCGGCCGGGAGCGGGTCCGCGATCTTGCGCGGGTCGGCCCGCTCCGCTGCCCGATCTGCGTCCGAGCGTGCCCGTACGCGCAGATTTTCCTTTGGCAGGGCCGGAAACCCCCCTGTTGATCTTGATCGATCATCACCCGGTATGGTGATCTACGTCGCCGGGACGCGCACCCGTGCGGCGAACGGGGCGCCCTGGGCGATGGCCCGCCTTCCCTCAACTGTCGAGTCGAGTTCGGGGCGTCCCTCCCGCACCTCGCCGGGGAACCGGCCGACCAGCGCGCCACCGCCGCGGCGAAGCCTGCCCGGACCTCGGCCGACCGCTCACCGCACCGACGTTCGACCAGGTCACCGGCCACGCGTTACCCTTTCACGGTGAGTGAGGAAACGATCGAACTCGAACTCGACGACTCCGGTGTCTCCGTTGATCTGCCCCAGCCCGAACATCCCGGGGACCAGGTGCACGGGGTGCCCTACCGGCCGGTCGAGTTCCGCGACGACGATCTGCCGACCGCATTGGAACGGTCCGCCCGCTGGCTGCGCGAAGCGCAGTCCTGGTTGGGCGAGCCCGTGGACGTCATCGCAGTCCACCTGGACTACGACGACCGCAAAGGTGCGCCGTACTACGAACTGAAGTTGCTCTGCAACGAAGAGGACCTGGCCGGCGCGCCACTCGCCCTCCGCAAGCACGAAACGGATCAGGTCGAAGACTGACCGCTGACGGAACCCACCGTGTGGCCCGTTCCGCGGAACGGGCCACACCCGGGCGTCAGCTCCCGCTGCGGCGCCCCTTCCAGGACGCGGTCCCGCTCAGCACCCGGACCGCCCCGTCCAGCAGCACCCCGCCGAACAGCGCCCCGGTGAACGGGGCCAGCGGCGCCAGCTCCGGCCCCGCCCGCATGTAGCGCGCGGTGTGCGCGTGCGCGACGCCCTGCGCCACCCAGCCGATCACCCCGGCCGCGGCCAGCAGCGGTCGCCGCCGCCGGACGCCGAACCCGAGCGCGACCGGTGCGGCCAGCGACAGCGCGACCTGCCCGAGCCCGCCGCCCAGCAGGACCGGCACCGACTGCCGGGTACCGGCCACGAAGCTCTTCCGGAACGACGCCCAGCCCTGCGCGAACGGGTCCATGCCGGTGGTCGTCACGTGGTCCAGCCCGTCCACCAGCCGCGTGACACCGCCGTGGTCGCGGACCGAGGTGGCGAGCGCGACGTCCTCGTTGCGCAGCCCGGCCATCGACTCCCAGCCACCGATCTTGTCGTAGTGCGAGCGGCGCAGCAGGATGCAGTGCCCGATGGCGAAGGCCTTGGCGCCACGTCCGTCCGGCGCGGCGTTCTCCCCGATCAGCTGCAGCCCCGGCGGCATCAGCAGCGGCCAGGCCGCCGAGCGCCGCGGCGGCGGCCCGCCCGGCGTGGAGACCAGGTCCGCGTCCACGGCGTCGGCGGTGAGCAGCAGCCTGGCCAGCAGGTCGGGGGCGAGCACCGTGTCCGCGTCGACGAACAGCAGCCACTCCCCCGCCCCGGGCGGCCCGGCCGCCTCGACGCCGACGTGCATCGCGTGCACCTTGCCCGCCCAGCCCGGCGGCGGGCCGTCCACCCGCACCACCCGGATCCGCTCGTCCGCGGCGGCGTGCGCGCGGGCGAGGTCCCCGGTCCCGTCGGTGGACCCGTCGTCGACGACCACGACGCGCAGCGCCGCCGGATCACGGTCGGCGTAGGTCTGGGCGCGGATGCCGCGCAGGCAGTCGTCGATCACGGCGGCCTCGTCGCGGGCCGGGACGACGACGGTCACCGCGGCCGGGAACACGCCCGGATCCGGCGGTGCCTCGTGCAGCGGGACCAGCGCGCGGACCTGGCGCACGGTGCGGACGCTGCGGTAGCAGGCCCCCGCGACCGCTCCTCCCAGCAGGGCGGCGGCGACGGCGGATCCTCGGTGAGCCACCGGTCCAGCGTCCCACGAAACGGGCGAAACACCCGAGATCGGCAGGGCGAACACCTCGGGAACGGCACGCGGCCGGCGCTCACCCCTTGGGTTCGGCGCAGCGCTCCAGGAAGTCCGCGATCTCGGCGACCTCCCGCTTGTCGCGCCCCACGTCGCGCACCAGTTGCAGGGCCTCGGTCTCGTCGGCGTCGATCCACCAGCCGTTGACGTCGCACATCGCGACCGCGGCGACCCAGCCGAGCCGCCAGTTGCCCTCCACCAGCGGCCGGGTGCGCACCAGGGAGTCCAGCAGCGCGGCCGCCTTCAGCCACAACGTCCCGTAGGCGGGAACGCCGAGCACCTCGGCCCGCGGCCGGTACGCGGCCGAGTCGAGCAGGCCGCTGTCCCGCACCACCAGGTCACCGCGGGTGACGGCGGTGGCGAGCAGCAGCAGATCGGAAGCGTCGAGGTAGACGAGCACCGATCAATGATCGATCATGCGGGTCCGAGGTCGTCCAGCAATCCCCGGTAGTGCGGCAGCACCCGCTGCACGACTTCGCCGAGCTGCTGGTCCTTGCGCTGCCGGGCCCACCGCTCGGCGAGCGCGGCGCGCACGATCTCCTGCTTGGAGCGGCCTTCGGCGGCGGCGAGCTCCGCCAGCCGAGCGCTCTCCTCGTCGGTCAGCCGCAGCGTCATGGCCATGGACCGGATGGTATCTCGCTGGTACCACCCGGTCCAAGGTGCGCTCGGGTCACACGGCGCCGTACTCGCGGTCCCCCGCGTCGCCGAGGCCGGGGACGATGAAGCCGGACTCGTTGAGCCGCTCGTCGATGCTGGCGGTCACGACCCGCAGCGGCAGACCGGAGTCCGCCAGGTGCTGGACGCCCTCCGGGGCGGCGAGGGTGCAGATCGCGGTCACGTCGGTCGCGCCGCGCTCCACCAGCAGCCGGATGGTGTGCAGCATCGACCCGCCGGTGGCCAGCATCGGATCCAGCACCAGCACGGGGAGGCCGGAGAGGTCCTTCGGCAGCGATTCCAGGTACGGCGTCGGCTGCAGCGTCTCCTCGTCGCGGGCGAGCCCGACGAAGCCCATTTGCGCCTCCGGGATGAGCCGGTGCGCCTGGTCGGCCATGCCGAGCCCGGCGCGCAGCACCGGCACCAGCAGCGGCGGATTCGCCAGCCGGTACCCGGTGGTGCGGGCCACCGGGGTGTGGATCGGCGCTTCGGCGACCTCGGCGTCGCGGGTCGCCTCGTAGATCAGCATGAGGGTGAGTTCTTGCAGCGCTGCGCGGAAAGCCGCGTTCTCGGTGCGCGCGTCGCGCATCGTCGAGAGCCTCGACTTCGCCAGCGGGTGGTCCACGACCCGTACGTCCATGGCCGAGGACAGTAACGGCCGCGACCACCGCGGGCGGCGGCGGAGACCGGCGGATGTGCGCCAGATCCCGCCCGCGCCGGTCCCCGAGGGGCGGGGAGCCGGCGCGGTCGGCGTCACGGGTGCAGGACGACCTTGGTGTAGCCCTCGATCCGCTGATCGAACTTGCGGTAGGCGTCCGGCGCCTCGGACAGCGACAGCTCGTGCGAGACCACGAAGCTCGGCGCCGCCCGTCCCGCGGTGATCATGTCGCGGAGCTGGCGGTTGTACCGCTTCACGTTGCACTGGCCGGTGCCGACGACCTGCCCCTTCTCGAACATCTTGCCGATGGCGACCAGCAGCATCCCCTGCTTGGCGTTCTCGTCCGGGCCGCCGGGGTCGGCGGGCACGTACAGGCCGGGGACGCCGAGCCGCCCGGTGGGCCGGACGGTGTGGATCAGCGAGTTGAGCACCACGGCGGGTTCCTCGGTGCCCGCGTCGGCGGTGTGCGCCTGGTAGCCGACGGCGTCCACGCCCTTGTCGGTGCCCACGCCCTCGGTCAGGTCCTTGATCTGCTCGACGGGGTCGCCCGCGCTGAAGTCGATCGGGATGGCGCCGATCTCCTCGGCCTTCGCCAGCCGCTCCGGGATCCGGTCCACGCAGAACACGCGGGAGGCGCCGCGCAGCAGCGCCGAGTAGGCGGCCATCAGGCCGACCGGCCCGGCGCCGTAGACCGCGCAGGTCTCCCCCGGCGACACCTGTGCGAGCTCGCAACCGTGGTAGCCGGTGGGGAAGATGTCGGCGAGCAGCACGTAGTCGGCTTCCTTGCTGGAGTCCGGCGGCAGCACCAGGCAGTTGAAGTCGGCGAACGGCACCCGCAGGTACTCGGCCTGCCCGCCGGTGTACGGGCCCATCGCGACGTAGCCGTAGGCGCCGCCCGCGAATCCGGGGTTGACCGTGAGGCAGAACGCGGTGTTCCCGGCCGTGCAGTTCGTGCAGAAGCCGCAGGCGACGTTGAACGGCATCACGACCCGGTCGCCGCGGTTCAGGCCGACGACCCCGTCCCCGACCTCGTCGACGATGCCGAGGTTCTCGTGCCCGAACACGATGCCGGGTTCGGCGGCGGTGCGGCCTTCGTACATGTGCAGGTCGGATCCGCAGATCGCAGTGGAGGTGACGCGCACGATCACGTCGTTGGGGTGCTGGACGGCGGGTCGGTCGACTTCGTCGACGGTGACTTCGAACGGTTCTCGGTAGACCACTGCCTTCATGGGGAACCACCTCCGGAGTACCGGTGTCCGGTGCGCGCCCCGTGCCGAGGTGCGCGCTGCTTCCGGATTACCCCGCACCCCACGACCTAGCGTCCTCCTTTCGAGTGGGGAGGTTGCGATTCCGGGATGAACCAGGAATCCGCACCACCCGCACCACCCGGTTGGTTAGGTTCACCGGCGGACGTGATCGACGGCGCGAACCGGGGGTGGCGCGTGCGGCCGGACGACGAGCATCGGCAGGACCCGCTCGGCACCGCCCTGGTCCGGCTGCGGGCGGGCGGCGAGGTCGTCGGCGCGGGCGTGCTGCTCGCCCCGGACCGGGTGGCGACCTGCGCGCACGTGGTGGCCGCGGTGCTCGACGCCGACGCGGAGGCCGTCGACGCCCCGGCGGGCGCGGTCCGGCTGGAGTTCCCGTTGCTGCCGGGCGCCCCCGAGGTCGACGCGGAGGTCGCGGACTGGCGTCCGATCCGCCCCGACGGCCGCGGCGACGTGGCGATCCTGCGGGTCACCGGCCCCGTCCCCGCGGGCGCCCTGCCCGCACCGGCCCGGGTGACCGGCGAGGTGTGGCGGCACCGGTTCCGGGTGTTCGGCTTCCCGCACGGCCACGACGACGGGCTCTGGGTGACCGGCGAGCTGCTGGGCGCGCAGGGCACCGGCTGGCGGCAGATGCGGGCCGGCCCGCACCAGCCGACGATCCGGCCCGGCTACAGCGGCACCCCGGTGTGGGACGAGGAGCTGCGCTGCGTCGTCGGGATCGTGGTGACCTCGGCGACCGACAGCGACACCACCGCGCACCTGCTGCCGACGGCCGAGCTCGGCGAGTCGTGGCAGGCGGGCCTGCTCAACCCGTACCGCGGTCTGCGCGCGTTCGAGGAGCGGGACGCGCCGTACTTCCACGGCCGCGAGGAGGACGTCGACGCGGTGCTGGCCGTGCTGGACCGGGAGGGACGGCTGGTGCTGGCCGGGGCCTCCGGCGCGGGCAAGTCCTCGCTGGTGCGCGCGGGCCTGCTGCCGCGGCTGCGGGCGCGCGGCACGCGGATCCACGAGGTGCGGCCGGAACCCGGCGCCGTGCCGGACGCGGTGCTCGCCGAGGTCCCCGCCGACGCGGAACTGCTGTTCCTGGACCAGTTCGAGGAGTACGTCGGCGCCGACCCGGCCGCCGCCCGCGCCCTGCTGGAGCGGCTCGCCGACCAGCCCGCGGGCGGGCCGCGGCCGGTGCTGACGCTGCGCCCCGGTTCGCTGGAGGAGCTGGCGGGTGCGACCACCACGACCTGGCTCAACGAGTGCACCCACCTGCTCGGCCCGATGACCCGGGAGCAGCTGCGCGCCGCGATGACCGGCCCGGCGGCGGCAGCGGGCGGGTTGGCGTTCGAGGCCGGGCTGGTGCAGCGGATCCTGTCCGACGCGCCGCCCGAACCGGGTTCGCTGCCGCTGGTGTCGCTGGTGCTGGACCTGCTGTGGCAGCACCGGGTCGGCGGCTTCCTCACGCACGACGCCTACGAGCGCATCGGCGAGGTGCGGGGCGCGCTGAGCCGCACCGCCGACGCCGCGTTCGCCGCGCTGCCCGCGCGGGACCGGGACGCGACGCGACGGCTGCTGGTGCTGCTCACCAGGCAGGACGGCGGTGGCTTCGCGCGCAGCGCGCTGCGGTGGAGCGAGATCCCGCCGCGGCTGCACGACCTGGTGCGCGAGCTGGCCGCGCGACGGCTGCTGGTGATCGAGGACGGCCCCGAGCCGCGGGTGGAACTGGTGCACCAGGCGCTGATCACGCACTGGGACCGGCTGGACGGCTGGCTGCGCGCCGACGCCGAGTTCGTGGCCTGGCAGGAGGAGCTGCGCGGTGGCGTGCGGCGCTGGCTGGACTCCGGCCGCGAGCCCGAACTGCTGCTGCGCGGTGCGGCGCTGACCACCGCGGCCGAGCACCTCCGCGCCCGGCCGGACTGGCTGACCCCGGACCAGCAGGACTTCGTCCGCCACGGCGAACGGCACGCCCGCCGCCGCAGCAGGCAGTGGTGGACGATCACGGCGCTGGCGGTGGTGCTCGCGCTGGTCGCCTCACTGCTGGCGCTGGGCCTGCACCGGGGGAACCGGTCGTTGAGCGAGCGGATCCACCAGATCAACGCGGGACAGCTGGTGGCCACCGCGCGGGAGCAGTCGATCCCGCGGCCGCGCGTGGCGCTGCAACTGGCGCTGGCGGCCTGGCACGAATCGCCCGGTGATCCGTCGGCGTGGGGCCTGCTGCTGGAGCAGCGGGCGAAGATGCAGGGGGTGCGCGCCGTGCTGCCGATCCCGCCCGGGGAGCTGCGCGACGCGTCGGCGTCGGCGGACGGGCGCACGGTCCTGGCGCTGACCCCCGGCGAGGTCGGCCCGACCCCGCTGCACGTGGTGCGCGGGGTGGGCCGGGCGCGGCCGCAGGTCCGGACCTTGCCGACGCGGGACGTGGTCCAAGCGGAGCTCAGCGCGGACGGCGAGCTCGTCGCGGTGGCGGACCGGTGGAACGCGGTGTCGCTGTGGGACGCGGCGACGGGCCGGGAGCTGGGCGTGCTGCCGGGTCCGAGGCCATCGGTGGCCCCGGACCTGTCCGGCGCCGGGCCGGTCCTGCGGTTCAGCGCGGACGGGCGCCACCTGCTCTACCTGCCGTCGCGGACGGCGACCCCGGGCGCCGAGGTGGTCCCGGTGCTGTGGGACGTGGCGCGGCGCGCGGAACTGCCGCCGCCGCGGATACCGCTGAACGCGGTCGCGGACCTGTTCCCGACCGGTGATCCGGCATCGGTCGTCGTGCTGGTGCCGGGCGGTGACGTGCTCACCACCTCCACCCGAGGTGCGCCGCAGGTCGTCAGCGCGGACGCGAGGGCCAACGGGGTGATCGGCGACGGCACCCGGGTGCTGCGCTGCGATCAGGGCGGAGCACCGGTGGTGCTGGACGTGGCGACCGGCGCCACCGTTCGGCAGGTGCCCGGGGCGGACTGCCCGCTGTCCCTCGATCGAGCGGGCCGCTACCTGGTGGAGCGGGGCTCGACCCTGCTGGACCTGGGGACGGGGCTGCGGTACGCGCTCGGGCTGGTGAACGGCCCCGTCTCGCAGGGCCGGCTGATCACGGCGTTCCCCGGCGGCGGCGGGACGGTCACCGGCGTCTTCCTGGAGCAGGACGCGCTGTTCACCGCGACCCTGCCGCCGCCGCTGGGCCTGCCCGACCCGGGCCAGGTGTCGCAGCCGCTGGCCACCTCCGCGGACGGGACGAAGTCCGCCGCCCACGACGAGGACGGGGCGCTGCTGCTGCTCGGCCGCAGCCGCAGCGACGTGCTCGCGCGCGGTCCGGCCGCGGGCGGGAACACCGAGGTGCTGTTCAGCGGGGACGGCTCGCTGCTGTACGAGACGCGGCCGGACCGGCTGGTCGTGTACGACGCCGACGATCTGCACGTGGAGCAGGAGATTCCGCTGCCGCCGCAGGAGGATCCGCCGCCGATCGCCGAGCTCGGGCCCGGCGAGGTCGCCGTGCTCAACGCCGGTGCGCTGCTGCGGCTGGACCCGCGCACCGGGCAGCGGATCGCCGTCGACCCGCTGCCGGCGACACCGGTGCCGCCGGAGGGCGCGGGCGCGCTCCTCGCCCGGCCCGGGCATCCCGGTGAGCTCGTGCTCGCCTGGGGCGACTCGGTCCACCTCTGGCGGCTGGACGGCCCGGGCGGAGCGCCCCGCACCGTCCGCACCATCCCGCTCCCGGGCGACGAGGCCACCGGCCTGACGACGTCGCCGGACGGCGCGCAGCTGGTGATCTCCACTTCGACGCGGGCGCGGATCGCGGACCTGGACACCGGTCGGCTGGTGTCCGAGGTGGACACCCTCGGCCGCATCGCGGCCTTCGTCCCCCCGCTGCTGGTCGAAGAAGGCTCGGCACCGGAGGTGTGGTTCACCCCGCAGCGCCGCGCGATCGCCCAACCGGCGTTCACCGACGCCACCACCTCCTCCGACGGCCGGTCGCTGGTGGTGCGCTGGAAGGACCAGGACCCGGTGCGCGTCCCGCTGGACCCGTGGGAGCTCGTCGGCGAGCTGTGCCGCATCGACGACCACGAGTTCACCGCGGAGGAACGGGCCCTGCTGCCCGCCGACTCCCACCCGGACCGCCCCTGCTCGGTGCTCGACGAACGGTGATCCGCCCCGATTCCGCCCCGCCGCGGCCCGCCGGAGCGCTAACTTGATCTCGGATCGGTTCACCGGCACGGGAGCGGAACACGGGTCGAGTGGTCAGCATGCCGCTGGCGGGCGGCGGCGAGGTGCTCATCGAGGCCGCCGAGGACGCCTCGGGCGCGCAGCGCGTCGGCCGCGGCGACGTGGTGCGGCGCGCCACCGAGACGCTGCAGGAGTCGCTGGGCAAGGTCCGCCCGGCCGCGGAGGCGGTGCTCGACGAGTTCCGCCGGATGGACACCACGCCGTCGAAGATCAAGGTGCAGTTCGGCGTCAAGCTCACCGGTGAGGCGAACCTCGCGGTCGCGAAGAGCTCCGGCGAGGCCAACTTCACCGTCACGCTGGAGTGGGAGCCGAAGGACTCCTGAACGGCCGGTTCGGCTCTCGGAGGGATCGAGGCCGGCGCCCCGCTGACCTAGACTGCGCGGCATGGTCGAACCACTGGACGGTCCGCGCACCGGCGCGCTGCCGCCGGACCTCGCCGAGGTCACCCGGGACGAGCGGTCGCTGCGGCGGTTCCTGCACGGCCTGCCCGGCGTGGACCAGGTGGGGCTGGAGCAGCGCGCCGCGGGACTCGCCACCCGCAGCATCAAGAAGGACGCCAAGGCGTGGGCGATCGACACCGCGATCGGCATGGTGGACCTGACGACGCTGGAGGGCGCCGACACCGAGGGCAAGGTGCGGGCGCTGGCGGCGAAGGCGCGCCGGCCGGACGCCGAGCACCCGGACGTTCCGCCGGTGGCGGCCGTCTGCGTGTACCCGGACCTGGCGGCGACCGCGGTGGCGGCGCTCGCGGGTTCCGGCGTGGGCGTGGCCTCGGTGGCGACGGCGTTCCCGTCCGGCCGCTCGGCGCGGCGGGTCAAGCTGGACGAGGTGGCGCTCGCGGTGTCCGCCGGAGCGTCCGAAGTGGACATAGTGATCGACCGGGGCGCGTTCCTGTCCGGGCGCTACGGCCAGGTCTTCGAGGAGGTCCAGCAGGTGAAGGCGGCCTGCGGCGACGCGCACCTGAAGGTGATCCTGGAGACCGGCGAGCTCGCCACCTACGACAACGTGCGCCGCGCCTCCTGGCTGGCGCTGCTGGCGGGCGGCGACTTCATCAAGACCTCCACCGGCAAGGTCTCGCCCGCCGCGACGCTGCCGGTGACGACGCTGATGCTGCAGGCCGTGCGGGACTGGCGGGACCGCACCGGCGAGCCGCGCGGGGTGAAGCCGGCGGGCGGCATCCGCACCACGAAGGACGCGATGCGCTACCTGGTGGCGGTGCGCGAGGTCGCCGGGCCGGAGT
This sequence comes from Saccharopolyspora gregorii, assembly GCF_024734405.1. Taxonomy (NCBI): domain Bacteria; kingdom Bacillati; phylum Actinomycetota; class Actinomycetes; order Pseudonocardiales; family Pseudonocardiaceae; genus Saccharopolyspora; species Saccharopolyspora gregorii. The sequence goes on along the minus strand of NZ_CP059556.1, from coordinate 906,497 downwards.
GGCTGACCCCGGCGCTGTTCCGCTTCGGCGCGTCGAGCCTGCTGGGAGATCTGCTGATGCAACGACGAACGCAACGCACCGGCCACTACGCGGCCGCGCACCACGTGGCGGTGGACGCATGAGCGGCTGGGAGTACGCGCCCGCGCCGGAATCGGCGGCCGTGGCGAACCTGCGCGACCGGTACCGGATGTTCGTGGACGGCGAGTTCACCGACGGCGCCGGCACCCCGCTGACCACGCTCAACCCGGCCACCGGCGAACCGCTCGCCGAGGTCGCCACCGCCGCTCAGTCCGATGTGGACACAGCAGTGCGGGCGGCGCGGCGCGCGTTCGAGCGGACCTGGGGCCCGATGCCGGGCGCCGAGCGCGCGAAGTACCTGTTCCGCATCGCCCGGCTCATCCAGGAGCGCGGCCGGGAACTCGCCGTGCTGGAGACGCTGGACAACGGCAAGCCGATCAAGGAGGCCCGCGACTCCGACATCCCCACCGCCGCGGCGCACTTCTTCCACCACGCGGGCTGGGCGGACAAGCTCGGCTACGCCGGGTACGGCCCCGAGCCGCGGCCGCTGGGCGTCGCCGCCGGGGTGATCCCGTGGAACTTCCCGCTGCTGATGCTGGCGTGGAAGATCGCCCCCGCGCTGGCCTGCGGCAACACCGTGGTGCTGAAACCGGCCGAGACCACGCCGCTGTCCGCGCTGGTGTTCGGCGAGCTGTGCCAGGAGGCCGGGTTGCCACCCGGCGTGGTGAACGTCCTGCCCGGGTCGGGTGACGTGGGCGCCCAGCTGGTCGCGCACCCGGACGTGGACAAGGTCGCGTTCACCGGCTCCACCGCGGTCGGCAAGGAGATCCAGCGGACCCTCGCCGGGACCGGGAAGAAGCTCACCCTGGAGCTCGGCGGCAAGGCCGCGAACATCGTGTTCGACGACGCGCCGCTGGACCAGGCCGTGGAGGGCGTCGTCGGCGGCATCTTCTTCAACCAGGGCCAGGTGTGCTGCGCCGGATCCCGGCTGCTGGTGCAGGAATCGATCGCCGAGGAGCTGCTCGGCAAGCTGCGCTCGCGGGTGGAGCTGCTGCGGGTCGGGGACCCGCTGGACAAGAACACCGACGTCGGCGCGATCAACTCGGCCGAGCAGCTGGCCCGCATCACCGACCTCGTCGCGGCCGGGGAGGCCGAGGGCGCGACCCGGTGGAGCAGCTCCTGCCCGCTGCCGGAGCGCGGTTTCTTCTTCTCCCCCACCGTGTTCGGCGACGTGCAGCAGTCGATGCGCGTGGCACGGGAGGAGATCTTCGGCCCGGTGCTGTCGGTGCTGACCTTCCGCACCCCGGACGAGGCGATCGCCAAGGCGAACAACACCCCGTACGGCCTGTCCGCGGGCGTGTGGACGGAGAAGGGGTCCCGCGCGCTGTGGGCGGCGCAGCGGCTGCGCGCCGGCGTGGTGTGGGCCAACACGTTCAACCGGTTCGACCCGACCGCGCCGTTCGGCGGCTACCGGGAATCCGGGTTCGGCCGCGAGGGCGGCCGCGCCGGTCTGGAGGCATACCTTGACGTCTGAGCAGCACGAGACCGGCCGGGTCGCGGTGGCCAAGACCTGCAAGCTCTACGTCGGCGGGAAGTTCCCCCGCTCCGAGTCCGGCCGGGTGTACCCGGTGCGCGACGCGGCGGGCGCGCCGCTGGCGAACGTGGCGCACGCCTCCCGCAAGGACCTGCGGGACGCGGTCGCGGCCGCGCGCGGGGCGTTCCCCGGCTGGTCCGGGGCCACCGCCTACAACCGCGGGCAGGTGCTGTTCCGCATCGCCGAGGTGATGGAGGGCCGCCGCGCCCAGTTCGGCACGGACGTCGCCGCCGCGGAGGGCCTCGGCGCGGACGAGGCCGCGGCGGTGGTGGACGCGGCGATCGACCGGGTGGTGTGGTTCGCGGGCTGGACGGACAAGATCGCGGGTGTGCTCGGTGCGGCGAATCCCGTCGCCGGGCCGTACTTCTCGTTCAGCGTGCCGGAACCGAGCGGGGTCGTCGGCGTCCTCGCCCCGCAGGATTCCTCGCTGCTGGGTCTGGTCAGCGTGCTCGCGCCGGTGCTGGCGACCGGCTGCACCGCGGTCGTGGTGACCAGCGCCGAGCGCCCGCTGCCCGCGGTGACGCTGGCCGAGGTGCTGGCGACATCCGACGTGCCGGGCGGGGCGGCGAACCTGCTGACCGGGCGGGCCGCGGAGCTCGGTCCGTGGCTGGCCGCGCACGGCGAGGTGGACGCGCTCGACCTCAGCGGCGCGGACGCGGAACTGCGCCCGGAGCTGGAGCGGGCGGCGGCGGGCACCGTGAAGCGGGTGCTGCGCGCCGGCCGGGGTGCACCGGACTGGACGGCCGCGCCCGGCCTGGAGCGGCTGCGCGCCTTCACCGAGGTCAAGACCACCTGGCACCCGGTGGGCACCTGACCGTCCGCCGCGAAGTGCGGTGCCCGCCGGCCCCGCGTCCCGGACGATCGGGGGCCGGAACGATCTCGCGGACCGCGCCCGGGCGCGCGGGCGTCCAGCCCCGCGCACCCGGCCGGTGCTCCGCTCAGGCCGGGGGAACGACCCGGCCGCGCCGGATCGCGACGACCAGCACCCGGACCGCACCCGCGAGCAGCACCGCGCCGAGCGCGATCGCCGCCCAGCCCGGCAGCTCGAACAGCACGGGCCCGTCGCCGAGCAACCGGTCGACCACGTTCGTACCGGCGATGGCGAGCAGGCCGGCGACCACCGCACCCGCCAGGTACCAGCGCCTGCCGCGCAGCGCGGTCCCCGCGCGGAACGCCGCCCCGACGGCCACCACGATCAGCAGCAGCATCCACACCGCTCCGACCAGGTCGGCGAGGACGACCGGCGCGGGCCCGCGGAATCCGTCGACGAAGAACTCCAGCCCGAACAGGGTCAGCGCGGCGGTGCCGAGCGCGCCGCCGAGCACGGCGGGCCGGGACTGCTTCGCGGGGTCGCCGTCGAGCTGCGCGGCGACGCGGGCGGCGTACTCGCGCGGGGTGCCGAAGGCCTCGACCGGATCTTCACCGGATTCGGCGAGGTGCGTCTCGACTTCGGCGAGCACGTCTCCGACGCGAGCACCGGAGATCTCGTGCATCCGCAGCGCGATCAGCAGCTCGTCCCGGTACTTCTGGGCATCCACCGTCATCATCCCGTCCCCCGTTCGATCACCGAGCTCGCGTTCTTCGCGAACTCCGTCCACTTCGGTCCCTGTTCGGCGAGCACCGCGCGCCCCTGTTCGGTGAGGGCGAAGAACTTGCGGCCGGGGCCGCTCTCCCCCGCCCGCCACTCGGTGCTCAGCAGTCCGTCGGCGGCCAGCCGGTTGAGCAGCGGGTACAGCGTTCCCGCTTTCATGTCCGGCAGTCCGGCCTCGGCGAGTCGTTGCAGCAGCAGGTACCCGTAGCCCTCCCCGTTCTCGGCGAGCAGCGCCAGGACCGCCAGGTCGAGGACGCCGCGCAGCCATTGGGTCTGCCGCGCGTCGGGCTTCTTGTCAGGCACAGCGACAACGTAACACCAACTAGTAGGCGTCGCAAACTAGTAGGTCGGCAGCGGGCACGTCCGGGAGAGAAGAAGAACCGCCCACCCGGGGCGATCCGGGTGGGCGGTGGTTCGACGAGCCGTCCGCACCGGCGGCGACCCCGCACCCCCGGCCGGAGCGCGGACCACCGGTGGCGTCAGCGGATCTGCCAGTCCAGCCTTCCGTCCTCGGTGACCGTCGGATGGCTGTGCCCGGCGGGCGCCCCCTCGGTCAACGAGCGGTGCACGTCCGAGAGCATCGCCGAGATGCCGCGCCACTCCGGCCGCTGCACCTGACCCGCCTCCTGCTCCCACTCCAGCACGCACCCGCGCATCGGCCCGGGCCGCAGGTCCACCACCAGCTCGTCGGCGAACCCGTCCCCGGCGATCGGGATCCACGCCGGGTGGTAGCTCGATCCCGGCGAACCCGCGTAGTAGTCGCACGCGGGCCGTTCCCACTGCGCCGCCCAGGTCTTGCGGTGCCCGCTCCACACCTCCCACGCGCGCTGCGCGCTGTAGGGCGTGTAAAACGGCGGCAGCACGTCGGCGAGGACGTCACCATCGGTCCCACCGCAGGTCGACCACCACTCGCGCAGCTCCTCCGGCAACCGGATCTCGAATTCCGCCTCCAGTTCGGCGAAATCCGGCGGCGGGGAGGGCGGGAGCAGGGCCGCTGCGGTCACCGGTGCGTGCTCACCCAACCAAAGCACGATTCTCGTCCACAGCTCCGTGACATCCATTCGCACCATGATCGACGGGGCCGCGGGAGGCCGGTACCGCCAACCGTGATCACGCACCCGGCTCACCTCGGACGACCCGCCCGGCAGGTTCGGTCGCGAGCGCGCTCGACATGGTCGATACGGTGGGCAGCCCGACCGGACGGCAGGCGTGCGGCGGGGAACCCGTAGGCTTCGCGGACGTCTGTTCGGCGACCGGAGGTAGGAAGATGGCGCAGGACATCGTCCCCATCGAACTGGGGCTGCCGCAAGGCGATGTGGTGACCCTGTGGGCACCGCGCTGGCGGGAGGACGGCGAGGAGTGGGAGGCGTTCCTCGGCCACGAGGAAGACCTCTACGCCTTCCCGGACGCCGCACGGCTGGCCGCGTTCGTCCGCACCGCGCGGGAGCACGACCTCGACGACCATCCGGCCTGGCACGTGGTCCCGGCGCTGTCCGCGGTCGAGCTGAACCCGGACGAGGATCACCAGTTCGACCTGGTGGGCGTGCCGGAGCTGGTCGCCGACACCCCCGACGTGTGGACGATCAACGAGCTGCACGACATCGTGGAGATCGCCCGCTCGCTGGCCGACGTGTGCGAGCTGGACACCGTGCACGAGGTCCTCGACGCCGCCGACGGCTTCAGCCTGCTCGACCAGGGCACCCTGGTGTTCACCGGCAAGGACGGCCAGAAGCGCTGGTCCGAGCTGTGCGCCGTGGTCGCCGAGCGCTGGGACGACCTGCTCGACGCCCTCGACGCCGTGGTGGCCACCCCGGAGGTGCCCGCGGACGCGGTCGCCACCGCCGAGACCGAGCTCGCCGAGGCGCTGGAGCACGACGAGGCCGAACGCGCCGAGGCCGACGACGACTCCGATGTGGACCCGGTGGACGAGGACGCCGAACCCGGGTTCTGGGGCGAGATCGGCATCGACCCGATCCGCATCACCACCGCGCAGGGCGAGTTCTACTCGCTGCGCTGCTACCTGGACGACGACCCGGTGTTCCTCGGCTCGGACGGGCGCATCGACGTGTTCGGCTCGCCGCGCGCCCTGGCCCGCTTCCTGGCCGAGGACTCCGCGCTGGAGGACAACGACCTGGCTCGGGTCGCGACCTGGCCGCAGGTGACGCAGAAGGCCACCGGCGGCGAGCTGGAGGTCGAGGTCGAGGCGGACAACGACTACGTGCTCACCGGGCTGGACGAGGACCTCGCCGCCGGTCCGTCCGAAGTGGACCCGAACCAGCTGGACCTCGCCGAGGAGCTGCTGCTGGACGCGGCGACGTGGGCCGGGGACAAGACCGTGGACGAGGCGTTGCAGCCCTCCGAGCTGCTCGGCTGGCTGGTCTCGTTCGTGCTGCGCCCGAACCCGAACCGGATGCCGCCGAGCCCGCCGTTCGACGACGAGGTCGCGGCCTGGCGCGAACTCGTGGTCCGGTTCGAGGACGAGCGCCTGCGCAAGCACTGACCGAGCACAGCGCAACGGCCCCCACCGCACGGTGGGGGCCGTTCTCCGCTCCGCAGCAGGAGCGGGAAGCCGAGGGCGGTCAGCCCAGCAGCGTGGCGTACCCCGGTTTGATCACGTCGTTGATGATCGCGAGCCGGTCGTCGAAGCCGAGGAACGACGACTTCATGGCGTTCACCGTGAACCACTGCATGTCGGTCCAGCCGTAGCCGAAGGTCTCGTGCAGCGCGGCGAACTCGCTGGACATCGTGCAGTCGCCCATCAGCCGGTTGTCGGTGTTGACCGTGACGCGGAACCGCAACCGGCTCAGCAGCCCGATCGGGTGTTCGGCCAGCGAGTCGGCGGCGCCGGTCTGCAGGTTCGACGACGGGCACATCTCCAGCGGGATGCGCCGGTCCCGCACGTACGACGCCAGCCTGCCCAGGTGCACCTCGCCGTCCTCGTCGACCTTGATGTCGTCGACGATCCGCACGCCGTGCCCGAGCCGTTCGGCGCCGCAGTGCTGGATGGCCTCCCAGATCGACGGCAGCCCGAACGCCTCACCGGCGTGGATGGTGAAGTGCGCGTTCTGCTGGCGCAGGTACTCGAAGGCGTCCAGGTTCCGGGTGGGCGGGAACCCGGCCTCCGGGCCGGCGATGTCGAAGCCCACCACTTCCGCGTCGCGGTAGCGGACCGCGAGCTCCGCGATTTCCGCCGAGCGGGCGTTCTGCCGCATCGCGCAGAGCAATGTTCCGATCCGGACAAGTTTTCCTTGCGATTCCGCACGGCGCTCGCCTTCGCGAAATCCCTCCTGCACGGATTCCACGACCTCGGGCAGGGTCAGCCCGCCTTCCTGGAACAACTCCGGGGCGTAGCGGACTTCCGCGTAGACCACCCCATCGGCGGCAAGGTCTTCGACGCATTCGGCGGCGACCCGGCGCAGTGCATCGGCCGTCTGCATGACCGCGACGGTGTGCGAGAACGTCTCCAGGTAGCGCTCCAGCGAGCCGGAATCGGCCGCTTCCCGGAACCACGCGCCGAGCGCGTCCGCGTCCTGGTGCGGCAGGCCCTCGTAACCGGCCGCGTCGGCGAGTTCGATCACCGTCCGCGGACGCAGACCGCCGTCGAGGTGGTCGTGCAGCAGGACTTTGGGGCCAGTCGGATCGTGTCCAAGCTCACCGGTGTTGACATGGCACTACGTTACAACCCGGCCACGGTCGTCCTGAGCGGGCGGCGGCGATGCCGAAGACCACCCGAATGCACGTCGCCAGGGAAGTCACCCGGAAAGACCAAGCGCAACTCCAGCGACCTATTGACATACAGCACCGCTGGTCTGAACGGCCTAGTTCCCGGCAACCTTTCGGAGTGATGGTTCACCCGAAGCTCACTCAATGTATCCGGGGGTGGCTGGGAACGCGGGAAACGACTAGCTACGCTCCATTAGTCCTCACCCTGCCCCTCGACGAAGGACGTCCGAGCCGTGAACGAGAACATGTCCTTCGACCGCATGCGGAACATGCTCACGCGTGCGGCCGAAATCCGCGAGAGCGAGCAGCAGCAGATTTTCGACGCACTCGACGAGATCCACGCCCGGATGTCTCCGCTGGAATCGTTGGGCTCGGTTCGCAAGCGGCTGTCCGAACTCCCCGACCGCACCGAGCTCGGCGTGCTGACCGAGCGCGTCGACGAAGCCCTCACCAAGATCGACGCCCAGGACGGCGTGATCGGTGACGTCAAGGCAGCGGTGGAGGGCCTGTTCGACAAGCTCGCCAAGCCCTTCGCGCAGCTCGACGGCCGCCTCGACGGCGTGTCCGGCCGCTTCGACGGCGTCGCCGGCCGGATGGACGGGTTGGAGGACAAGCTCGCGCACATCCACAAGCGCCTGGACGAGCTCGGCGGCCACCTGGACAAGCAGGACTCCCGCCTGGAAGCGCTGCCCGGTTCGGTCACCGGCCCGGTCCGCGAGCGCATCGACGGCCTGGAGACCAGCCTGCGCGGCCGGTTCGCCGAGATCGACGAGGGCGTGCACGAGCACCTCGACGGCACCCGCGAGACGCTGCAGCGCGCCGTCACCGAGACCGGCAGCGGCGTGCAGAACGCCGTCACCGAAGCCGTCACCGGTGGCCGCGACCAGCTGCAGACCGGCATCGACGCCCTCGCGCAGCGCCCCGCGGTGGACCCGACGGACAAGCTCGACAAGCTCGCCGAGCGCCTCGAACAGCTCACCGAGCGGCTGGACCGCGTCTCCGGGCGGCTGGACAACGTCGAGGACAACGTGCACACCCGCATCGAGGCGGTCGAGCAGGGCGTCAGCACCCGGCTGGACACGGTCGAAGAGGGCGTCAAGACCGGGCTCGGCGAGCTCGGCGGCACGCTGGCGCAGAACCTGTCGCAGATCAGCGGCACCCTCGCGTCCCGCCCGGACTCCGACGCGGTGAACTCGATGGTGCGCGAGGCCAGCGAGGAGACCGAGCGCAAGCACGCCGGCCAGCTCGACGAGGCCATGGCCACGTTCGCCGAGCTGATCCTCGGCGGCAGCGGGCCGTCCAGCCCGCCGCCGCCCACCACGCTGCCCCGCCAGCAGCGCGGCCGCGGTCGCTCGAAGAGCGCCAAGCGCGACGGCGACACCAAGGCGCTGGGCTCCGACGACTCCTCCGACGAGGGTTACGCCGCCGAGAGCGCTTGATCTCGCAGCACGACTGATCTCCGCAGCAGCACAGGGCCGCGGTTCCTCCGGGAGCCGCGGCCCTGCGCCGTTTCAGGACCGGTGCGTTGCACGGACGCGTTTCCGGACCGGGTGACCGGCCCGCCCGGTCCGGTCGGACGGGCCGGTCGGGCCGGTCGGGCCGGTCGGGCCGGTCGGACGAGTCGGTCGCGGGTCAGGGCCGGATCGTGTCGATGATCAGATCGGCCGGGGCGTGCGCGGCGGCGACGGTGATCGCGCCGGTCAGCGCCTCGCGGGCGGCGGGGATCCGGTCGGGTTCGTCGGTGTGCAGCTCCAGCAGCGGGGCGCCCGCGGTGACCCGGTCGCCGGGCTTGGCGAGGCAGCGGACGCCCGCGGCGTGCCGCACCGGGTCCTCCTTGCGGGCCCGGCCGGCACCGAGCCGCCACGCCGCCAGGCCGACCGCGTAGGCGTCCAACGTGGACAGCACGCCGTCCTCCGGTGCGAGGATGGTCTCCACGTGGGCGGCGTGCGGCAGCGGGGCGTCCGGGTCGCCGCCCTGCGCGCCGATCATGGTGCGCCACGCGTCGTAGGCCTTCCCCGAAGCCAGCACCGCGGCCGGGTCCACATCGGACAGACCGGCGTGCGCGAGCATCTCGCGCGCCAGGGCCAGCGTGAGCTCGACGACGTCGGTGGGCCCGCCGCCCTGCAGCACCTCGACGGACTCCGCGACCTCCAGCGCGTTGCCGACGGCGACGCCCAGCGGCACCGACATGTCGGTGAGCAGCGCGCTGGTGCGCACCCCGTGCGCGGTGCCGATGGACACCAGCTCGTCGGCGAGGGCGCGGGCCTGCCGCTGGTCCTTCATGAACGCGCCGGAGCCGCACTTCACGTCCAGCACCAGCGATCCGGCGCCTTCGGCGATCTTCTTGCTCATGATGGAGCTGGCGATCAGCGGGATGGATTCGACGGTGCCGGTGACGTCGCGCAGCGCGTACAGCTTGCGGTCGGCGGGCGCGATGCCCTCGGTCGCGGCGCACACCACGGCACCGATCTCGCCGAGCTGCGCGCGGATCTCGGCGGCGGTGAGCCCGGCCCGCCAGCCCGGGATCGATTCCAGCTTGTCGAGCGTGCCGCCGGTGTGCCCGAGGCCGCGCCCGGACAGCTGCGGCACCGCCGCGCCGCAGGCCGCGACGAGCGGGGTGAGCGGCAGCGTGATCTTGTCGCCGACGCCGCCGGTGGAGTGCTTGTCCACGGTGGGCCGGGGCAGGCCGCCGAGGTCCAGCCGTTCCCCGGACGCGATCATCGCCGCGGTCCAGCGGGCGATCTCGGCGCGGTCCATGCCGCGCAGCAGGATCGCCATGGCCAGCGCGGACATCTGCTCGTCGGCGACCGCGCCCCGGGTGTAGGCGTCCACCACCCAGTCGATCTGCTCGTCGGCGAGCCGCCCGCCGTCCCGCTTCGCCCGGATCACGTCGATCACCGAGTGCGCCATGCCATTCCCCTCCACCGAGCCCGACCCGCTGCCGAGCGCCATCCCGATCAGATCACTCCCCCGCGACACCGAAGAACCCCCGGCCCCTTCCTGTCAGCGGCGAAGCCGCTGAGCGGCGACCACCAGAGCAACCGGCACCGCAGCGGGTTCTCAGCGGTTTCCTCGCGAGGACAGCGATTTCTCCTGTGGCGGAGCCACCGGTGACATCGATCCCGCAGCGAGGAAGCCGCTGAGGTTCCGCCACCCACCCCGCCCAGCAAGACGACCCGGGAGGCCTTTCACAGCTCGAAGGCGTCCGGGAGGACTTGTCTCATGGGGAGCACACCGCGCGGCGTGTCCACCAGGCAGTCCGGGCCGCCGAGTTCCTGCAGCAGCTGGCGGCACCGCCCGCACGGCATCAGCAGTTCGCCCTCGCCGCTGCGGCAGGCGACGGCGACGAACCGGCCGCCGCCGGTGAGCCGCAGCTGCCCGGCCATCGTGCACTCGGCGCACAGCGTCAGCCCGTAGGACGTGTTCTCCACGTTGCAGCCGACGACGAGCCGCCCGTCGTCGCAGATCGCGGCCGCACCGACCTGGAGCTTCGAGTAGGGGCAGTACGCCTTCGCCGCGACCTCGACCGCCGCGGCCCGCAGGGCCTCCCAGTTGATGGTGTCCACATCCGCTCCCGAGCTGGTTCCGATCTTCCGGACGACCTTCGCACGTGCGCCGCGGGAATGCTGCCGCCGTGCGGACCGGCCCCGGGCGCGGTGCCCGGGGCCGGTCGGCGGACGCGCGGTCAGTCCTCGCCGCGGCGGTACGGGACGCCGATCGCGGCGGGTGGCCGCAGGTGCTGCGCGGCCGCCGCGAGCACCACGAGGGTGACCAGGTGCGGGGTGTAGGCGGTCAGCTCCTCGGGCAGTTCGTCGGTGTACCAGTACACCGAGTACATGACGGCGGCGCTCACCGCGGCGGTGCCCGCGCCGAACCACCGGCGCCGGTACACCTGCACGGCCGCGACGACCAGCAGCACCAGCGTGGCCGCGTAGAACAGCGCGTGCACCGTGGTCTCGCCGCTGCGCAGCTGGAGCCCGTCGGAGTAGCCGAACAGCGCCGCCCCGCCGAGCAGCCCGCCCGGCCGCCAGTTCCCGAAGATCATCGCCGCGAGTCCGATGTAGCCGCGGTTGTTGGTCTGGTTCTCCAGGTATCCGGCCTGCCCGGGGTTGAGGATGAGCGCGGCCCCGCCGAGCCCGGCCAGCGCCCCGGAGACGATCACCGCGAAGTACTTGTACCGCTGCACCGGCACGCCCAGCGAGGCGGCGGCGACCGGGTTCTCCCCGCAGGACCGCAGCCGCAGCCCGAACGGCGAGCGCCACAGCACCAGGTAGCTGACCGGCACCAGCAGGTACGCGAGCAGGGTCAGCGGCGACACCCCGGTGACGAGCCCGCCGATGATGCCGGCCGCGTCGGAGATCCCCACCCGCTGCAGGGATTCCAGCGAGCGCAACCATTCCCCGAAGGGGTAGGCCGAGTAGGTGTCGAACTTCGGCACCGGCGGCGATTCCCGCGGGTTCTGCGAGATCGGCTCGAACACGAGGCTCGCCAGGTACTGGGTGACGCCGAGCCCGAGCAGGTTGACGGCGACGCCGGAGACGATGTGGTTCACCCCGAAGCTCACGGTCGCCACGGCGTGCACGAGGCCGCCGACGGCGCCGAACGCGGCCGCGGCGACGAGCCCCGCGACGGGTCCCCACTGGTACCCGGCCCAGGCTCCGCCCCAGGTGCCGAGGACCATCATGCCCTCCAGCCCGATGTTGATCACACCGGCGCGTTCGGCCCACAGCCCGCCGAGCCCGGCGAGCAGGATGGGCACGCCGAGGCGCACCGCGGACTGCACGGTGCCGGAGGCGGTCAGCTCGGGCAGTCCCGTCGCGTACGAGGTGTAGGAGACGGCGACGACCGCGACGGCGACCCACAGCGCGGCGCGGGCCCAGCCGGGCACGGCGCGCCGCCGGGTCGCGGGCCGGGTGGTGCCGGGGGTGAGCGTGGCGGTCATACCGCACCTCCGGACAGGACCTGGCCGACGCGGCGCTGCTCGGCGTCGAGCCTGCGGCGGCGCACCAGTTCGTAGGCGACGACGACCGACAGCACGATCGTGCCCTGCAAGATGATCACGATCTCCTTCGGTACGCCGATGTTGTCCAGCGTCAGCGAGCTCTTGTCCAGGAAGGACCACAGCAGCGCGCCGAGCGCGACCCCCACCGGGTGGTTGCGCCCGAGCAGCGCGATGGCCAGCCCGGCGAAGCCGTAGCCGGTGGGGAAGGTGATGGTGAACGTGTGGTCGCGGCCGAGGATCTCCGGCAGCCCGGCGAGGCCCGCGACGGCACCGGAGAGCAGCATCGCGCCCAGCACCATCTTCTTCGAGCTCACCCCGCCGGCCAGCGCCGCGGTCGGCGACAGCCCGGTGGCCCGCAGCTCGAAGCCGAACCGGGTGCGCCCGAGCAGCACCCAGTAACCGACGCCGACCGCGACGGCCAGCGGCACCAGCCCGAAAACGGTCCCGGCGGAGCCGAGCGGAATTCCGGGCACCTGCCCGGATTCGCCGATGAGCGCGGTGCCCTGCGTGTTGCCGCGCAGCTCGCCGAACTGCTTGACGAGGAACGCGATCACGCCGCCCGCCAGCACGTTCAGCATGATCGTCGAGATCACCTCGGACACGCCGCGGTAGACCTTCAGCAGCGCGGCGATGCCGGCCCACGCGGCACCGGTGGCCGCGCCGACGACGATCACCACGAGCGCGTGCACCCCGAACGGCAGGCTCAGCGAGCCGCCGACGATGGCCGCCACGCACGCCGCGAGCCGGTACTGGCCCTCGACACCGATGTTGAGCAGGTTCATCTGGAACCCGACGGCGGCGGCCAGCGCCACCAGGTAGTAGGCGGCCGCGGTGTTGACGATGTCCACGGCCGTGGTGCCGCGACCCACCTGGGTGATCATCTCGCCGAGCGCCGCGATCGGGTTCGCCCCGGACAGCAGCAGCACCAGGCCGCACAGCACCGCCGCGAACGCGATCGCCAGCACCGGCGGCAGCAGGGTCGAGCGCTTCTCCCCCATCAGTCCGCACCTCCCCCGGTGGTCCCGGTCATGGCCGCGCCGAGCCGTTCTGGCGTGACGGTGCGCGGATCGGCTTCGGCGACGAGCGCGCCGCGGAACAGCACCCGGATCGTGTCGGACAGCCCGATCAGCTCGTCGAGGTCCGCGGAGATGAGCAGCACGGCGAGCCCGGCGGCCCTGGCGGTGCGCAGGTGCTCCCAGATCCCGGCCTGGGCGCCCACGTCCACGCCCCGGGTGGGGTGCGCGGCGATGAGCAGCTTCGGGTCGCCGGAGAGCTCGCGGCCGACGACGAGCTTCTGCTGGTTGCCGCCGGAGAGCGCGACCGCGTCCACGTCGATGCCGGGGGTGCGCACGTCGAACTCGGCGACGATGCGCTCGGTGTCGGCGCGCGCCCCCGCCCGGTCCAGCCACGGCCCGCGCGCGGCGGGGCGGCGGGTCTGGTGGCCGAGGATCCGGTTGAACCACAACGATTCGTCCAGCAGCAGGCCGTGCCGGTGCCGGTCCTCGGGCACGTAGCCGATGCCCGCGGCGCGGCGGCGCAGCGTGGACAACCGGGTCAGGTCGGTGTCGCCAAGCCGGAGGCCGCCCGCGCTGATCGGGCGCATGCCGAGCACGGCCTCGACGAGCTCGGTCTGGCCGTTGCCCTCGACACCCGCGATGCCGACGACCTCGCCCGCGTGCACCACGAGGTCGACGTCGTCCAGCACCGCTCGCTCACCGTCCACCGCGGACAGCCCGGTGATGGTGAGCACCGGGCGGTCGGTGACGGTGGAGTCGCCGGTGGACGGGTCGGGCAGTTCGCTGCCGACCATCAGCTCGGCCAGCTCGCGGGTGCTCACCTCGGCGGCGGGCACGGTGCCCACGGTGGTGCCGCGGCGCAGCACGGTCACCGAGTCGGCGATGGCCAGCACCTCGTCCAGCTTGTGCGAGATGAACAGGAACGTGAAGCCGCGCTCCCGCATGGCGCGCAGCGTGGCGAACAGCTCCTCGACCTCCTGCGGCACCAGCACCGCGGTCGGCTCGTCGAGGATGATCGTGCGGGCGCCGCGGTAGAGGACCTTGAGGATCTCCACCCGCTGCCGGTCGGCGACGCCGAGCCGTTCCACCAGCTCGTCGGGCCGCACCGCGAACCCAGCCTGCGCGGCGAGTTCGACGACGCGGCGCCGCGCCCGGCCGCCGATGCCGTGCTCGCCCTCGGCGCCGAGCACCACGTTCTCCAGCACGGTGAGGTTGTCGGCGAGCATGAAGTGCTGGTGCACCATGCCGACACCGTGCCGGATCGCGTCGGCGGGGGTGCGCAGCCGCACCCGCTCGCCGCCGAGCTCCACGGTGCCCTCGTCCGGCGACTGCATGCCGTAGAGGATCTTCATCAGGGTGGACTTGCCCGCCCCGTTCTCCCCGCACAGCGCGTGCACCTCGCCGGCGCGCACGGTCAGGTGCACGTCGGAGTTGGCGACGACGCCGGGGAACGACTTGGTGATGCCGCGCAGCGCCACGGCGGGCGGCCCCTGTTCGGGGGTGCCGGGCGCGGCAGGGTGCGGACCGGGATCGTCCGGTCTGGTGGTGCTCATCTGACTCCGTCTCCGGGGCCGCGCGCCGTCGCGCGGCGGGATCTCCGGGCCGCGCTGCTGCGCGGTGGTCTGCTTCGGTTCCGCGCCGGCGCGCGGTGGCGGTGCTCGCTTCCACGCGAGCGCGGTGGTGCTCGCTTCCACGCGCTCCGCTTCCGCGCGGGCGCGGTGATGTCCCGGTTCCGCGCTGCTGCGCGGCGCCGCGCAACCAGCTCGGGAACTCGGGCGGGCCGCCGCGCGGGCGGCCCGCCGCGCGGTCACGGGGTGGGGCTGACCTGGATGTCACCGCGGGAGATCGCGGCCTTGTAGGCGTCGGCGACCTGGGTGAGGTCGTCCACCTTCCCCCCGGAGGTGGAGTAGGTGACCGCGTCCATCGACAGGTCGAACTTCGGCGGCACCGCGGACAGGTCGCCGCGCGCGACGGCCGCCAGGTAGTCGAACACGGCCAGGTCGATCCGCTTCAGCATCGAGGTGATGATCACGTCCTTGTACTGCGCCACGTTCGGCTGCACGTACTGGTCGGAGTCGACGCCGATGGCCATCGCGTCCGCCCCGGCCGCCGCCGCGAACACGCCCTTCCCGGAGGCGCCCGCCGCGTGGTAGACGACGTCGGCGCCGGCGTCGAGCTGGCCCCGGGTCACCTCGGAACCCTTGTTCGGGTCCTGGAAACCGGAGAAGTCCCCGGCCGGGGTGAGGTAGTCGGTCTGGATCCGCACGTCCGGCGCGGCGGCCTTCGCGCCTTGCTCGAACCCGGCCTGGAACTTCTGGATCAGCGGCGTCTCCACCCCGCCGACGAAACCGATGCTGCAGGTCCGCGACTTGTGCGCGGCGATCACGCCGACCAGGAACGAGCCCTGCTCCTCGGCGAACACCAGCGAGGTGACGTTCGGGATGCCGTCGATCTCCTCGTCGATCAGCGCGAACTTCGTGCCCGGGAACTCGGGGGCCACCACCTTCACCGAGTCCGCGTAGGCGTAGCCGACGGCGATGACCGGGTTGAAGCCCTCGCGGGCCAGCTGGCGCAGCCGGGTCTGCTTGGCGTCCTCCGGTTCACCGGCGGCGGCGTCGAGCTCCTTGGTCTCCGCGAGCCCCATCTCGGACTTCGCCCGCTCCAGCCCGGCGACGGTGGCGTCGTTGAACGACGCGTCGCCGCGGCCGCCGATGTCGAACGCCAGCCCCACCCGCAGCCGGCTCGCGTCGGGGGCGGGCGCGTCGGCGCGCTTCGACGTGGTGGCGGGTCCGGTCACCGCCGGTGCCTGCTCGGTGCGGCACGGCTGCCCTTCGACGGCGCCCCCGCCGCCGCGGGCGTCCTTGGCGCAGCCCGACAGCGCCAGCACCCCCGCCAGCGCCACCGCGGTCAACGCGGCGCCGGGGCGCCGCCACCCCCGCCCGGATTCCCCTGCCGGGCCGGCCGTTCGCCGCATCGCCATTCCCCTTTCGAAAACCGCCGCACAGCTCCGCGCCCCGGTGACCGCTCCGGATCGGAGCGAATCGCGGGGCGCGGACCGCGGCCCGCTCCCTTCGCGGGAAAATGCGGGCCGATGCGCACGCACGTCCGGTGACGTGGCTCTCGAAATTAAGGCTTGACCCTGCTGCTTGGGCATTGCGCGGGTGTCACGAGTTGATTTCTACATCGATCCACCAGGTAGGGGCCCCTGTCTGGTCGATCACACAGAGCACAGGCGAGTAGGCCGCGCGGATGGTGCAGGTCTAGCATCCGAGAAGTCCAGGCCTTGTTCAGGTGGCCGGTGACGGGCGTACGAATGACGACGACTCGGACCGGTCGTCATGTTCCCGAACGGGCCGTCAGTCCACCAGCGACGTTGGAGGCCTTCCACCATGGCCAGCACCACCGCCTCCGCGGCGGAGGCCCCCCAGCGCGAGGGCAACCCTCGTGCCAAGGGATCCCTCTACCGCGGTGACTTGGGCATGTGGTCGTGGGTAGCGCACCGGATCACGGGCGTGCTCACATTCTTCTTCTTGTTCGTGCACGTGTTGGACACCGCTCTCGTGCGGGTATCGCCCGAGGCGTACGACACGGTCATCGAAACCTACAAAAGCCCGATCATGATCCTGTTCGAACTGGGTCTGCTCGCGGCGGTGCTGTTCCACGCGTTCAACGGCATCCGCGTCATGCTGGTCGACTTCTGGTCGAACGGGCCGAAATACCAGAAGCCGATGCTCTGGACCGTTCTGGTGGTGTGGCTGGTGCTGATCGTGCCCGCCGCCATCAGCATGCTCACGCGCGCCGTCACGGAACTGTTCGGGGGGCACTGACCCATGACCACCATCGACGCGCCGCTGTCGGTCGACAAGCCCCGGTCCCCGCACCGCCCGGCCGCTCGCCGCAGCAACTTCGAGCTCTACAGCTGGCTGTTCATGCGCCTGTCGGGCGTGCTGCTGCTGTTCCTGGTCCTCGGGCACATGCTGATCATGCTGTTCCTGGACGGCGGGGTGCACCGGGTCAACTTCGCGTTCGTCGCGGGCCGCTGGGCCTCCCCGTTCTGGCAGTTCTGGGACCTGACGATGCTGTGGCTGGCCGGTCTGCACGGCGGCAACGGGCTGCGCACCGTGATCAACGACTACTCCCGCAAGGACGCCACCCGGTTCTGGCTGAAGATGCTGCTGTACGTCTCGGTCCTGCTCACGGTCGGTCTGGGCACCTTCGTGCTCTTCACCTTCGACCCGAACATCGGCTGACGACACAGCGCAGGCTTCGAGGCCACGCCGTGAGCGGACGGCCTCGCCAGCGGCCCTAGGAGGCGACCATGCAACACCACAAGTACGACGTGGTCATCGTCGGCGCCGGCGGCGCCGGGATGCGCGCGGCGATCGAGTCGGGCCAGCGCGCCCGCACCGCCGTGCTGACGAAGCTGTACCCGACCCGCTCCCACACCGGCGCGGCGCAGGGCGGCATGTGCGCCGCCCTCGCCAACGTCGAGGAGGACAACTGGGAGTGGCACACCTTCGACACCATCAAGGGCGGCGACTACCTCGTCGACCAGGACGCCGCCGAGGTCATGGCCAAGGAGGCCATCGACTCGGTGCTCGACCTGGAGAAGATGGGGCTGCCGTTCAACCGGACGCCCGAAGGCAAGATCGACCAGCGCCGGTTCGGCGGGCACACCCGCGACCACGGCAAGTCCCCGGTGCGCCGGGCCTGCTACGCCGCGGACCGCACCGGCCACATGATCCTGCAGACGCTCTACCAGAACTGCATCAAGCACGGCGTGGAGTTCTTCAACGAGTTCTACGTCCTCGACGTCACCATGAGCGAGGGCGAGGACGGCGAGCAGGTCTGCACCGGCGCGGTGGCCTACGAGCTCGCCACCGGTGAGATCCACGTGTTCGAGGCGAAGGCCGTCGTGTTCGCCACCGGCGGTTTCGGCAAGGTCTTCAAGACGACGTCCAACGCGCACACCCTCACCGGTGACGGCATGGGCATCATCTACCGCAAGGGCCTGCCGCTGGAGGACATGGAGTTCTACCAGTTCCACCCGACCGGCCTGGCCGGCCTGGGCATCCTCATCTCGGAGGCGGTCCGCGGCGAGGGCGGCATCCTGCGCAACGCCGACGGCGAGCGGTTCATGGAGCGCTACGCCCCGACGATCAAGGACCTGGCGCCGCGCGACATCGTCGCCCGCTCCATGGCCCTGGAGGTGCTGGAAGGCCGCGGCGCCGGTCCGAACAAGGACTACGTGCTGCTCGACGTCACGCACCTCGGCGCGGACGTGCTGGAGCAGAAGCTGCCGGACATCACCGAGTTCTCCCGCACCTACCTGGGCGTGGAGCCGACCACCGAGCCGGTGCCGGTGTACCCGACCGCGCACTACGCGATGGGCGGCATCCCCACCAACATCACCGGTGAGGTGCTGCGGGACAACGAGCACACCGTGCCGGGGCTGTACGCCGCGGGCGAGTGCGCCTGCGTGTCGGTGCACGGCTCGAACCGGCTGGGCACGAACTCGCTGCTGGACATCAACGTGTTCGGCCGCCGCGCGGGCATCGCCGCCGCGGAGTACGCCAACGCGCACGAGCACGTGGAACTCCCGGAGGAGCCCACCAAGCTCGTCGAGGGCATGGTCGAGCACCTGCGCACCGCGCACGGCGGGGAGCGGGTCGCCACGATCCGCACCGAGCTGCAGGAGACGATGGACGCCAACGCCTCGGTCTACCGCACCGAGGAGACGCTGAAGCAGGCGCTGTCGGACGTGCAGGCGCTCAAGGAGCGCTACGGCCGGATCGCGGTGCACGACAAGGGCAAGCGGTTCAACTCGGACCTGCTGGAGGCCATCGAGCTCGGCTTCCTGCTGGACCTGGCCGAGTCGCTGGTGAACGCGGCGCTGGCGCGCAAGGAGTCCCGCGGCGGGCACGCCCGCGAGGACTACACCGCCCGCGACGACACCAACTTCATGCGCCACAGCATGTCGTACAAGCAGCTGCCCGACGCCGAGGATCCGAACGCGCCACTGGGACTGACCGGCTTCCAGTCCGACATCCGGCTGGACTACAAGCCCGTCGTCGTCACCCGGTACCAGCCGATGGAGCGTAAGTACTGATGACCGCAACCGTGACGAACACCGAACAGACCACCGACCTGCCTTCGGACGCCCCGCCCATCCCCGAGGGCGCCACGATGGTCACGGTCAAGATCCAGCGGTTCAACCCGGAGGTCGACGAGGACCTGCACTGGGAGTCCTTCCGGATCCCGGCGCTGCCCAGCGACCGCGTGCTGAACCTGCTGCACTACATCAAGTGGTACGTGGACGGCTCGCTGACGTTCCGGCGCTCCTGCGCCCACGGCGTCTGCGGTTCGGACGCGATGCGCATCAACGGCGTCAACCGGTTGGCCTGCAAGGTCCTCATGAAGGACCTGCTGGCCAAGAACGGCGAGACGACGATCACCGTCGAGCCGATCAAGGGCCTGCCGGTGCACAAGGACCTGCTGGTCGACATGGAACCGTTCTTCGAGGCGTACCGGGCGATCAAGCCCTACCTGGTCACCTCGGGCAACGAGCCGACCCGCGAGCGCACCCAGTCCGTCGCCGAGCGCGCGCGCTTCGACGACACCACCAAGTGCATCCTGTGCGCGGCCTGCACCACGTCCTGCCCGGTGTACTGGTCGGAGGGTTCGTACTTCGGTCCCGCCGCCATCGTCAACGCGCACCGGTTCATCTTCGACAGCCGCGACGAGGCCGCCGAGGAGCGCCTGGACATCCTCAACGACGTGGACGGCGTGTGGCGCTGCCGCACCACGTTCAACTGCACGGACGCCTGCCCCCGCGGCATCCAGGTCACCAAGGCGATCCAAGAGGTCAAGCGCGCCCTCATGTTCCGCCGCCGCTGACCCGGCACGAACACCGCGAAGCGCCCGCCCCCGGCCCACGGGGGCGGGCGCTTCCGCGTTCACCAGGTCAGGTGCGGGGGCTGGTGAAGCGTTCGTGGCCGACGACGTTGAGGAGTTCGAGCTTGGCGTGGCCGTCGCTGCCGGGGGCCGCGGTGAGCACCAGCAGCGCCTGGGTCTGGTCCTCGGTGAACAGCACCTGGCAGTCCACCTCGATCGCGCCGACCTCGGGGTGCAGCAGCGTCTTGTGGTCCTCGAAGCGCTTCGCGACCTCGTGGCGCCGCCACAGCTCGGCGAACTCCGCGCTCTCCCGCAGCAGCGCCCGCACCACGTCACCGGCGGCGGAGGCGTCGCCCAGCAGCCCGTAGCCGACCCGCAGGTTCGCGACCTGCGCGCGGCTCTGCCGGTCCCGGTCGGCCTCCGGGTACATGCGGCGCTCGTGCTCCGGGTCGGTGAACCAGCGGTAGACCTCGCTGCGGGCCAGCCCCGTGTAGCCGGAGCGGTCGCCGAGCAGGGCGCAGGCCATCCGGTTCTGCACCAGCGTCTCCCCCAGCGGGGACAGGATCAGCGCCGGCGTGTCGTCCAGCCGGTCCAGCACCCGCAGCAGCGCCGGGGCCACGTGCGCCGACGCCAGGACCCGCCGCGGGGGGTTGTGCCCGGCCACCTGGAACAGGTAGTCCCGCTCGTCGTCGCTGAGCCGCAGCGCCCTGGCCAGCGCGGTCAGCAGCTGCGCGCTCGGGTGCGGGCCGCGGCGCTGCTCCAGCCGCGTGTAGTAGTCGGTGGACATCCCCGCCAGCGAGGCGACCTCCTCCCGCCGCAGCCCAGGGTGCGCCTGCGCGCGCCCGGGGGCAGGCCCACGTCCGCGGGGCGCAGCGCCTCGCGGCGGCGGGTGAGGAAGGTGGCGAGCGCGGGTCGGTCCATGCCACCAGCATGGACCCGGCCGGTGACGCCGACCAGGGACCGCCGATCCCCCGATAACCGATCTCTGCACGTGAGGACGGCACCGCCGCAGACTCGTGGCATGCACATCAGCGGAAACACCCTCTTCATCCCCGGAGCCACCAGCGGCATCGGCCTCGCCCTCGCGCTGCGCTTCCAGGAGAAGGGCAACACCGTCATCGTCGGCGGCAGGCGCGAAGAGCTCCTCGCGCGGATCGCCGCCGAGCACCCCGGCATCGACACCCAGCGGATCGACACCCTCGACCCGGCGAGCATCCGCGCCGCGTCCGCCGAGGTGCTGGCACGGCACCCCGACCTGAACGTGCTCGTCCCGATGGCGGGCATCATGCGCGCCGAGAACTGGCGGAACCCCGCCGGGTTCCTCGAATCGGCGGAGGACGTCATCGCCACCAACGTGCTCGGGCCGATCCGGCTCATCGCCGAGTTCATCGAGCACCTGCAGGGGCGGCCGGACGCGACCATCCTCACCGTGAGTTCTGGTCTCGCGTTCACCCCGCTGCGGGTCACGCCCAGCTACAACGCCTCGAAGGCCGCGATCCACCTGCTCACCGAATCGCTGCGGCTGCAGCTGAAGGGCACCAGCGTGCGGCTGCAGGAACTCGTGCCGCCCGCCGTGCGGACCGACCTGATGCCCGGGCACCGGGAGAGCGCGCACGCGATGCCGCTGGACGAGTTCATCGACGAGGTGATGGCGCTGCTGGAGGCCGACCCCGAAGCGCGGGAGATCCTCGTCGAGCGGGTCGAATTCCTCCGCTACTCCGAGGTCCGCGGCGAGTTCGACCAGGTGGTGGCCGCCCTCGACGCCGCCGACCCGCACGGCAACGCGGCCTGACCGGAAGCGCAACGATCTGCTGGAGGAAGACATGCCGTTCGCGAACCTGAAGGTGCCCGCCGGAACCCTCGACGCCGAGCAGAAGGAACGGCTCGTGCACCGCGTCACCGACCTCTACGCCGAAGTCTTCGGCGAACGGGCCCGCGCCACCACGCTCGTGCTCGTGGAGGACGTCGCCGACGGCGGCTGGGGCATCGGCGGGAACGTGCTGACGCTCGCCGCGCTGCAGAGCGGGGCGGGAACCGCGCCGGACGCCGGGTAGGGCGCGCCGGAGGGTCAGCGGCGGGTCGCGCGGAACGCGCGCCAGCCCAGCACGCCGATCGCGGTGCCCAGGACCAGCGACACCGCGGCGATCACGAAGTGCACGTAGAGGAACGGCGTCGGGGAACCGGCCTGCCAGGAGTTCTCGCTCACCCAGATGTTGCGGAAGAACGTCGGCCACAGCAGCCACGACCACACGCCGAAGGCGAGCAGGAACAGGGCGGTACGGCGGGAGAACGTCACGGGGGCAGTATCTCCCCGCGTCCGGCGGCCCGGCCCGGCGCCCACCTCCCGAGTGGCCCGGCTCTCGCTGCCGAGTGGGCCGGCTCTCGGCGGGTGGGCGCCCGCCCGGCGCGCTCCGCGGCCTCCGGCGAACGGTCCTCGATCCCGCGCGGCGGGCCGCGCCGTCCTCCGGTCAGCGGATCCGCTGAGCGACCACCCGCGGGGTCGCAGCGCTTTCCCCGCGAGGACGGCGATGTCCCCGTGCACGGACCGACGCAGCGGACATCGCCCTCCAGCGGGGGAACCGCTGCGGTTCCGCCATCCCCGTGCTGCGCGGCAGAGGTGGGGAGGCAGGCCGTGGGGTCCGCCGCCCGACCGCAGAACGGAAGGGTTTCCGGCGGACCGGGGGTCGCGGCGGGCTCCGGTTCGCTAGCCTGAGCGCGTGCCCGCGAGAGCTCACCACCCGTTCGCCCCGGTCCGCACATCCCACCCCTTCCCGCCGAGAAATCCGGCATTCGCACCGAATGCCGCGGGCGTGCGGCGCGTCGCGGGCAGGCTCGTCGCCGCCGGGTGCGCCGCGCTCGTGCTGCTGGGCGGCGCGCCGCTGACCGCGGCCGCGCAGGAACCGGCGGGGTGCCCCGGTGCCGCCGCTCCGCCGCCCGCCGTCGACACCTCCGAGGTCCCGGCTCCGGGCGAACCCGTCCCAGAACCGCTGCCGGTGCCGGACGAGCCGGTCGGCGGTGCGCGGCTCGGCGAGTGCGGCGAGATCAACGCGCCCGGCGCACCGCCGGCCGCGCTGGACCCGATCGCCTCCCAGTCGTGGGTGCTGGCCGACCTGGACACCGGGGAAGTGCTCGCGGCCCGCGACCCGCACGCCCGGCACCGGCCTGCGTCCACCATCAAGGTGCTCACCGCGCTGGTCGCGATCCGCGAGCTCGACCTCTCCGACACGCTCGTGGTCACCCAGGACGACGCCGACCAGGAAGGCAGCCGGGTCGGCCTGGAACCCGGCACCACCTACAGCGTCGAGCAGGTGCTGGCCGGGCTGATCATGCAGTCCGGCAACGACGCGGCGCACGCGCTCGCCAGGAAGCTCGGCGGCATCGACGACACCGTGCGGAAGATGAACGCGCTCGCCGACGAACTCGGCGCGCACGACACCCGCGCCGCCACCCCGTCCGGGCTGGACGGCCCGGGGATGAGCACCTCCGCCTACGACCTGGCGCTGATCTTCCGGGAGGCCATGCGGCACCCCGAGTTCGCGCACGCCGAATCGGTCCGCGAGACCACGCTGCCCGGCAAGCCGGGTGGCCCGCCGCTGCCGGTGGAGAGCGACAACGCGGTGCTGTGGAACTACCCGGGCGCGCTCGGCGGCAAGACCGGGTTCACCGACGACGCCCGGCACACGTTCATCGCCGCCGCCGAACGCGACGGCAGGCGGCTCGTCGCGGTGCTGATGCGCGGGGAGAACAAGCCGGTCCGGCAGTCGAAGTTCACCATGCAGCTGCTCGACCACGGCTTCTCGCTCCCGCCCGGCACCTCGGTCGGCGAGCTGGTCACCGAACCGGAGCCGTCCGAGGAGCCCGAGGAGCCCGCCGCCCAGGCCGCCGCGGACGGGGATCTGCCCAGCTCGCCCATGTTCGGCACCGTCGGGGTGCCGCTGACGGCGCTGGCCGTGCTGATCATCGTGGTCGCCGGGGCGTTCGCGGTGCTGCGCAGGCGCCGCACCCGGCTCGCCGCGGCCCGGCGCGCGGCGAACCGCGGGCCGGACCACCCGTGACCTGATCACCCGGACGGGCTAGGTAGTACTCGGGTAATCGCACCGGTCCGACCGGAACCGGAACCCGGCATTCTCGTTGGTAGGAGTCGAGCGGCGGGCGGTCCCCGGAAGACGCAGCTCGGACCGCCCGGACGGTGCTACCCCGAGCCGGTCGCCGACTCCGGCCCCGTGCGGTGGCCACCGCACGGGGCACGGCTCACCCGGCCTCGCCCCGAACCTGGCCGGGTGGGCCCCGCGGTCACCTCAGCGGCGGCGCAACGACCAGCCGACCAGCGCACCGAGCCCGAACAGCGCGGCCGAGGACTTCGCCCCCGCACCGACCACCCGCACCTGCGGCCGGATCACCGCGGGCGGCGGCGGTTCCGGCAGCGCGCGGTGCTCGTTCTCCGCCGACGACGCGGTCCACGCCGTGACGAACAGGATGAACCGCGACGTCAGGTACGCGAACACCAGCAGGCCCAGGATCGGACCGAACGCGGCCGCCGCGGGCGACCCGGTGACGCTGCCGAGGTACACCACCCCGACCTGCTTGAGCACCTCGAAGCCGATCGCCGCGAACAGCCCGCCCCACACGGCGCTGCGCAACGACACCGGCAGCCGCGGCAGCCGCGCCAGCACCCAGATGAACACCAGCCAGCCCGCGCCCAGCGACAGCAGGATCGCGAGCAGCGACAGCCCGATCCGCGCGGGCCAGGTGTTCCCGATCCCCAGCGCCGCGAACAGCGCCCGCCCGACGCCACCGCCGAGGGCGCTGAGCCCGAACGACACCGCCATCGCCAGCCCCAGCCCGATCAGCGACACCAGGTCGGAGGCGAGGCGCTTGAGCATCGGCGGGGCCTGCTGCTGCTGGCTCCACTGCGCGGTCAGCGCCTCGCGCAGGTTCGTCATCCACCCCAGCCCGGAGTACAGGGCGACGAGCAGCCCGATGATCCCGACCGTGCCCGCCTGCTCGATCGCCTGTCCCACGACCTGGTTGAGCATGCCGCTCATCTCGCGGTTCGGGACGGCCTCGGTGATCGACAACCGCAGCTGCTCCAGCAGGTCCGGGTTGCCCGCGAGCACGAAACCCGCCACCGCGAAGGAGATCATCAGCAGCGGCACCAGGGCCAGCACGCTGAAGTAGGTGATCGCCGCGGCGTAGTAGTCGCCGTACTGGCTCTGGTAGCGCGCCGCGGCGCGGATCAGCCGGTCCAGCCAGGGATGGTCCCGGCGCAACCGCTCCAGCAGACCGGGGCCTCCCCCGGTCGTGGCGGCGCGCGCGGGTTGGCTGCGATCGGTCACGGGTCACCTCCAGGCCCGTCCGGGACGGACGCGTTGCCCCGAACGGGCCTGAGGCTACCGCCGAATGATCTCGTCAGCGCAAGATCGGCGCGCCGTCAGCCGGCCAGCGGCGGGAGGAATCCGACGCGCTCGTAGGTGACCCGCAGGGTCTCGGTCGCGACCTCGCGGGCGTGCTCGGCGCCGCGGGCCAGCACCTTGTCCAGCTCGGCCGGGTCGGCGAGGTAGCCGTGCACCTTCTCCTGGAACGGGACGGCGAACTCGACGAACGCCTCGCCGACGGCCTTCTTCAGGTCGCCGTAGCCGCTCCCCTCGAACTCGGCGACCAGCTCGTCGATGGTGCGGCCGGTCAGCGCCGAGTGGATGGCGAGCAGGTTGCTCACGCCCGCCTTCTGCTCCGGGTCGTAGCGGATCTCGCGCTCGTTGTCGGTGACCGCGGAGCGGATCTTCTTGGCGGAGCGCTTCGGGTCCTCCAGGAGGTCGACGACGCCGCTCGGCTGGGACTTGCTCATCTTCGCCGACGGGTCCTGCAGGTCCTGGATCTTGGCGGCTTCCTTCGGGATGTGCGCGGAGGGCACGGTGAAGGTGTCGCCGTAGCGGGAGTTGAACCGCTGCGCGAGGTTGCGGGTGAGCTCCAGGTGCTGGCGCTGGTCCTCGCCGACGGGGACCTGGTTCGCCTGGTACAGCAGGATGTCCGCGGCCTGCAGCACCGGGTAGGTGAACAGCCCGACGCTGATGTGGTCGGCGTCCTGCCGGGCCGACTTGTCCTTGAACTGGGTCATCCGGCCCGCTTCGCCGAACCCGGCGAGGCATTCGAGCACCCAGCTCAGCTGGGCGTGCTCGGGGACGTGGCTCTGCACGAACAGGGTGGACGCGTCGGGATCGATGCCCAGGGCCAGCAACTGCGCCGCCGAGACGCGGGTGCGTTCGCGCAGCAGCGCCGGGTCCTGCGCGACGGTGATCGCGTGCAGGTCGACGACGCAGTAGAACGCGTCGTGGTCGGCCTGCATCCGCACCCAGGACCGCAGGGCGCCCAGGTAGTTGCCGAGGTGGAAGGAGTCGGCGGTGGGCTGGATGCCCGACAGGACGCGGGGTCCGCGCCCGGGCGCCGAGCCGCCTGCGGAGGTGTGCGGGTTCTGGGTGGCCGAGTCGTCGCTGCTCACCCGTCGATTCTCGCAAGGTCCGCGGCGGCGGGGGGACCGGGTGGCGCTTCCCGGTGGAGGCCGGTGCGCCGCGCCGGGCGTGCGGTCAGCCCTTGCGCTGGTTCTCCGGCTGGATCTCGATCTTCTTGCGGCGGAGGACGCCGGCGAGCATGCCGACGATGCCGAAGCCGACGGCGGCGATGCCGACCGGGGTGGCGGCGCCCGCGAGGGCGGTGCCCTGCGCGAGGACCTGGCCGCTGCCCGCGGCCTGCGCCGTGGCGGCGCCGAGGAGCGCGGTGGTCAGGACCGCGGTGGCCAGCAGCAGCGCCGGCACCAGCACCCGCTTGATCATGCGAGCAAATCGGCTACGCACGAGCGTTGCCTCCCTTGACGGTTAACCCGTACGGGTCACAGATCTCGTTCAACCCGGTTGCGGACCGTACCGATCGTGTGTGAACACCACGATCGCGTTGCGTAAACCGGACACGACGCAAAGATCCTATTTACCCCCCGAACCGGTCCCGCACCGGGTACCCGAAGCGAGCGTTATCACTGATCGCAGCCGGTATGCGCCTTCGGACTCGCACGATGCAACGAATAGGCGCGGCCGAGCCGGTGACGAGTGCCATAACTCGGTCGAGTGGCAAGACTGGCAAGGCATTGACTCGTCCGGCCCTAGCGGCGGCCACCGGATCGGCGACCCGGCGGGAGCCCGCGCGGACCGGCGCCGACCACCACCCGGTTCCCCCGCCGGATTGCTCCTTTTCGCCCTGTCGAAGTCCGCCGAGTGGGCGGATCATCCGACGATCAGTCACTGATCGCTCGGTACGAGAGTGCCGTGGGAGGACACGTGTCACCACAACGATCGACACCGCGCCCGCGCGGGAAGCACCTGCGCTTGGCGGGTTCCGCGCTGGCGCTGAGCCTGCTGGTCCCGGCCGTCGCCGCCGTCCCGACCGGCGTCGCCCCGGCCGCCACCGCCGCGCCGGGGGCGACGCCCGCCCACTTCGTGGTGCTGGGCCCCACCGGCGACGGGCTGCGCCTGACCGAGGACTCGGTGCGCGCCGTCGGCGGTTCCGTCGTGCACAGCTGGCCGCAGATCGGCGTCGTGCTCGCCACCTCCACCGACCCCGGGTTCGCGGCCGTCGTGCGCGCGCAACCCGCGGTCGACCAGGCGGGGGCCAGCCGGAACCTGGCGGAGCAGCTGCCGCCCGCAGCCCCCAGCACCCGGCTGGAGGTGCTGGAGGGGACCGCCGCGCCAGGACCCGCCACCGCCGCCGCGGACCGGGAACCGCTGGAAGCCGACCAGTGGGACCTGCCGCTGATCGGGGCCGACCGGGCGCACGAGATCTCCACCGGCAGCCCGGACGTCACCGTCGGCGTCCTCGACTACGGCATCGACCCGGAACACCCCGACCTGAAGCCGAACCTGGACCTGTCGAAGTCGGTGAGCTGCGCCCGCGACGGCATCCCGGACACCGCGGTCGAGGCGTGGGCCCCGGCCGACGACACCCAGGCGCACGGCACCCACGTGGCGGGCACCATCGCCGCCGCCCGCAACGGGGTCGGCGTGGCGGGCGTCGCCCCGGACACGAGCCTCGCCTCGGTGCGGGTGATCGACGACGACGGGTTCATCTACCCCGAGTACGCGGTGTGCGGGTTCCTGTGGGCCGCCGAGCACGACATCGACGTCACGAACAACTCCTACTTCGTGGACCCCTGGTACCTGTGGTGCGAGAGCGACCCGGACCAGCGCGCGGGCGCGGAAGCGGTGCGCCGGGCCGTGGCCTACGCGGCGGGGCACGACGTGGTGACGGTCGCGGCGGCGGGCAACAGCGGCTGGGACCTGTCGCAGCCGATCCACGACACGGACAGCCCGAACAACGGCGGGCCGCAGCAGGACCGGTGGGCCGGGCACGACTGCGCGGCGCTGCCCGGTGAGCTGCCGGGCGTGGTCGCGGTGTCCTCGGTGGGTTCGGACGCGGTGAAGTCGTACTTCTCGAACTACGGGCTCGGTTCGGTCGCGGTGACCGCGCCGGGCGGGGACGCGCGGCAGATCCCGCAGACGCCGTCGGCGAACGGCCGCATCCTCTCCAGCGTTCCCGGCGGCGGCTGGGGCTGGATGCAGGGCACCTCGATGGCCTCCCCGCACGCGGCGGGCGTGGTCGCGCTGCTGCGCGCCACCCACCCGGAGTGGAGCGCCCCGCAGGTCACCGGCGCGCTGTCGGGGCAGGCCGACGCGCTGCCGTGCCCGGAGGGCTACGACCCGGACGGCGACGGGCAGCCGGACGCGGTGTGCGCGGGCGGTGCGACCGGCGCCGGGTTCTACGGCGCGGGGCTCATCGACGCGCTCGACGCGGTCCGCTGAACGGGTTCCGGGCGCGCTCCGCGCGGGGCGCGCCCGGGCTCGGCGTCACTCCCCCGGGCTGACCCAGCCGCGGCGCTCGCCCTCGCCGATCAGCTCCTGCACCATCGTCCACAGCGGAGTGGAGGCTTTGCCGATCACGGCCTTGCGGGCGCGCACGGTGTCGGCGGTGACGCCGGGCGTCCGCCAGGTGCCGCCGCGCGCCAGCCAGTTCAGCAGCAGCGGCTGCACCCGGTCCACGGCCTTCGCGAAGCGCGCCTCCGGTGAACCGCGGGACTCGAACTCGTCCCACAGGCCGCGGAAGCGCGCCGCTTGGTCGGCGGGCAGCAGGCCGAACAGCCGGTCGGCGGCGGCCTCCTCGCGCTCCTGCTGGCTCTCCCGGCCCGCGTCGTCGTAGAGCGGGGTGTCCCCGGCGTAGATCTCGACCAGGTCGTGCAGCACGACGAGTTCGACGGTGCGCCCGACGTCGATCGGTTCGTCGGAGTGCTCGGCCAGCACCGACACCATCAGCGCCAGGTGCCAGGAGTGCTCGGCGTCGTTCTCCCTGCGGTCCGCCGCGGCCAGCGGGGACTGGCGCAGCACGGTCTTGAGCTTGTCCACCTCGGCGAGGAACACCAGCTGTTCCCGCAGCCGCCCGCCGATGGCGTCGGGCAGCGGGGTGCGCTCGGCGATCAGGTCTTCGTCGTCCACCACCCGATCATGCCCGCCGGGTCCGCCCGGGTGAACGGCCGTTCCGGTCAGCCCCAGGTGAGGAAGCGGTAGTGCAGCCCCGTGCTGGACTCCTGCCAGTCCCCGGTCGAGTCCGGCGGGCGGCCCACGTCGGGCGCGACGGTGTCGCCGTCGAAGCGCTCCCGGATCTCGGTGACCACGATCCGGTCCGCGAGCGGCAGCGCCGCCCGGTACACCGCGGCACCCCCGATCACCCACACGTCCCCCTCCGCCGCGGCGAGCGCCGCGGCCAGGTCGGGGAAGGTCTCCGCGCCGTCCTGCGGGGTGCGCGAGAGCACCAGGTTGCGGCGGCCCGGCAGCGGGCGGAACCGCGGCGGCAGCGATTCCCAGGTGCGCCGGCCCATCAGCACGGTCGCGCCCGCGGTCGTGGTGCGGAAGTGCTTCAGGTCCTCCGGCAGGTGCCAGGGCATGGTGCCGTCGCGGCCGATGACACCGGTCGTCGACTGGGCCCAGACGAGGCCGATCACACCGCCACCGGCGCCTTGATGCCCGGGTGCGGGTCGTAGCCCTCGATCGAGATGTGCTCGTAGGTGTAGTCGAACAGGCTCTCCGCCGGCTTCAGCTCCAGCCGCGGGAACGGCCGCGCGTCCCGCGCGAGCTGGGTCCGGACCTGCTCCTCGTGGTTGTCGTAGATGTGGCAGTCCCCGCCGGTCCACACGAAGTCGCCGACGCCGAGCCCGACCTGCTCGGCGATCATGCTGGTCAGCAGCGCGTAGCTGGCGATGTTGAACGGCACGCCGAGGAACAGGTCCGCGCTGCGCTGGTACAGCTGGCAGGAGAGCAGGCCGTCGGCGACGTAGAACTGGAAGAACGCGTGGCACGGCGGCAGCGCCATCCGCGGCAGGTCGGCGACGTTCCACGCGGACACGATGATCCGCCGGGAGTCCGGGTTCTCCCGCAGCGTGCGCAGCACTTCGGAGATCTGGTCGACGTGCCCGCCGTCCGGCGTGGGCCAGGACCGCCACTGCACGCCGTAGATCGGGCCGAGGTCGCCGTCCGGCGCCGCCCACTCGTCCCAGATCTTCACGCCGCGCTCCTGCAGCCAGGTGGCGTTCGGGTCGCCGCGCAGGAACCACAGCAGCTCGTGGGCGACCGAGCGGAAGTGCACCTTCTTCGTGGTGATCAGCGGGAAGCCGTCGGAGAGCCGGTAGCGCAGCTGGTGCCCGAAGATCGACCGGGTGCCGGTGCCGGTGCGGTCCGCTTTGCGGGTGCCGTGGTCGAGCACGTGGCGGAGCAGGTCTTCGTACTGCGTGTCGGGCATGCCGTCGAGCGTAGACGAGCAGTTCCCGATCACCGCGGTGCCCGAGCGCCCGTGGGCGGTGGTCGGCGCGGGCGGCTCCGGCGGGCGGGCGCGGCGCGGGCGGGCCGGACGGGTCCCGCCCGCCCGGAGGCCGACGGCGATCGCTGCGCCGTGCGCGCGATCAGAGGTCGTAGGTGACGGTGACCGGCGCGTGGTCGCTCCAGCGCTTGTCGTACGACGGCGCCTTCTCGACGACGGCGCTGGTGGCCCGTTCCGCGAGCCCCGGGGTGGCGACCTGGTAGTCGATGCGCCAGCCGGAATCGTTGTCGAAGGCCTTCCCGCGGTACGACCACCACGAGTACGGACCGGGGCCTTCGGGATTCCGGGCGCGGAACACGTCGACGTAACCGAGTTCGTCGAAGACGCGGCTGAGCCATTCCCTTTCCTCCGGCAGGAATCCCGCGGATTTCCGGTTGGCCTTCCAGTTCTTCAGGTCGTCCTCGCGGTGTGCGATGTTCCAATCCCCGCACACCAGGACTTCGCGGCCGTCTTCGCGCGCGCGGGTGCGGAGCGAATCGAGGTGCGGCAGGAATTCCGCCATGAACCGCTCCTTCTCGTCCTGGCGTTCCGTGCCGACCTCACCGCTGGGCAGGTAGAGGCTGGCGACGACGAGTCCGGGCAGTTCGATCTCCGCGTAACGGCCGCTGTCGTCGAATTCTTCGCTGCCGAAACCGATCCGGGAGGCGGCGGGTTCGACCCGCGAGTACAGCGCGACACCGCTGCGGCCCTTCGCTGCGGCGGGCGCGAGCAGCGGGAACCAGCCGTCAGGTTCGAGGACGGCGGCGGGCAGCTGATCCGGTTCGGCGCGGGTCTCCTGCAGGCAGATCACGTCGGCGGTGGTTCCGGACAACCACTCGACGAATCCCTTCTTCGCTGCGGCGCGCAATCCGTTGACGTTGACGGTCGAGGCGGTGAACACGCCGGTGAGCGTAGCGATCGGTACCGACGATCGGGCATTGCGCTCGGCGCGATCGTGCGCCGATACTGTTCCGGCTGGGGTGACTGGGGATTCACCGGGGATGTTGATCATGCGCGTTCGACCTGCTGGAACGGTTCACAACCTTCGCGGGCGGTGCGGTGAGATGGGCTAAACTGCCATGCCGGGTAACGGTGCGTACCGCTGGTACGACGATGTGTCGATGGAAACGACCGTGCGTGATTCGGGAGGTCTGGACGTGCCCACGGATGGTGCCGCGAGTGGCGGCCCCACCGCGCGTCGCCTGGTTCTGGGGAGCCAGTTGCGCCGGTTGCGCGAGGCCAGCGGCATCTCCCGCGAGGACGCGGGGTACGAGATCCGCGGTTCCGGGTCCAAGATCAGCCGCCTGGAGCTCGGCCGGGTCGGGTTCAAGGAACGCGACGTCGCCGACCTGCTGACCCTGTACGGGGTGTCCGACGAGGGCGAGCGCAGCTCCTTCCTCGAACTCGTCCGCCAGTCCAACCAGCCCGGCTGGTGGCACCGCTACAGCGACCTCGTCCCGTCCTGGTTCCAGGACTACGTGGGGCTGGAGGAATCGGCGTCGCGGATCCAGACCTACGAGATCCAGTTCGTGCCCGGCCTGCTGCAGACCGAGGACTACGCGCGGGCCATCGCCAGCCAGGGGCGGCCGGAGGCAGTGGAGGAAGAGGTGGAGCGCCGGGTTCGGCTGCGGATGCACCGCCAGCGCCTGTTCACCCAGCCGAACGCCCCGCGGTTGTGGGCGGTGATCGACGAGTCGGTGCTGCACCGGCCGATCGGCGGCGTGGACGTGCTGCGCGAGCAGATCGACCACCTGCTGGAAGTGATCAAGCTGCCGACGATCTCGTTGCAGGTGCTGCCGTTCGACCTGGGCCGCTCCGGGGCGGAGGGCGCGTTCACGATCCTGCGGTTCGCCGAGCAGGAGATCCCGGACATCGTCTACCTGGAGCACCTCTCGGGCGCGCTGTACCTGGACAAGCCGGAGGACGTGGAGCTCTACAGCAAGGTCAGCCACCGGCTCGCGGTCGATGCGCACACGCCGGAGGCGACCCGCAAGACCTTGCAAGCAGCGCGCAAGGCGCTCGGGAACGCGAGCTGACCCGCACATTCCCCTTCCTGTGAGTTACCTCACAGTTTTTTGCGATCTGTTACGCGGGCTCCCGCGATGCCTGATCCTGCACGAAGCCATATGCAGGATTAATCTGCGATTGTGGCCGCAATAGTTCGACGCTCCGTGATCACAAGGGACCTCTGCGTCACCTACCCGGGCGGCCGTGCGTCTGCACGTGCATACATCATTCCAACGTTCAGTGATACGGTCCTTGCACGATCGGATGCACGTGCATCTGGTCGTTGCAAGCAACTCGGGGAAAGGCTGGGAACTTCGATGCCGGAGATCCGAAACGGAATGATCGCAGGGAACCTGCCCGAAGCGTCCTGGCGCAAGAGCGCGCACAGCGGCTCGGTGGGCAACTGCGTGGAGCTGGCCTCCCTGCTCGACGGAGACATCGCCGTCCGCAACTCCCGCTACCCCGACGGGCCCGCGCTCATCTACACCAGGGAGGAGATCGCGGCCTTCCTGTCAGGTGCCAAGGACGGCGAGTTCGACGACCTGATCGTCTGACCCCCGCCCCGACCCCCGCAATCGACCAGCGCTCGCGCAGAACCCTCGGTGGCGTCATGAACGACATAACGGACGGCTTGCAGGCACTCATCGCCCGCGACTTCCACTTCGCGCACCCCCGCGACGCGAACGGCACCCTCATCGCCGTCGTCGGGATCCGGGTGCACCACGGCGTGATCGACATCGTGCAGCTCTACGGCGAGGACGAGGCCGACGCCGCCCGCATCCCGGGCGACGAGCCGGACGTCCTGTTCCCGAAGACCGTGCTGTGGCGGACCACCGGGTCCGCGGACGAAGTGGTCGAAGCGGCACTGGCGCTGGAGGACCCCGAGGAGGACCGGGCCTCCGCGAAAGGCTGCTGGGTACCCACCCACGCGGGGCGTTCCACCTGGTTGGCCGCCTCCGCCTGACCCGGCCCGGCCCGGCGGCTGACGAACCACGCGGCCGCGGTCGCCCGCTCCACGCAGCGGACGACCGCGGCCGTTCGCGCATCCGCCCCCGCGCCCGGCGGACCCGGCCCGCGCAACCCGACCGCTCCCCGGACGTCTCGGAGGAGGGAGGCGCGCCCGATCTCATCCTCCGGTAGGAGGGCTCCTGGCCGATGTGCTGATCCGCCCGGCTCCCGCGGTCGACGACGGTGGGCGCACGCCGCGGCCGAAGCCGGGCGCGCCCACGACGAGGAGGAGGACCCCGTGTCCGCGACATGCCCGATGACCGGCGGCGCGGTGATCGCCGACGGGATCAGCAAGGAGTTCGGGACGGCCCGCCGACCCGCGCTGCACGACGTGACCCTCCGGGCCGCACCCGGACGCTGCACCGCCGTGGTCGGCCCCGCGGGCTCCGGCAAGAGCGTGCTGCTGCGCTGCCTGGCCGGGCTGGAACGGCCCACCCGCGGCACCGTGCGGATCGCGGGCACCGAGCTGACCGCGCTCGACGAGGCCGCCCGCACCGAGTTCCGCCGCACCCGGATCGGCGTGGTCTACCGGCAGGCGAACCTGCTGCCCCAGCTCGACGTGGCCGACAACCTGCTGCTGCCGCTGGACACCGCGGGCAGGCGCGCGGACCCGGACCTGCTGCAGCGCGCGCTGGACCTGCTGGACGTGCGGGAGCTGCTGGACCGCGCCACCCCGGCGCTGACCCGCGCCGAGGAGCTGCGCGTCGCGGTGGCCCGCACCGTGCTGCAACGGGCCGACCTGCTGCTGGTCGACGACCCGACCGCCGGGCTCGACGCGATCACTGGCAGGCACCACCTGCGGCTGCTGCGCCGGCGCTGCGCGGAGTTCGGGTTGCCCCTCGTGCTGTTCTCCGCCGACCCGGCCACCGCCGCCCACGCGGACCGGGTCATCGCCCTGCAGGACGGGCGGGTCGTGCAGGAGCGCGACCGCCCCGCGGACTGCGGCTGCGAGCCCGGGAGCACCGAGCACATCGCCTGATCCCGCGGCCCCGATCTGCTCCCGATCGGCGTCGGCGCGCCCCGCCCGCACCGGGTTCCGAGTGACCGGCGACACCGAGCGCGGCGGATGCGATCATGGTGCGCACGCGGCCGCCGCGCGGCGACCGCCCTGCCCCACCGAACCCCGCGCACGGCGTCCCGACCGCGGCCGCACCACGGGTGGATCCTCCCGATCCCCGGCGAGTGCCGACCGGTGGGACCTCCGAGCGCGCACGACGAGAGCAGGTCGATGTCAGAACCGGAAGTCGAACCCGTCCGGGTCCGCGATCTGATCGTCCGGCCGCAGGGCTCGACGGTGCTCATCCTGCACTCCTCCGGCGGCGATGAGGCCGAGCAGCGCGTGTTCGGTGCCGTGCCCGTGGCGCCCGGCGACGGCCTCGTGCTGGCCGCGGCCGAAGCCGTGCGCGCGAGCGGATTCCGCGCCGCGCTGCGCCACGCCAGCCGGACGGCGGTCACCACCGCCGCGGCCCGTGCCAAGGACGCGGGCACCGGCCCGCCGCGGCTGTGGCTGGCGATCTCCGGGGCGGGCAGGCTCGACGGCCGGGGCCGGTCCACCGCGCAGAAGCTGGCGCGCGAGTTCGCCGTCGAGGTGTACGCCCCGGACGGCCCGGTCACCTTCGTCGCGGGCGGCTCGATCTTCACCGGCGCCGACCACCACGGCTGGGTGCGGTTCCCGGCCGGCGGGGGTGCGGGCGAACTGCACAGCGCGCGCTACCCGCAGCCGCCGTGGGAGGCGCTGCTGCCGCGCGGCGCGGTGCACGACGGCGGGCTGCACGCGGAACCGGTCCCGGCGGGCTTGGCGGCCTCGGCGACCGCGGAGACCACCGCCGACGAGGTGTGGCACGCGGTCGCGGTGTCCGCGGAGCACCCGCGCATCGTGCTCGGCGGGCCGCAGGGCCCCGCCATCGCACCGCACCAGGTGGCGGCGCTGCTCCGGCGGTTCCCGCACGCGGTGCGGGAGCGGATCCAGCTGGTGCCCGCGCACCCGGAACCGGCCTCCCCGCAGTGGCTCGGCAAGCTCGCGGCGCTGCTCGGGCACGACGTCGTGTCCGCCACCGGGCTGATCCGCCACGGGGTCCACGCCGAGTTCACCCTCGTCCCGGACCAGCGGGGCGGGCCGAGCTGGCTGCCCCTCGCCGCGCTGCTGCGGTACTCCCCCGACGGCCGGGTGGAACCGGTGCTGGCCGGGGCGCCGCCGCGCGGCTGGGTGCCCGCCGGGCCGCTGGTGTTCCGCTGGGGCGGGATGACCGATCCGCACCCCACCCCGCACGAGGTGATCGCGAAGGTGGTGCCCGCGGGCGTCGCGCTGCTGCCCGCGCCGCGGGCGGGCGTGCCCGGTGCCGCCGACCGGCTCACGTTCGAACCGGACCGGCTGACCGTGGTGCTGGGCTGGCCGTGCACGCCACTGCCGGAGGGGATGCCTGCCGCGCTGAACCGCTTGCTGGCCGGGCTGGACGCCGAGCAGCGGGTGCGGGCGCGGCTGCTGGTGCAGGGGATCGCGTCGGAGTCGATGCGCGAGCAGCTGCGCGGCGCGGCCGGGCCGCTGGCCGACCGGCTGCGGTTCCCGGCGGTGCTGCCCGCGGCGGCGGGGCTGGGAGATCCGGTTCCGGACGAACCGGTGTCGGGTGGTGCGGTGTCGCCCGGTGTGGTGTCAGTCGATCCGGCATCGGCCGGTCCAGCGTCGCCCGGTGCGGCGTCGGGCCGTCCGGTGTCGGGCGGTCCTGCGTCGGGTGGTCCTGCGTCGGCCGGTCCGGTGCCAGGCGGTCCGGTGCCAGGCGGTCCGGTGCCAGGCGGTCCGGTGCCAGGCGGTCCCGTGCCAGGCGGTCCCGTGCCAGGCGGTCCCGTGCCAGGCGGTCCCGTGCCAGGCGGTCCCGTGCCGAACGGTCCGTCGCCGGTGGCCGCCTCCGACGAACCGGTGGCGCCCGCGGCGGAGGACGCGCCCGCGGCGGAAACCCCGCAGGACTCCGCGGACGGGCCGTCCGCTGCGAGCACCGCCCCGCCCGCGGGGACGGCTCCCGCCGCTCCGGGCGGCGCGGCTCCGGACGGCGCGGACGGCCCGCCGACCGGATCGGCCGCCGCCGCACCGAGCACGTCGGACGGTCCCGGCACCGAAGACGAGTCCCCGGCACCGATGACGTCCTTGGCCACCAGGAGGATTCCGCTCACCGGCCTGCTCCCGGCCGACGCCGGGTTCCCGGTGGCGGTGCGCGCCGACTCCGCGCAGGACGTCCCCCGGATGTCCGCCGAGGTGCCGATGACGCAGCTCGCCGCCCCGGCGGCGCTGCCGAAGCGGCAGCCGGGGGCCTCACCCCTGTCCCTGCAATCCCGGCAGCGCAAGGCGCGGCTGTCCGCGGCCGCCGCGAAGCGCGCGGAACGGCCCGAACCGGTGCGGGTCACCCAGCTCGCCACCATCAGCGCCGCGCAGGTGCAGCCGCCGGAACCGAACGCGGCGGCGGAACCGGCGGTCGCCCCGGCGGACCGCACCATGCGGCTGTCGGTGGCGGCGCTGCGCTTGCCGCCGCGCCGCACCGCGTCCGGTGAGCGCTCGGCGCTGGTGCCGATCCCGGCGCTGCCGCAGTTCCTGGCCGAGCGGCGCAGCAGCGATCAGCAGCGCACCGCCTTCGCCCAGCGGGCGGGCACCGACTTCGAGGCCGGGCTGGCGCAGGTGCGCGCCGCGCTCGCCGCCGCCACCGACGTCGTGGAGCCGGAGCCGGAAGCCGACCTCGTGGCCGTCCGGCTCTACCTCGGCGACGGCGCTTTCGGCGCCGTGTCGGTGAACCGCGCGCTGCGCGGCGCGGGGCGGGACGAGTTCGGCGACCACGCGGTGTGCCTCATGTCCGGGCTGCGCAGGCTGCCGGTGCACGGCGGCCCGGTGCACCGGCTGCTGGAGCTGGACGCGCTGGACGTCTACGAGCCGGGGATGCCGGTGTCCGAGGCGGGTTTCCTCAGCGCGGGCACCGAACCGGTGCGCGCCGAGGGCCACGCGCAGGTGATGCTCTGGTCGCAGGACGCGCGCCGCACGACGCCGCTGGGCGACACCACCGGGGAGGTGGTGTTCCCGGCCGGGGCCCGGTTCGCGGTGCTCGCCGTGGACCGCGACCCGGACGGTCCGGTGGTGCTGCTGCGCGAACTGGGCCGGGCGGAGGAACCGGGCGAGGCACCGGATTCGGACGCCGAGCACCTGGAGCTGATGCGCCTCGCCCGCAAGCACCGGCGGGCCGCGGCGCGCACCCCCGCCGGAGACGCGCTGGCCCGGCTGGCGGAACCGGTGGGGTTCGTCCCGGACGAGCTGCCGGAGCCCGCGGAGCGGTAGCGGTCCCCATCCGAGGGAAACCCTCCGACAGCACCGCGGCACCCGGCCCGCACCGCGGCCCCTGCTCCGGAAGCTCCTTGCTGAGCAGCACGAACGCCTCCGAGCGCCGGTCGGTTCCCGGTGCAGGCGGGCGCTGCGGCGGGTCACCGCGGACCGGTTCGCCACACCCGTTCGGTGTTAGTGTTCAACGGAAGTGCACACTTGGCGCAACCGCGGCCGGAACGATCCACCAGCCGCTCGCCTGGTCCGAGCGCAGGTGGCGCCGGACGCCCCGGACAGCCGGTCAACGCGAGCGCCGCGCAGGCGCGGCGGACGCACGGGCGGCTCGCGGACCTCCGAGCGCGGAGAACGAGAGCGAATCCATGTCTGACCTCGACGAATCCGGGACCGCGCGGGTTCGCGACCTGGTCGTGCGAGCGCACGGCTCGACCGTGCTCGTCGTGCGCCGGTCGGCCGCGGACAAGGAGAGCGCCGCGCTGGCGGGCGCCGTTCCCGTCGGGCCCGGCGAAGGCCTCGTCCTCACCTCCCCCGCCGCGGTGCAGGCCGGTGGGTTCCGCACCGCGCTGCGCAAGGCCTGCCGGGCCGCGGTGGCCGCCGCCGAGCGGACCCGGAACCCGGCGGAGCCGGCCAGGTTGTGGGTGGCGGTGCCGTCCCTGGGCGAGCGCGGCCGCGGCCGCCCGCAGGGGCAGAAGCTCGCCCGCGAACTGGGCGCCGAGGTGCACGCGCCGAGCGGCCCGGTCCGGATCGTCGCGGGCGGTTGCGCGTACGCCGGGGACGAGGACCACCGGTGGATCCGGTTCACCGCGGACGGTCCCGGCGAGGCGCACGGCACCCGCTTCCCCCGCCCGGAGTGGGAGGACCGGTTGCCGCGCGGCTCCGGCTACGACGGCACGCTGCACCTGCGGCCGGTGCCCGCGGGTCTCGCCGCGGCGCTGGACGGCGCGGAGCCGGTGCTGGAGCTCGCCCGGTGGATCCCGGTCGCGCCCGCCCGGCCGCGGCTGGTGATCGGCGGACGCGGGTTGCTGCCGCACCAGGTCGCCGCGTTGCTGCGGCGGTTCCCGGAGCCGGTGCGGCTGCGGATGCAGCTGGTGCCGCTGGACCAGTGGACCGCGTCCGGCGGGTGGCTCGCGGAGCTGTCGCGGACGCTGGGGCACGAGGTGGTGTCCACGATCGGCCCGTTGCAGCAGCTCGGCGGGCTCGAAGCGGCGCACCTGGTCGACGCGATCGGCGCGCCGACCTGGCGCCCGTTCGCGGCCGCGTTGCGGCACGGTGCCGACGGACGGATCGCCGCGGTGCAGGCGAACCTGGCACCGCGCGGCTGGATGCCGGCGGGCCCGCTGGCCTACCGCTGGAGCGGTTCGCCGGAAGTGCAGCCGACGCCGCACGAGATCATCGCGAAGGTGGTGCCCGCCGGACTGGCCCTGGTGCCCGCGAGCAAGGTCGCGTCCTCGACGTCGGCGGACCGGCTCTCGTTCGAGACCGACCGGTTGACGATCACCGTCGGCGTGCCGTGCACCCCGATGCCGGAGGGCGCGGCGCTGGCGCTGCACCGGGTGCTGGGCGGGCTGGACCGGGAGCAGCTGGCGCGGGTGCGGATCCTGGTGCTCGGCGTCGCCGATCG
Source organism: Saccharopolyspora gregorii (assembly GCF_024734405.1). NCBI lineage: Bacteria > Bacillati > Actinomycetota > Actinomycetes > Pseudonocardiales > Pseudonocardiaceae > Saccharopolyspora > Saccharopolyspora gregorii. The sequence continues at coordinate 866,824 of NZ_CP059556.1, read as the reverse complement.
GGCCGCCCGGTCGGCGCTGCTGTCGGCGGCCGGGGAGTTGCGCGGGCGGGTCGCGTTCCCGAAAGTGCTCTCGGCGCCGCTGCGGGAGGAGGAGCACGCGACGCTGCGGGTGCACCGGCAGGCGACCGCTCCGGCGGAGGCCGAGCGGACCCAGCGGGTCGAGCGGGTGGAACGCACCCAGGTGGTGCGGGCGGCGGACGTCGCGGCGGCGCAGAAACCCGACGCGCTCCGCACGGGCAGTGCCCCGGCTCAGGCCGCACCCGCGCCGGCCGCCGAGGAGACCACGGTGGTGCGGGCGGCGGACGTCGCGGCGGCGGAAAAACCCGACGCGCTCCGCACGGGCAGTGCCCCAGCTCAGGCCGCACCCGAGTCGCCCACCGAGGAGACCACGGTGGTGCGAGCCGCGGACGTCGCGGCGGCAGCGGGAGCCTCCACCGAGCAGGAGGCGGGAACGAACAACGGTGCCGCGCCGGCGACTTCCGGGTCCACCGCAGCCGCGGCCACCGCGGCGGGACCGTCCGCGGCCGGGGCGCCGCCCATCACGATGTCCGGGGGTCCCGTCCCCACCACCTCGGCCGAAACGGTGCGGGTCGACGTCTCCACCCTCCGCGCCGCCATGACCGCCGAACCCGAGCACGAGGCAACGGCCGAGGCAGCCGCACCGGCCGAGCCGGGGGCCGCGACGGCGGCGGAGCACCCGCCCGCGACCTCCGGCGACTCCACCGCGCAAGCCAGCTGACCGCGCGAACCGGGCGGTCCCGGGCGGCCACCGGAGCCCGGTTCTCCCGCGGCAGCGCCGAATTCCCGCAGCGCGGACGCGCGGTCTCCGCGCCGCAGGAGGCGGTTCGGGCCCGGGCCGCGCGAGACGGTGCGGCAGGAGGCCGTCCGGCTCCCGCCGCCGAACCCGTCAGACCAGCGAGGTGTCCAGGTCCTCGGCCTTGAGGATCGTCAGGTCGTCGTCGATCGCCGACACGTCGGCCGCGAGCCGGGACGCCTGCCGGTCGGTCATCGCCTCGAAGACCCGGCGCGCGGTGCGGCCGTTGCCGAAGGTGCCGTCCTTCGGGATGGCCTCGAAGTACTCCAGCAGCACGGTGACGGCGTCGTCCTCGAGCTTGTAGTCGTGCTTGCGGCACTGTGATTCGACGATGGTGACGAGCTCTTCCGGCGAGTAGTTCGCGAACTCGATGGTGCGGCTGAACCGGGATTCCATGCCGGGGTTGGCGCTGAGGAATTCGCGCATCTCGTTGGAGTACCCGGCGGCGATCACCACGACGTCGTCGCGGTGGTCCTCCATCAGCTTCACCAGGGTGTCGATGGCTTCGCGGCCGAAGTCGGGTCCGCTGCCGCCCCGGCCGGAGCTGAGCGTGTACGCCTCGTCGATGAACAGCACGCCGCCGAGCGCGGTGTTGAACGCCTCGGTGGTCTTGATCGCGGTACCGCCGATGATCTGCGCGACGAGGTCGGCCCGCGCCACCTCGATGAGGTGGCCGGAGCGCAGCACGCCGAGTTCGGCGAGGACCTGGCCGTAGAGCCGGGCGACGGTGGTCTTGCCGGTGCCGGGGGCGCCGGCGAAGACGAGGTGGCGGGCCATCGGCGGCGCGGACAGCCCGGCGTCGACGCGGCGCTGCGCCATCTTGTTCAGGTTGACCAGCGAGGTCACTTCCCGCTTCACGCCGTCGAGGCCGACGAGCCGGTTGAGCTCGCCGAGCGGGTCGGAGCCGCTGGGCGCGCGGTCCCGCGCGGGCTGAGCCTGCGGGTCGGCGGACTGCTGGTCGGTGGTGGCCGCCGCAGAGCTGCCGTAGGCGTCCTGCGCACCGTTGCCGCCGCTGACCAGGTTCTCGACGGTGATCTTCGCACTGGGCTTGAGCTGCCGGACGCCGCTGCCGCGGTTGTCGCGGACGGTGCAGCCGGACAGCGCCACGGTCTCCTCGGTTTCGAGGTGGACGCCGTCGGAGGCGCTGCCGGTGAACTCGGAGTCGGTGACGGATCCGGAGGCGCCGTCGGCGAAGTGGCAGCCGACCTTGCCGCTGCCGTGCACCCGGCACTTGGCCAGCGACAGGTCCGCGCCCGGGCCGGCGTGCACGCCGTACCCGGCGGATTCGGTGATGTCGCAGTTGGACAGCGACAGCGCGGCGCCCTTCACCTCGACGCCGGAGCCGCCCGCGCGGCGGATGCTGAGGCCGCTGATGGCGGGCCGCGCCTCGCCGGTGACCTCCAGGCCGGAGCCGCCGGTCTGGTCGACCTCGATGTTCTCCAGCCGGCCGCGCGCCCCGGTGTCCACGGCGATCGCGGCGCCGTCGCTGCCGACCACGCGGAGCCTGCGGAAGAACGGGTCGGAGCCGTCGTCGACGCGGACGCCGCCGGTGCAGGCGGAGACGTCGGTCTGGTCGAACTCGGGGACGCTGCGCTCGGTCACGCCGATGCCGATTCCGTCCACATCGGACACCTCGCAGCGGCTGATCTCGCCGGAGGCCCGGCCCGCGAAGTGCAGGCCGCGGCCGCGGGCGCCCTGGACGCGGCAGCCGCGCATGATCGGCGAGCAGGATTCGGCGACGTAGATGCCCTCGGCGCCGGCGCGCTCCACCCGGCACTCCTCCAGCTGCACGGACTCGGAGCTGGCGAGGTAGAAGCCGATCCCCTTGCTGTCCACCACGTTCAGCCGGGTCGCGGTGAGCTGCGCGTGCTGCTCCACGGCGATCGCGGGCTTCGACGTGCCCGCGACGGTGGTGTCCTCGACGGTGATCCGGCCCCGGCCGTTGAGGCAGATCCCGTTGCCCGCGGCCTCGCGCACCGCGCAGGCGCGCACCGTCAGCCCACCGCCGTCGGCGACGACGACCGCGGAGGTGCCCAGTTCCAGCAGTTCGCAGGAGTCCAGCACACCGCCCTGCTTGGAGGTGACCACGACTCCGGCGCCGACCTGGTTGCGCACCTTGCACTCGCGCATGAGCACGCTGCCGGTGTCCCGGGCGTAGATGGCGGCCCAGCCGCTGGCGCGGACCTCGCACTCGGTGAGGGTGAGCTGACCGGCGGTCGCGAGCACGGCCGGGTTCTCCCCGTCGATGGCGTCCACGGTGACGCCGGACAGCGCGGCGGAGTCGGCGGCCAGCGCGACCGCGACCCCCTTGTGCGCCACGATCCGGACGGTCCCGGGACCATCCTCGGCGGTGATGGTGATGGCCTTGGTCAGCACCAGGTTCTCGGTGTAGCGCCCCGGACCCACCACGATCACCGCACCCTCGGACGCGCTGTCGACGGCGTCTCCGATGCTCCGGTGCCCCTGGCCGGTGCCCTGGGTGACCATGATGACGTTCTGGCTCACGTTCCCGGTTCCTCCGTACTCACCGTGCGTGCGACCGATGCGTCCCCGCCGAGCAGCGGCTCCTGGCCGCTCCTGCGGCGTGGCGGCACCCGAGGCGATCCGGATCGCGGTGCGCTGCGAGCGCGTCCGCGATGACCGCGCGCCGGGTGGACCGGCGGTTCCGCGGCCCGCTGCGGCGATCCGATTCAGTCATAACCGCCGACCCGGTCGCCACGACGGCTCTGGAGCCGGTGGGCCGCTGTTCCTGGGGACATCCTTCATGGGTGATCGCGGTGGGCGACACCCTGGTCACACGCTATCCGATCTCGGTTCGCAGCGATCCGCGGGCGGCCTCGTCCTCGTCGGCCGCGAGGTGCGCGCGGAGGGCGTCGGCGGACAGCCGCATGGACGCGGGCGAGTTCGGGTTCAGCAGCAGGTCGACGCCGCTCTCCGGCAGCGCTCCGGCGATCTCGGCGGCGTTCGTGCCGCGCCAGTCGGCGGCGTCGACGCGGTCGCGGTGCACCGGGGCGGTGACCACGAGCACCGAGGGCACGCCGTCCGGGGACCGGTCGAGGACGGCGACGCCGTCCTCGTCGAGCGCGATCTCCAGCGCGGTGTCCGCCAGCACCGACAGCAGGGCCTCCGCGCCGTAGTCCTCGCGGACCATGATGCGCAGCACCGCGTCCACCGGGTCGCTCGGCGATTCCGGGGTCAGCGGCTGGTAGGCGGGGTTCGCCTGGAACCGGCCCCAGGAACCGTCGATCCACATCGGCCAGCCGCCGAGCAGCACCTCGCGCGGCGGCTCGGCGCCCTCCTCCGGGGGCACCCACGCCGGGTCGGTGAGCATCATCCAGTCGGTCGGCGCGGTCTCCCGGTCCGGTACCGCCGCCGCACCGGCGGCGAGGTCCTGCTCCGGGGTCGGCTCGGTCATCGGGGCTCCTCGGCGGGATCGATCGGCCAGGCCAGCAGGCGCAGCTGCTCACCCGCGGCGGTGGGCAGGCCGGCGCGCGCGGAGGCGCGCTGCTCGGCGGACGGTTCCCGGGCGGAGCGCACGAATCCGGCCACCAGCCGCAGCGAACCCGGGCTGCCCGGGTTGAACAGCACGTCGGTGCCCTCGGGGATCAGGTCCGCGAGGCCGTCCACCCCGGTCCGCCACCAGGAGCCGATCTGCTCCGAGCCGAGCCGGTAGTGCGGCGAGGTCGCCACCAGCAGGCAGGGCACGTCGTCGGGCGAGCGCACCACGAGCGGCCCGCCGCCGCGGCCGAGCGCCACCTCCAGCTCGCTGTCGTGCAGCAGCAGCCGCAGCTGGTCCGGTTCGGCCCGGCGCGCGGTGAGCATCCGGAACAGCCCGTCGAGCGGATCGGCGGGCGCGTCGGGATCGGTGGGCGCGTAGTCCGGGTTGGGCCGGAACCTGCCGAGCCCGCCGTCCTCGGCCGTCGGCCACAGGCCCATGATCGCTTCGACCGGGGGTTCGGTCTCCGCCGCCGACGGCGCCCAGCCCGGGTCCATCAGCAGGTAGAAGCGGGACTCGCCGGTGTCCGGCATGCCGCGGTCTCCTCACTCCCCGCCGGGGGTGCGTTCTGCGGGGTTGATCAGGATTCGAAGAGGTGCCGCAGCGCGCGGTGGGTGCGCACCGCGTCCAGCGGCTCGGGCAGACCGCCCGCGCGGCGAATGTGCTCCAGGAAGAGCTCGTCGGGGGCGAGCCCGTGCTCCTCCAGGTAGTAGGTGACCGCCTCCGGCCACAGCCAGACGCCGTCGCCGCGGTAGCTGGTCGGCACGACCTGGCCGCGGTCCGGGTCGACCACGTCGTCCATCGCGGCGCCGGTGCTCAGCAGCAGCTCCCCCGCGCGCAGGTAGGCCAGCGCCTCTTCGCGGTCCTCGGCTTCGAGCACCGGGTGGTCGCGGTCGAACTCGGGGCCGCGGTCCGGGTCGACGCGGTCGAAGACCCGCGCGATCCGGAGCTCCCCCGGTTCGTCCACGGCCCAGGACAGGGTGCCGCGCCCGCGGGCGGCGCGCTGGTAGGCGGGCACGTCCCGCGGGCCCACCACCTCGATCCGCGGCACGTCGGGGTGGTCGGCGAGCGCGCGGTGCAGTTCGCCGCTGAGCCGCGGCAGGTCGCCGTCCTCGTCGGTGGTGACCACGTGCACCGGCAGCGGCGAGCCCTCGCCGCGGAACGGGCGGCGCCACGCGGTCCAGAGGCCGCGGGCGGACGGGTTCCGGGACAGCACCGCGCTGAGCGCGGCGGTCGCGTCCGCGGTCCGCTCCGGCGCCTCGTCGGCGTCGAACAGCCACACCGAGGGCGGGGTCTCGTCGGCGATGGGGATGCCGGTGAACACGGCGGAGGCGGCGTCGTCGACGAGCTCGCTGAGCAGACCGGCCTGGGCGATCGTCACCGAGACCTTGTCCTCCGCGAGCCGCTCGCACACCGATCCCGCGACCCGGCCGACGACTCCGGTGGACAGCACTTCCCGCATCGACGCGAGGAAGTCGTCCGGCACCCGTCCCGCCAAGTGCAGCAACAGGTCGTGCATCCGATCGGCAGTGGACACCCCGCGCACCTCCCTCTCCCTCGGACGATCGTCCCACGACCGCGCCCGACCCCGGTCCTCGACCCGGTCAGGGGTTCCGCGGTGCGGTCAAACCCTCACGAACCGGCGGCGCCCGGTTCCTCCGGTTCCGCGGCCAGCGCCCGGCGGAGCTCGTCGGCGCCGAGCCGCACCGAGGCCTCCCCGCCCGGGTTGAACAGCACGTCGACGCCTTCCGCCGGCAGCAGCGCGGCGAGCCGCTCCACGTCCATCTCCTGCCAGGATTCGACGGTGAGCCGGTGCGACTGCGCCAGCGAGGTCACGACCAGCACCGACGGCACGCCGTCGGGGGCGCGGGTGACGATCGCCGAACCGTCCTCGTCCAGCGCGAGGCAGATCAGCGCGCCGGGCAGCGAGGCGACGAAGTCGTCCGCGGTGCCCTCCCCACGGGCGGCGAGGCGCAGCTGCGCGTCCAACGGGTCGGTCGGCAGCTCCGGGCTCGACGGGCGGTAGGCGTGGTTCGGGGCGAACCGCTCGGTGACGCCGCCGTCGCTGACGTACCAGGCGCCGACGATCGCCTCCTCCGGCACCGGGTCGTCCGGATGCTCGGGGGCGTAGTTCGGGTCGACGAGCATCGCCCAGTGCTCGCCGGTGTCCTCCCGCGCGGCCTCGGCGCTGTCGGTGTCCGCCACGGCGGGGTCCTCTCGGTTCGTGGTCACGGTCGGGTCGTCAGGAGCGATCGGGTCGGCGCGGCCGGTCGGGTCGTCAGGAGCGACCGGGTCGTCAGGAGCGACCGGGTCGTCAGGGCCGGTCGGCTCGGCGCGGCCGGTTCGCTCGGCGCGGGCGATGGGCTCGTCACGGGCGAACGGGGCCCGCGCGGTCGGCGCGGGTTCGGCGACGACCTCCTTCAGCGCGGCGGCGACCACCCGCATCGACGCCGGGGCGCCCGGGTTCAGCAGCACGTCCACGCCCTCCGCGGGCAGCGAGGCGGCCAGGTCGGCGGCGCTGATCTCCTGCCAGCTCGGCACGTCCAGCGGCCGGGCGTGCACCGGGGACGTCGCCACCAGCACCGAGGGCACGCCGTCCGGCGACGGCGCCACGATCGCGGCGCCCCGGCCGTCGAGGGCGATGCCGAACATCGCGTCCCGCATCGTCTCGATCGCGGCCCGCTCCGGCTGCTCCCCGCGCACCACCAGTTGCACGGCGGCGTCGACCGGATCGGTCGGCGAGTCCTCGCGCGAGGGCAGGTAGTCCGGGTTCGGCTGGAACGGGCCGACGGAGCCGTCGGCCTCGAGCACCCAGGCGCCGACCACGGCCTCCGCCGGGGCCGGTTCGTCCTCCGCCTCGGGCTGCCAGGCCGGGTCGACCAGCAGCACCCACTGGCGGTCCGCGTCGTCCGGCGGGGTCTCATCTCGCATCAGGAGTCCTTCGATCGGGGCCGCCCCGCGACCCACCTTATCCGTGCCGTTTCCGGTCGGGCCCGCGCCGCTAGCTCCCGGCGCCGCGATTCTTCGCGATGTTCTTCATCCGGTTGTTGAAGGTGCCCTTCGGCATGAGCAGGAACTCCGCGATCGAGTTGGCGGAGATCTTCTTCTCGTCTTCGTTCACCATCGCGTGCAGCACGTCCTCGAACGCCTCGGTGAACTCCACCTTCTTCGAGTCCAGGTTCTTCGGGTCGCGGCCCTCGTTCGCCGCGGCCCGCTTCTCGGCCTCCCACATGGCCCGGAATTCGGCGGGCATGGCGGCCGACAGGCGGGCCTCCGCGCCCGCGATGTTCTCGACGCGGTAGGCCAGCTTGCGGGTAGAGCCGCCGATCTTGTCCAGCTGCTTGTCCATCGCGACCGTGGTCATCCGGAGTCGTTCGGAGATGCGCGGCTTGAGCTCCGGGGTCGCGTCGATCAGCTCCTTGATCTTGTGGCGCAGCTCGTCGGGGAACTCCAGCGTGAACTTGCCGCCGCGCGGTGGGCGGGCCTCGACCTCGCGCCAGAACTCCGCACCCGCCGCGTGCTCCAGCTGCGGGGCGACGACGGCGTCGAAGTGCGCCTGCTCGCGCTGCTTGCGGACCGCGGTGGGCTCCTTCAGCTCGGGTGCCTCGGCGCCCGCCCGGTTGCCGATCCGCAGGTACCGGGTGTGCGAGACCAGGTCGGTGATGGCCGCGTCGTCCTCGGCCTCGCTGCTGGACGGGGTGTCCACCATGCCCTGGATGTCGGAGTCCGGTGGGAACTCCAGCACCGGCTCGCCCTGGGCGTCCCGGGTCTTCTCCGGCACCGTGTAGCGCTGCTGCTCGCCGCCCTCCGCGCCCAGCTCGACGCCCCGCAGTCCGGGCGCGGACCCGGCCGGGGCGGGCCTGGTGTGCTTCGGCGCGGACATGTACATGACGCGGTTCGGATCACCCAGCTCGTCCCGCAGGTGCTCGCCGAGCTCCGGCCCCTTCGACTCGTCGTACCCGGCGAGGTGGCGCACCCCGGTCTCCAGGGACTCCCGGTAGTAGTGGTTGCCGCGGTCGTTGAACCGCAGGTCCAGCCCGACCTTGTCCCGGAAGTAGCGCAGCAGCGACAGGCACGGGTCGCAGGGACGCTTGGTGCCGCGGAGGTGGGTGGGGCCGCCCTGGGTCTCCGCGGTGATCCCCGCGTTCTGCAGCAGCTGGAGCAGCTTCTGCTCGGCGTGCATCTTGCCCGCGCCCTCGCCGTCGTGCACCAGGTACGCGTAGCCGGCGTACTCGGCGTCGTCGGAGAGCAGCTTCGCCAGGTAGTCGCGGTAGGCCGGGTCGTTCGCCTTGTCGTTGGAGATGTCGACGAGGCGGATGTGCGAGGCCTCGCGCAGCGCCTGCAGCGTCTCGTTGTCCCGCTTGAACACGACGTCGTCCGAGGAGCCCGGCTCAGCCGCCTTCGAGTCCCGCGCCTGCATCGCCTGCTGGTCGGGAGTGAGCCCCTCCCGCACCTTCAGCATGGCCTCCCGGTCGCGGCGCCGACGCTCGATCTCGCGCAGCGCCTTGCCGCCGGGCTGCTGCTCGGAGTCGTCCACCCCGTCGAGGGTCCGGCGGCGCTTGCCGCCGCCGTCGGGGACGCCGGAGGCGCGCTTGCCGGGGCCCTTCTTCGGCGGCACGGCCGGGGGTGCCTCGCCGTCGCTGTCGGCACCGGCGCGGCCCGGCTCGCCGAAGTCCTGCTGCACCAGCCGTTGCAGGGCGTCGCTGCCGCCCAGGTCCGCGTCGCGGTCGGTGCCGCTGAGGTCGGTCAGCACGTCGTGCAGCCGGAACACGGACCGGTTGTAGTTGCTGGCGAAGACCAGGTGCCCGTTGTGCAGCATGGTCTGGAGCTCCTGCTCGGCGACCGCGGCCGGGACCTTCTGCCCGTCCGCGACCGGCTCGGCGTCGCCCGTCCGCTCGCGGCGTTCCGCGGCGACGACCGCGTTGTACATCTGGCGGTCGAGGTGCCGCAGGCTCTGCCCGGTGCGGTCGCCCTCGTAGCTGCGGGCGTAGCGGACCACCACGTCGTGGGTGACGCGGCCCCACTGCTTCTTGTTCTGCTTGCAGGTGCACTTCTTGGCCAGCCGGTCGACCTCGGCGATGATCGCCTCCCGGCTCGGCCGCGGGCCGCGGGACGGGCCGGGACCGCCGTCCTCGCCGAAGGACGTCGAGTGCTCGGCGGCGGGACCGCGCGCGTCGCCCGGGCGGTAGCCGATCATGGTCGCCAGCTCGGCCGCGGTGTAGCGGGTGCCCTCGTGCAGCACCGGGGTCTCGACGCCGTCCTCGATCCGGCTGCTGACCCAGCCCTGGTTGTCGATGACCGACACGATCGGCCTGCTCCCGGTGACCGTCAGGTCCAGCACGTCGCGGGCCGCGATGACCTCGTTGCGCACCGACATCGAGCGCAGCTCCCGCACCGCGGAGGAGAAGGTGGTGCCGCCGTCGCCGCCCGCCTTGCACACGGTCAGCAGGTACGGGCTGTGCGGGTTCGCGCGGCGCATGTCCCGGAACTCGGGCGTCTGCGCGAGGGTGCGGATGTAGTCCGCGCCGCTGACCCGGACCTTGTGCTCGACGCCGTTCCGGTGCACCAGCACGCCGACGTGGCGCTCGCTGCCGTGCCCGCCGAGCATGTTCGGGCCCGCGTCCACGACCTTCCGCTGCCCGGTGGCCGGGTCGGTGACCTCGATCTTCGTCGGGTTCCACGGGGAGTCGACGAGCCGCCGCAGCGGGTCGGAGGTGCCGAGCCTGCGCCGCCCGGACGCGGAGGTCTTGGCGAACTCCTCGCCCGGCCGGGTGCGGGCGACCTGCTGCAGCGAGTCCGCCTGCTCGGCGAGGACCTTGAACGGGTTCACCTTGGACACCGGGAGCCGGTCCATGCCGGTGAAGTCGACCGCGGTGGTGCGGGCGCCGCCGTCGTCGCCGGTGCGGTAGCCGGCGCGGTGCACCTCGTGCGGGAAGAATTCGAACGGCTCGCCGTTCAGGTCCACGCCGCGGATCGGGGCGTCGGCGTCCGGGATGTGCTCGCTGCGCGGCAGTTCCGACTCGAAGAACGCGATGTTCTCCACGTTGCCCGCCGAGAACCGGCCGTGGGTGCTGCTGGTGCCGTCGGCCCGCGTCGTGGTGAACCCGGCGTTGTCGGCGGCGCCGAGCCGCCCGTCCGGCAGCTGCCCCAGCTTGCCCCCGGTGGAGATGACGGAGCTCTCGAAGCCCTGCCGGGAGAGCCCCGCGACGACCTCGGCCGGGGCCACGTCGTCGGCGAGCAGCGCGAGGTGCGCGCCGCTGTTCAGGAACTCGTTCGCGGCGGGGATCTGCCCGATCACCGCGGCCAGCGCGTCGCCGCGCAGGAACGCGTGCCTGCCGCCGACCAGCGGGACTCGGAAGCCGCGGTCGGTGTTCGCGGCCTCGGCGTAGAACTTCGCGCCCTTCGGCAGCGCGCTCTCGTGGCCGGGCCGCTTCTCGTGCCCGGCGGCCTGCTCGACGGTCTCGCCCGGCATGGTGGCCACGACCCGGTCCGCGTCGCCGTCGAGCCGGAACTCCGGCCGCCCGAACGCGACGCCGAGTCCGGAGTCGCCGGCGGTGCGGTGGTAGCCGATCTGGTCGATCGGCAGCGCGATCGGCCTGCCCTGCTCGTCCTGCGCCCGCACCGAGATGCCCGGGTTCAGGTATTCGGTGCTCAGCGGCACCGGCCCGGCGCCGCGGTGGTTGTGCCCGCCGCTGGAGATCTTCGAGCGGAACGGCAGCGTCTCCAGCTCTTCGTCGGAGTACCGGGTATGCGGGTAGGAGTTGTGCACGACCTGGCCGTCGGCGGCGACGTAGGACGACACCCAGCCCTTGTTGTTCGCGACGCCGATGGTGGCGCCCTTCCGGTCCTTGTCCTCCAGCTTGATCATGCTGATGGTGTCGGCACCGGTGAAGAAGCGGTTCGGCATGCTGAACCGCTTCGCCATCTCCATCATCTTCGGCAGCACCTTGGCGCCCTCGGCCCCGGCCTCGCAGACGGTCACCGCGAACTCCACGCCGGGGTTGGCGGCGTAGAGGTCCTGGAACTCCTTCTGCTGCACCAGCATGTAGATGAACGAGCTGCCGGGCAGCCACATCTCCAGCTGCTGGTCGCCCCGCTTGATGTGCATGGTCATCTCTTCGGCGTTGCCGTGCGAGCTCAGCAGCGCCGGGCCGGTCCGGACGGTCTTGACCTTGCCGGTCGTCACGTCCAGGACGTTCCGGCGTTCCAGCTGCCACGGCAGCGCCGCGAGCCGGGCCGTCGGGTCGTATTCCGGGGACAGCTTCGGCAGCCGGTGCACGAGCTTGTCGGAGATGCCCTCGCCGGGGCGGGTGCGCACGACCCGGGTGAAGCCGTCGAGGTCGGCGGCGATCGCCGCGTCGGTGCGGACCTCGTGCTTCTTGCCGACGAACGACAGGCCGTTGACGCGCCAGACCCCGCCGGCCCGCGTGGTGAACGCCTTCGGCCGCGCCTCGCTCGGCGTGATCCAGTACTCCTTCCAGTTCTTGTCCGTGACCTTGATGGCCTTGTCGTGGTCCGGGATGAACTCCGCGTTCGGCAGGTAGCGCTCGAAGAACTTGATGTTGCGGACGTTGCCCTTGGAGTACACGAACTTAGAGCTGCTGCTGCCCGGGCCGTAGCGGCTCCAGCCCTCGTTGCCCGCGACGCCGAACCGGCCGTCGGTGAGCTGGGTGACGTCGCCGCGCGGCCGCAGCACCTCGCCCTGGAAGCCCTCCTCGCGCAGCTGCGCCAGCACCCCGGACACCTTGGCGCGCGGCGAGCTCAGCACGACCACCGACAGCGGGACCGGATCGCCCGCGGAGTTGCGCTCCCGGTTGAACGCGCGGAAGTCGTTGACGCGGGACACGATCGCGCCGAGCGTCTCCTGGCTGATCGTCACCGGCGTGCCGTCGCGGAGCCTGATCTCGAAGCCCTCGCCCGCGCGCGCCGCGTCCACGAAGAACGCGTTGCCGTCCAGCTGCATGTCCCCGGGGCGCTTGGTGTGCGCCGCCGCGTCGACCACCCGCTCCCCCGGCAGCGTCGCCACGAACCGGTCGGAGGACTCGGTGAGCGAGTAACCGGTGCGGCGGAACGAGATGCCGCTGCTGTAGTCCCCGCTCGACGGCATGATCTCGTAGTCGATCTGGCTCAGCGGGATGCCGAGCTTGCGGCCGCGGTCGTCCCGCCCGAAGATCTTCGACCGCGGGTCGGCGAAGTCCGAGGCGATCGGGACGGTCGAGCCGGGCGTGGCATCGCGGTCGTAGCCGCTCGTCGTCTCCGGATAACGCGTGCCGCTGCCGTAGCCCTGCGGGTACTGGTAGTGGCTGCCCGACCCGTAGCCCTGCGGGTAGTAGTTGTCCGCGAAGCGCATGGAGACGTCGGCGTCGGACTCGCGCCGCTCGGACGGGCGTCCCTCCTCCGCGTCGAAGAACTCCTCGGCCGGTTCGGTGCGGGTCTGCTCCGCGGGATCGGTGCGCGTCGAACCGGCGTCGTCCCGGCCGGAGCGCGCGGCCTCCGGCTCCGGGCCGGCGGGCCGGTCCGGCTCGGAACCGGTCTCGTCCCGCTCCGCCGCGGGCGGGCCGTCGGCGTCGTCGGAGTCCTCCGGGTCCCGGGCGGGCGGTTCGCCGTCGGTGCCCTCGTCCGGCCCGTCGTCGTCGCGCGGCGTGCCGCCGTCGTCGGTGGACGTGCCGTCGTCCTCGTCGGGCAGCAGGCGCGGGGACACCGAGATCGAACGGCGGTCGGCCAGCTCGGCGAACTCGTCCACCCGCATGGTCGTCGAGCTGTCGTACTTCGGGTCGTGGACGACGAAGACCGGGGCGCCGTCCTGCTCGGCGGCGCGGAGGAACAGCGCGTGCCCCGGGGTGTAGACCACGACGCCCGCGCGCTCGGCGACGCGCTGCCAGAGGGCGTGCCCGCCCTCCGGCGTCGCGAACACCTCGGGCAGCGGCACGAGCCGGTCCGGCCGCACCGACTGCGCGCCGTTCCCGCCGAACGGCGACGCGTCCGGTTCGAGGCCGAACCGGGTGCGCAGCGCCTCGGTGTAGACCAGAGCGTCGACGCCCTGCATCCGGCGGAACGGCCGGTCGAAACCGCGCGGGAGGGCGAGCAGCGTGCTCAGCGCCCAGCGACCCGGCAGGACCTGATCGGTGAGCACCGGCGGCTTCTCCCGCAGCGAAGCCCCGGAGAGCTTCTGCATCGTCCGCGACCAGCGCTCGGTCAGCGCCGCCCACTCCGCGCGGCCACCGCCCTCGCGCACCAGCTCGAGGCCGTCGGCGCGCAGTTCGTCGAAGACCGCCTTGGCCTGCTCGACCCGGCTGCGCACCATGTCCTCGTAGGTGCGGCCGAACGCGTTCTCCCAGCTCTCGCGCCGCTCCTCCGGCACCCGGCCGAGGTTGTGCAGCACGACGTCCGCGGTACCCCGGCCGACCTGGAGCAACCCGGCCAGCGTCGGCACCGAGGCCCGCACCTCGGAGTTGATCGCCGCGCTCATACAGGTGTTCAGGAACAGCTGCCGCTCGTTGCCGGTGGCGCCGAACCAGGAGTTCAGCAGCGCCTCCGGGTTCGCCAGCAGCACGCTGAACAACGGCTCGGCCAGCGTCGCCTGCCGCGCGGGCGAGTTCAGCGCGAGCAGGCCGAGCCGGGCCAGCCGGGCGGGCATCGGCTCGTCGGCGCGGTAGCCGATCTCGGTGAGCTCCTGGCCCGCGGTGCGCAGCGGGTCGACGCGGAAGCGCAGCGCCTGCTCGGCGTCGACGAGCAGCTGGTCCAGCCGGGCCGGGGTGATCGCGCGCAGCGGGAACCGCTCGGTCCCGCCGCGGGGGAGCTCGGCGGTGCGCACCGGCACGGTCGTGGCGGCCAGCACCGCGTCCGCGACCAGCGAGCGCAGCTCCTGGCGGCGGGCCTCGTCGGGCAGCGCGTCGATCCGGGCGCCGAGCCTGCCCAGCAGGTCCGAGGTGCCGGGGTTGAGCGCGTGCCGCTCCAGCGCGGCGGGATCGCCGAACGAGGTCAGTTCGGCGGCCCGCTCCCGCAGCTGCTGCTCGGGCAGCGCGAGCTCCGGCGGCACCGCCCGCTGGTAGCCGTCGCGGACGTCCTCCTCCGCGGTGCGGGCGGGTTCGGCGTCCGGTTCGGTGCGCGCGACGTCCCCGTCGAGCCGGGTGAACGGCGAGACCTCGCGGGACTGCGGGTCGCCGATGTCCCGGGACCGCCCGCGGTTCTCGTCGAAGAGGTTCTCGGCGGCGGCCTCCAGGTCGGCGCGCACCTGCTCGTCGGTCCACACCCGCGGCGGCTCGGCGGACGGCCCCCAGGCCGACACGGGGTCGGAGTGGAAGGTGGGCTCGGGCCGGGCGTCGTCCTCCGGGCCGAGGTAGCGCTCGGCGAGCGCCGCCATGTCGGCGGCGAAGTCGGCGCCCGCCTGCGGGATGTCCGGCAGGTCGGCGTACACCTCGGCGGGCGGTTCGCCGGGGGCGAACCGGATCAGCGGCTCGTGGCCCGGGTCGTGTCCCCGGTTGATCGTGTCGAAGATCGTCGCTTCGTAGGTGGCGCGGCGCGGGTTCCAGTAGCGGTGCGCCCCGTGCTGCACGCCCATGTTGCGGGCGACCAGCTCGCGCACCATCTCGTGGTAGCGGCCCTCCGGCAGCACCCGGCCGTCCTCGGCGGAGCGGATGTTGAACACGTCGTGGTCGCCGGCCACCGGCACGCTCCGGCCGCTGGACGCGCCGCCCTCGTCCAGGCCGGAGTTGGTGCGCACCACGCCGTCCTCGACCCAGTACTGCTGGGCGAGGTCCTTCATCGTGGAGAACAGCTCGCGGTACTCGGTGAGGCGCTGCCGCGCGCGTTCCCGCAGGCTCGGGGCCTCCGCCTCGGTCAGGTCCGCGGGCAGCTTCGGTTCGAAGAAGCCGACGGCGCCCAGGCCGTGCTCGGGGGCGCCGAGCCGGACGTCCTGGTGGTTGATCGTCTTCGCCTTGATCTCCAGCGGCTTCGGGTAGGCGCCCTCCTTGAGCAGCCGCACCGAATCCGGGTTCGTCGGGCGCACGTCGACGACCAGCCCGTGCTCCTCGACGAACTCCTGGAACAGGCGCTGGTTCTCGGTGGTGATGCCGTAGGCCCGCTCGATCGCCGCGTCGGTGAGGTCGGGCGTCGGGTGCGAGGGGCGGGACCAGTCCTGGCTGATGCTGCGCGGCACCGTGGAGCGCGAGCGCGCCGACGGTGCCAGCCGCTCGCGCTCGCGGCCCCGCGGCTCGTCATCGGTGCGGGAACCGTCGCGGGAGCTCTCGTCACCGCGGGAGAGCGCGTCGCCGTCGTCCCGCGAGCTCTCGCCGTTCCGCGAGCCGTCGGTGTCCTCGACCTCCACGCGCGGCACGCCGACCGGCTCGGCGTCGCCGTCCACCAGGCGGGCCGCCGGGTCCGGTTCGAGCCAGATCTCGACCCGGGTCGGTCCGTCGCCGTTCACGAAGTGCGGGGTGCCGCCCATCCCCAGCGCGCTCCGGCGCAGCCGCTCCGCGTCCGGCCGCCCGTACTGCGCCAGCCGCAGCGAACGGTCCACTTCGGACATCATCGCGGAGAAGTCCTGCGCGGAGCGGAGGCCGAGCTCACCGGTCACGCGGTAGCGGGCGACCACCGGGGTGCCCGCGTCGTGCGCCCGCACGACCTCCCTGGCCAGCGAGTACAGCTTCGCGCGCTGCGCGGGCGGCAGCTGCTCGCCGGCGCGGGGCAGCTCCAGCCGCTGGTCCGGGGCGGTGCCGCTGAGGCCGGGGTCGCGGCGGGCGGCGGCCAGCTCGGCGTCGTAGTGCTGCTTCGCCTGCCACCAGGCGGCTTCCGCGGCCTGCTCGGCCTCGGTGGCGGTGCGGAACGCGAACTCCTCGTCGGCGCGGGCGACGAGCTCCCCGTCCACCGCGTCCGGCCCGAACGGGTCGGCGGCACGGCGGGCGGCGCGGGCCTCGGCCCACTCGCGGTCGCGGGCGGCGAAGTCCTCGGTGGCGCGCACCAGCGACTCGGGCAGCCGGTCGGTGCGGTCCGCGCGGCGCAGCACGTAGCCGTCGCCCGGGGCGAACTCGGCGTCGACGACGGCGGTCCGCTTGGTGGTGAGCGCGGAGGTCGGTTCGGCGACGAAGCGGAACTCGGCACCGTGCGCCCAGGTGCTGGTGAGCGCGCTCCGGTCCGGGCGCGCGCCGGGCGCGGGCAGCTCGGCGCCACCGGTCGACCCGGCGCCCTGCTGCTCGTGCTCCGCACCGGCGGCGCCCAGCGGCTCCATCGCCAGCGCCCAGTCGCCGGTGGCGCCGAACGGGGTGCGGCCGTCGGCGTAGGTCGCCGAGTGCGGGGCCTGCGGCACGCCGGTCGCCACGATCGGCACCGCCGCGACCACGTTCCCGTTGCCGGTGGCCACCTCGGTGTGCGTGGAACCGGTGGAGGTCGTGCTGCCGCCCAGCTGGATCCGGCCGCTCGCGCCGACCAGCTCGCCGCCGCCCGGCACCTTCGGGTGCACGGTGAGCCGCACGCCCAGCTCCGGCGGCAGGTCCAGCGGCACGCCCTCCGCGGAGTCCCGGTGGGCGTCCAGCAGCGCGGCGAGCCTGCTCGGGGTGAGCTCGGCGCGCAGCAGCGTCCGGACGTGCGGGTCCACGTCGGCGCGGGCGCCCGCCAGCGCCTGCTCGGCGGCGCCGACCAGGCCCGCGGTGTCGCCGTCGAAGTCGATCACGCGGTACTGCGCGGGGTCGGTGGGCAGCGCCTCCGGGTTCCCGGCGTCGCGCCACTCGGACAGCGCCTCCGGGGTGGCGTCGGCGGCGGTGCGCGCGGTGACCTCCGGCTTGCGGGGACCGCCCGCGGGGGCGATCCGGGCGTCCTCGACGGCGCTGTGCGTGGTGATGGTGCGGGTATCCGGCGCGGCGGCGACGCGCTCGCCGTGCCGCTCGATGCGCACGTCGAACAGCACCTCCGCCCGGTGCTCGGCCAGCGCGCCGCGCACCGACTCGCTGTGCTGGTGCTGGGTGACCTCGTCCTGCTTGGAGTCGCGGGTCTGCTTGAGCCACTCCAGGACGTGGATGCCGCCGAAGCCGAAGTTGCCGTACGCGGCGCCGTGCTTTGCGTTCGGGTCCGCCTCCGCCGAGTGCAGCGCCGACTCGTTCTGGAACATGCCCGCGGGCGCCATCATCGTCATCGCTTCGACGAGGACCCGGCTGAACTTGCGGGCGACGCTGGTGGTGAACGAGGACGAGGTGGCCTTGGACAGCTCGCCGTGCTTGATGCCGGTCAGCTCCGGCTCGCCGAGCAGCGAGGCGTCCACCCGCAGTTCGTAGGTCTCGCCGCTGACCCGGAACTCCTGCCGGATCAGCGAGGTCACACCGCCGTTGGCCAGGTCCTCCAGCGAGGCCTGCAGCTGCGAGAGCGCCCGCTCCACTTCGCGGTGGTTGTCGTGCGGCGTCTCCACCGAGGAGGCGGGCAGCAACCGGTCCGCGTTCTCCTGGCCGATGGTGTGCACCAGCTGCTCGTACAACGGATCGATGCGGTCGACGAGGTCGATCGCCTCGGTGACGCCGCCCGCCCAGCGGGGCGCGCCGACCCGTGCGCCGTCCGGCACGGCGCTGGTGCGGCCCGGGTCGGCGGAGCGGTCCGGCGGCGGGAGCTCCGGCGGGTCCTGCTCGGCCTGTTCGGCGGCGCGGCGCGCGTCCTCCTCGGCCTGCTTGATCCGGATCTCGTGCAGCTGCTCGTCGGTGACCAGCACCCGCACCGCGCCGGGCAGCTCGAAGCGCTCGGCGGCCGTGCCCACCGGCTTCGGCTTCCGGATCCGCCAGCGGTCCAGGTTGCCGCGCCGGATCGCCTCGGCGGCGACGGTCGTCTCGACCTTCGCGTTGATCAGGTGCATCCGGCGCGGTTCCTGCGCCAGCGCGCGCTCCGCGGAGACCTCGGTGCGGTGCCCGGTCTTCTTGCTGAAGCTGCTGATCCACAGGCTCAGCTCGTGCATGAACAGGCCGACGCCGTGCGCGGAGGTGCCCGGCGTGTGGTTCGAGGTCTCGCTGACCATGAGCATCGCGGGTTCGACGGCGTTGCCGCCGGACCAGGTGCCGGTGACGTCCTGGCCGGAGGTGGTCGCCCCGGTCGTGGACTGCTTCGGCTGCTGCCACTGGGTTTCCACGACCTCGGGGTCGCGCAGCATGTAGGACACGGCCGCGGCGGCCTCGACGTCGGAGCGCCTGCGGTGCCAGCGGAATCCGGTCAGCTTGGTGCGGCGGCTGAACGCGCGCGGGTCGCCGCGCAGCGCCTCCACCGAGATCGCCTGGTCGATCAGGCCCGAGTTGTCGCCGTCGGCGAAGTGCCAGATCGGGTCGTCGGACGCCTTCGCCAGCATCGACCGCACCGAGTCGCGCACGTGCTCCAGGCCGTGGAACGCCACGACCTGCAGCCCGTCCAGCTTGCGGGAGGCGCCGCGGCGCAGCTCCGCGCTGCGGTTGATCGAGACGTCGGCCAGCTCGGTCCGGTTCTCCGGGGCGACCTCCAGCCGCAGCGGGCCGTGCGAGGCGGGCAGCTCCACCACCACGTCCACCGTGACGGTGCCGGGCTCGCGGCCCTCGGCCGCCGCCGACTCGTCGACGATCCGCAGGTCGTGCAGCTCGGGGGTGTCCAGGCCGCGGGAGCCGACGGTCACGCCGCGCACCAGCTCGTTCGCCCGGGACCAGTGCTGGCCGGTGGTGGTCAGCTTCACCGTCGCCGCGTAGCGCTGCATCGGCTCCGGACGCACGTTGCCCGACCCGTCGAGGGTGCCGCCGCGGACGCCGCCGGTGGAGCTGTCGGCGCGCTGCCCCAGCTCGGTGCCCGTGGTGCGGGAGTAGCCGCCCTTGTGCTGGGTCGTGATCATCCCCGTGCCGTGCAGCGCCGTGTACAGGCGGGCGATGATGCCGCCGCCGAGCGACCAGCTGCGGGACTTGGCGTGCGAACCGGACTCGGACTCGGTGAGCGCCGCCGAGGTCGGCGTGCCCTCGGCGGGCCCGAGCGGACGCAGTTCGCCCTGCAGCTCCGCCTTCACCTGGAACGAGGCGCGGTAGTCGTTGCCGCGGCCCGGTTCCGGCTGCAGGTCCAGGTGCAGCGGGCGGTCGGCGACCATGTCCGGCGCCCGGCGCACCAGCTGCTCCGGCGAGACGGCCTCGTGGATCTGCTCGCCGCGGGCCAGCTTGCGCTCGCCCTTGCCGTCGATGCCGTGCGAGAGCTTCGGGTCGTCGAACTCGGTGACGAAGGACGTGTCCCGCCACTTCCACCGGTGGTGGCCGGGCAGCTCCGCCGCCGAATCCCGCATGATCCTGCTGAGCAGTTCGCTCGCGGCGTTGTGGTCCAGCGCGGCGGACGCCGCCGCGTCGGCGACCTCCTGCCTGCCGACCGGTGCGGTCGTGGTGCCGTCCGCGGTGATGCCCGCCGCGCTCGCGTCCTCCGGGCGGGCCAGCTGGTGGGCTTCGACGGCCTCGGCGAACGTGATCGGCGAGTCGCCGGGCTTGCGGACCTGCAGGTCGTAGACGGTGCGGTAGCGCACCACGTCCCCGGTGTGCGAGGTGGCCTGCTCGGACCCGGTGCTGCGGCCGTACTCCTGGGTGCGGCCGTGCCCGCCGCCGAGCGCCACGTTGGCGCCCGCCGCGACCGACACCACGCCCACGTCGTAGCCCGGGCCCGCGGTGAGCGAACCGCTGCCGTCGCGGGCCGTGGCGTTGGTGCTGGCGGCGCTGGAGCCCTCGGTGCGGACCTCCGCGTAGTGCGCGCCCTCGATGGTCTGCTCATAGGCGACCTTGCGGGCGACCGCCCGCATCTGCACCGCGCGGGTGTGGCCGGGCAGCAGCCGCTTCAGCGGGTTGCCGCCGGGCAGCAGCGCGTCGGACTGGATCCAGCCGTGGCCCTTCGCCGCCTGCTCGGGGGTCACGGCCATCTCCGGCAGCCGCTGCTTCACGTTCGCGGAGCCGAGGAAGGAGCGCAGCGTGTTCTGCCCGTCCTCGCTCAGCTTCCCGAGGTGCGCGGCGACCTGCTCGACGATCCCGTCGTCGCGACCGAAGCGCCGCGCCAACCGCTTGCCCCGGTAGCGGCCGCGGGCCTGACCGCGGACGTCGGCGTTCTCCACCACCGACGGCGGCAGCGCTTCCGGCACCGCCACCTCGCGGCCCTCGCCGCCGAGGCCGACCGGGACGCTGAGCTCCACGGCCACCGGGTCCGCGCCCGGCGTCCTGCCGACGAACGTGGTGGGCAAGGTCGGGTCGCCCGCCGAATCGAGGCGGTTGATCGTGAAGGTGGCGGGGACGCGCCGCGCCGTCATGCCGCGGTAGCCGGCCGCGCCGTCGGCGACCGTCTCCGGCAGCGCCACCGTCATCCGGGTGCTCTGCGAGTTCTCCCGCGAGTTCGAGCGGGAGAAGCCGACGTCGGTCGGCACGTTCACCGCACCGATGGCGAACAGGCCGGGCACCGTCGGCACGAAGAAGAACCAGCGCGACATCGGGGTGCGGCCGGTGCTGGTGGCCGCCTTCGCACCGGTGGAGCCGCCGGTGCTCGCCGCGTTCGAGCTCGCCGCGGCCTCGGAAGGAGTGCTCTTCGGCCAGTCCAGGTCGGCGGTGATGCGGAACCGCTCCTTGCCGACGGTCACCACCCGGCCGTCGCCGAGGAAGGACCCGAACTCGTTGCGCACGGCGTGGCTGAGCGCGTCGATCTCGCTCTTCTTCGGCGTGCCGCCGACGGAGTTGGTCACCGCCTTGACGACCTGCTCGGCGCCTTCGGTGCGGCTCAGCTGCACGCCCGCGCCGAGGCCGCGGCCGCGGGACAGGTAGCTCGGCAGCCGCAGCCGCTTGCGGCGCTCGGGGGCGGCCGCGGCGGCGTCCTCGCGGGCGGCCTCCTCGCGGGCGGTGTCCTCGCGGTTCTGGTCGGACTCGTCGCGGTTCTGGTCGGACTCGTCGCGGACCTGCTCGGCGTCGGTGCCGCGGTCGGCCGCGTCGGCGTCGGCCGAGCGGTCCGCGGACTCGCCGTCCAGCTCAGCGGAGCGGTCCGCGGCGTCCTGCTCGGTGCGGGCGGCCCCGTCCTGGTCGGTGCGGCCGTCCTGCTCGGGGTGCGAGCCCCGTTCCGCGCGGCCGTCCTGGTCGGTGCGGGCGGTCCCGGCGGCCCCGTCCTGCTGGGCCCCGTCTTGTTCGGTCCCGTCCTGCTCGGTCCCGCGCTGCTCGGTCCCGCCGGAGACCTCGTCGTCGCGTTCGGCGGAGCTCTCCGCACCCCGCTCCGGCTCGGCGTCGGGGTGCGTGCTCGGCCGGGAGTCGGCGGAGCGGTCGCGGGTGGTGCCGGAGGGCCCGGCCTCGGCGTGCTCGGGAATCGCGGAGGGCATCGCCTCCAGCGGGCCCGCGCCGAACCGGCCGCCACCGATCAGGCCCTCGGTGCGGTGGGTGCCGAGCTCGTCGGCGAGCTCGCGGGCCAGCGCGGTCGCCGCCTCCGGGCCCTTCTCGTGCAGCTCGCGGGCGACGACGGTGGTGACGTCGTCCATCAGCGCGCGCATCCGCGCCTCGGCGGGCTTCGGGGAGTCCAGCACGACCGGGACCTGGTGCAGCGGCTGCACGATCCCGCGGGCCTCGACGAACAGCTCCTCGAAGGCCCGCTCGGTCATCTTGCCCAGCGCGTCCTGCGCCTGCTGCGCCTGCTCGTGCACCTTGCCCCGCGGATCGAGGCCCTCATCGGGTTCGGTGATGTCGGTGCCCGCGTCGGACTCGGTGTCGGAGTCGGAGTCAGCCCGCGACTCGGTGTCGGAGTCGGAGTCAGCCCGCGACTCGGTGTCGGAGTCGGAGTCAGCCCGCGACTCGGCGTCGGAGTCGGAGTCGGCCCGCGACTCGGCGTCGGAGTCGGCCGAGGTTTCGGAGTCCACTTCGGACTCGTCGCGCGCGGCGCCCCCGCCCCGGCCCGATTCGTCCACATCGGACTCCGGGCGGGTCTCGGTCACCGGTTCGGGCTCCGCCGGGAACAGGAAGTCGTCCAGCGCGGTCCGCGGCTCAGCGGGCTCGGCCGGTGCGGCGTCCCGTTCCGACAGCGGGGACGGCATCGGGGCCGGCGTGGGGATCGCGTCCGGGGTCGGCGCGGGCTCCGGGGTCGGGCCGGGGTCCGGGGTGCGCTGCCCGGCAGCGCCGTCCTCGCTGGTCGCGGCCTGGTCGGCGGGCTCCCGGATCTCCGGGACCGCGATCGGCTCCGGCGGGGTCAGGCCCATCATGAGCAGCCCGGCGCGGTCGGTGTGCACGTAGACCCGGTCGCGGGCGTGCCGCGGCTCGCCCCAGCCCTCGGGCGCGCCCGCCCGGTACCGCGGCGTGAGGGTCCAGTTCGCCATCGCGTTGACCAGGTAGGTCTCGCCCGCGGAGCGCTGCTCGGACTGGGCGTCCTTGAACTTGCCGTCGGCGGCCGAGGTGCGCTGCCACGAGTAGCTCGGGCCGGGCAGCGAGACCTGCGGCGACTGCCGGTAGTTCGCCCCGGACGCGTCCACGGCCTGCCGCGGGTCGGCCAGCGAGTCCAGCCCGACGCGGCCGGTGAAGCCGACGCCCGGGCCTTCCTTGTGCTGCTCCTTGATCGCGGTGGTCCGCGAGTCCTTCGTGGTGAGCCCGGCGTCGTCCCCGGTCGGCACCACGTGCGCGTCGTCCAGCTCCGCGGTGAGCAGCACCGATTCCAGCGGGTGCGGGGTGTTCTCGGCGGCGTGGCCGTCGTGGTCGAGACCGCCGATGCGGTAGCCGTCCGCGCGCATCGCCGCGGGCAGGTGCGCGGACAGCGCGCTGGTGGTGGTCCCGGTGAGCAGGCCGTGCCGGGTCCAGGTGGCGCGTTCCGGCACCGGCGGGGCCGCGTCCGGATCGGCGCCCGGGGTTCCGTCCAGCACGTCCCGCACGACCCGGTGCACGTCGTCGGAGTTCGCGACGACGTGGCTGACCTCGGGGAGCTCGTCGATCCGCCCCGGCTGGTGCTCGCCGAACCCGAGCTCGCCGACCGGGACGCGGGTGCGGACCGCGTCGCGCAGCGTCGGCAGCACCAGGGTCTCGCCGGTGCTCGCCGGGGCGCCCCAGTCCGCGAGGCCGCCGGTGAGGGTGTTCGGAGTGCGGTTGGCGTGCGCGGTCTTGCGCACCTCCAGCCGCAGGTCCAGGTCGTGCCCGAAGGTCGCGAAGTCGCTCTTGGCCGAGTAGGTGCGGGTGTTGTCGCTGCTGTGCGTCTCGACGTGCTTGTCGCTGGACTTCGAGGTCAGCCCGGCCTGGCCGAGCAGCGCGCCGCGGCGGTGCTGCTCCTCGCCGCCGCCGCGCAGCAGCACCATCGGCTGGGCCTTGCGCTGGTGCCCGGTCTTGCCGGTCTCGGTGGTCGAGGAGGTCGTCTTCGTCTCGTGCTTCTCGCTCCACCCGGATTCGACGCCGTCGAACCTCCCGGGGCCCTGCTCGCCCTTCAGCGTCAACGAGACGTCGACGGTGCCGAGCGGGCCGGGGACGGAGGCGGTCCAGTGCTTGCCGGGTCCGCGCAGGTCGGACAGCAGCGCCTGCAGGCCGCTCGGGGCGACGTCGCGGGCGCTCTGCCGGTACACGTCCTGTCCGGCGAGGCGTTCGGCGTCGCCGAGGGCCAGCGAGGTGAGGTAGTCGCCGAACCGCCGCATCGCGCTGCGCGGCACGTCCTGCTGCGGCACCGCGGCGAGCACGTCCTTGATCCCGCTGAGCAGGTGCGCGGTGACCTCGGGGCGGACCGTGGCGGTGGTGTGGCCGTCGGCGTCGATGCCGGGCGGGGCGTGCACGGCGCCGCCTGCCGGTTCCGGTTCGGGGCCGAGGCCGTACCTGGCGAGGTCCGCGACGGGCACCCAGAGCTGCGCCGAGCCCGTGCGGTGCGCTTCGAGGTGCACGGCCGCGTCCGGCCGGTCCGGATCGCCGCCGCTGAGCAGTGCGGTGGTGTCGTACTCGACCAGCTGGGCCGGGCCCTTGTAGGTGGTCGTGGTGGTGCGCTCGAACTCCTGGGCCTCGGACCGCCCGTGCGAACCGGATTCCGCCTCGCCCGCGCTGAGCACCGGCGTCGCGGACGAGGAGGCGCCGGAGCCGGGGTTGCCGATGCGGGCGCGGCCGGTCCAGCCGCCGCCGGTGAAGGTCTCGGTGCCGTGCCCGGTGCTACCGGTGACCTTGCGGGTGAAGGTCAGCTCGACCTGCTGCACCGGGCCGTTCGGCCGCGCGTTGCTGAGCGCGAGGTGCAGCTTGAGGTCGCCGATGCGCTGCTCGGTGGGCCGCAGCGCGCCCTGCTCGTAGCGGTGCACCGAACCCTCGTAGGCGCCGGTGACCACGGCGTCGAAGTTGACCGCGACCTCCTCCGGCGAGACGAAGGAGTGCGCCTGGTGCGCGGCGATGACCTTGTTGTCGCCGAAGCCGCCGAACACGTCCTCGGTGATCCGGTACCCGTCGATCTCGGGCAGCTGGAGGCCGTGCAGCACGAAGTTCTCGGGCAGCTCGGCGGGCTCCCAGCCCTCCGGCCTGCGCGGCGCGTCGTGCTCGACCCGCTGGTACCGGGCGGCGGGCTCGCCGGTGCGCGCGGCCGGGTCGAGCAGCCCGCCCGCGTAGGTGGTGGCCCGGCCGCCCTCGACGATCCGCTCGGCGAGCACGCCTTCCGCGCCGTGCACGGTGATCCGGTAGTCGATGAGCTCGGGGTGCGCGACGACGTCGCCGGACTTCCAGCCCCGCCCGCGGCCCAGCCCGCTCGCGGTGGTGAGGGTGGCCCGCTCGGTGTCCGACTTGTCGTTGCGCTGCAGGTTGAGGTCGAGCCCGCCGAACCGGCCGAGCGACGGCGCCCGCCCGCGCAGGCCACCGCCGGCGCCGAGGGTGCGGCCGGACTTGGCGGCGGTCTCGTGCTGCACACCGGTGCTGCCGGTGAGCTCGCCACCGAGGCCGGCGCCGGGCACGGTCGTCGGCGAGCCCGGGGCGTCCGGCGTCGTCGGCGAGCTCAGCGGCGAGCGCTGGAAGGTGCCGTAGCCGGTGTCGGCGCGCGGCACCGTCTCCACCAGCACGCCCACCAGGTCGTCCGGGGCGCCGGAGACCGCGTGCCGGGCGCGGGTGAGCACGAAGGACGTGCCGGACCCGTTGAGCGCGGCGGACCGGCTGCTGAACCCGCTCTCCGACACGGCGTCGGCGAGCACGGCGGCGTTCTCGGTGGCGTGCGCTTCGGCGGTGCCCGCCGAGTCCTCGGGCGGCAGCACGCCCTCGGGCAGCATCTCGCGCAGCGCGGCGGCGACGCCTTCGACGTTCGGGTAGCGGGTCTCGGCGGCGCCGAGGACGTGCTGCGGCGGGAACGGGTCGCCGCCGATGAACTCGGGCGCGGTGCCGTCCGGGCTCTCCCCGCGCCAGGCGGTGGCACCGGCGGGCACGTCCACCGAACCGTCCTCGACGACGCCGTCGTCGAAGCGGATCCGCAGGTCGTAGGTGAGGTCGGCGGTCCCGACGTGCAGCGCGCCCTTGCGCTCCCAGGCCAGCTCGGTGCGCAGGTCGTCGTTGCGGGTGACGCCGTGCTCCTCGTGCGAGGTGAGCTTGCCCTGCACCGCGCCGCGCACGTCGATGCTGTTGCCCGCGTCGTCGCCCCAGACGTTCTGGGTGAGCCGGACGCGGCCGCCGAGGTCCACCGGCTGCTCGACGGTGCGCTCGGCGGCGTGGCCGTCCTTGCGCCCGGACTTGGTGGCGATCTTGCCGTCGAGGCCGCCGTCGGTGACGTGCTCGCGGTTCGCCCCGCGGCGGGCCTTGAGCTCCACGGTGGCGGTGCGGTCGCGGCCGTCGGCGCCGACGGTCCGCAGCTGCTCGACGAGGGTGCCGCCGGAGAGCAGGTCCACGCCGCGACGGCTCAGCGAGGTGCTGCTGACCAGCCCGCGCAGGGTGCCGCGCAGCGCGGAACCGATCTCGTCGGCCTTGCCCGCCCAGTCCGGGTGCCGGTGCACCAGCTCGCGGGCCTGCTCGAACAGCGCGCGGTCGCCGCGCAGGCGGGTGGAGTCGCCGGGGCGCGGGGCGCCGAAGTCGGCGGTGCCGTCGGCGTCCTCGGTGGGCCGCAGGCCGTGCAGCGAGTTCGGGGTGCTGACCGTGACCGCGCCCGGCGTCGAGCCGCTGACCCGCACCGCGGCGTGGCCGTTGCGCAGCACGGTGGCGGTGTGCGCCATGTCGTGCAGGCTGCGGGTCCGCTTGCCGCCCGGTTCCACGTTGGAGCCGTGCTGGAACTCGGAGCTGTCGGTGCTGCTCCAGCTGCGCTGCGGGGTGAGGCCCTTCAGGCTCAGCGCCGTCTGCATCGACGTCCCGGGCAGCCACGGCAGCGGAATGCTGCCGCGGTGGGCGTAGCCGTCGTCGCGGATCGACGGCGAGTCCGAGGAATTCTTGACCTTGCCGAAGCCGCCGGAGGCGTTGTCGAGCTTGTTCTCCTTGCCCTTCTTCGCGGGGGCGGTGGTCGGCGGGGCCGGCTCTCCCCCGGTGCTGTCGTCGTCGAGCCGGGCGCGCACGAGGATTTCGACGGCGTCGTCGCCGATGCCGGAGGACACGACGAGCCCTTCGCCGTGCAGCGCGGTGAAACCGTTCTTGAGCTCGGTGTCGGACAGGCCGTGCAGCACCTGGTCGGCGCGTTCCGGCGGCACCGCGACCTGCAGCATGGCCGAGCGCACGTCGGCGCGGAGCGCGGTGCCGTCGAGCTGTTCGGCGCGGACCACGTTGCGCGGCAACAGTTCCTGGACCTGGTGGGTCCGCTCCAGCAGCGGCTCGGTCTCCGGCGCGGCCGTCAGGTCCGGCATCGGGTAGCGCGGGCCGTCGTCGGGGCGGAGGTCGTCCGGGATGGTGATGACGTGGTCGCCGCGCTCGGCGCCGGACGGGCGGCTGCCGGTGCTCCCGCCGTCGGACTCGTCCCCGGATTCGGGTTCGGTGTTGAGCTCGGTCTCCGAGCCCCCGTCGGACATCGCGGTGTCGTCGGACCCGTCGACGAGCGCCCGCACCTGGTCCAGCGCGTCCGGGCCGAGTTCGCGGTGGATCACCTGGTCCAGGTCCTGCCCGGTGGCGCGGTGGAACTCGGCGCGGACCGCGTCCAGCCCCTCCGGGTTGCGGGCGAGCTCGGCGAACTCCTCCAGCAGCGCCATCTGCCGGGTCGGCCGGTAGCGCTCCGCGGGCGCGACGGTGAGGCCCTTCGGCAGCGGGCGGGGCTTCTGGTGCTCGGCCTCGCTCTGCGACAGCAGCCGCTCGGCCTGCTGCGCCAGCCGCACCGGGCCGGGCTGGAGCACGTCGGGCCGCACGCCCAGGTCGTGACCGACCTGCTCGATCCGCCAGGCGTTGCGCGGCAGGAACACCCGCTGCCTGCCGGTCATCAGCCCGTCGTCGTCGACGTACGAGTTGAACGGCCGGTGCGGCTCGCCGGTCGCCGGGTCGATCGGCAGCTTCTGGTCGTCGACGTTGAAGATCCGCCGATCGTCCTTCGGCAGCGCGCGCAGCGTGCCGGTCTTGCCGCTGCGCAGCGCGTGCAGGTATTTCAGCGGAAGGCCCAGTTGCGCGCCGATCCGCGTGTTGACCAGCTCCGGCTTGTCGCTGATCTCCCACAGGTCGGGGTCCGGGTCGCCCTTGCGCTTCGGGTGCATCTCCCGGCTCAGGTGCGCCTCGCGCGGGTCGTCGACGAACTGCAGGTCCACGAAGTACCGCGCTTCGCGGTGCATCCGGCTCGGGTGGAACTCGGTCTCGACGCCCTTGACCGCCTTCTCCTGGAACTCGTCGAGCTCGGCGCGGGCCTCGGCCAGCTTCTCCTCGGCCTCCTCGGCCTCCCGGCGGCGCACGTCGGCGATGTCGCGGGACTGCTCGGCCTGGTCGCGGGCCTCCACCACCTCCGGCGGCGGGGTCTCGGAGTCGTCGTCCATCAGGTGCGCTTCGAGCTCGTCGGCCTCGACCCGGTCGAGCTCGGCGATCTCCGCGGCCTCATCGGCCTCGCGGCGGAAGCTGTGCGCGCGGTCCTGGTGCCGGGCGAGCAGCGGACCGGTGTCCAGGTGGACCTTGACGGTGTAGACCGGCAGCTTCTTGCCGCGGAACTCGCGGGTGCCGCTGCGGTCGAACTTGGCCCGCACCCGGTACTCGTCGGGCAGGCCCCAGAAGTGGCCGACCTCGTGCGCGACGCCGCTGCCGTCGTCGTCGATGTTCCAGTTCGTCTGGTCCATGTCGGTCTTGCCGGACACCGCCACGGTGCGGTGGGCCTGCGCCGGGTCCTCGGGGAACACGAGCCTGCCGTGGAACTGGTCGCCGACGGGGAGCCGGAACCCGGTGTTGTGGATCTCTTCGACCTGCTGCAGCGAGCGTTCCTTGAGGCCCTCGACGCGCTGCTCCTCGGCGGCGAGCGCGCGGGCGGCGTCGTCGGCCTTGGCGCGCTGCAGGTCCGCCCGCTTCCGGGCGGCGTCGGCCTTCGCCCGCGCCGAGCGGACCTCCGGGTCGTGCGCGGAGCCGCCGATCTCCAGCAACGTGGCGGCGTTGTCCAGGTCGAGCGCGCGCTGCTGCTCGCGGTCGGCGAGCCGCGAGCGCCGTCGGGCGTCCGCCCGGAGATCGGCGAGGCTCGCCACGTCCAGGTACGCCTTGAAGGTGCGCTCCTCCACGAACCGGCCCGGCTCGACCTCGATGCGCTGCACGTCGTAGGCGATGTCGCCGGTCAGCCACTGCCCGTCGAACGCCAGGGTCGGGATGGCGTCGCTCGGCAGGTCCGGGCCGACGTCGCTCGGGTCCGGCTTGTGGACGGTGCTGCTCAGCTGCAGGTCGAGCGCTTCGGAGTTCACCGTCGCGTCCGGGATGGGCCGCCGCAGGTGCTCCCAGTCCGCCGGTTCCAGCTTGTTCCACAGCGGGTCGAACCAGGAGGCGTGCCGCGCCTTGGTGTGCCGCCACTCCGAGGAGGTGGTGGGCGGTTCGACGCCGTCCGGCCAGTACTTCCCGTGCGCCTCGGTCTCGATGCTGGTGATGAACACCGCGTTCTCGTCGTCCGCCGCGTTCTTGGCGCCGATGCGCACGCCGAGGCTGGCGAGGGTGTGCCGCTGGGCGGCGCGGACCTCGGCGGCGAGCGCGGTCTCCGCCCGCTGCAGCGCGGCGCCGAGGCGGTCCCGCGCTCCGGCGGCCTGCTGCGTGGTGTCGCGCACCGCGGCGCCGAGGGCGTCCAGCGCGGCGCGGGCCTCGCCCTGCGGCAGCTCGTCGCGGACCGGGCCGACGGCATCCGCGAGGTCGTGCAGCGGCAGCGCCGATTCGCGGGCGACGCGGACCGCCTCCAGCGCGGCGGTCAGCTCGGCGACGGGCCGTTCCGGTTGCAGCGCGTCCAGGTGCGCTTCCAGCGACCGGTGCAGGCCGTCCAGCACCTGCTGGGTGCGCTGCGCGCTCACCTCGGGCCCGTGCGCGTCGGTGTACCCGCCGTGCACCCGGATCTCGAAGGGCTCGCGCTCGCCGCGCGCGACCTCCAGCAGTTCGGTGGCCAGCGAGCGCGCGGACTCGTCGCGCAGCTTCACCGCGGCGTCCCGCGGCAGCAGGGCCGGGTCGGCGTCGTCGAAGTGACCGGCCCACTCCACCATCTCCTCGGGCGGGTCGGACTCGATGGAGTTCACCGGCTGGTCCGGGTCGAGGTCCATCGCCGCGCCCGGGGTCGGCGCGGGCGAGCCGCCCCACGGTTCGGTGTCCGGCAGGGAGGCGGTGTCCGGCAGGGAGGCGGTGTCCGGCAGGGAGTCCGCGCCCGGCGTCGGGGCGTCGCCGGCCCAGCCCGGGTTGGGTGCCGACTCGTAGCTCGGCGAGTCCACGTCCATGTCGTCCGGGCTCGCGGCCGGGCGGCGGCGCGAGCCGCGCGCGGTCTCCGGCAGCGGCTCGGTGATCCGGCCTTCCACCGGCTGCCCGGCGCGGTCGCCGTCGTGGCCGAACTCGGCGAGCGCCTCCCCCAGGTCGGCCAGGCCGCTGTGCTCCGCGCCGTCCTCGCCGTGCTTCGTCCAGCCCTGCGGGTCGCGCTGGACGCGCACGGTCCCGTCGGCGCCGACGACCGCGTGTCCGGCGACGAGCCTGCCGTCCGGGGTGTGGAACACCTGCGCGGCGGTGGCGATGATGCCCTCGTCGGTGGCGGCCACCAGGTCCGGCAGCCAGCCCAGCCGGCTGCCCCCGGAGACCGCGAGCACGCCGGGCACGACCTGCCCGAAGTTGCGTTCGCTCGCCGAGTCGATGAAGTCCGCCGGCTCCAGCACGCCGCCGTCCCACAGCGCGATCCGCTCGTCGGGGCGCACCGCCGCGGACAGCACGTCCACCGAGGAGTACAGCGCGGAGAGGTTGCGGGCCTGCCCGACCGCGCTGCGCACCGAGGTGCCCGGCGCCGGGTAGAGCAGGCCGCCGTGCGGGAGCCCGACCGCCTGCGTCCGGTGGTCGAGGTCGTTGGTGCCGGTGTTCTCCCACTCGCGGGTGACCGCGAACAGCTGCACCGCCTGCTCCCGGGCCGCCGGGCTCAGCGGCAGCAGCGCCAGCAGGTCGGCGAGCTCGGGCAGCCCGGCGGGCGCGCGGCCGAGCAGCTTCGGCTCGGTCATCAGCGCGTCCAGCGCGCGATCGATGCTCGGGTCCTTCGCGGCGAGCATCATGGCGGCGCTGAGTTCGGCGTGCGCCTGGGTCTCGCCCGCGTCGAGGGTGCCCGCCCAGAACCGGAATTCGAGCCGGTCCGAGTCGCCGCCGGTGATGTGCCGGAAGCTGAGCCCCTCGTCCCTGGTGCGGTTGAGCCCGGTGACCTCGGTGGCGGTGGGCACCCGGGACGGGTCCGCGGGCAGCGGGCCGGGGCCCACCATCGTCAGCAGCCGCTGCTTCAGGCCGCCCGGGTGGTTGCCGAGGTGGTAGAGGACCGACTCGAAGCCCTTCTGGATGCGGGCCAGCCGGACGTGTTCGGTCGGGGTGAGCTGTTCGGTGAAGCTGACGTTGACGTGCCCGCCGGTGTTCGCCGCGGAACCCTCGTGGGCCCGCAGCAGCCCGGTCAGCTCGGCGATGTCGTGCCAGGTGCCGGGTTCCGCGCCCGGGCGCAGGATCGGCGAGACCAGCTCGAAGCCCTGGATGTGCGCGCCCTCTTCGACCAGGGACCACTTGCCCGCGTCTCGCGCCTCGGCGACCCGCTCGTCCTGCGGCGCGAGCAGCGTGCCCTCGACCGGTTCCTCGGGCAGGAAACCGGTTTCGCGCAGTTCGTGGGCGAGGCCGGACAGCTGCTCCTCGAACACCGGGTCCGGGTCGCCGACCTGCCGCAGGTAGGTGGTGGCGTCGCCCGCCTCCCGCAGGCCCTGCACGGTGCGGTCGTACTGCACCTCCAGCTCCAGGCCGAGCCGGACGTCCGGCCGCGAGCTGGCGCCGCCGGGCACGCCGTCCACGTGGAAGGTGATCGGGTTGCGGCCGTCGTCGGCGTCGAGCCGCGCCCGCTCGTAGCCGCCGCGCAGCTCGTCGGCGGCGACCCGGCGGATCTGCTGCACGGCCTGCTCGGCCCGGTCGGCGGCGGCGCGCAGCCCGTGCAGCGGGACCCCGCTCAGCGACGGCGCGTCGGCGGCGCGCACGACCTGGGCGAACCGCTCCAGCTGGTCGCCGGTGAAGCGGTGCGCGCTGGTGCTCAGGTGCCTGCGCATCAGGTCGGCGGCGGCGCGCAGCCGCGCGGCCGGGCCCCGGCTCTCGGCGAGGCGCGGCTCCTGGAACTCCGGCGAGTGCGCGGGGACCTCACCGATGTGCTGGCCGAGCACCTCGGCGTGCCGGGTGCGCAGGACCGCGTTGCCGGCCTCGTCCGGGACGCCCATCAGACTGCCTGCGGTGTCCGGTTCGACGGGCAGGCCCAGCATGGAACCGATGGCGCGCAACCGGTTCGGGTCGCCGAACCGCCAGGAGGTCTGGTCGCCGCGGCCCGCGGCGTCCAGCGTCACCGAGTGGTGCGGTTCCTCGCCGGGGCCGGCGCGCAGCACCCGCACCCGGAGCACGTCGCCGTTGGGCAGCACCAGGTTCGGCCGGTTGAACCGCCGGTCCACGTCGTGCACCATCCGCGCCCAGTCCGCGTCGGCCGCGGTGCGCGGCAGCGAGCTCCGCTGCCGGATGCGCACGGTGGCCTCGCTGACCAGCACGCCGTCGGAGGACACCGCGCGGCGCACCTCGAACGCGGAGCGCTCCACCACGTCGGTGTCGGGCAGCTCGCGGATCCGGCCGCGCTGCTGCACCGGCGCGGCGTCCAGCCGGGCGCGCAGGTCCGGCGAGATGCCGGAGCGCTCGGTTCCGGATTCGAGCAGGCGCGGGTCGAACCGCGGGTCCGGCGGCGGGGCCGTGGACGGGGCGGACGGCTGCCGGTCCTGCCCGGTGCCCTCGGCGGGCTCGCGCTGCGGCGCGTCGGTCCGGGCGTCGGTCATCTCCACGTCGCCGTGGTCGCCGAGCATCCGCAGCAGCTCGGGGTCCGCGGGCGGCAGGTCGCCGAGCGCGGCGAACGGGTCGCCCGCGGCGAAGGTGCCGTGCGAGGCGGCGGTGAAGTCCAGGCCCGGCATCTGGTCGCCCTGGGGCGGGTTCCCGGCGCCGTCGGTGGCCGGGTTCGCGAGTCCGGTGCCGTCCAGGTTCCCGAGGTCGCCCCAGGTCGCGGGATCACCCCAGGTCGCGGGATCGCCCAAGGCGCCCCAGTCGACCGGGTCCACCGGGTCCACCGGGTTCGCCAGGTCGCCCAGCGCGTTCACGTCGAAGTCGCCGAGGTTCCCGAAGTCGAGCGCGCTCACGTCGATCGCGTTGACGTCGAGCGCGGCGAACAGCTCCGGATTCGCGGTGGTCCCGTCCCCGACGTTCCCGGTGGTGAACGGATCGGTGCCGAGCGGATCGGTGGTGAACGGATCGAACACCCCGCCCGCTCCGGTGCCGGTCCCGTCCAGGTTTCCGAACAGGTCGAGGTCGCCGAGGCCGTCGAGGTCCAGCTCCGGCAGCGGTTCCGCGGCGAGGAAGTCCTCGAAGTCGAGGACCTCCTGCGAGTGGCCGCTCAGGTAGCGCTCGGCGCGGTTCGCGTCGGCCTCGGGCAGCGCCGACTTGATCCGCTCGTCCAACGAGGGCTCGCCGTCCCGGCCGAACCGCTCCCGCACCGCGTCGATGCCCGCCTGGTTGCCGACCAGGTCGCGCAGCTCGCCCAGCACCAGGTCCGGCTGCACCTCGGGCCTGCCGAGCAGGAATTCGAGGCGCCGCGCGACGCGCTCCGGGCCGGGCTGCACCACGTCGGGGCGCATGCCGGACGCCCGCGCGATCTGCTCGATGCGCCACAGGTGGCGGGGCAGCAGGTCGCCGACCTGCTGGCCCATCAGGCCGCCGTCGTCGATGTAGGCGTTGCGGCGCGGGTGCCGTTCCCCGGTGGCGGTGTCGATGGGCAGCGGCGGGTCGGCGCGGTTGACGACGCGCCGCTCGTCGCGCGGGAGCTGCCGCAGCTCGGCGGCGTCGCCGGAGCGCAGCGCGGACACGAAGTCCGGGGTGAGCCCGAGGTGCGCGGCGACGTGCTCGGCGGCGGCCGCGGCGTCGTCGGAGCTGCCCCAGTGCTCGGTGTCCGTGGTGGCGACGTCGGCGGCGTCGCTGACCTTCAGCTTCTTGTGCGCGTAGAACGGCTCGTCGACGAAGGAGACCTCGACGCCGTAGCGCGCCTTCGGGTGCATCCGGCTCGGGTCGAACAGCTCGCGGACGCCCCGGGTGGCGCGTTCCTTGAGCTCGGCGAGGTCCTGGGCGACCTCGCCCACCCGCTGCCGCGCGCGGTCGGCTTCGGCGCGCAGCCGCTGCGCGTTCTCCCGGGAGCTCTCGGCCTGGCGCTGCAGCGCGGCGGCGTCGTACATCGGAGCACCGTGCTCGTCGCGCGCCGCGGGCATCGTTGCCGCGTTGAACTCGTCGGCGTCGGCGGTGAACTCCGCGCCGTCGGCCTTCTTCTCCGCCTCTTCCGCGATCTTGGTGCGGTGTTCGGCGAGGTGGGCCTCGTCCAGGTGCAGCCGGACCTGGTACTCCCGGATCTGCTCGCCGCCGAAGTCCCTGGTCCCCCGGTCGTAGCCGTTCCGGTCGGCGTACTCGTCGGGCAGGCCGTAGGAGTGGAACCACTCGTGCTCGCCGATCTTGCCCGTCATGTCGACGTCCCAGAGCAACTGGTTCGCCCGGACCTTCTCGCCGACCCGCACCACCTGGTGCGCGGCAGCGGGATCGGTGGCGAACTCGATGCGAGCGTGGAACTGGTCACCGGACACGGCCATCCGGCGGCCCTGCAACGGGTTCTCGGTGACCTGGGCGCGGACCCGGTCCTTGAGCGCTTCGACGCGCGCTTCCTGGCGGGCGAGCTCGGCGGCGGACGCGTCCGCCTTCCGCTGCAACCCGTCGACCTCCAGCTGGGTGAAGTCCGCGGTGGCCCGGGCGGACGCGGCCTCCTCCGGCTGGCTCGCCGCCTCGTGGATCTCGACCATCAGCCGGTCGCTCTTGAGGACCTCCTGCTTCGCCTCCAGCAGCTCCCGGTCGCGGTTCGCGGCTTCGCGGGCCGGGGCGAGGAACGAGTCGGTGTCCAGGTACGGACGGTAGGTGAGCTCCTGCACGAACCGGCCGGGCCGGACCTCGATGCGCTGGAAGTCGTAGGTGATCTGCGTGGTCACCGTGTTCGGGCCGAACGCGAACGCGGCGCGGTCCGGGGCCGCGTCCCGCGGTGCGACCGTCGCCGCCATGGTGCCGATGGCGTCCTCGGTGCGCACCGTGCCGTCCGGGATGGGCCGCCGCAGGTGTTCCCAGTCGGAGGGCTCGAACCTGCCCCAGTGCGGGTCGAACCAGCCGGCGCGGGTGACCTCGGCGCGCCGCCAGGCCGGGTCCTCGACGGACGGTTCGGAGTCGGCCTTCCACGGCTTCGCGTAGTCGGTGACCGGCGCGGTCGTCACCCCCGCCGAGTCCAGCAGCGAGTACTCGCGCTCGACCACGAGCGGGACGTTCAGGTCGTGCAGCGCGCGCCGCTGCTCGGCGGGCACGTCCGGCTGGGCGGCCGCCAGCTCCGCTTCCAGGGCGGCGGTGAGCCGGGAGACGACCTCGTTGCTGCGCCGCGCGTTGGTGGCCGGGTTCTCGTCGACGCTGTGCGAGACGACGTGGATCTCGAACGGTTCGCGCTTCCCGGCGGCCACCTCCAGCAGTTCGGCGGCCAGGGTGCGGGCGGTGTCGCCGTGCAGCTCGCGGACGGCCTCCGGCGGGAGCGCGCCGTCGCCGGCGGACTCCAGCAGCGTCGACCAGCGGCTGACGGGCTCGGCGCGCGCGTCGTCGACCAGGGCGTCGAGGCCGGGCAGCCAGGCGTTGACGTCGTCCGCCGGCGGCAGCGACCCGAAGTCGCCGAACTCGCCCCAGTTCGTCCCGAACGGGTCGTCCTGGGCGAACTGCTCCCAGAACTGCTCGCCGAACGAGTCGGAGAAGCCGCCGTCGAACAGGTCGCCCTGCGGGGCCGGGGCGGGACGCGCCGTGCTCTGGCCCGGGTCGCCGGCCGCGTGCTGCTGGTAGTGGTCCCAGTCGATCTCGCCTTCGGCGTCCTCGTCGGAGCGGGAACCGTCCGAGACGTCGTCCATGTCGACGTCGGAGTCGGCGTCCCGGTCGGAGGCGAAGTCGGGGTCGGTCTCGCCGTCGGCGTCCTCGTCGCCGCGCGAGCCCTCGGACGCGTCGTCGGACATGTCGACGTCGGAGTCCTCGTCGCGGTTCGACGCGAACTCGGAGTCGAGCTCGCCCTCGGCGTCCCGCTCGGTCTCCAGCGCCGTCGCCAGGTCGGATTCGCCGGTGGCGTAGGAGTGGCCTTCCTCCAGCACGACCCAGCCGCGCGGGTCCGGCTCGAAGCGGACAGTGCCGTCCTGGCCGCGGACGACCTCGCGGACCGCGAGCAGC
This sequence comes from Saccharopolyspora gregorii, assembly GCF_024734405.1. Taxonomy (NCBI): domain Bacteria; kingdom Bacillati; phylum Actinomycetota; class Actinomycetes; order Pseudonocardiales; family Pseudonocardiaceae; genus Saccharopolyspora; species Saccharopolyspora gregorii. The sequence continues at coordinate 830,709 of NZ_CP059556.1, read as the reverse complement.
CTGCCGTCGGGCGTCAGCGCCACCTTCGAGGCCGCGTAGACGGTGTTGTCCACGACGAGGTCGCTGACCCAGTCGGACTCCAGGTCCTCGGCGAACGGGTCGGGGCCGTCGTGCGTCACGTCCGGGTCGGACTGCAGCACCCCGGAGATGCCCAGCACGATCGCGTTCTCGCCGCCGATGCCGCGTTCCTTCAGCGAGGACGCGAACCCGGTGCCGTCCACCGGTTCGCCGTCCCACAGCTGCACCATGTCCGGGTCGTCCGGGACGAGGGTGGCGAGCACCAGGTCGGTGTCCGGCAGGTTCGGCAGCCGCCGCGCCACCTCGATCGCGGAGGTGAGCGAGTTGCGCGGGTTCGGGAAGTACAGCCCGCCGCCGGGCAGCGTGATGCTCTGCGCGCGGTCGTAGCTGTCGTTCGACCCGTCCAGGGTCCAGGGCTCGGTGCGGGCGAACAGCTGGACGGCCTGCGCCTCGGACTCGGGGCTCAGCGGCAGCAGCTCCAGCAGTTCCTGCAGCTGCGCCAGGTCGGCCTTGCCGTGGTTGAGCAGCGCGGGCCTGGACATCAGCTCGTCGAGGCGGGCGTGGATCGTCGGGTCCTGCGCGGCGGCGACCATCGCGGCGGTGAGCTCGGCGCGCACCTGCCACTCGGCTTCGTCGAGGCTGCCCGCCCAGAACCGCATCTCCACGCGGTCGCTCGCCGAGCCCTCGATGTTGCGGAAGTTGACGGCGTCGTACTTCGCCTGCCGCTGCGCGCCCTGGTTGAGCGCGCGCAGGTCGCCGACCCCGGACACCGTGGCCGGGTCGACCGGCAGCGGGTTCGGGCCCACGTAGTCGAGGCTGCGGTCGCCGCTGCCGTCGGTGTGGTTGCCGAGGCGGAACAGCACCGATTCGAAGCCCTTGGTCAGCTGCGCCAGCCGCACGTACTGCTGCGGGGTGAGCTGCTCGGCGAAGCTCAGGTTGACGTGCCCGCCGGTGCCACGAGCGCTGCCGCCGTGATCCCGGACCATCCCGAGCACGTCGGCGAGCCCGGGCCAGACGGCCGCGTCGTCGCCGGGGCGCAGGATCGGCGAGATCAGCTCGACGCCGGCGGGGAAGGACGCCTCGTCGGCCATCGCCCAGCCGTGGGCGTCGTTGGCCCGCTTGACGATGTCGCCGCCCTGCTGGGGCAGCGGGAACCCGGCGCCGTCCTGCTGGGTGTGGCCGCCGTCCTTGAGGTCGGTGAACAGCTCGCGGACGGAGTTCTCGAACCCGGCTTCGGGGAGGCTGAACTCCACCTCGAAGCCGAGCTTGACGCCGGGCCGGCTGGTCACGCCGCCGGGAACGCCGCCCTCGTGGAAGACGATCGGGGCGCCGCCCTCCTCGGCGCGGGCCTTCGCCTCCTCGTGCAGCCGTTCCAGCCGCGCGGCGCGGTCGGCGCGGACCTCGCCCAGCAGGATGCGGGCGTCCAGGTCGAAGGCGCGCAGCTCGTCCGGGGTGGCGCGCGGCAGGTCGTCGCTGCGCAGCGCCTGCTGCCAGGTCGCGAGCCGCTCCCTGGCCTGGTCGAACCGCGCTTCGCCGACCGGGGCCGCGTCGAGGTTGCGCTGCAGCGAACCGAGGGTGCGCCGGGCCTGGTCCACCAGCGGCGCGATCTCGGCGGGCAGCGCCGGTGCCGGGTCGTCGCCCATGACGAGGCCGCGGTCGCCACCGGAGGGCTGTTCGGCGGCGTGGCCCGGCCCGTCCTGCGGCTGGTCGAGGCCCAGCTTGGCCTGCATCACCTGGATGGCTTCGCCGAGGTCCGCGCGGCCCGTCTGGTCCGGCGGGGTCATCGAGTCGCCGATGTAGTCGCCGTGCATGACCCAGCCCCGCGGGTCCGGCGCCACCAGCACCCGGCCGTCCGGGCCCTGCCTGAACACGCCCGCGACGAGCCTGCCGTCGGGCAGCCGCAGCACGTTCTCGGCGGTCAGCACCGCCTCGTCCTGGAAGTTCTCCGGCTCGAAGAGGTCCCGGAACCACGGTGCCTGGTCCACGCCCGAGATGGCCAGCACGATGCCGTGCCGGGCACCGAAGTGGCGCGAGGCGATCGTCTCGATCAGCTGCGGCCCGGAGAGGAACTGGCCGTTCCACAGCATCAGCCCCCGGCCGTGCGGATCGAGCTCGCCCAGCACCAGGTCGACGTCGGGATAGGGCTGCTGGTCCCGGGCGGCCCGGACCGCGGCCTCGACGGAGTGCCGCGGGGTCGGGAACATCAGCCCGCCGTCCGGGGCGCTGACGGTGACGATCCGCTGGTGGGCGTCGTTCGCGCCGGTGTGGCGCCAGGCGTCGTTGAGCGCGAACAGCTCGACGGCCTGCCGCTGCGACTCCGGGCTCATCGGCAGCAGTTCCAGGAACTCCACCAGGTCCGGCAGCGCGGCACCGGTGTCCCGGCCGACGAGCTTGGGGGTGTTCTGCAACGCGTCGAGCCGCGGCTGGATCGACGGGTCCTTCGCCGCCGCCAGCATCGCCGCGCTGAGCTCCACGTGCGCCTGCCACACGCTCGCCTTCGTGCTGCCCGACCAGAACCGGAACTCCACCCGGTCGGCCGGACCGCCCTCGACATGCTTGAAGTTAATCGCGTCGTAGCGGTCCCGGCTCAACGCCCGGACGTGCTCGGGGGTGGTGACCTTCGCCGGGTCCGCGGGGATCGGGTTCGGGCCGACCATGTGCATCGCGCGCTGTCCGCCGCCGGGGTAGTTGCCCAGGCGGTACAGCACGGCTTCGAAGCTCTTGGCCAGCTGCGCGAGCCGCACGTGCTCGCGGGGCGTCAGCGGCTCGTCGAAGCTCAGGTTGACGTGGCCGCCGGTGCTGTCGGCGTTGCCGTCGACCGCTTCGACGTCGCGCAGGATCGAATCGAGCTGGGCCCACATCTCCGGCTGCCGGTCTTGCCGCAGGATCGGCGAGACGAGCTCGGCGCCGTAGTCGTGGGCGGTCTCCTGCACCAGCGCCCACTTGCCGCGGGCGTGCAGGTCCCCGACGATCTCCGCCTTCGGGTCGGGCAGCACCTCCAGCACGTTGGACTCCAGCTCCTCGCTGTCGCTGGAGGACCAGCGCGACGAGTCGCTGTCGGAGTCCGGGCTCATCGGTTCCGGCCGCGCTTCGCGGGCGGGCTCCGCGACGACGGGATGCCACTCGGAGTGCCCCGCGTCCTGCAACCGGGCGCCGAGTCCGGTGACCTTCGCGGTGGCGCCGTCGTTGTCGGTGCCGAGGAACTTGAACTCGACTTCCAGCCCGACCTTGACCCCGGGCCGGGAGCTCGCGCCGCCCGGCACGCCGTCGCGGTGGAAGACCGGTTCGCGGGCGCCGTCGGCGCGGGCCTGCTCGGCGCCGCGGAAGATCTCGCCGATGTTCCGGACGCGCGCGTCGCGGACCTGCGCGGCCAGTTCGCGCGCGGAGCTCTCGAAAGCGCGCAGCGCCGAGTCGGACAGGGCGTTGAGCGATTCCAGCGAGTTCGTCCACCCGGTGACCTGCTGCCGCGCCTCGGGCATCGCCTCCGGCGGCAGCGCGTTCAGGTTCCGCCGGACGTCGGCGACCAGATCCACCAGCGGGTCGAGCCTGCCTCGGGCGTCGTCGAGCATCCGGACGCTGCGCTCGCCGTCCGGGGTGGTGCCGCCGGTGGCGTCCTGGTCGCCGGGGGTGTGGGCGCTGTCCGGGTCGCCGAGGCGGGAGACGTCCTGCGAGCCGAGCAGCCGCGTGCGGCCGCCCTCGAAGATCTCCGGCCTGCCGTGCGGGACGTACTGCTCGCCGACCTGGCCGGACAGCAGCGAGTGCAGCCCGGCGCCGACCGAGCCGTCGGCGTCGCCGAGGCGGCAGCTCAGCCACAGCAGGTTCGTGCTCGGTGTCCACTCCGGCCCGGGGCGGCCCGCGCTGAGCAGCAGCCTGCTCATCTGGTCCTGGTCCAGGCGGTGCAGTTCGCCGCTCTTGTCCCGGACGGTGAAGCGGCCGTCGCTGAAGTGCGGGGCCACCACGTAGTTGTCGCCGTCGGTGGGCACGCCGTAGAGCCGGGCCGCGTTCTCCCCCGCACCGGCCTCGAAGGCGTGCCGCATGATCTCGGCTTCCGCGTCGCTGCGCGGGAAGCCGACGCCGATCGCCTCGCCGTCCTTGCCCGCGGGCAGCGGTACGAAGTCCACGTCGGCGAAGGTGAGGTCCTTGCCGCGACCGGCCGCGGGGCCCTCGGCGCGGTCGCCGCCCATCTCCATGCCGGACTCGGCGTCGGAGTCCGCGTTCGGGTCGTAGCGGCCGTCGTTGTAGAGCACGTCGACGGCCGAGGTCATCTCGGACTCGCCGGTGGACCAGGATTCCCTGCCGCGGTGGTGCACCGTCCACCCGGCGGGGTCGGGCTGGAAGGTCAGCGTGCCGTCCGGACCGGGCACCATCCGGCCCGCGTGCAGGCCGCCGTCCGGCGTGCGGACCACACCGCTCTCGGTGGCCAGCACCGGGTGCGCGGACTCCTCGACCAGCGCGGCCAGCACCGGGGAGTGCCCGGCACCGGACGCGGCGAACACGACGGGCTGCTCCATGCCGATGCCGCGGCGGGTGGCGATGCCCTCCACGAAGGCTTCGGGAGTGGTGGTGCCGCCGCCCCACAGCGCGACGTGCGAGCCGTCCGGCGTCAGGTCGGCCACGACCAGGCCCGCCCCGTGCGGCAGCACGACGGCGCGGGCACCGGAGACGGCGTCCGGCGTCGGCGTGTGCGGGCCGGGGAAGTACATCCCGCCGCCGCCGAGGCTGATCGACTCGGAGCGGAGGACCGCGTCGTTGGTGCCGGTGTTGCGCCACGGCTCGGTCGCGGCGAACAGCTGCACCGCCTGCCGCTGCGATTCCTCGCTCATCGGCAGCATTTCCAGCAGGTTCAGCAGGTCCGGCAGCTCCGCGGACCCGCGGCCCAGCAGCTGCGGGTCGGCCATCAGCCGGTCCAGCCGCGGCTGGATCGACGGGTCCTGGGCGGCGGCCAGCATCGCGGCGCTCAGCTCGGTGCGGACCTGCCAGTACGCCGGGTCGGTGCTGCCGGACCAGAGGCGGAACTCCACGCGGTCCTGCGGCGTGTCCTCCACGTGCAGGAAGTTGATCGCATCCTCGCGGCCCCAGTTGAGCTCCTGGACGTCGGCGAAGGTGAGGCTCGCGCTCGGGCGAGCCGGCAGCGGGTTCGGGCCGACCTCGTGGGTCTCGCGGTGCGCGCCGCCGCCGGGGTGGTTGCCGAGCCGGTACAGCACCGCCTCGTGCGCCTTCATCAGCTGTGCGAGCCGGTGGTACTCGGCGGGCGTCATCGGCCGGTCGAAGCTCAGGTTCACGTGCCCGCCGGTGCGGCCGGCGTCGCCCTGCGCCTGGTTGACGGTGTCGAGCAGCCCACCGAGCTCGGTCCAGGCGGTGCTGCCCTGCTCGCCGGGGCGCAGGATCGGCGACACCAGTTCGACGGCCTGCTCGTCCGACGGTTCTTCGGCCAGCGCCCACTTGCCAACGCTGTTCGGGATTCCGGTCTCGCCCTTGTCCACCATGGACGGTGTGGCGAGCATGCCCTGGCGGTGCAGGGTGTCGCCGAGGGCGGCGACGCGGGCGTCGAAGTTCTCGCCGTGGAGCTGGAACTCGACCTCCAGCCCGACCCGCAGGTCCGGCCGCGCGGAGGCGCCGCCGCTGATGCCCTCCGGGTGGAACTGGACCGGCGAGACCCCGGACTGCGCGACCGCCTGCGCCTGCTGGAGCTGCTGGGCCAGGCCGCGGGCCCGCACGCCGCGGATGTTCTGCAGCAGCTGCTCGGCCTGGCCGACCCGCTCGCGCAGCCGGTTCAGGTCGACCTGGGAGACCGGCAGGGAGTCCAAGCCCTGCGCCCAGGCGGCGGCCCGCTCCCGCAGCTGCGGGAGCACCCCGTTCGGCAGCGCGTCCGGCGAGAGCACGGCGAGGTGGCGCTGCAGCTGCGGAACGGCGCCTTGCAGCCGCTCGGCCAGCTGGGCGCGCTCGTCGACGTGCGGCGCGCCGAGGTCCGGCATCACCACGTCGTCGTCGCCCATGACGAGGGCGCGCTCCCCGTCGCGCGCGGGGGCACCGTCCTCCCGCGCGGACGCGGTCGCACCGTCCGCCGCACCGTCCGGGCGCCGGGAGCCGTCCGCCGTGACCGAGGCGACGGCCGCGTCGAGGTCGGCGTGCCCGGTGGGCCGGGTGGTCCCGCCCTTCTCGTGCAGCACCCAGCCGTCGGCGGCCGGGCGGTGCCGCAGCGCGCCGTCCTGGCCGACGAACTGGTCCACGGCCCGCAGCCCGCCGTCCGGCCCCTGCACCACGGTCGCGTCGGTGGTGAGCACCGGGACGTCGATCCGGTTCACCAGCTGCGGCAGCCAGCCGCCCTTGCCGCCGCCCGCGGCGAGCGCGAACACCGAGGGGCCGCCACCGCCGAGCCGCCGGAGCCTGCTCTCGACGAGGTCGCCGAACTCCTTCGGCGGCAGGGCTCCGCCGTCCCACAGCTTCACCCCGGCGCCGCCCGGCGCCTGCTCGGCGACGACCAGGTCCGCGCCGTCGGGGACGGTGGTGCGCCGCGCGGTGGAGACGGCGTCGGCGATCGAGGTGCCGGGCGTCGGGAATCGGAGCCCGCCGTGGGGCGTGCCGATGGTCTGGGCACGCACCCGGACGTCGTTGGTGCCGGTGTCGTGCCACGGTTCGGTCGCGGCGAACAGCTGCACCGCCTGCTGCTGCGCTGCCTCGCTCATCGGCAGCAGTTCCAGCAGGTTCAGCAGGTCCGGCAGTTCCGCCGAGCCGCGGCCGAGCAGCTGCGGTTCCGCCATCAGCTCGTCCAGCCGGGCGTGGATCGACGGGTCCTTCGCCGCGGCCAGCATCGACAGGCTCAGCTCGGTGCGCACCTGCCAGAGCGCCGGATCGGTGCTGCCCGCCCAGAACCGGAACTCGACCCGGTCGCCGGGGCCGCCGTCCACGTTGCGGTAGCTGACCGCTTCCTCGCGCTCCTGGTTGAGGCGGCGGACGTCGGCGTAGCCGAGGTCGGCGCGCGGATCGATCGGCAGCGGGTTCGGCCCGACCTGGAAGGTGTTGCGCTGCCCCACGTCGCCGGGGTGGTTCCCGAGCCGGTACAGCGTGGACTCGAAGACCTTGGTGAGCTGCGCCAGCCGCACGTACTCGGACGGGGTGAGCACCTGGTCGCGGAAGCTGACGTTGATGTGCCCGCCGGTGCCCGCGCCGGCTTCGCCGTCGTGGTCCCGGACGGTCTCCAGCATGTCCTGCAGGTCCGCCCACGGCATGCCGTCCTCGCCGGTGCGGATGATCGGCGACACCAGCTCGACGCCGTGGTCCAGGTCGGGCTCCTCGACCATCGCCCACTTGTCCGCGGCGTGCGCTTCGAAGGTGTCGGTCTTGCCGCCCACGCGGGAGTCGTGCAGCACGCCCTGCTCCAGCAGCGAGGCGCCGAGCTCACCGGCCCTGCGGTCGGGGTCGGCACCGGGCAACCGCACCTCGACCTCGAAGCCGACCTGCGCGTCGGGGCGGGCGGACTGGCCGCCCTCGACGCCGAACAGGTGGAACTCGACGGGGGATCCGCCGTCGCGGGCGGTCGCGCGGGCCTGCTCGAACTGCTGGGTCAGGTGGGTGACGCGCTGGGTGCGGGCGTTGTGCAGCAGCGCGGACGCCTCGTCCAGCCGGGACCGCAGCTGGGCCGCGTCGGCGGCGGCGAAGGTGCCCCCGCGCGCGGCGTCGATCCACAGCTCGGCGCGTTCGCGCAGTCGCGGCGCCGCGTCGGCGGGCAGCGCGTCGAGGTGCCGCCGGACCTGTTCGACGGTGTCGTTCAGCGCGGAGGCCAGCTCGGCGCGCTCGCCCTGCGGCGGCGCGGCGACGTCGTCGCCGCCCATGACCACGCTGCGCCCGGGACGCGCCTGGAACAGGCCGTCATCCGAATCGGAATCCGAATCCTCGTCCCGACGAGACGCCCCACCCGCCTCGTCCTTCCGCGGCGGCGGCGCCTGGAACAGGCCGTCGTCCTCGGAGTCGGAGTCCTCGTCCCGGCGGGACGCGTCGGCGCCGTCGTCGCGCCGCTCCCACTGCACGTCGGGGAACGCGTCCTGGTCCCACTGCGTGGCCTGCTGCCGCTCGAACGCGTGGGCGGCCACGAAGTCCTGGCGGGAGAACAGCGCGTTCGGGTGCTCGTCCGCGAATTCGACCAGCGCGCGGAGCCTGTCCTGGCGGGGGCCCTCGGGGATGCCCATCTCGTCGGCCAGCCCCAGCAGCGCGTCCACCCCGGGGCGGGAGCCGAACGGTGCCCGTTCGGCGAGCCGGTCCACCGCCGTGACGAGGTCGGCCTCCCGCCGCCCCGGCCGGTCGAAGCCGTACAGGTCGCGCGCCCGTTCCGCGGCCTGCGCCGGGTCCGCCCAGTGGGACTCGGCCGAGGTGACCTCGCCGGACGCACCGTCGCGCGGCACCGCGGGGCGGATGAACTCGCCGAGCCGCTGCTGCCAGCCCGTCTGCGAGACCACGAACCGGTGGCGCACGGCCTCCGGAACCTGCACCTCGGAGATCGTTCCGCGGTCGAGGGCGCTCGCCGTGTTCGGCGAGTCCGGCCGCGCGGCGGGCGGCGGGCGGTTCCAGCTGGTCGTGGTGATCGAGCGCACCTGCTGCGCCAGCTCCGGCCGGTCGGCGATGAACCGCAGGGCGCTCGCCAGGACCAGCTCCGGGTCGCGGTGCCTGCTCAGCAGCGGGGTCAGCCGGGTGAGGCGCAGGTCGCCGTCGCGGTTGTTCAGGTTCCGCACCAGGGTCTGCACGGCGCGCTTGGCGAGGTCGACCGCGGCTTCCGGGCCGTCGAGCCGCGCGGGGCCGTCCGCCTGCGCCGTGGTGCTCGCGCCGTCGCGCATCCAGCTGCCCGCCGACTTCACGGCGACGGCTCCGATCCGGGGCAGGTCGTGCAGGCTGGCGTACCCGAGCTTCCCGGTGGCGCGCAGGAGCAGGTCCGGGCCGGTGCGCTTCATCACCGAGTTGCGGCGCACGTGGTGCATGTTCTCGCCGAAGGCTTGCGTGGTCAGCTCGCCGCCCAGGTCCGCGTTGAGCCTGGACTGCTCCTCGCCGAGCGCTTCCCGCATGGAGTCGAGCAGCACGTCGGCCACGGGGTGGTTCCGCGGCATCCCGTAGGCGGCGTTGTCGACCTTCTCGGTCTGGTCGGAGAGCCGGGCCCACGACTGCGGCGTGTCGAGCAGTTCCCGCTCGGCGCGCGGCAGGTCGTGCACGTGGTTGTCGCCGTCGCTGTAGAAACCACCCAGCGCGCGCAGGATCTCGATGCGGCCGATGTCGCTGCCGGTGGCCCAGCCTTCACCGGTGAGCCGCTGCGTGCCTTCCCGGAAGTACGGGTCGAGGACCATCGGGTTGTCCTCGTGGAAGAACTCGTTGATGTTGACCAGCTTGACGCCGTTGTCCCGCGCCCAGTCCAACATCTCGCGGGTGCCCGCGTGCGGATCCGGCGAACCGTCCGCCGGCGGCTCGCTCGCCCGCGCCGCGTCGAAGTCGGCGCGCGGAACATCCGTCCACAGCACCGAAGTCCCGTCGTAGCGCGCCGCCGCCGAACCGAAGTTCTCGAACACCTCGGCCGAACGCGTCGCCGCCTGCACCGGACTGCCCATCCAGATGCTGTGCAGCAGCTTCGGCAGCTCCAGCGTCGCCGGCAGCGGGTGGTCCGTGCGCGGCGCCCAGCCGTCCCGCGCTTCGGCGGACGGCCGCGAGGTGATCACCTGGTCCGGACGGCTCGCCAGGCCGTCCGACGTGAGCCTGCTCGTCGGCGCGTCGTGCGCCAGGTCCATCGCGTCGAACAGGGACGACAGCTTGTCGGCCTCCAGGTTCGGAATGTCCAAGCCCCGCAAGAACTCCGGGGTCGACTCCGGGCTCAGCAGGCCGAACAGGTCCTCGCCCAGCAGCGGCGCGGGCTCGTCGGCGGTCCCGGCGTGCTCCGCGCGCGCGTCGTTCAGCGCGGACACGATGCCGTCGACCGCGGCCGGGTCGTGCGCCGCGCTGCGCCCGCCGGGGCCCTGCGCGGTGACGTGCTCGTCGACGCCGGTGCGCGGCGGCCCCTCCTCGCCCATCGCCAGGCCGCGGCCCGGGGTGGTGCCCGCGTCGTCGTGGGTCGGCAGGTGCGCGTCGTCCGCGTCCCCGAGACGGGTGATCTGCGCGCTGCCGCGCAGGTTGATGCCGCCGCTCTCCAGCAGCTCCGGTTTGCCGCTGGGCGCGTACTGCTCCCCGACCTCGCCGGACAGCAGCGAGTGCAGCCCCTGGCCGACGCCGGAGTGCTCCGGTGAGCCGAGGTTGCAGCTCAGCCACAGCAGGTTCGTACTCTGCGTCCATTGTGGACCGGGACGGCCGGCGCTGAGCAGCAGCTTGCTCATCTGCTCGTGGTCGAGGCGGTGCAGCACGCCCTCGCGGTCCCGGACCGTGAAGCGGCCGTCCTTGAAGTGCGGCACCACGAAGTAGTTCTTGCCGTCGGCGGGCGTGCCGTACAGCTGCGCCGCCCGGCCCCCGGCACCCGCTTCGAAGGCGCCGCGCATGGTCTCGGCTTCGGCGTCGGAGCGCGGGAAGCCGACGCCGATCACCTCGCCGTCCTTGCCCCCGAGCAGCGGCACGAAGTCCACGTCGGCGAAGGTGAGGTCCTTGCCGGTCCCCCGCGGCAGCGCCTCGTCCAGCGGGTGCCCGCCCATCTCCACCGCGTCCGGACTCGGGTGGCCCGGGTTCTCGATGCGGGTGGGCAGCCCGACTTCGCCGTAGCGGACGTACGGGTCGTCGTGGTCGACGTTGAGCAGCTCGTGGACGTGGTCGGGCAGCTCGTGGTTGTTGGGCCGCCCGAAGTCGTGGCGGGCGAAGGTGATGCCCTCGATCATCGGCCCGAAGGTCGGGTGCTCGGCCAGGAAGGTGATCGCCGAGTTCCAGATCAGGTCCGGGTCGGGGTGGGTCTCGACCACGTCGCCGACCTCGGTGATCAGCAGCTCGCCGGGCCGGTTGTGCAGCCCGCGCACCAGGGTCTGGACGACGTTCTCGGTGAACCGCTGGGTCGACGCCGCGTCCCACACCCGCGGGTGCGGCGGGGGCGCCGGGTACATCCAGGTGCCGGTGCTCTGCACCATGACGTTCTTGAGCCCGGGCAGGTCCAGTACGTCCCGATGCCCGAGGGACGCGGCGAACTCCTCCAGGTTGCCGGGGCCGGTGCGCTCCCAGATCGAGTTGCGCCGCATCGCGACCCGCGAGTCGTCGAAGGCCTCCGGGTCGGCGTTGCGCAGCCTGCCGTCCACCACGTCGGCGTACGGCTTCTCGTACTTGCCGATCATGGTGTCGAGGTAGGCGCGCATTGCCGGGTGGTGGCGCGCGGCCGCGACCGCCGAGTTGCTGAAGATCTCGCGCTCGGTGTCGACGTGGAGCGCGTAGCCTTCCCGGCCGTCGAGGACCACGTCGAACAGGCTGCTCACGTCGGCCAGCGCGTTGTCGCCGTCCAGGTAGGCGCCGCCGAACTCGTGCACCAGCGCCGGGCGCAGGATGTCGCTCGCGCCCGCGCTGCCCGCCGGGGTCATCTTGGCCCGCTCGTTCGCGGTGAACTCGTGGCCGAGCAGCGGGTTCTCCGCGTTGGACACCTCGTCCAGGTTGAGCAACCGGACGTTGTGCTGCCGCGCCCAGCCGAGCATGTCGCGGACCGGCGCCAGCGGGTGGTCCCGGCGCATCGGGCCGGTGTGCGCGGCGGCCTGCTCGAACTGGGAGCGCGGCACGTCCGTCCACAGCACCGTCTCCAGCTGACCGGTGTGCTCCCGGGCGAAGTTCCCGATGTTCTCCCGGTGGAAGCCGTGCCGCCCCTCGCCGGAGAGCGGGCCGCCCAGCCAGACGTGGTGCATCAGCCGCGGCATCTCCAGCGTCTCCGGCAGCGGCACCGGAGGTTGCGGCGCCCACCGGGCCCGCTGCATCGGCGACCGGTGCGAGCTGACCACCGAGCGCGGGTCGGCGATCAGCGCGTCGGGCGCCATCTCGGCGTGCGTCGGCCTGCCCTGCGGGCGCGCCATGTCGAGCGACCGGAACATGCTGATGATGCGGTCCGCGGGCAGGTTGGAGTAGTCGTGCCCGGCGAGGAAGTCGGGAGCCGGTTGGGGAGCGCGCCGCCCGAACACGTCCGGCCCGAGCAGCTCGGTGCGCGGTTCCGGCTCGCGGCCGCTCCGGGAGTGCTGGGCGGCGGACTCGTTGAGCGCGTCGACCATCGCGCGGTGCGGGGCGACCGGGTCGCCGCCCATCTGCAACCGGCGCTCGGGCGCCTGCCGGGAGGAGTCGGGCGCCGGCTCGGTGGCGGGCGCCGCGTCGGAGTCGGTGGAGCGGCCGGGGGGCAGCGAGTCCAGTTCGACCTCGCCGAGCGGGCCGACCTCGTCCAGCGTGCCGAGGGCGCGCGCGGCGTCGTGCGCGGCGATGTCGCGGTCCAAGACGCCCATCATCCGGCGCCACTGCTGCGCGTCCGGGTCGTTCGCGAAGTCGAAGCTGTCCTGGGTGCCGCTGCGGTCGCGACCGCGGCGGTTCGACTCCTCGCCGTCGCGGGTCGTGCCGTCGGTGCTGCGGTTCGAGTCCTCGGTGCGGTTCGACTCCTCGCCGCGGTTCGACTCCTCGCCCGGGTTCGCATCGTCGCCGCGGTTCGCGCCGCCCCCGCGCCGGCCGGAGTTCTCCCCCGGCGGCGTCGTGGTGTCCGCGGGCGGTCCGGACAGGTCGTCACCGCCGCGCGTGCGGTTCGGCGCCAGGTCGCTGAGCTCGATCTCCTCCGGGATGCGCGGCAGCGCGGGCCCGTGCGGGCGCGAGGAGCTCGGCAGCCCGTAGTTGATGACCTCTTCCCAGCCGCTGAGCAGGTCGTCCGCGACCGAGGCGCGGCGGATCGGGGGCAGCCGGTACTTCGCCGCGGAGTCGGCGGCCAGCTCGGCGCGGTCCTGCACGGCCTGCCGCGCGCTGCGGCGGGCGTCCTCGCGGGTGCGCGCGTCGCGCTCGTGCTCGGCCTGGGTCAGCTGGTCCCAGGTGCGCTTGGCCTTCGAGTACTGGGACCGGGCGTGGGACTCGGCCTCCTGCGCCTTGGCCAGCTCGTCGGACCCCTCGGACCGGCTCGGGCCCGCGACGCCGTCGGCTTCTTCCCGCGCGCCCTTGAGCGCCTTGTCCGCCTTCGACCACTCCTCGCCCTTGGTGGCGAGGTCTTTGGTGGCCTGGATCAGGTCCGGGGAGATCGCGTGCCCGGTGCGCGCGGTCGCGTCGTCGTCCCACAGCCGGGAGACGAAGGCGTCGCGGAAGCCGACGGTGCGGCCGCCGACCTTCGGTTCGCCGAAGGTGAGCGGCCCGGGGTTCTCGCGGGCGACGACGTGGAATTCCAGGCCGCTCAGCAGCGCCCTGGTGACGGTCTCCTCGTTGTGGATGATCTTGTCGGAGATCGGCATCCGCGCCGCGTCCTCCGAGTGCAGCTCCCCGCTCTGCAGCAGCTTGGCGGGATCGCGGGAGGACAGCGCCACCAGGTCGCGCGCCGCGTAGCCGGAGTTCTGGCCGAACGCGTAGGGGCTCTTGTCCGCGGGCTGCGTGTTGCCGCCCCAGCCCCACGGCTCGGTGGTGCGCAGTTCCGTGGTGTGCCCGGACTCGACCTCGGAGGTCCGCTCGTCCTTGGGCTTGGTCTTGCCCTCGAACTTCACCGAGCCGCTGGTGCTGGCGAACTTCGGGGTCTCCGGGACGCGGGCGTGGAACTCCAGCGTCCGGTTCAGGTCCGGCATGGGCACCGTGAAGGTGCCGTCGAGCTGGTCGGGCAGCCGCGAGCGCAGCTGCGCCACGGTGATCGCGATCGACAGCGCGCTGTCGACGTCCCGCGGCACCTTGACCCCGGAGTCGGTCAGCGCGCCGCGCCCCGCCTGCACGAGCTCGTCGATGTCGCCGAAGAAGTGCTCGCCCCAGTGCGCGTCGGCGGTGGGGAGGGTGAACTTGCCCTCGCCGCGCCAGGCGTTCAGCGCGTCCGGGGTCATCTGGTCGGCGGTGAGCTTGCCGCGGTGGGTGGTCTGCCCGTAGCGGGTGCCGTCCGGCGGCGGCAGCGCCTCCTCGGCCAGCTTGGTCACCGTGACCGGCCGGTCCACCGAGATCGCGTGCGTGGCCGGACCGTTGCCGTGCGCGACCTGGAGGTTCAGCCGCAGCCGGCCGCCGTGCTCGGCGACCGGACCGCTGGTCTCCGCCGACCGCTCGTGCCCGACCTCGTCCTTGTTCGTGAGCTGCTGGGTCCGGTTGCCCCAGCGCGCCTGCGGGGTGACGCCGACGCCGGCCGCGCCGAGCCCGGTGTGCTCGGTCTGCCTGGCCTGCGGGTCGGTCGGCGGGATCTCGGTGCCGCGCACGCCGAGCCGACCGGCGAACATCGTGGTCAGCAGCGTCCGGCCGCTGGTGCGGACCTTCTCCAGGGCGGTGCTGGCGAGGTTGGTGACCTTGAGCTTCTCGACGTGCCGGATCGAACCCGGACCGTGGTCGGGCAGGAAGTCGGCTTCCAGGTTGAACCGGTAGGTGTTGCCCTTGAACCGGCGCTCGTAGCGCAGCGTGGTCCGCTCCCCGCCGTTGAGCGCCTGCTCCACCGAGTTGTTGATGTCGGTGAGCAGCGCCTGCAGCGAAGCGTGGTTGTTGCGCGGGTTGCCCGCGGCGGTGCTCGGCAGCAGCGCCTCGGCGACGTCCTCGCCGAGCTTGCTGCTCAAGCTCTCCCGGATCTCGCCGATCTGGTTCGCCAGGTCGACCGGGTCGATGATGCCGCCGAGGCCGAAGGACGGCCGCACCGCGCGGGTCGGGTCCAGAGTAGGTGGCAGCGGCAGCGAGGCGTCCGCGGTGCTGCGGCCCCCGGCTGAGGCCGCGGTCGACTCGGAGGCCGTGTCGCCGGTGGGCGGCTCGCCGGTCGCCGGGTCGCTCGTCGCCGGGTCGCCGGTGGTCCGGGCGCCGGTCGCCGGGTCGGTGTCCGGCGTCGTCGACGACGACTGCTCGGTGCCGCCGCGCTCCCCGCCGAGACCGGGGCTGAGCTCGTCCAGCTGTTCCTTGGTCAGCCACACCAGCTGCGACTCCGGCAGTTCCACGTACTGCCCGCGGCGCCGCGGATCCGGCCGGGAGAACAGCTCCAGCTGGTCGAAGTTCCCCTTGTAGGTGGCCTCGGCGACCATCCCGGCGTGCACCTTGACCCGCGCCAGGTACACCTTCTCCGGCGCGGTCTCGACGGTGAGCGTCTGCCCGCTCTCCAGCGAGCGCGAGTTCTCCGCGCCGCGCGAGTGGCTGAAGGGCTGCAGGTTGATGACGCCGACGCCGAGCCCGTCCACGTCGTGCGTGCCCGTCTTGACGCCCTGCCCGAGCGGCCCGGTGAACACCGCGCCCACGTAGCCGCCGTGGTTGACGTTCCACCCCGTGGTGCGCCCGGCGCCCGCCTTGCCGGTGAGCTCCCGGGTGGCCTGCTCGTACTCGCTGCGGGTGACGGGGCTGCTGCTGTCGAGCACCGGCTTGAACGAGGTGCCCATCTCGATGGACAGGTCGCGGCGCGCCCGCGAGTACGAGATCGACGTGGTGCGCGGCCTGCTGAACAGCCGCGGGTCGCCCTCGATGCGGTCCGCCCCGAGCATGTGCGAGATCGGGCTGGTGATCTCCGGGACCGGGAACCGGACGATCGGGTCGTTGCGGGTGACCTGGTTGAGCAGGTCGGCCGCCATCTGGCGCAGGATCTTCCCGCCGGTGAACCCGACCAGCTGGGCGCCGTCGAGCTTGCGGCTGCCGCCCGGGGGCAGCTGGTGCGGCGCGGGCGGGTCGGCGATCTGCTCGACCCGGGCGTCCGGCGTGCCCTCCTCGAAGTGCGTCATCGCCAGCGGGTCCTCTTCGCTGACGAGGCTCTCCGGCACCACGAAGCGGGCGTCGACGCGCTTCGTGATCGGCTCGGCGACGTGCGGGTTGGGCTTCTGCCGCGAGCGCTCCTGCGAGCTCAGGTCGACCGGGAAGTCGCTGGTGAGCTCCTGGAACACCGGCACGTGCCTGCCGGGGCGCTGCGGGCGGATGCGGCGCATCCCCTCGCTGGGGCGCTTGTAGGAGATGACCTCGGCCTTGAAGTCGAGGTCCGCGCGGAACGAGCGCAGGGCGTGGTCGGTGAGCTTGCCGTCCGGGGCGATGCTGCCGCCGCGCTTGCGCTCGACCGCGGTCTCGCGGGTGAACTCGAAGCCCCGCTTGCGGGTGCGGTTGCCCTCGGCGCGGTAGCCGCCGTTGAGGACGTAGGAACCGATGCCCAGCGACGAGTACAGCCGGGCCTGGACGCCGCCGACGAGGCCGCTCTTGCGGAACCGGCTGCTCTTCACCGTGGTCTCGTCGGTGACCTTCCGGCCGGTGTTGAGCGCGCTCTTGGACGCGCCGTCCTCGGCCCCGTCCTTGGTGCCCTTGCCGTCCTTCGCGGCGCTGCCGGACTCCTCGCCGGACCGGCCGCCGCTGCCCTCCGGGGTGGCGTCGCCGTCCAGCCGCGCTGAGCCGTCCCCGAAGGACTCGCCGCCGGAGCGGACCGGTTCGCCGTCGCGGATGTTGCTGGTCTCCATCGACAGCCGCACGACGGACACGTAGTCGGTCAGCAGTGATTCCCGCTTCAGCGGCAGGTGCAGCGCCCCGTCGACCATGTGCGGGACGAGCTGCTTGACGACCTCCTCATCGGCGAGGAGGTCGGCGAGGCTGCGCCCCCGCTTGAGCACGTCGGCGATCTTCGCGGACAGGCCCTTCGCGAACGCCTGGTCGTCGAACTGCCGGATGAACATGTTCTGGTCCAGCCGGACCTTCCCGCGCAGCGGGATGTCCCGCAGCAGGTCCGCCAGCCCGTTGTACAGGTCCCGCCCGACGGGCAGGTCGGTGAGCCTGCCGATGAAGGCGTGGCCGTTCTCGACCGACTCCGGCAGGAAGTGGGTGCGCTCGGTGCCGGAGCGGAAGTTCTCCGGGCGGTGCGCGTCGGCCAGCGGGGTGCCCTCGAACAGCCCGGCCTCCGCCGCCTTGCCGCGGTCCCCGAGCATGTCGGCGGCGACGATGCCGTCCAGCGTGACCGGGTCCCCGCCGAGCTTGCGGACCTGGATCTTGTAGCCGAGCTGGTACCGCGCGGTCTCACCGGTCGTGTCGGTGGTGTGGGTGACCTCGGTGGAGCGGTTGATGCTCTGCTCGTTGGCGCGGCCGATGTTGAAACCGACGTTCGGGCCCGCCACGACCCGGAACGGGCCGGCGACGACACCGGGGCCACCGATGGCGTTCAGCCCGCCGGAGCGGTCCGTCTTGCGGACGTCCTTGCTGGCGAACTTGGCGGTCTGCGAATCCGAGTGCTTCACGTCCGCGTGCTCGTGGCCGACCTTGATCCAGGACGCCACCGCCCGCATCTCGATCTTCGTGCCGGGGTGCGAGCGGAACAGCGAGAGGTTGCGGCCCTTGTAGATCTCGCCGGACTGCACCCAGCCCGCCTCGGGGTGCGCGCCCTCAAAGACCGTCATCTCCGGCAGCCGCTCGGCGATGCTGTCCTTGTGCAGGAACTCCTGCAGCGCGGGACGGCCGTGCGCGTCGACCGCGCTCTCCTGCCGGAACCGCTTGCCGAGGATCTGCTGCACCTGGTGGAAGAGCGAGCCGGCGACCGGCCCGGTGTGCAGGGTGACGCCGATCGGCGCCGAGTCCCGGACGGCGCGGCTGCCCGCCTCGCCGAGCGGCCCCAGCTCGTGCACGCCCTGCTCGGCGAGCTTCAGCTGGCGGCGCTGGTTCAGCGGCTGGTGGTAGCTGTCCAGGTGCGAGTGGACGTCGGCGAGCACGTTGCCGATGGACCGGCCGTTGGAGAGCCCGATCGGCACCCGCAGCGCCACGTCCGCCGTCTCCGAGGTGGTGTGCTGCTCCAGCCTGTGGTTCGCGATGGGGCCGGTGACGTCGCGCTCCACGCCGGACGGGGTGACGACGCGGTCCTTGCTGTCGCGCAGCGAGAACTCGAACTTCATCGGGACGTCGACGTCGTGCAGTTCCTTGATCGCGTACTTGTGCTCGCTGCCGTGCTTCTGGCTCTGCTCCGACAGGTGCGTCTCGGAGAAGCCGCCGGGCAGCGTCGGGTTCACGTACACGTAGAGGCCGGGCACCGAGGTCGTCGCCAGCTGCGGGGAGAACGACTTGTCCCGCGCCTCGGCGCTGGTGTGCGAGGTCGACTTCTCGGTCTTCGCGCTCGCCTTGATGGACTCCTCGGAGGGCTTCACCGACTTCATCTCGTCGAACTGCGGGACGGCCCGGACCAGCAGCTCGTAGAACTTGCCGCCCTTGCGGACGGTGAAGGTGTCGCCGGTGCCGACCAGGCTGTGCACCGCGTTGTCGATGCGGCGCTGGACGACGCCGGTGTCCTCCCACTTGCCCTTCCCGCCGGGGACCAGGCTGTTGAGGTGGGCGACGACGTCCGGGCCGGTGAACTCCAGCGTGCGGGTGTCCTCCGGCAGGTTCGCGCGGCGGGTGGCGCCGATCTGCTCGATCGGGCCGAGCGACTGGCCGCTGCGCACGTAGTCCGGCAGGGCCTCCCGGATCTCCCGGACCGGCTTCGGGGTCTTCTTGGCCTCCTCCTCGGCGTCCTTCGCGGCCTCGTCGGAGTCCTTCTTCTTCCCGCCGTCCTCGGCATCCTTGGCGCCGTCCGAGTCCTCACCGCGGTCGGACCCGCGGGCGTCGTTGGAGTCGTCCGAGCGCCTGCCGTCGGAGTTCGCGTCGTCGGTGCCGCGCGTGCCGTCCTCGGCGTCCTTCGCGCCCTCCGGGGTGGAGGTGCCGGTGTCCTCGGCGCCGTCACCGCGCCGGGGACCGTCCACAGGGGACATCGGCGGGGTGTCGGAGTCGGGGCGGCCGACCCGGGTTGCCAGCTCGGACCCCGCCAGCGAGTCCTTCTCGTGCACGTAGCGCTGGACGAACTCGTCCGCGCGGCCGTGCTCCCCCTTCGCGATGCGCGCCGCGATCGCTTCCCACAGGACCGTCGGCACCTTGCCGGGGATCTCGCCCGCTCGGCTGAGCAGCACGGCCGCGGTGTCCAGCAGTTCGCGGGTGCGGCCCGCGGCGAGCTTGCTGTAGGAGCGGGCGGCGGATTCGAGGTCCTCGGACAGCGGGACGTCCCGGGCGAACGAGGTGCCCGCCGCGGTGTCCTGCTGGGTCGTCGTGGTGCGCTGCGCGACGGGCTCGCCGCCCATCACCAGCGACCGGCCGCCCTGCGGGCCCAGTCCCACCACGACCTCGTCCGGGTTCGGGATGCGCAGCGGGGTCTCGCCCTGCTGGGCGGGGCCGTTCAGCCTGCCGCCCTGCGGGGCGCGCGGCGCGTCCGGCGTCGGCGCGGGCACCAGGTCGGGATCGGTGAGCAGCGCGGCGAACACCGGGGGCAGCGGCGGGTCCTGCCTGCCGCCCTCGCGGGCGTGCGCGGAGGTGGTGGAGCCGCCCCGCGACGTGCTGGGAGCGGTGCGCGGGTCGGGCGCGGTGACGTTGAGGCCGCGTTCCCCGTCCTGGGTCCGGGTCCCGTCCTGGGTCCGGGTTCCCTCCTGGGTCCGGTTCGGGGTGCTGCTCTCGGTGGCCGGGCCGCGGGAGTCGGTACCGCGGTTGCCGGTCTGGTCGCCACCGCGCGCCTGGCCCGGGTCGGGCTGCGAGGTGACGTTCGGGCGCCCGGCGGGCTGCTGCCCGGGCTGGTTCGGGGTGGTCTGCCCGGGGGTCGCCTGATTCGGGCTGGTCTGGTTCTGCGTGCTCTGGTTGGTGCCCTGGTTCGGGGTCGACTGGTTGGGCGTCGACTGGTTCGGGCTGGTCTGGTTCGGCGTCGTCGGCGTCGTCTGGTGCGGTGCCGTGTACGCTGCCGGTCCGGTGCGCTCCGCGTCGGGAGCGGACTGCTCGTCCTCCGCGCGAGTCGGCTGCTCGTCCGCATCACGGGCCGGCTGCTCGGCGTCCGCACGAGTCGACTGCCCGTCCGCGCCACGGGTCGGCTGCTCGTCCTCCGCGCGAGTCGACTGCCCGTCCGCATCACGGGCCGACTGCTCGGCGTCCGCACGAGTCGACTGCCCGTCCGCGCCACGGGTCGGCTGCTCGTCCTCCGCGCGAGTCGACTGCCCGTCCGCATCACGGGCCGACTGCTCGGCGTCCTCGGTGCGGCTGGACTGCTCGGTGAAGCCGTCGGAGCGGGTGGCGCCGGTCTCCGGCTCGGCGGTGGTGTCCGGGCGGCCCTCGGATTCGGTGCGGGGCGCGGACTCGGACCGCGGCCCGGTGGCCGGGTCCACTTCCGGGGTGGCGGTGGTCTCGGGCCGCTGCTCGGCCGTCTGGTTCGCGGCGGCGGAGTCCGGTTCGCCGCTGGTGCGCGCGGGGGGCGCGGCGCCGTCCTGCCTGCCCCCGGCGGGCGTGCCGGACTGCGGAGCCCGCGCCTCGCCACCCGCCTGCGGGGTGGTGGCCGCACCGCGCCCGGGCTGGTTGCTCGCCTGGTTCCCGGACTGGGTCGCCTGGTTCCCGGGCTGGCCGCCCGCCTGGTGCTGGCCCTGCACCGGCACCGGCGCGGCGGAGTCCTCGCTCCGGTCGCGGCCCGATTCCGCTTCGTCGGCGCGGGAATCGGGGGTGCGCTCGGATTCCGCCGGCCGGTCCGATTCGGTGAGCTCGGCCGAGTCGTCGCGGGACTGCCCGGGCTCGGTGGTCGACTCGTCGTCCCGGGAGTTCTGCTCCTCGCGGGAGTTCGGCTCGTCCCGGGAGACCTGCGATTCCTCGCCCGAGGACCGGGACTCGTCCCGCGAAAGCTGCGACTCGTCCCGCGAGACCTGGGAATCGTCCCGCGAAGCCCGCGACTCGTCCCGCGAACTCTGTGCATCGTCACGCAACGACTGCGAGTCGTCGCGCGAGTTCGGCACGTCGTCGCGGAACCCGGTGTCGATCCGGTCCCCACCCGCGGCGTCCTGCCGGGTGCCGGAACCCTCGATCTCGTTCGACGAGCCGTCGGTGCTGTTCGACGGGGTCGTACCGTCCGATCCGGTGCCCGTCGAACCGCTCTGGTTCGTGGCCGAGGTCTGGTTCGGGCCGCCCTGCGTCCCGGTGCGGTCACCGCCCTGGGTGCTCTGCGCCTGCCCGGGCCCGGTGGCCGCGGTCGACGGGTTGGTCGACGAGGTCTGCCCACCTGTGGTGCTGGTCTGCCCGCCCGTGGTGGTGGTGCTCGACCCGCCGGTGCTGGTCGTGTTCGGGCCGGTGGCCGTCGTGCTCGGACCCGTGGACGTCGAGGTCGCTCCGGTAGCGGTCGAATTCGGTCCGGTCGCGGTGGTGTTCGGTCCGGTCGCCGTCGAGTTCGGCCCGGTCGCCGTCGTGCCCGGCCCGGTTGCGGTGGTGCCCGGCCCCGTCGCCGTCGTGCCCGGCCCGGTCGCGGTCGTGCCCGGCCCCGTCGCCGTCGTGCCCGGCCCGGTCGCGGTGGTGCCCGGCCCCGTCGCCGTCGTACTCGGCCCCGTGGTGGTCGTGCCGGGGCCGGTGGCGGTGGTTCCGGGACCGGTCGCCGTCGTGTTCGGGCCGCCGGTGGAGACCGTGTTCGGGCCGCTCGTGGCCGAGGACGTCGTGCTGGAGCTCGGCGCGGACGAAGTGGTGGAACCCGAGGTGCTCGTGCCCGCCGTCGAGTTCGCCGCGCCGCCGACCTGCCCGCCGGAGGTGCTCTGCGACTGCCCGAACCCGCCCTGCGCAACGCCCTGCGCCTGGCCGGACGACGAGGAGTCGCTGGAGTGCGAGGTCGACTGCGACCCGGTCGAATCGGAGCCGCCGGTCGAGGAGATCTGCCCGGAGCCGCTGCTGTGCGAGGGCGAGGTCCCGGAGCTCTCCGCGGTCGTGCCGCCGTCGGCCGAGCCGATCCCGTTCGACTCGGTGGCCACCGGCGCGGAGTTCGAGAACACCGAGCCGAGGTTCGTGCCGCCGTGGCTCACGTTCCGCGAGGAGGAGTCCTGCTGCCCCGCGCCGTCCCGGTTCGAGTCCACCAGGCTGTCGCGCGAGCCCGCGGAGTCCGGCTGGCCGCTCCCGGAGTGGGACGTCGACCGGTCGCCCGACGACGTGGACTGCCCGCTCGAATCGGCCTGCCCGCTGGAGTTCGACTGCCCGCTGGAGTTCGACTGGCCGCTGGAATCCGACTGCCCGCTGGAATCCTGGCCGCCCTGCCCGGCCCCCGCGGCCCCCTCGCCGGTGGCCTCCGCGTACGACGGCAGGCCCTCGGCGGCGTGCTCGTAGCTCGGCGGCCCGTCGCTGGAGGTGTCCGGTGACGTCGCGCCGTCCTTCGCGCCGCCGGTGCCCTTCTTGTCGCCCGTGGCGTCGCCGCCGCCGGACTTCTCGCCGCCGATCTCGCCCGGGCCGGGGATCTTCAGGTCGCCCGGCCCCTTGACCTCGCTGATCGTGGGAGTGCCGCCGCCCGCCTTGCCGCCGCCACCGGACTTGCCGCCGAGGCCGCCCCTGGCGAAGGCGCCGAACATGCCGTCCGAGGCCACGCCGTGCTTGTCGTCGGTGGCGATGTAGACCAGCGGGTTGCTCGCCGCGACCGAGACGATCTGCAGCGCACCGTCGGCGAAGCGCCCGAACGCGACCTGGCCCCGGGTGAACTTCTTCTCCGGGATCTGCTCCTTGGGGCCCCGCAGCTTGTTCGCGTTCGTGATGTTCTTGTTGATGTTGACCATCACGTCGTCGAGGTTCTTCGCCACACCTCGGACCGCACCGGCGGCGAACCCGGAAGCCGCACCACCGATCGCACCACCGATGACCATGCCCTTGATCGACTCGGTGTTGATGTTGTCGCGGTAACCGGCCGCCTTCTGCGCGCCCTGGATGCCCGCGTCCAGACCGCCCATCACGCCCGCGCCGAACGCCGCACCGCCCGCCGGGTACTTGCCCAGCTGCCACGCCTGCGAACCCGCCGCCTTCGCCCCGGCCTGCCAGCCGCCCGCCTTGATGGCCTGCGGGATGCGGCCGAGCTGCTTGACGATGTTCTGCGCGATCTGCTTGATCAGTTCGCGCAGCAGCGCGGTGATGCCCACCCGTGCGGCGGCGAGCACTGCGGGCACCATGAAGGCGCCGAACAGCGAGGCGATCAGCGAGATCACCGTCGCCAGCGTCATCGCGGTCATCGCGATGAACATGATCTTGTTCTTCTGGATGTCCGCGGCCGCGTCCTTGGCCTTGCTGGCCAGGTCGCGCGCGACGGCGGACTGCTCGCGCAGGTACCCGGGCAGATCGCCCTTCACGTACCGGACGGTCTCGTCGGAGGTGTCGCCGTCCAGGGCGTCGTCGATGTCCCCGCCGGCCGACTCCATCTTGGCGGCCATCTCGTCGGTGCGGTCGGCGTAGCGCTCCAACGCGTCGTGCATCGCGTTGAGGCCGCCTTCACTGCCCTCGGGCCACTCCATGCCGAGGGTGATCTTGAAGAACTTCTGGAGTTTGGGAGGCAGCTCGGTGGTCTCGTACTTGCTCACCGGGCCCCCTCCTCCAGATTCGAACCCGGGCGCCCCGCTGCGCCCAAATGGTCAACTCACGTCTTCGCGTCCCTCGTCGGACCGAGCGGCCGCACCACCGGTTGCACCGGGATCAGGACTCGTACCCGGTGTTCTCGACGTTCCGGCGGTTCTGCTCGTCCACCGCGACGAACTCGTCCACCGTCTCGTCCAGCATGCCGGTCAGCTCGTTCACGCCGTCGAGGATGCCCTGGGAGCCTTTCTTGATGTTCTCCGCCGGCTCCTTGTAGTTCCCCTCGAACGCCTTGCCGACGTCGTCGTTGCCCCAGCAGCCGTAGAGCTCCGCCAGCTCGGCGTTGAGCTCGTCGAAGGCGGCGGACATCTCGTCGTGCGCCGTCTTGATCCGCTGGTTGGCGTCCCGCATCCCGTCGGGGTCGAGGTAGAAGTCGTCAGCCATCCTGGCCACCCTTCTCCGAACGGGAATCCTTGCCGGGGCGGTCGTCGTCGTCGACGATGCCGTCCAGCATCGGGGACAGCAGCGCGTCGATCACGCTGCTCGGGTCCACCTTACCCGCGGCGATGCCCGCTAGATCAATTCCAGGCAGGACATCGGATCCCATGAGGTCCGTCATCTTCGCCATCGCCTGCGCGCGGCCCTGCTGGAGCGTCTCCACGATCACGTGGGCCAGCTGCGCCGGGGCCATGTTCCGGTACTTCGTGCCGTTGAACTTCAGCTCGGACAGCTCGCCGCCGCCGTCGAAGGTCATCTCCAGCGAGCGGTCCTTCGCCTGGACCGTCGTCGTCTCGTTCTGGCGGACCTCGCCGATCTCGGCGAGCTTGCGCTGCTCCTGCTCCAGCGCGGCCATGGCCGCTTCGAGGTCCTGGAAGGCGCCGCCACCACTGCGGTTCATCTCGGTCATCGAATCTTCCGCTCCTCCCGGAGACCATTGATGATCTCGTCGATCTGGGCGTTCGCGTCGCCCACCGGCTTCTCCTTCGGCGCCGGATCGTCCTCATCGGACCGCGAGCGGCGACCGACCGCGCCGAGCACCCCGTTGCCGTCGTCCCAGGAATCCCGGTCCGCCGGAACGGGAACGTTCGGCTGCCGTTCCTGGTCGCGCTGGCCACCCGCGCCCGCACCGGCACCCATCATGCCCATCGGGCCGTGCATCGGACCGCCCGGCTGCCCGGTGCCGCCGGGCACCCCGCCACCGGTGCCGGGCATCGCGGCGGAGAGCTCCCCGCCGGGGCGCGGCAGCGTCGGCGTACCGCCCGGGGTGCGCACCTGGCCGAGGTCCAGCGCGGAGCTCGGCGCGCTGCGCGGCCCGCCGCTGGTGGTGCTGTGCGCGCCGGCGGAACCGGCGTCCAGCGGCGCTCCCGCGGTCGTCGACTTCGCCACCGGCGTGTGCTGGCCGGGCTGGTTCCCGCCGCCGGGCGGATTCGCGGACGGGTCCGGCGCCGGGGTCTGCGCGTGCAGCGGCGCGTGCGAACCGGGCGTGTTCGACGACAGCGTGCCCGCCGCCGTCGCGCCCGCCGCCGCGCCGGCGGTGGCCGTCGCGGTGAGGTGGCCCGGGGAGTGGGACTGCAGGAACGGCGCGTCAGCGGTGGATTCCTTGTGCTCCTCCACCGGAGAGCTCATCGTGCTGATCTCCTCCTGCCCCGAGGAGACGTTCTCCTGGCTGGAGGTCTGCGGCCGCTTCTCCTTCTTCCCGGCGGACGCGTCGGTCCCGCCGGTGGCCGAACTCGCGACCATCCGCTTGCCGAGGACCTGCGGCGAGCCCTCCTGCACGCTGCCGGAGCGGGCGGCCGAACCCATCCGCCATCCGCCGCCGGCAGTCGTGGAACCACCACCGCCGCCGATGCCCGCGGGCGACTGCCCGAGCACCGCGGGCGATCCGGTCGCGGAGGCCGCCAGCCACGGGGCGGCGTTCCCGCCGGAGTGTTCCCCCGCACCGCCGCCGCCGACACCGCCGGTCCCGCCGCCGTAGGCCGAACCGTCGCCGGAGCCGTTGCCGCCGATGCCCGCCGGGCTGCCGAAGGTGCGTGCCATCGTGCCGACGGCGCCACCGCCCGCGCCCGGTGCGTAGCCGGCGTCCGACACCTGCGGCGTGCCGTCCGGTCCGTAGTAGACCGCGGTGGAGAACTCCCCGCCGCTACCGGACTGGCCGCCCTCGGCGCCGCCGTTCGCGGTGATCTGGTCCACCGGGGTGCTGCCCGGGCCGGTGCCGGGCAGCGGGGTGAACCCGCCCGCCGCGTCGCCGTAGGAGGTCGCCAGGTCGCGCAGGATCTGGCGGGCCTGCTCGGTGCGGTCCTCGTCGGCCTTCCCGGCCTCCTCCGGCGGGGCGTCGCTCTGCTCGGCCCGCTGCTGCTGCAGATCGCGCAGCCGCTGCTGCGCGGACGCCAGCGATTCGGCGGCGCGGCGCAGCATCGCGGCGTAGCCCGGCTGCTGCATCGCGTGCAGCACGGCCTCGTTCTTCGCCGACAGGTGCTCGGCCGCCTGCGCGGCCTGGTCCATCGACAGCCCCGACAGGCCGACCTCCAGCCTGCGCATGGTGGCGCGCAGGCCGTCGATCAGCTGCTGGAGCCCCGCCGTGGCGCGATCGAACTCGTCGGCGCGCTGGTGGTACAGCTCCGGGTCGCGTTCGTTGATCAGCTGGGCCAGCTGGTCGAAGTTCAGCTGGTCCAGGTTCGACGGGATGGGTGTGCTGGTGGGCACGAGATCAGCTCCGTCCGAGCACCGATGGCGGGTTGTCCTTGTCCTCGTCCCAGACGCCGTCGTCCGCCTTCATCCAGATCTGCGGCTCGCGCTCCTGGTTCTGCTGCCCGGCGGCACCGGCGCCCGCGCCCATGCCACCGCCCATCGGCATGCCGCCCATGGGCATGCCACCGCCGCCCATGCCGCCCGCGGCACCACCGGCAGCACCGCCCGCGGCACCACCCGCGGCCGCGGCCGCGGCACCGCCCGGAGCGGCCAGGCCCTGCTTGGCCGCGACGTCGAACTGGGCGCTCGGGCTGTCGCCGCCGCCGTAGCCGCCACCGCCGTAGCCGCCACCGCCGCCGCCACCGGAGCCGAGGCTGGAGATCGCGTCGTCCGCGGCGGCCTTCGCGGCACCGCCGCCGCCACCGCCGCCGAGGAAGTCGTCCAGTTCGGAACCGGCACCGCCGCCGCCGGTGCCGCCGGAGGCGAGACCGGAGATCGCGTCGTCGGCGGCCTTCTTCGCGTCCTCCATCGCCTGTTGCTGCGCCGGGGAGTCGCCGTCCTGGCCGAGCTTGTCGATCGCGTCGGACGCGGCCTGCTTGGCCTCCTCGGCGCTCGGCGGGGTGCCGTCCTGGCTGAGCCGGCCGATGGCGTCGTTGGCCGCCTGCTGCGCTTCCTGGAGCCGCTGCTGCGCGGCCGGGTCGGCGCTCTTGGTGGTCAGGTCGCCGATGGCGTCCGAGGTCGCCTTGCGGGCCTGGGCGTCGTCGATCGGGCCGCCGGAGTCGGACGGGCTGGCCAGCTCGTTGATCGCGTCGCCCGCGGCCTTCTTCGCGTCCTCCATGGCCTGCTGCTGCGCCGGGGAGTCGCCGTCCTGGCCGAGCGCGTCGATCGCCTCGTCGGCGGCCTGCTTCGCCTCCTCCGCGGTCGGCTGACCGCCGTCCTTGGTGAGCTCGTCGATCGCGTCGCTCGCGGCCTGCTGCGCGTCCTCCATCCGCTGCTGGGCGGCCGGGTCCTGGGTGCCCTTGGCGAGGTCGCCGATCGCGTCGGAGGCCGCCGTCTTGGCCTGGCCCCCGTCCACCGGGGTGTCCTTCACCGCGAGGTCGTCGATGGCTCCGTCGGCCGCCTTCTTGGCGTCCTCCATCGCCTGCTGCACCTCGGGGGAGTCGCCGTCCTGGCCGAGCGCGTCGATCGCCTCGTCGGCGGCCTGCTTGGCCTCCTCCGCGGTCGGCTGGCCGCCGTCCTTGGTGAGCTCGTCGATCGCGTCGTTCGCCGCCTGCTTGGCGTCGTCCAGGCGCTCCTGGGCCTCCGGGCTCTGCGCGTCGCTCTTGAGGTCGTCGATCGCGTCGCCCGCGGCCTTCTTCGCCTCGCCGCCGTCGAGCTTCTGGTCGGCACCGCCGGGACCGTCGGACTCGGTGTTCGGTCCGCCGCTGCCGGAGAGCGAGTCGATGGCGTCGTCGGCCGCCTTCTTCGCGTCCTCCATCGCCTGCTTCTGCTCGGGGCTGTCGCCGTCCTGGCCGAGCGAGTCGATGGCGTCGGACGCGGCCTTCTTCGCCTCTTCCGCGCTGGGCTGCCCGCCGTCCTTGGTCAGGTCGTCGATCGCGTCGTTCGCGGCCTTCTTGGCGTCGTCCAGGCGCTGCTGGGTCTCCGGGCTCTGGCCCTCGCTCTTGAGGTCGTCGATCGCGTCGCCCGCGGCCTTCTTCGCCTCGCCGGTGTCGACGCCTTCGCCGGCACCGCCGCCGGAGCCCTCGCTGCCGGGGCCGCCGGATTCGGTCTCCGGGCCGCCTTCGCCGCCGCCCGCGAGCGAGTCGATGGCGTCGTTCGCGGCCTTCTTCGCGTCCTCGAGGCCCTTGTCGCGCTGGCTGTCGCCCGCGCCACCGCTCTTGCTGCCGGTGCCGCCACCGGAACCGGAGCCCATGCCGCCGGGCATGCCGCCGACACCGCCACCGGTGCCTTCGCCCTCACCGGCGCCCTCGCCGCCACCGGCGCCGGCACCCTCGCCGAGCCCGTCGATGGCGTCGTTCGCGGCCTTCTTCGCGTCCTCGGTGGCCTGCTGGTAGTCGTCGCCCTGGCCTTCGCCGGCGCCTTCACCGGCACCGGCGCCCTCGCCCGCACCGGCACCTTCACCAGCACCGGCGCCTTCGCCACCACCGGCGCCTTCGCCCTCACCGCCACCGGCACCCGGGCCATCCGAGGTGAGTCCGTCGATGGCGTCGTTGGCGGCGTTCTTCGCGTCCTGCAGGCCCTTGTCGTAGTCCTCGCCCTTGCCGGAGCCCTCGCCCGAGCCCTCGCCGGACCCTTCGCCGGAGCCCGATCCGGAACCGGAGCCCTCCCCGGAACCCTCGCCCGAGCCCTCGCCGTCGCCCTCGCCCTTGCCGGTCAGGTCGTCGATGGCGTCGTCGGCGTCGTCCTTGGCGTCCTTCTCGTCCTGCGACGTGTCGTCCTCGTCGTCGCCGGAACCCGAGGAGTCGTCGCCCGAGCCCGAGGAGTCCTCGTCGTCGCCCGAACCGCTGGAGTCGTCCTTGTCGTCCTTGTCGTCCTTGTCGTCCTTGCCGTCCTTGTCGTCCTTGCCGTCCTTGCCGTCGCCGCCGCCGGTGTTCTCGGCGGCGGGGCTCAGCGCGATGTGCAGCGGACTCAGGTCGGAACCGCGCGAGCTGTACTGGTTCGTGAGGTTCGTCAGCAGGACCTTCAGCTCCTTGAGGAGGTTCTCCTCGCTGACGTCGACCGCTTCCTGGACCTTGCTGTCGAACTCGGACTGGGTGAGCTCGGTGGAGACCGCCTCGATCTTCTCGATCGCGGTCTTGCGGCGCGCGTGCTCGTTGTCGAGCGCCTCCCACCAGCGATGCGCGTAGTCCTGGATGGCGTGACCGATGTTGCCGACGGTGGTGGCGTACGCCTGGTTCGTCAGCGTGTTGTAGAGGTCTTCGCTCTCCTTGAACAGATCCGTGGCGTACTTGTTGAACTCGTCGCCCGCGACGCCCTGCATGTGGTCCTGCAGGGCCTTGATCTGCTTGTTGAAGCCTTCGTTGATCTCACCGAGCCGTTCGGTCGCCTTCTTGAAGGCGGCTTCCAGCTCGTACCAGGCTTCCGCGGTCTTGTTGCTGCTCAGACTCGCGTGATCGCCGGTGGCCCCTCCGTTGTGCGTGAGGTCCCAGGTGGCGGCGTCGATCTCTTCCCAGTTGGAGTAGTTGTCGACTGCCATGGGAGGGGCGGAGGCGCTGTAGACGCCCACCACGTTTTCGGCTTTGTCCGCCATCGGGAAAGGTCCTCACAAAGAAGCGGCCCACCGGCCGATCGAATGACTAACGGGATCTGGTACCGCTACCCGGCACCACGCTCAGGCGTTGAGGTTGTCGTTGTACCCGTCGCCGTCGGTCGCGTTGTCGTCGGCGTCGATGTCCGGGTGTTCCGAGAAGTTGTGCTGGTCCTGCTCGGTGCCCTTGTCCAGGGAGGAGATCGCCGTGTCGATGTGGCCGCGCATGTCGGCGACCTCGGCCTTGATCTTGTCGGCGTTCTCGCCGTCGGCGTTCTCGAAGTCGTTCGCGATCGCGGTGAGGTCGGTCTTCATGTTGTCGAAGATGTTCTTCAACCGCTCGGCGTGCGCGACCAGGCCGTTGCGGCGGTCGTCGACGATCCGCTCCAGCCACTGCGCGGTCTCGAAGTGACCTGCGTTGGGCCAGTGCGCCTTCAGCTCTTGGAAGGCCGCCATGTCCTCGGTCAGCTTGCCGATCTCGTTGGCAGCGTTCTTGATGTCATCCGGGGAGAAAGCGGTTTTGTCCGCCATGACCATCCCTACTTACGTGGTGTCGTCAGCATCGAACGTGGCCGCGGAGAGCGGCGGGTGGAGAAGAGCGATGCCGGGCCGAGTCGCGCGACCGGCCCGGCCACCGCAAAGGCGCCCGGCACCGGTCAGCTGTAGGCGCTCATGCGCTTGCCACCGGCCTGGTCGGTGTCC
Organism: Saccharopolyspora gregorii; assembly: GCF_024734405.1. Classification (NCBI taxonomy): domain Bacteria; kingdom Bacillati; phylum Actinomycetota; class Actinomycetes; order Pseudonocardiales; family Pseudonocardiaceae; genus Saccharopolyspora; species Saccharopolyspora gregorii. The sequence continues at coordinate 800,654 of NZ_CP059556.1, read as the reverse complement.
TGCATGTTGGTGGTACCGGTCTGGACGTTCTGCTTCTGCTGCTCGATGTACTGGGCGAAACCGTCCAGCCGGCCGCGCAGGCGCTCCGCCGAGGCGTTGTAGCCGGTGGCGGACTGCCCCTGCCAACCCTTCTCCTGCAGGTTGGTGGCGTCCTTGATGAGCTCGCTGGCGCGCTCGTTGACGAACTCGAGGCCCTGCTTCAGGAAGTTCTGGGCTTCTTCGAGTGCGCCGTAGTCATAAGTCTTGGGGCTGGTCATCTCTGCTGCTCCTCAGTGCGGGATTGCGGATGTTCGGGTGCGCGAAGCGCGATCAGCCGATGAAGTTCTCGATCGGCGTGTTCGTGATCGGCTTGACGTTGCTCTGGTCCTGCTCGGTCTGCTGACCGGCGGTCGAGCGCATGTCCTGCGACATCGCCTGGAGGTCGGCCAGCACGGAGTCCTTCAGGCGGGTGAGGTCCTGCTCGTACTGGTCGACGAGCATCTTCGTCATCTCGTTCGGGCTGCGCTGGCCCACGCCGTCGAGCTGGCTGCGCAGCTGGGTCAGCTGCTGCTCGATCTCTTCGCGGGCGGTGTCGTGCCGACCGGCGACCTGCTGGATTTCCGCTTCGTCAAAAAGTGCGCCGTCAATAGCCACTTGTGCCTCCGTTTGGCAATCGCCGCGGCGGCCCGCCGCAGTTCTCGTGCTCTGTGGATATCGGGTCTAACCCGACTACCAACTTAGATCTCCGCGCAGCCGGTGCGACCCGCGAGTGGTCTTGACCGCGTCAAGCTAGGGACTCCCCTCATCAAACTTGGGAGATCAAGAAGACGGGGATTGGACCTGGGTGGCGGCTGCCGTGCTCAGCACCGGGCCGTTGGGCAGCAGGGCGAGCAGGTCCGTGGGCACCTGCATCACGGAATTCTCCGAGTAACCCAAGGATTTCAGCACGTTCGCGTCCGCCAGCGGGTACTTCGTGCCCACGTCGGTGATGAGGTACGCGGTGCCCGGCGCCGCGCCCGGCGCGGGCAGGTCCCTGGCCAGCACTCCGCCCCCGGCGGGGACGACGATGCGGTCCGCCACGGTGCCCGCGATGTGCTGCGCGGTGTCCACCGCGCCCGCGTTCACCCGCGAGGTCGGCTGCAGCTCCAGCGTCACCTTCATGTTGCCCGAGGCCGAGGACGCGTAGCGCACGCACGGCTGCGAATCCGCGGGCGGGATCACCGTTTCCGGCACCACGCCCGGGAATCCGGTCACCAGGTCCGGCCCCTGCGAGGTCGGCACCCCGGAGATCGCGGAAGGGCCCGCCTGGATCGGCGCGACCTGCATCCCCGGGTAGGCGTCCCGGGTGGACGGTGCGGCGAACAGCAGGGCCGCGCTCATCCGGTTCAGCGGCGTCACGCCGTCCTGCCGCACCAGGTAGAACTGGCTGGAGTCGATGGCCGGGTTGCGCACTTCGTAGACCTGGCCGACGCGGCTGGGCTTGCCGTCGATCGCCGGACCGGCCTGCCCGGCGCCCGGGGTGTCCTGCACCTCGAGGTCGCGTCCGGCCGGGATCGGGTTCAGCCAGGTCGCCGGGACCTCCAGCGGCGCGGTGTCGCCGTAGCCGAGCGCGTCCACCACCGCCGGGCTGGTCACCCGGTACCGCTTGCCCTCCCAGATCAGCTGCAGCGCGCCGTCCGGGGTGCGCACCAGCAGTCCTTGCCCGTGCGTGGCCGCGGTGCCCGCCTGCGCGTCGATCATCAGCGTGATCGTCGGGTTGCCGATCATCTGGTTCGGCGGCAGCGGCTGCACGCACACCGTCCACGGCGTGACCCGCAGCGTCTCCGCGGTGGGGATCGAGTCGGGCGCGTTGGGGATGCCGATCGGCTGCCCCACCGGAGTGCCCTCCATGGACTCCCGGGACACCGAGGACACCGTGCCGCCGGTGTTGCCGGAGGCCAGCTTCGCCGAGGAGTAGTTCAGCGCCGGGTGCAGCTGCCCGTCCAGGTACACGAACTGGGCGCCGGTCTCCTTGTCCATCACGATCGACCCGGCCTGCTTCCAGGAGGTGTTCCCCCCGGGCAGGAACAGGCCGAGGATGCCGAAGACCGCCATCAGCAGCGCCGCGACCAGCACGCCGAACATGGTGCCGTTCTTCACCCTGCGGTTCGGCGATTCCAACGCGTCCGGACGTCCGTGCGTGACCGCGGCGACGAGCCTGCCGACCACGAAGAAGTACGCCTGGACCTGATCCTTGCGTGACTGCATCAGCCGGCCAGCCCTCGCATCTTCGCGTACACGTGCAGGAGTTGGAGCAGCAGCGGCAGCACCGCCACCGCCGTCAGGGATTCGAAGATGTCCACCGCGCGACCCCAGTACGGGCGCAGCCTCCGGTTCGGCAGGAACTCGGAGAGCACCAGCAGCAGCGCGCCCACGGCCTGCGAGGGCAGCCACACCGCGAGGATCGCGACCAGCGGACCCGCCCAGGTCACCACCAGCAGCGTGCAGGTCGCGAACCCGACCGCGGCCGGGACGACCAGGGCCCAGCGCTGGATCGCGCCGTCCGGATGCCGGGAGCGCAGGAACAGCAGCAGCGAGACCACCGCGCCGAACACCACGGTCCACACGTCGGCCTCGCCGACCAGCGCGCCCAGGACCATGAAGGTGAGCGCGGCACCGACGCCGACGTGCAGCGCCCGCGAGTAGCCCACGGTGACCGCACCGCGCTCCACCACGATCTGCTGCCCGATCGGCTCGATCTCCTCGGTCAGCTCGGACGGCGTCGTCGGCAGCAGCGGCAGCGTGAGTCCGGAGAGCCGGAACGACAGGGACGGGATGAACACGCTCAGCACGATCGTCACCACGATGCCGATCGAGGCGGCCTGCTGGCCGGAGGCCGGGCTCACCGAGGCGATCAGCGCCGGGATGCCGACCAGGATCGTGAAGGTGATGGCGGTGGTGAACAGCAGCGACGAGTCCGCGACGCCCAGCAGCCCCACGACGAGCGCGATCAACGCACCCGCAGCCGCGCAGCTGATCATCATCGGCACCGTCGCCACCGGGTCCAGCGCGAGCAGCAGCAGCACGCCGGTCAGCGCCGAGTAGCAGACCGCGACGCCCGTGATGATCGTCGCCAGCACCGGGTTCGCGGCGCCCCGCGCCACCAGCGTCGCCACGGCCAGCAGCAGCGCGGTCATGCCGCCCGCGATGGGCGCCTCCACCGCGACCTCGGTCCCGGCCAGCAGCAGCGGGAAGCCGAGCAGCAGCGCCGCCAGCCCCATCGCCCGCAGCAGCCAGCGGGTCCGGGCCGGGCGCCACCGGCCGGCGTGGTTCTGCACCTGCTCGCCGACGCCGTCGACGAGGTCGTCGTAATCGATGGGTTCGAGCTGGTCCGCCCGCGGGCGGAGGTAGATCGTCTCGCCGTCGAGCAGACCTAGTTCGGCGATCGTCCGGTCCTCGTCCAGCGGCGCCTCGCCGACGCGCTGGGCGACCCAGCCCTCGTGGTCCGCGCCCTGTTCGACCCATTCGGCGCCGAACTGGGGCAGGACGGCGGGAAGCAGGTCCGCCAGCGGCACTTCAGCGGGCAGGGCGACGTCGGTCGACTTCTTGCCGAGGACGAACCGTAGCCTCCCCGAGTCTGTTGTGCGATGCTGGACCTGCTCTTCCGAAATCGCCATGGGTGCCCGGGGTCCTTTCCTGCCAGGTTGAGAGACCGCGACCCGGTCAGCAACGTAACGCTTGCGGGCCCAGACGTTACTGATCAGTCCGTCCCCGCGGACATCCAGGGGATTCCACTCACCAAAGGGAGAGCACGTGAGCACGGTGCTGTTCGCTCGGCGTTCTCGCCGACCGAAACCGACCTCACCGAGCGAGGAGATAGAGATCCAGGAGCCGCCCGCGGTTCCGGAGAACACCGGTGGCGGGATCAGCTCCGTCATGATGTACGCCCCGATGGGGCTCGGCTCGCTGGCCATGGTCATGATGTTCGTGCGCCCGGGGTCGGGGGTGCTGTCCTACATCGGTGGCGGGATCATGATGTGCTCCGCCATCGGCATGATCCTGGTGCAGCTGCTGCGGAACTCGGTGAACCACAAGCAGAAGCTGCACGGGTTCCGCCGCGACTACATCCGGTACCTGGGGCAGCTGCGCCGCCAGGTGCGCAAGGCGCTCACCAGCCAGCAGAAGGCCGCGCGCTGGATCCACCCGGACCCGCGCTCGCTGTGGTCGCTGGCGCTGGGCTACCGGCTGTGGGAGCGCCGCCCGGCCCACGACGACTTCGGCGAAGTGCGGATCGGGCTCGGCAAGCAGCGCTCCGCGACGAAGCTGGTCCCGCCGGACAGCAAGCCGATCGAGGACCTGGAGCCGCTGTCCGCGCACGCGCTGCGCCGGTTCCTGCGCGCCTACACGACCTTGTCGAACGCGCCGATCGCCGTGTACCTGCGCGGGTTCAGCCAGATCCGGTTCCGCGGCGACGAGGAGGCGGTGCGCGGCCTGGCCCGCGCCATGCTCGCCCAGCTCGTCACCGCGCACGCACCCGGCGAGGTGCGGATCGCGCTGTGCGCGAGCGAGCAGCGCCGCGACGACTGGGACTGGCTGAAGTGGCTGCCGCACAACCAGGGCGAGGGCCGCGACGCCGCGGGCTCGCGCCGCCTGGTCGGCGAGACCATGACCGAGGTCGAGGACCTGCTCGGCGGCGGGGACTTCACCTCCCGGCCCCGCTTCGAGGCCGACACCCCGGTCACCCCGGGCGAACCGCTCGTCGTCATCGTGCTCGACGGCGTGCAGCTGCCCGCCGACCACCGCGTCGGGGAGGAGGGCTACCGCAACACCGTGGTCCTCGACGTCGGCGAAACCCTGCCGTGGCAGGCGAAGGCGGACGCGCTGTTCCTGGAGGTCGAGCCGGAGCAGGTCAGCACCGTCACCTTCGACCGGCTCGGCAAGCCCGCGGGCAGCCCGCTGTGCCGCCCCGACTCGCTGAGCACCATCGGCATCGCCGCCCTCGCCCGCACCCTGGCCCGCTACCGGGTCGGCGAAGCGGTCGCCGAGAGCGACGAACCGCTCGCCGGGGACTACGAGCTCGCCGGGCTGCTCGGCCTCGGCGACGTGCGCACCTTCTCCCCCGCCAAGTACCGGCGCGAGCGGATGACCGCGAAGCGCAGGCTGCGGGTGCCGATCGGCATCGCCGCCAACGGATCCCCGCTGGAACTGGACATCAAGGAATCCGCCGAGGACGGTTCGGGCCCGCACGGCCTGTGCATCGGCGCCACCGGTTCCGGCAAGAGCGAGCTGCTGCGGACCCTGGTCGCGGCGCTCGCCACCACGCACACCTCCGAAGAGCTCAACTTCGTGCTCGTCGACTTCAAGGGCGGTGCGGCGTTCCTCGGCTTCGACCAGCTGCCGCACACCTCCGCGGTCATCACCAACCTGGTCGACGAGCTGGAGCTCGTGGACCGGATGCAGGACGCGCTGACCGGTGAGATGAACCGGCGCCAGGAGCACCTGCGCGCCTCCGGCAACTACGCGTCGCGGCGCGACTACGAAGCGGCGCGCCAGCAGGGCGTGCAGCTGGAGCCGATGCCCGCGCTGTTCATCGTCGTCGACGAGTTCAGCGAGATGCTCTCCAGCAAGCCCGAGTTCGTGGACGTGTTCGCGATGATCGGCCGGCTGGGCCGAAGCCTCGGCGTGCACCTGCTGCTCGCCTCGCAGCGGCTCGACGAAGGCCGCATCCACAAGATCGAGACGCACCTGTCGTACAAGATCGGCCTGCGCACGTTCTCCGCGATGGAGTCCCGCTCCATCCTCGGCGTCCCCGACGCCTACGAGCTGCCCAGCGGACCCGGCAACGGCTACCTGCGCCCCGACACCACCACGCTGACCCGGTTCAAGGGCGCGTTCGTCTCCGGCACCTACCGCACCAAGCGCCAGCGCAGCACCCGCGCCGAAGCCGAGCAGCAGGTGGTGGCCTTCGGCACCGACTACATCGAACCCGCCAAGCTGCCCGAGCCGGAACCCGAACCGGAACCGGACGCCGACGAGCCGACGCAGACCGTGCTCGACGTGCTGATCGAACGGCTCCGCGACATCGGCCCGCGGGCGCACCAGGTGTGGCTGCCGCCGCTGAAGAAGTCCCCCACCCTCGACCAGCTGCTGCCGCCGCTGGTGGACCACCCGGTGCTCGGGCCGCGTCCGGTGGGCGACCTGCAGACCGCGAACCTGCACGTCCCGGTCGGCCTGATCGACCTGCCCGCGCAGCAGCGGCGCGAACTGCTCACCGCCGACCTCAGCGGCAGCCGCGGCAACGCGGCCGTCGTCGGCGGCCCGCAGACCGGCAAGAGCACCATGCTGCGCACCTTGATCAGCGCCCTGGCGCTGACGCACAGCGCGGCCGAGGTGCAGTTCTACTGCCTGGACTTCGGCGGCACCCTGGCCTCGCTCGGCAAGATGCCGCACGTCGGCAGCCTCGCGAACCGCCTCGACAAGGACCGCGTCACCCGGACCGTGCTGGAGGTGACCAACCTGCTGGCCAAGCGGGAGACGCTGTTCGCCGAGCACAACATCGACTCGATGGCGACCTACCGCAAGGCGCGGCGGGCCGGCCGGTTCACCGACCTCGACCCCTACGGCGACGTGTTCCTCGTCGTCGACGGGTGGTACACGATCCGGCAGGACTTCGAGGAGCTCGAAGACCGGTTCACCGAACTCGCCGCGCGCGGGCTCAGCTTCGGCATCCACCTGCTCATCGCCACCAACCGGTGGGCGGAGATGCGGCCGTGGCTGCGGGACGTGCTCGGCACCCGGTTCGAGCTGCGGCTCGGCGACCCGGTCGACTCCGAGGTCAACAGCAGGCTCGCGGCGACCGTGCCGAACATCCCCGGCCGCGGCATCACCACCGACCGGCTGCACTTCCTGGCGGCGCTGCCGCGCATCGACGGCGACCCGAGCAACGACGACGTCGCCGACGCCACCACCGAGCTGTCCGAATCGCTGGCCCTGCCCGAGGCGCCGGTCGCGCCGCGGGTGCGGATGCTGCCGGTCACGCTCGCGCCGGAGGAGCTCCCGGCACCGACCCGCCCCGGCGGGGACAAGGAGCTGCGGATGCCGCTGGGCATCGAGGACACCGGCCTCAACGTCCAGTGGTACGACTTCGACACCACCCCGCACCTGCTCATCTACGGGGACGCGGAGTCCGGCAAGACCAGCGTGCTGCGGCACATCGCCAAGTCCATCGCGGCGACCTACGGCCCGAACGAGGCCCGGGTCATGTTCGGCGACTTCCGCCGCGAACTGCACGACTCGATCCCCGCGGAGAACCAGATCGAGTACGCCGTCGGAGCGGACGCGCTGGGCAACTCCATCGCGAACGCGGCGCGCGGCCTGGAGAAGCGGATCCCCGGGCCGGAGATCCCGCCGAGCAGGCTGCCGAAGCGCGACTGGTGGAACGGCGGACGGCTGTTCATCATCATCGACGACTTCGAACTCGCCGAAGGCGGCATGGGCGCGGGCATCCTGCAGCCGCTGAACTCGCTGGTGCCGCACGGCGCCGACGTCGGCGTGCACCTGATCCTCGCGCGCAGCACCTCCGGTGGCAGCCGCTCGATGAGCAACCAGGTGATCCGGCGGATGTGGGAACTCGGCACCCCGGCGATGCTGCTGTCCTGCCCGAAGGAGGAGCGGTTCCTCGGCAACCTCAAGCCGCGGACGCTGCCGCCGGGGCGGGCGCAGTACATCAACCGGCGCCGCACGGTCCGGCTGGTGCAGACCCCGCTCGTCCCCGGGCCGCCGAAGTCCCGGGACTGAGCCTCCGCCGCCCGCCCTGTTCCTCAGGGCGGGCGGCGGAACCTCGCCGCCCGCCTTCGCACTCGTGTTGCGGAGCGCTCGGGCAGCGGGACCTCAGCGGTTCCCCCGCTGCCCGCTTCGCCGATGCGGCCGCACCCGGCCGGACAGGCGGTCAGGTTCGGGGACAGGCGGTCAGCGCCCTCCTGGCCGCGAGATCGTCCTCACCGGTGGCTCCGCCGCAGGGGGGAACGCCGCCCTCGCGAGGGGGCGCCGAGAACCCGCGGCCGCGTGCGCGGCGCCGCTCAGCGGCTGCGCCGTCGGCAGGACGACGACGTGCCCCGCCCACCTGCGGTTCCGCTCAGCGGCTTCGCCGGTGGAGCGGAGGTGCGGACGGCCCGCTCGATCGAGTCGACCTCGATCGGGCGGGCCGTTCTCCGCGGCGGGGCGGGGCTCATCTGGCTTCGGCGGGTTCGGCGGGTTCCGCAGGGGGTTCTTCCGCCGACTTCCCGGGCTCGTCCTTGGTGATCACGCGCATCGTGCGCGGCGCCTGCCAGCCGCGCCGGTGCCCCGAGGTGGACAGCCGCACCGTGAGCACCGCCAGCGCCACCCCCACCCCGGCCAGCACGGTGAACAGCACCGCCAGCATCGGGCCGATCTCGTCCGGCGGAACCCGGTAGGCGGCGGCCGGGGACGGCGGCACCACGATCGCCCCGTCCGCGCCCTCACCGCTCACGACCGAGGCCACCGCCGCGGTCACGTTCACCGTCCCCCAGCCCAGCGCCGGGTCCGGCATCCGGGTCGGCGGGTGGCTCGCGGTGATCTCCAAGCGCTGCTTGATCTGCGGCGCGCTCAGGTGCGGGTGGTAGGCGCGGATCAGCGCCGCCGTCCCGGCCACGAACGGTGCCGCGTAGCTGGTGCCGCTGCCCTGCCAGTGCCCCGGGCCGTGCGGACCGATGCTGATCACGTCGACGCCAGGGGCGACGACGGACAGGAACTCGCCGGTCTGGGAGAAGTTCGCGTGCGTCCCGGAGACGTCGACCGCGCCCACCGCGATCACCCCCGGGTACGAGGCCGGGTAGGTGACCGGATCGCCCTCCTGCGCCCCGTTCGCGGCCGAGGCCACCACCACGACGTCCCGGTCGGCCGCGTAGCGGACCGCGTCCGCCAGCGCCTGGTTCGGGAAGTTCGTGCTCGCCGACACGTTGATCACGTCGGCGCCGAGGTCGACCGAGCTGCGGATGCCCTGCGCCAGCGCCTCCGGTTCGAAGGTGTCGCCGGTCTCCTCCTCCAGTCCGGTCGCGACCCGCACCGGCAGGATCGTCGCGTCCGGCGCGATCCCGGCGAACCCGGTGCCCGGGGTCGGATCGGCGGCGATGATGCCCGCCACGAACGTGCCGTGCCCGAAGCAGTCGTCGTCGGCGGGACCGGACTGGCCGGAGATCACGTTCCGCCCCGGCAGCACCGAGCCCGGCGCGGCCAGCTGCGGCGAATCGGCGTCCACCCCGGTGTCCACCACCGCGACCGTCACCCCGGCCCCGCGGGTGAGGTCCCAGACCTGGTCCGGCGCGAGGATCTGCTGCGCCCACGGCTCTTCCGGGTAGGTCGTGGTGGGCGGCTGGATGCACGGCTGCTCGCCGGTGGGCATCGACGGGATCGACGACTGCGCGGCGGCGGGCGCGGCCGTCGCGGCGACGATGCCGGTGGCCAGCAGCAGGGCCGCGGCCGACCGCACCGGGGTCCGCGTCACGGGTGTCCCACCTGTCCTCCTGTGGTGATGAGCGTGTCCCGCCGCTCCTCCTGCGGGGCACCGGCGGTCGCCAGGTCCGTCTCGACCATCGAGCCGGTCAGCCGGGACATCGCGTCCGCGTCCTCCAGCATCCGCAGCGAGCCGCGCTGGCGGCGGGCCAGCGCCCGGTCCAGCTTGCTCAGGGCGGCGAGGTCGCGCTCGTCCAGCTCGGTGCTGGTGGCGCGCTCGTCGGGGGCCAGTTCGCGGAACAGCACCGCCATCTTCGGCGCCGCCGGGGCGTCCTCGTCCCGCTCCTCGGCCTCGTCCGCGTCCTCCTGCTCGTTGAGATCGCGCACCGCGAGCGTCTTGAACCGGGTGCCCGCCAGGAACACCACCTCGTCCATCGGCCGGTTCAGCGCGAGTTCGGAGGTGCGGCGCGCGCGGTGCGGCCAGATCAGCACGTCCACCAGCGCGCCCGGCACCGTCACGTCCAGGTTCATGCTGGCGCTGAGGAAACCGGGCTCCACGAACAGCGTGCCGGGCGTGGAGTTCTCCTCCGCCGTGCCCTTGAGCACTCCTTGGCGCAGGACCGGGCGGCGGTGCGTCGGCAACCGGCGGATCCCGGAGACCAGGCACGGCAGGTGCCCGTCCAGCTCCGGCTGCACGCCGCCGCGGATGGCCGCGTTGACCTGCTCCGCCCCGCCCTCGCCGCGGCCCAGGTACAGGCACACCGCGACGAAGTCGGCTTTCGCACCGGGCGAGTCGTCCTGGCGCAGCGCGGGCCAGGAGGCCATCGCCGCGTTCACCGTCGCCAGCGCGTCGGAGAAGGACGGGCCGGCCGCCGTGGTGAAGCGGCTCTGCTCGCCGCCGTTGCTCGCCCGGTCCCGCAGGTCGCGCGGGCTGAGCGGCGCGGCCGTCGCACCGGGCTCGGACTCCTCGGCGGAGTCGTCGTCCGCCAGCTCGTCCTCGGCGAGCTCCGCGACGTCCTCGGGTTCGGGGTCGGTGACGAGCGGCTCGGGTTCGGCCTGCGGTTCGGGCTCGGCCGGCTCCGGCACCGGCGGGCCCGACTCGACCGCCGGGCGGCCGGACTCCACCACCGGCCGTGCGGAGTCCACTTCCGACTCGGGCTGCGGTTCCGGCGCGGCGGCGGGCTCCTGCGGCGCGGCGTCCGCCGGGGGTTCGGGGGCCGCCACCGGTTCGGCGGGAGCCGGGGGCTCTGGCGCCTCGTCGGCCGCGCGCTCGGCGGGCGGATCCACCGCGGCGGGCTCGGAGATCGGCACGTCCTGCAACGGTTCGTCCACAGTGGACCGGTGCGGCATGCCGGACATGGTCGGCACCGGGGCCGCGGAGACCGTGGCGATCGGGGCGGCGACCGGCGCCGCGGCGGGCGTCCAGTCGGCCTGGTCCGCATCCGAGCCGTCGGCCTCCGCACCGTCGGCGGGCTGTTCGGCGGGCTGCTCGGCCGGCTGTTCGGCGGGCTGCTCGGCCGGGGCCGGGGCCGGGGCCGCCGCGGTCTCCGGAGCGGAGGGCTCGGCGACCGCCTGCTCCGCGGAGCCCGGCGGCACCGCCGCGGCGGCCGGCGCCTCGCCGACCTCCCGATCGGCGTCCACGGGCCGCCCGTTGCTGCTCACCGGCACCCCGAACGGTTCCGCGAGCGCGTGCAGCTCGGCGCTCGGGCCCTGGTCCAGCGGCCCCCACACCCGGATGATCGCGGTGCGGCGGCGCTGCTCGTCCAGCCCGGCCAGCAGGTGGCCCAGCCCGGCGAGCACGTCCTCCGACAGCGCCCCCTCCGCCGGAACCAGGTGCAGCACCCAGCGCGCCGGGTCGAACGCGCCCGCGGCGGCCAGCGAGACCACCAGCGGCGCGCCCTGCTCGTCGCGCAGCGCGAGCCCGGACGGCACGACCTCGGCGAACACCGTCGGGCCCTGCACCGGGCGGTAGGTGCGCTGGCCGCAGCGCTGCCAGCCCGCGGGCGGCTCGGCGATGTCCACGACCTGCTGGTCACCGGCACCGGCCGGCTGGCGCAACGCGCTCGCGAACGGGCGGAACACCTCCTCGCCCGCCTCATCCAGCACGGCGGCCACCGGTTGGCGGCGCGGCCCGTCGGCGAACTCCGCGCCGGTGCTGAACACGACCGGACGGGACGACCGCGCGGAGAGCTCCACCAGCCACTCGTGCCGGGCGGCCGCGGCGGCCACCGGGATCAGGACGACGGAGGCGCGGACGAACTCGGGCAGCGCCTGCAGCAGCTGCGCGACCTCGGCCGGCGCGGGCAGCGGCCGACCGGCGAGCAGCACCTTCGGCACCTTGCCGCTGACCGGCACCCGCGCCGCGGCCCGCCGCACCTCCGCCCAGGAGCTGCGCGGGTCGCGGACCAGCAACCCGGCCGGAACCGGGTCCACCAGCAGCCGCGGGTTCGCGACGGGCTGGATCGGCACCCAGCGCTCCCACGCCGGGATCGGGTACCGGGTGCTGAACAACCACGGCCTGCTGCCCGGCCGGAACAGGTACCAGCCGGTGCCACCGCTGACGCGGCCCGCGTGCACCGTGGTGCCGGATTCGCCGGACACGGCGCCGTCCGGGGCGACCACGTCGAGCTCCAGGTCGACGGCCAGCTTCGTCAGCTCGTCCGCGCGGCCGGCCAGCCCGCTGACGCCGAGCCACAGCACGTGCGGCACGGCAGCGGCGGCGCGCAGCAGCGGTCGCAGCAGCCCCGGCAGCGCCGCGAGCAGTTCCGGATCGGCGCAGGCACCGCGCGAAGCGGACAGGAACAGCTCGTTCGCCGCGGACGGCAGGTGGGCCAAGAAGGCGCGCTCAGCCGGGTCTTCGCCCTCGCAGCGGACGAGGACGTGCGCCCCGCACCATTCGGCGACCAGCGGGCCGAGCGACCGTCTTGCCGAACCTTGCTGCATCTCCACTCCCGTCGAGCACATTGGTACGCGACTCGATGCGACACCTCAGCGATCGAGTATCGCGGGGACCACCGGGCCACCTTGTCAGGGGTATCCGAAGCTGTGGGTTCCAGGGGGATTCCCTCACCTGCGTTCCCACCGGTCGGGAAACCGCGGCCATGCATGCGTTTCCGCTGATGGGACGGCCCCCGGCAACCGGCCCCGACTACCCGGTACCGGGCGGAACGGTCTCGTTCGGGCGCCGGGGCGGGCGCCGCGGCGGACCGGAACGGAACGAAACGGGCACGACCGGTGGATCACCCGAAGTCCCCGGTGAGCATCGCGGCGGCGAGCTCCACCCGCGACCGGTAGCCGATGCGGGCGAACATCCGGGTGAGCCTGCCCTCGACGCTCTTCTCCGTCGTGGCGAACACCGTCGCCAGCTGCCGGTTGCTGAGCCCCTCGGCGACCAGCACCGCGAGCAGCCGTTCGTTCTCCGAGGTCGTCGCGCTGCGGTCCGGCACCGGCACGCCGTTCTGGCGCATCACGTGCCGCAGCCGGGCGCGCAGCAGCAGCGCGTCCAGCCCGCCCGCGAGCCGGTACGCCTCCGGCAGCAGCTCGGCCGGGCGGTGCCCGCCCGCGGCGAGCTTGCTGAAGGTCACCGCCATCTCGTACGGCTCGCCGCGCTCCCGCGCCAGTTCGACCGCGGCGCCCGCGGCGGCCTCGTCGGACTCCAGGCGGGCGCGGGTCAGCAGCAGCGCCAGCTCGGCGCGGCCGGTGCCGAGGCGCGCGGTGACCTCCTCCAGCCGCCGAAGCGCACCGGCCGCCTCGTCGAAGCTGCCGGAGGTGTGCGCCCGGTGCGCGAGCTCGGCCAGCACCACGTCGGTGCCGAAGGTGAACCCGGCCTCGTCCGCCCGGCGCACCGCGGTCCGCAGGCGCTCGTGCGACTGGTGCAGCTCCCCCAGCACGTGGCTCACCAGCGATTCGGTGAAGTGGAAGAGGTGGTCGAACGGCCCGTCCTTGCCGATCTCCACCAGCCGCCGCGCCCGGCTGAGCATCCCGGAGTCGATGTGCACCTGGGCGGCGAGCGCGTGCATCGTCGCCCACGCGAACGGGCGCACGGCGTGCACCGGCGAGGACATGCAGCGGCGGGCGATGTCCATCGCGCTGTTCCACTCGCCGCGCGCGTGGTGCAGCAGGAACCGGTCGGGCAGCACCAGCCGGTCCTCGGCGAGCCCGCTGCGGTCCATCACCTGCCGCGCTTCGCGCGCCTCGCCGAGCGCCAGCAGCAGGTCCACGTGGTGCCGGATCGCCTCCACCCACTGCGAGTGCGGTTCCGCGCCGCGCGGGACCTCGGCCAGCGAGGCGCCGAAGCGGCGCAGCTCGGCGACGTCGCCCCGCATCACGGCGGCACCGGCGCGGTAGATGTCGACCTGCTGGACCAGCACCGGTTCGGCCGCGAGCAGTTCGGTGGCGTGCTCGTCGAGCAGCCGCTGCCCGCCCAGCCAGTCCCCGAGCCAGCCGGTGGCGAACGCGCGCGCCACGATGCGCTGCGCGGCACCGCCCGGGACCACCTGCTCGCCCTGCGCGATGCGGCGCAGCTCGCCGCGCTCCTCGGTCGCCGCCAGCACCATCAGGTAGGCGAGCACGGTGCCCGGCAGGATCTGCGGGGACAGCTCGCCCGCGTGGTGGCGCACCAGCACCCGGGAGCTGCGCAGCACCTCGGGCAGGTCGTTGCGCACCAGGCAGGCGGTGACGTGCCTGCGCAGCGCCTCGATCCGCAGCACCGGGTCGTCCACCCGCTCGACGACGGCGCGCAGCCAGCGCGAGGCGTCGACGTTCGGGTCCATCAGCCGGTTCCCCGCGTGGGCCATCAGCTCCTCACCGGCGCGGCGGGCGTCCACGAGGGTCCCGGCGTCCGCCATCCGGTCCGGCAGGTAGGCCGGGTCGGCGACCTCCGCGGCACCGGCCCAGATCGCGGTGACGGCGGCGGCGGCGAGCTTGCGGTGCTCGTAGGGCCCGAGGGCGCGCGCCAGCGCGGTGCCGAGCAGCGGGACGCGGAACCGCCAGCCCGCGCCGTCCGGGGCGAGCAGCCGGTGCTGCACCAGCGCGTCCAGCGATTCGCGCACCTCCCGCTCGGCAAGGCCGAGCGCCGCGGCCAGCACGTCCACCGCGTGCGGGCCGAGCGGGGCGAGCAGGCTCATGGCCTTGGCGACCGACCACGCGGCGTCCCCCGCCTCGCGGACCGGCGCCAGCAGGGCGCTGCCGTCGACCGGCAGCTCGGGCCCGAGCTTGCGCAGCAGGTAGGCGTTCTGGTCGACGACGACGAGCGCGCCTGCCCGGCGGTAGGCGTCGATCGCGGCGAGCAACATCGCGGGCCGGCCGCGTGCGATGTCGTACAACTCATCGATCAGGTGAACATTGGGTTTCGCACCGATGGAACGGGCGATGAATTGTCCGCTCTCCGTTTTCGAGAACGGGCGAATCGGCAGCGCCCGCAGAAGTCCTTGCGCGGACAATCGATTCCACAACGGCTCCAGCGGCGCCGCGTCCGGGTCGGCGCGCGCGGCCAGCAGCACCGAGAACCGGGCGCCCGCCATCCGCCTGGCCAGCGGCTCCAGCACCGACGCCGTGCCGTGGTCGAGCCACTGCGCTTCGTCCACCAGCACCGCGACCGGCAGCAGGTGCCGCACCACGTTGCGGATGGACAGCGCGACCTGCTCGACGGCGACGCGCAGCGAGTCCGGGCTGGTCCCGCGGCTGAGCTTGGCGACCAGCCCCAGCAGCGCGGCGCGCTCCTGCTCCGGCGGCGCGCTGCGGTCCACTTCGGACAGCAGGCGGTAGAGCGCGCCGTACGGGGTCCGCTTGTCCTGCTTGGACGCGGTCAGCCGCAGCACCCGGCAGCCGCCGGCCTCCAGGCGCCTGCCCGCGGCGGCCAGCACCGCGCTGCCGCCCGCGCCGGGCTCTCCGACGAGCAGCGCGAGCGGAGGCCTGCCGGGGCCGCCGACCGAGGCGGCTTCATCCAGCAGTCCTTCGCGGAACAACGGCTCCGCGTCCGGCTCGCCGATCGACGTTGATGCGGCTGAGGTGTGTACCGCCACGGTGACTCCCTCCGCACGGCTCGATCGCTGCCCTGAGCCACTGGTAACGGTGTGCTATACATTCACCATAATGGGCGACACCTTTACTAGCGCGATCGCGAAGAGTTAACGACCATTGGTCACTAGGCGTGTTCAATGACGAGCGCTTGATCCTCTGCTAGTGCAAAAATATCAAAACACCTCGACGATGTAGCACCACCACACCAGGTGAAGCGGAGAGGACCCCATGGCGCGGGAACGCTCGACGTTGTCCGGCAGACGAGACCAGTGGACCGAGGCCGACGAGGCCTGTCGTGCGGCCGGCGGGACGTTGGTGCTGGTGCGCGGCGGTCCCGGCGAGGGCAAGACCACCCTGCTGGAGTCGCTCGCGGAGAGCTGGCGCGACGACGACACCACCGTGTGCTACATCACCGTCGATCCCGCCACCGGCACGCCCCAGATGATCGACTCGCTGCTGGACGCCGCGCGCCAGCAGCTGGAGTCCAGCTGGCACGCCGTCCTGCTCGACGCGCTCGCCACCGCCACCCGCATCCGCGCCGACCTGGAGAAGACCCCGCACGCGTCCGCGCTGCCGCTGGTGCACGAGCTCGCGCGCGTCTTCGGCGTCGCCGCCGAGCAGGGCCGCACCGTCATCGTCGTCGACGACGCGGACCGGGGCGACGGCGCCACCGGCTCGCTCATCTCGTTGCTGGCGCAACGGCTGCGGGCCGTCGGGTGCACCGTCGTCGTCTCCACCGGCTCCGGACCTCGCGCCACGGCGGGGGAAACCCGGCTCACGCCGTTCGCCGACAAGATCATCGACCTGCGTCCGCTGGACGAGCAGGAGTTCGACGCGCTGCTCAAGCGCTGGTGCGCCGCCCACGGCCGGACCCGGCTCGACCCCACCGTGCCGGAGGCGCTGCGCGCCGCTCTCGGGCCGCTGAGCGGGAACCCCGCCACCATCCTGTCCACATTGGACGACCTGCTGGCCTGGGGCCGGCTGGTGCTCATCGACCAGCACTTCTGCCTGTCCCCGCTGGACGAACCGATCTCGCTGCCCGAATCCCACCACCTGGTCCGCGCCGTCGTCGCCGACGGCGACGACACCGAACGGCTCGCCGTGCTGCTCGCGTTGCAGGACGAGGTGTCGGTGGACGAGCTGCCGATGCTCACCGCCGCCGCCGCGATCAGCCTGGACGGCGCGGGCCGCGGACTGGACTCCCTGGTGGAGGACGGGATCCTGGAGATCGGCGAGCGCGGCAGGCTGCGGTTCGCGGTGCCCGCGCTGACCGCCGCGCTGCGCCGCCGCTCCGGAGCGGAACGCGCCCGCGCGCTGCACACCGCGCTGGCCCGGCAGATGCTCGCCAAGCTGGAGCGCAACGGCCAGGTGGACCGCACCCGCCTGGCCACCCACCTCGTGCACATCGGCGAGAGCCTGGACGGGGAGGCCGCCGCGATCCGGGTGCTCATCGAGGAAGCCGACCGGATGTCCAGCGCCGACCCCGAGGTCGCCGCCGCCTGGTACAAGGCCGCGCTGCGCCAGCTCTCCGACGACGACGACCGGTGGCCGCCGCTGCTGGAGGAACTGCTGCGGCTGCGCGCCAGCCTCGGCCAGTACGACGAGCTCACCAAGGACCTCGGGCTGCTGGTCCCCGCGCTGATCGCCGGGTCCAACCAGGACGACCAGGCCAAGCCGCTGCGCCGCACGCTGCTGGTGGCGGTCGGGCTGTGCTGGCTCACCACGCTGCTGCAGGACGAGCAGTCCGCGCAGGTGCAGGAACCGGCCCGGCTGCTCAAGGCGCTCACCGGCGGCGCGGTCTTCGACGCCGAGCTGCAGGAGTTCGCCGCCGCCGTCCGCTGCGGCCGCTTCGACGAGGCCGCCGACCGGTTCAACGCGCTGTTCTCCGGAGACGCCGACCGCGAGGCCGAACCGCAGGACCTGCCGGAACTGCCCGAAGTGCTGATGCTGCTGCACGCGGCCAGCGGCGACGCGGACACCTTCCAGCGCGCCTGGTCGCTGTGGCGGGACCGCGCGCAGCACCCCGTCGACCACGCCCCCGACCGGCTGCGCGAAGCCGGGGCGATGACCGACCACGCCACCGCGCTGGAGATCGTGCTCGGCGACGGCTACCGGCTGCCCTCGCGCGGCAGCGTCCTGTACTACCAGGAGATCCTGCGCTCGTTCCGCACCGGCGAGTGGGACGCGGCGCTGTCCGCGGCACGGCGCATGGAGGCCGAGCTCTCCCCGCAGCGGCGCACCCCGGCCCGGTTCCTCGCGCGCGCCGTCGCCGCCGAGATCTGCGCCTCCCGCGGCGAGCACCGGCGCGCCGAGGAGTGGCTGCAGGACACGCCGCGGCACCTCGCGGGCGGGCACGTGCTGTCCTGGGCCCGGCTCGGCGTCGCCTACCGGGCGGGTGACCCGGACGAGGCGCTGCGGGTGGCGCGCGCCGAGTACGAGCAGCTCAGGGACGGCGGCGGCTCCCCGGCCGGGCTGGAGCACCTGTTGCACCGGCTGGTCGCGCTGCACCACCGGGAGGGGCACGAGCAGGCGGCGGCGGAGCTGTTCGACGAGCTGGTCGCGCTGGACGAACGGCTGCGCTCGGAGACCAGTTCCGCGGCGGTGCTGATGGCCCGCGCCCAGCTGCGCGGCTCCGCCGAACCCGCCGCGCGCGCCCTGGAGATCGCGCGGCGCCGCGCGGACGTCCCGCAGCTGGCGGTGCTGCACATGCTGCTCGCCGAACTCGCCGAAGACCCGAAGGCCCCGCTGCACGAGGCGCACGCCATCGCCCGCAGGCTCGGCTGGACCGAGCTGCGCTACGCCGCGCAGGACCTGATGCGCCGCCGCGGCATCGCCCCGCCGCGCACCCGCAGCAAGCAGCAGCTCATCTCCAGCACCGAGAGCCGGATCGTGCGGCTGGTCAGCGACGGCTACACCAACCGGCAGATCGCGATGGCGATCCAGGTCAGCGAGAAGACGGTGGAGAGCAGGCTGACCCGGCTGTTCGCCCGCACCGGTTGCCGGTCGCGGGTGGAGCTGGCGACGGCCTCGCTGGAGGGCAGGCTCGCGGAGAAGACCGCCGTCGGCTGAGCGGCCCGCGCCCGCTACCGGTTCAGCGGGCCAGGTGTTCGCGGACGAGCCGCAGGACCCCGTCGGACTCGGCGTTGAGGTAGAAGTGCCCGCCGGGGAACGGGTGGAAGCGGAACGCGCCGGTGGTGTGCGCGGCCCAGTCCCGCGCCTCGTCCGCGGAGACCTTCGGGTCGTCGACGCCGAGCAGCACGTGCAGCGGGCAGTGCAGCGGCGGCCCCGGCCGGTACGCGTAGGTCTCGGCGATCCGGTAGTCGGCGCGCAGCGCGGGCAGCGCGAGCTTCATCAGCTCCTCGCTCTCCAGCGCCGCCGACTCGGTGCCGTCCAGCTCCCGCAGGGCGTCCAGGAACTCGTCGTCCGGCAGCGCGTGCACGCCCTCGTTCCGGGTGCGCGCCGGCGCGGTGCGGCCGGAGGCGAACAGCGCGCGCGGCGGCGTGCCCGACTCCTCCAGCCGCCGCGCGACCTCGAAGGCCACGCTGGCGCCCATGCTGTGCCCGAACAGCGCGAGCGGCTGGTCGCTCCACGGCCGCAGCTGGTCGAGCACCTGCTCGGCCAGCTCCTGCACGCTGTCCGCACAGGGTTCGGTGCGGCGGTCCTGCCTGCCCGGGTACTGCACGGCGAGGACCTCGATCGCCGGGGCCAGCCGCTTCGCCACCGAGAAGTAGTAGGAGGCGGCACCGCCCGCGTGCGGGAAGCACACCAGCCGCGCGGTCGCCTCCGGGGCGGGCTGGAACCGCCGGATCCACTTGGCGGTGTCCGCCGTACTCCCGGTCATCGAATCCTCCGCGCGGTCGAGGGGTGCGGGGCGACGCTACCAACCGGCCCGCGCCGCCCGGCGATCACGCGGTCGTGGGCTCGCGGGCCGCGGTCGGCAGCTCCGCCGCGTCGCCGGTGGGCCAGGCCAGCGGGTCCGGGCCGAGCTCGGCGAGCTCGGTGATCTGCAGCGCCGCCCAGGGCGAGATGTCGGCGCCGCCGTCGCGCACCTGCTCGACCAGCCCGGTCCACGGCACCCAGCGGGTGTCCTCCACCTCGGCGGGGTTCGGCGCGGGCACGGGTTCGGCGACCGCCCGGAACACCGGGCACATCTCGTTCTCCACCACGCCGTTGCCCATCACCGCGCGGTAGCGGAAGCGGGGCAGGACCAGCTCGATGTGCTCGATGCGCAGCCCGAGCTCCTCGCCGAGCCTGCGCAGCACCGCGTCGTGCGGGGTCTCGCCGGGCGCCGGGTGCCCGCAGCACGTGTTGGTCCACACGCCGGGCCAGGTGCGCTTGCTCAGGGCGCGCTGGGTGAGCATCAGCTCGCCGCGCTCGTTGAACAGGTAGCAGGAGAAGGCCAGGTGCAGCGGGGTGTCCTCGTGGTGCACCGTCGCCTTGTCCGCGGTGCCCGCGGCCCGACCGCCCTCGTCGAGCAGAACCACTCGCTCCATGTGCTTCGTCCTCCCCATCGCCGGAACACCGGTCGCCGGACGGGCCGGTCGCCGGGAACAGGAATCGATCATCCACGGTTCCGCGCCGCGCCTCCACCTCCCGCGGTCCGCGGACCGCCCGCGGTCACCCTTCCGAGTGGTTCGGCGCCGCTCGGTGCCCGCACAGCCCGCCCCGGCGGGCGGCCCCGCCGCACCCGCGGGCGGTCACGGCTCGGGCAGGCAGCGGGCCGCGGCGGTCGCCTTCAGCAGCATCTCGGCGTGCTCGGCTTCGGGGTCCGAGTCGAGCACCACCGCCCCGCCAGCGCCGATCCGCCAGCCGCCGCCGCTGCGCACCGCGGTCCGGATGACCACCGACAGGTCCGCGTCCCCGGTCAGGCTCAGGTAGCCGAGCGCGCCCGAGTACACCCCGCGCGCCCGGTCCTCCAGCTCGTCGATGATCTCCATGGTGCGCCGCTTGGGCGCCCCGGTCATCGAGCCGGCGGGGAAGCAGGCCCGCACGCAGTCCACGGCGCCGCTCCCCTCCCGCAGCTCGCCGCGCACCGTGGAGACCAGCTGGTGCACGGTGCGGTAGCTCTCCACGTCCATCAGCACCGGCACGTGCACCGAGCCCGGCGCGCACACCCGGCCGAGGTCGTTGCGCAGCAGGTCGACGATCATGAGGTTCTCGGCGCGGGACTTCGGGTCGGCGGCCAGCCCGTCGCGCAGCTCCGCGTCCCGCTCCGGGGTGTCACCGCGCGGGGCGGTCCCCTTGATCGGCTTGGCCTCGGCGGTGCCGCCGGAGATCTTCAGGAACCGCTCCGGCGACGAGCAGGCGACCTCCACGTCGCCGCAGCGCAGAAAGGCCCCGTACGGCGCGGGGTTCAGCGCCCGCAGCCGCCGGTACGTCTCGAACGCGCCGTCGGCGGCGGGCAGCGCGGCGCCGGTGGTCAGGCAGATCTCGTAGCTCTCCCCCGCCAGCAGCTGCTCCCGGCAGGCCGCCACCGCCCGCAGGTAGTCGTCCCGGGAGCGCTCCAGCAGCGGCTGCACGTCGGCGACCCCGCGGTGCCCGGCGAGCGGGTCGGGCAGCGCGGGCAGCCGCTCCAGCGCGGCGGTCGCGTCCGCGAGCCAGCGCCGCGCCGCCCGCTCGGTGCCCGCGTCGGCGCTCAGCGCCACGAGGTGGGTGCGGCCGAGCTCGTGGTCCACGGCGAGGAACCGGTCCGCGAACAGCCAGCAGGCGTCCGGCGTGCCCGCGCGGTGCCGGGCGTCGCCGCCGCACTCGGCCTTCAGCTCGTACCCGAAGTACCCCACGTAGCCGCCGACGAAGTCGAACGGCAGCTCCGGCGCCCGCACCCGGCGCCGCGCCAGCTCCGCGTCCAGCCGGTCGAAGATCGACGGCTCGTCCCCGGTGCGGTGCCGGACGGTCTCGGCCAGCGGGCCGGAGCCGTCGCCGAGGAACGAGAACCGGGACGTGCCCGGCACGACCTGCGCGCTGTCCAGCCAGAACGCGTCCGGGGACGCGGCGAACAGCGCGGCGAACGCGGCCTCGGCGTCGACCGCCGGTAGTTCGCGGACGTGCGCGCGGTACTCGACCTCGGGTTCGGCGCGGCGGGCGGCGGCGCGGGCGGGCGCGGGCGGGCGGCTCGCGGGCCGCACCAGGTCGCGGAAGTTCCCCAGCAGCCGGGCGCCGAGCTCGGTGGCCACGGACTCGGGGTGGAACTGCACGCCCCAGCGCGGCAGCGAGCGGTGCCGCAGCGCCATGAGCACGCCGTCCTCGGCCCAGGCCAGCGGTTCCAGCTGCGACGGCAGCGGCTCGGCCACGCACAGCGAGTGGTAGCGCACGGCCGCGAACTCGGCGGGCATCCCGGCGAACAGCGGATCGCCGCGGTGCTCGATGCGGCTGCGGAACCCGTGCCGGGCCTGCGGGGCGCGCACCACCTCGGCGCCCTCGGACACCGCGATGCCCTGGTGCCCGAGGCAGACGCCCAGGATCGGCAGCTCCGCCTTGCACAGCACGTCGCGGCACAGCCCGAAGTCCCGCGGCCGCCGCGGATCGCCCGCGCCCGGCGAGAGCACGATCGCGTCGAACTCCTCCAGCCGCAGGTCGCCCACCTCGGCGGCGTCGTGCGCCACCACCTCCGGATCCCGTCCGTTGACCTCGGCGAGCAGGTGGAAGAGGTTGTAGGTGTACGAGTCGTGGTTGTCGATGAGCAGCGTCCGCACCGGGACATACTCCCCCGGACGCGTCCACCGCCGGAGGACCGTCGACATCATCTGGTGGCCGGTAGCGCTGCGCGACGGGCAGACTCGGCCGGGTGACCGACACGAGAACCGCGCTGTTCGACGAGGACTACTGGGACCGGGCCGACGAGGTGGAGCGCGCGCTGCGCGAACAGGCCCCCGTGCACCGCGCCGTCCCCGGGGACGGGCTCCCGATCTGGGTGATCGGCCGATTCGCCGACGCCCGCGCCGCGCTCAACGATCCACGGCTGGCCAAGGATTCGGACCGCCTCAGCGACGTCATCCGCAGCAAGCGGAACCCCGAGCTCGGCGATCAGCTGTCCGGGCTGTTCTCCAAGCACATGCTCAACTCCGACCCGCCCGACCACACCCGGCTGCGCAAGCTGCTGGCGCGCGACTTCACCGTCCGCCGGATCGCGGCGCTGCGGCCGCGGGTGGTGGAGCTGGTCACCGGGCTGCTCGACGCGCTGCCGCGGGACGAGCCGGTCGACCTGATCGAGCACTTCGCGTTCCCGCTGCCGATCACGGTGATCTGCGAGCTGATGGGCATCCCGGAGGGCGACCGCTCCCGGTTCCGCGAGTGGACCGCCGCACTGCTGACCCCGGCGGAACGGGGGCAGAGCCTCGGTGCGTCCCGCGAGATGGCGGGGTTCTTCCGCGAGCTGTTCGCGGCGAAGCGCGCCGCACCCGGTGCGGACCTGCTCTCGGCGCTGACCACCGCCTCCGACGAGGAGGACCGGCTCACCGAGGAGGAACTGCTCGCCACCGCGTTCCTGCTGATCGTGGCCGGGCACGAGACGACGGTGAACCTGGTCGGCAACGGGCTGCGCTGGCTGCTGGCCGAACCGGCGAAGTGGGCCGAGCTGCGCGAACGGCCCGAACTGCTGCCCGGCGCGGTGGAGGAGGTGCTGCGCTACGACGGGCCGCTGCGGATGAGCACGCACCGGTTCACCACCGAGGACGTGACCATCGGCGACGTGACCATCCCGGCGGGCGAACTCGTCATGATCAACCTGTCCTCGGCGAACCGGGACGGCGAGCAGTTCGAGCGGGCCGACGAGCTGGACCTGGAGCGGCCCCGGTCCGGGCACCTCGCGTTCGGCCACGGGCTGCACCACTGCCTCGGTGCCCCGCTCGCGCGGCTGGAGGGCGAGGTGGCGTTCCAGGAGATCACCCGCCGCTTCCCGGAGGCCCGCCTCGCCGTCGGCGGGAGCGCACTGCGCCGCAACCGCGGCCTGATCATGAACGGGTTCCGGGCGCTGCCGGTGGTGCTCGGCTGAGCCCCGGCCGGGAGCCCGGAGTCGCGGGCTCCCGGCCGTGATCCGCTCCCGGGACGGCCGATCAGGTGATGCGGTCGCGAGAACTCATCGGACGGCCGTTCCAGCCAACCTCGATCGCGCCGGGGAATCCGCCGCGCGGCGCGGGTAGGAGCGGGCCGGTCCCTCTCGGCACGGGGCCGGTCGGCACGCTCAGCCGCGGCTCGGCGCTGAGCCAGGTCTCGGCGCTCGGCCGGGTTCTCGCCGGGGCCCGCCCGGGCCTTTGGTCCCGGGAACGCGGGCCGTTGTCCTCTCACCCGCGCGCCTGCGCCCGGGCACGCTCGGGCACACGCCCGCACCGAGCCGGGAGGAGGAGCCAGTGCACCGACACGAGCAACGCCGGCTCGCCGAGATCGAGGACCGGCTCACCGCCGACGACCCCGAGTTCGCCGCCACCTTCTCCCGCACCGACCTGCACCCGGCCACGCCCGGCAAGGCGCGGCTGGTGCTGGGCGTCGTGGCGGGCCTGCTCGCCGTGATCAGCCTGCTGATCGACGACGCGGCCGGTTTCGCCCTCTGCACCGCCCTGTCCGCGGTCCTCATCACCACGCGGACCTGGCACCTCTGGTCCGACTGAGCGCCGGGGGTGGCGGCGAGGTGCGTTCGCCTGAATCGCGCCGGGCAGCGACGTACGATCGACTCCCGTGCATCCCTACCCCGCGCAACCGCCGATCCTGGTCGCCATCGGCGACATCGCCTGCACCCAGCACGAAGTGATCACCCCGTCCGGGCGCGCCCCGATCGCGGGCACCACCTGGTCGTTCACCGACCTGAGCCGCACCACGCGGGGCATCCCGGCCTGGGCGATCGTCTGCGCGATCATCTTCGCGTTCTTCTGCCTGCTCGGTCTGCTGTTCCTGCTCGCGAAGGAGGAACGCACCGAGGGCTGGGTGCAGGTGGCGGTGCACGGCTCCGGGATCGCGCACCAGACGCAGATCCCGGTGCACTCCGCGTTCGCCGTGGTCGACTTCGGCAACCGCGTCAACTACGCGCGCAACCTCGCCCACCAGGGCTGATCGCGAGGAAGCGCGGGGCGCCCCGACCGGATCGGGGCGCCCCGCGGCTCATCAGGCCGCGTCCAGGTCCGACTTCTTGACGTAGACCCAGCGGTGGTTGTAGGAGACCGGGACGTAGGTCTCCGAACCCTTGATCACGGTGTGGTTCTTCGGATCGTCGAGCTCGTCGTAGGTGGCGTGGTAGTCGACCGCCTTGGTCTCGTCCCCCGTCACGTACTTCTGACCGGCCGGGATCTTGTACGGCAGCGGTTCGAGCTCCTGGGCCTCGACGCCCTCCGGGTAGTCGCCCGGCGCGGGCAGCGCCCGCCCGTAGGTGGGGATGCCGTCGCGGGCGGGGGTGCCCAGTTCCGCGTCGTCGGCGGGGGCGGTGTTGGTGCCGTCCGGGTCCTTCAGCCACGCCTTCTTGCCGTCGAACCAGATGGCGAGCCAGTCGCCGCGCCGTTCGGCGACGACGTACTGCCTGCCGACGGCGGCCTTGGCGCTCCAGTCCTCGATGCGGGTGGTGCCGGGTTCACCGTCGGCGTGCAGCGCCGGGTTGCTCAGCAGCGGCGCGTCGGCGCGCGGTTCGGTGCGCAGGTACAGGAAGTTCGCGGGCTGCGCGGGCAGCGTCTCGCACTCCTCGCCCTGCGGGCAGCTGACGACCTCGGGGCGGTTGGTGTCGAACCGCGGGAAGATCGTGACGACGTCGTCGCCGCCCGTGTCGTTGTCCAGCGGCGCGTCCATCAGGTTCATGTAGTGCGCCCAGTCCCAGAACGGGCCCGGGTCGTAGTGCTCCAGCCCGGCCTTGGCGGGCTTCTCCGCGGTGACCTCGTCGTGGCCGAGGATGTGCGCGCGGTCGAGCGGGATGTCGTACTTGTCCGCGAGGTACCGGACGAGCTTCGCCGAGGCGCGGTACATCGGCTCGGTGTACCAGGTGCCGCCTTCCGCGGCCCAGCCCTCGTGCTCGATGCCGATGGAGCGGATGTTGCGGTCCCAGCTGCCCGCGTGCCACGGCATGTCCTTGGTGGGCACCATCTGCGTGATCTGGCCGTCGGAGGAGCGGACCACGTAGTGCGAGGAGGCGCCGTGCGCCGGGTTCTGGAACGCGCTGATCGTCGACTGGTACGACACCTCGGTGTCGTGGATGACGATCGAGTCGATCTTCACGTCCTCGGGGCGGTTCGCGGTGTCGTAGTTGCCGTACCCGGCGGTGGGGTCCTCCGGGTCGGTGGGCTGGTAGGCCGCGGGCAGGTAACGGCAGTCCAGGCCCTCGGGGCATTCCGCCTTCGGCTGGTCCGCGTCCTCAGCGGGCGCGGCCTTCAGCCGGGCCGCGGACAGGTCGCGGTCCGGTTCGGGCTCGGCGGCGACCTTCGGGAACGCGAGGCGCTGGCCGCTGGAGGTGGTGCGGGCGCGGCCCTGGCCGAGCACGTCGTAGACGTCGTCGGCGAAGGACTGCGCGCCGTCGGCCTGCGCATCACCGCTGAACTCGGCCACGGCCGGGTACCAGTCGTCGATCTCCTCGGGAGCGCCGCCGTCGATCTCCTCGGCGCGGTGCGCGAGCAGCGCGGCACCGGCCCGGATGTTCTGCACGACGTCCGACTTCACCTGCTCCGGGTCGGTGCCCGTGAGCTCGGCGGCCTCGGTGAGGGTGTGCAGCGACGGCTCGTCGGCGTACCGGACGAGCTTGGGGTGCTGCTCGCGGAGCTGCTCGGCACTGACCTCGACGAGGTGCATCGGGCCGTAGCCGCCGGCCTTGCTCTGCTCACCGTGGTGGTCCTCCCACCTGGTGAGCTGGAAGGACACCGCCATCAGCAGTTGTTGCGGCACGCCGAACTCGGCGGCGGCGGACTCGTAGGCCCGCTGCTGGACGGTGTCGGGGCGTTCCGGTGTTTCTTCGGCGAAGGCGGGGGCCGCCGCGCTCACCAGCAGCCCCGTCACCCCCGTCAACACCGCGAGCGCGCGGGGCAACCGACCGGCGCGCACCGCACCCCCTCTGACGAAGGACGTTCTCATGTGGACCACTACCCGTGTCTTCTGGGATCGCGCGGCGGCGATCCGGCGGCTCGCACGTCGGGGCCTGCGCGGCACCGGCGGCGCGGCAGACATCGGCGTCCGGCACCGCTCGGCGCGATGTCGCGTCCGCGCACGAGTGGGTGAATCATAACGATCAGGGCGATCGCGGCCACTGCTCCGGAAAGCCGGAGCGGGAATACCCGCACGAACGATCTCCCGGCGCGGCGGCGGCAACCCGGTCGCGAGCGGCACGTCCTACGGCGTGAAGGGCACGGGACGACCGTGCGGAAGCCGAAGGGGGAGAACCACCATGTCGCTGACCAAGACCCGCAAGATCGGTGCCGCCGCCGCGCTGTTCAGCGGTGCGCTGCTGCTCGTCGGTTGCGGCCAGGCCACCGGTGCCGCGCCGTCCGGGGCGTCGAACGCGGCCGTCGAGCAGGGTGGGACGACCGAGGACATCTCGGCCTCCCCCTGCTCCGCGGCGGACTACTCGGTCGACCTGATCCCGCAGCCGGGACGCCCCGGCGTGAACCTGCTGGCCGTCACGAACCAGTCGGACCGGACCTGCCCGGTGGCGGGCTGGGTGGAGCTGACGCCGGAGGACATGACGGGCTCCCCGATCGACGGCGTGCCGAGCGAGAACGTCGACATCCCGGGCGGTCGCACCGAGATCTCGCTGGAGCCGAACCGCACCGCGTTCGCGGGCGTCCACTTCGAACTCGGCGACAAGAACGACGTGCGCACCGCCACCGGTTTCCGGGCGAGCTTCTCGGACACCTCCGGCGACGTGAACGTGAACGTCGACAGCGGCGAGGCCGAGTACCTGGAGTTCCCGATCAAGTCGATGCAGGTCGGCACGCTGCAGCCGTCGCCGCAGGGCGTCACCTTCTGATCCCGCTCCGGTTCCGCCGGAGCTGCGCCGCGAATTCCCCGCTCCGGTCCGCCACCGCGCGGAGCGGTCGGCGCCGACCGAGAACGGCGCCGGTGGAATTCCGGCGCGGACCCCCGTCGCCGCGCGCGGCGGGGGTTCCGCGTTTCCGGGCCCAGCCGGTCAACCGTCGAAACCCAGGCGGTGGTTGATCTCTGCGAAGTGGGCGGTCATCGCCTCCCGCGCGGCCGCGGCGTCCCCGGCGCGCAGCGCGTCGACGATCGCGGAGTGCAGCCGCACGGTCTCGGCCTGCTCGGCGGGGCCGGGAGCGCTGAGCGCGTCGTGCGCGGTGCGGTAGGCGTCCCAGAACACGTCGACGAGCTGCCCGATCAGCGGGTTGTCCACCCGCGCGTACAGCAGCCGGTGGAATTCCCGGTCGGTCTCCGGGTCGAGCTCGGTCTCGCCCATCGCGGTGCACAGCGCGTCCAACCGGTCCAATGTGGACTCATCGAGTTCGCCCGCGAGCCGCCCGGCGACGCCGACCTCGATCAGCTCCCGCACCTCGATGAGGTTGCGCAGCCCCGCCAGGTCGTCCCCGCCGGCGACGGCGCGGAACGCCAGCGACGGCGACAGCACGTGCAGCGATGCCTCCCCCACGACGGTGCCGTGCCCGTGCCGGACGTCGACGATGCCGAGGGCGCGCAGCGAGCGCACCGCCTCCCGCACGCTGTTGCGCGACACCCGAGCAGTTCGATCAGTTCGAGCTCGGTCGGCATCGGGTCGCCGGGCCGCAGCCCGCGGTCGTGGATCAGCTCCAGCACCCGTTCCGGCAGCGGATCCAGCGCCGGGCGGCGAGCCGCGCCGATCGCCACGTCTGTCATCGGTTCTCCGCATCGCACTGGTGTCGCGGGGTTTACACGCCGTCGGCCGCACTCTACAGTCCGACCGACCAAGACGTCCAACGTCTGACGTCCTACGTCCGCACAGCGAGGTGCGGCACGTTCAGAGCTCACCGCTGACCCTGCCGACGCCGGTACCCCCGCGCGGCCCGGGCCGACGACGAGCGCTCGTGAACCGAGGTGACCCATGCGCCGCGCCACCCCCACCGCAGATCCGCCCAGCGCGTCCGCCCCCTGGTACCGGCAGCTGGACCGCGCGCAGTGGAAGGCGTTCGCGGCCGCCTGGATCGGCTACCTGCTGGACGGCTTCGACTTCGTGCTGATCACGCTGGTGCTCACCGAGGTCAAGGCGGAATTCGGGCTCACCGCGGTGCAAGCGGCCACGCTCGTGTCGGCCGCGTTCATCTCCCGGTGGATCGGCGGGCTCACCCTCGGCGCGCTGGCCGACCGGTTCGGCCGCAAGTCCGCGATGATCGCCAGCATCGTGCTGTTCTCCGTCGGCACCCTGATCTGCGGGCTCGCCCCCACCTTCGGCGTGCTGTTCGCCGCACGGCTCGTCGTCGGCCTCGGCATGGCCGGTGAGTACGGCGCCAGCTCCACCTACGTCATCGAGTCCTGGCCGACGTCGATGCGGAACAAGGCCAGCGGATTCCTCATCTCCGGCTACTCCATCGGCACCGTGGTCGCCGCGCAGGCCTACAGCCTGATCGTGCCGAACTTCGGCTGGCGCGCCCTGTTCTGGATCGGGCTGCTGCCGATCCTGCTCGCCGTCTGGCTGCGCCGCAGCCTCCCCGAGTCGCGGGACTGGTCGCGGGCCGCCGCGCGGCAGGACGCGACCCCGTCCGTCATCGGCATCCTGTTCACCGGGCGCCGGGCGGTGCTCAACGCGGTCAGCGGGCTCGCCGCGCTCGGCGCGCTGATCGCGATCTTCACGCAGACCGCCGGATCGGCGTGGCTGATCGCGGTGCTGGGCGTGGTCGCCGCGGCCGTGTTCGCGTCCTACATGGTGCAGTTCACCGGGCCGCGCTGGCCGACCGGCATCACGGTGCTGGTCATCGTGTTCACCGCGTTCCTGTACTCGTGGCCGATCCAATCGCTGCTGCCGACGTACCTGAAGACCGACCTCGGCTACAGCGCCACCGAGACCGGGAACGTGCTGTTCTTCGCCGGGCTCGGCGCCGCGGTCGGCTGCTGCGTCGCCGGGTTCACCGGGGACCGGCTGGGCACCCGGCGGGCCTACTGGATCAGCCTGCTCGTTTCGCAGGTCGTGATCTTCCCGGTGTTCGCGATCGGCGGCAGCAGCCTGCTCGCGCTGGGCGCGCTGCTGTTCGTGCAGCAGGTGTTCGGGCAGGGCATCGCCGGGTTGCTGCCGAAGTGGATCGGCGGCTACTTCGACGTGCGCCACCGGGCCGCCGCGCTCGGGTTCAGCTACAACGTCGGTTCGCTGGGCGGCGCCGTCGCCCCGGCGCTCGGGGCCGCGCTCGGCAGCAGCCTGAGCCTGGGCACCGCGCTGGCCGTGCTGTCGTTCGGCCTGACCTTCGTGGTGCTGGTCCTCATCGCCGTCGACGCCCCGTCCCGGATGCAGCGGTGGCTGCGCCCCGACGCGGTGTGGACGACCGACGCGGTCGACGGCAGCGAGATCCGCGCCGCGTCCTGAACCGAGAAACCGAAGGAGAGACATGGAATCCCGCATCCGCGGCGGCGTCGTCCCGCCGGTGTGCACCCCGCTCACCCCCGATCTGGAGGTGGACACCGGTTCGCTGGAACGGCTGCTGGAGCACCTGCTGGCGTCCGGGGTGGACGGCGTCTTCGCGCTCGGCTCCACCGGCGAGATGGCGTACCTGACCGACGCGCAGCGCGAACAGGTGCTGCGCACCACCACCGCCGTCGTCTCCGGGCGGGTCCCGGTGCTGGCCGGGGTCATCGACACCACCACCCCGCGGGTGCGCGAGCACGTGCGCGTCGCGGAACGCGCCGGGTGCGACGCGGTGGTGGCGACCGCGCCGTTCTACACCCGCACCCACCCGGCGGAGATCGCGCACCACTTCCGGCTGCTCGCCGAGAGCACCGAGCTGCCGCTGTTCGCCTACGACATCCCGGTGTCGGTGCACTCGAAGCTGAGCGCGGCGACGCTGCTGGAGCTCGCGGCGGACGGCGTGCTGGCCGGGGTCAAGGACTCCAGCGGGGACGACGCCGCGCTGCGCGGGCTGCTGGTGGAGCGCGCGGACCGCGGCCTGGAGTCGTTCCGGGTGTTCACCGGCTCGGAGCTGACGGTGGACACGAACCTGCGGATGGGCGCGGACGGCGTGGTGCCCGGGCTGGGCAACGTGGACCCGGACGGATACGTGCGGCTGGCCCGCGCGTGCGCCGCGGGCGACTGGGACGCGGCGCTGGCCGAGCAGGAGCGGCTGGTGCAGCTGTTCGCGCTGACCTCGGTGGGCGATCCGGCGCGGATCGGGGCCAGTTCCTCCGCGCTGGGCGCGTTCAAGGCGGGGCTGCACCTGCGCGGCGTCATCGACCACGCGGTGACCGCACCGCCGCAGCTGCCGCTGACCGTGGACGAGGTGGACGGCGTGCGGCAGCGGCTGGTCGCGGCAGGTCTGCTGTGACGCTCGTGCTGGGCGTCGACATCGGCGGCACCGGGATCGTCGCGGGCCTCGTCACCGCGGACGGGGCGATCTGGGACCGCGCCGCGGTGCCGACCCCGGCGGCGGACGGGCCGGTGGCGGTGCTCGACGCGGTCGCTGCGGCCGCGTCCCGGCTCGGCGGGGAGTTCGCCGCCGCCGGGGTGGGCAGCGCCGGGGTGATCGACCGCGGATCGGGCTCGGTGCGCTCCGCGACGGACTCGATCAGCGGCTGGGCCGGCACCGAACTGCGCGCGGAACTGGCGGCACGGCTGGGAGTTCCGGTCGTGGTGGACAACGACGTGCACGCGCACGCGCTCGGCGAGCTGTGGACGGGCGCGGCCGCGGGCAGGCGGCACGTGCTGTTCGCCGCGGTCGGCACCGGCATCGGCGGTTCGATCGTGGTGGACGGCAGGCCGCACCGCGGCGCGCACGCGGTGGCCGGGCACCTCGGCCACCTGCCGGTGCCCGCGGCGGCGGGGCGGCCGTGCCCGTGCGGCGGCTCCGGGCACGTGGAAGGCGTGGGCAGCGGGCCGGCGCTGCTCGCCGAGTACCGGGCGCGCGGCGGGACTGCGACGACGCTGCCGGAGGTCGCGGCGCTCGCCGGGACCGGGGACGCGCTCGCGGCGGCGGTGCTCGCCGACGGCGCGACCGCGACCGGGCAGGCGCTGGGCGGGCTGGTGAACGCGGTCGACCCGGAGCTGGTGCTCGTCGGCGGCGGTGTCGCCTCCTGCGGCCCGGCCTGGTGGGAGCCGCTGCGCGCGGCGGTGGCGGCCGAGGTGCTGCCCGCGGTGCGCGGGACACCGGTGCTGCCCGCGGAGCTGGGTGCGGACGCGGCGGTGCTGGGCGCCGCCCGGATGGCGTGGGAGGAACTGGCGTGAACGTGCTGGAACGGTTGCGGGGCCGGCTGATCGTGTCCTGCCAGGCCTACCCCGGGGAGCCGCTGCGCGACCCGGATTCGATGCGGCGGGTGGCGCTGGCCGCGCTGCACGGCGGTGCGGCGGGCATCCGCGCGCAGGGCCTGGACGACCTGCGGCTGATCCGCGAGTCGGTGGACGTGCCGCTTATCGGGTTGTGGAAGGACGGCGCGGAAGGCGTGTACATCACCCCGACCGCCGACCACGCGGTGGCGGTGGCCGGGACGGGTGCGGACGTGGTCGCCTTCGACGGCACGGACCGGCCGCGACCGGACGGCGGGCCGCCGGCGGAGACGATCGCCGCGATCCACGCCGCCGGGCGGCTCGCGATGGCCGACGTGTCCACTGTGGAAGAAGGGGTGCGGGCGGCGGAGCTGGGCGCGGACGTCGTCGGCAGCACGCTGTCCGGCTACACCGGTGCGGGGCCGAAACCGACCGGCCCGGACCTGGACCTGGTGGCGGAGCTGGCCGCGGCGCTGCCGGTGCCGGTCATCGCCGAGGGCCGCATCCACACCCCGCAGCAGGCGGCCGAGGCGATCGCCCGGGGCGCGCACGCGGTCGTCGTCGGCACCGCCATCACGCACCCCACCACGATCACCGGCTGGTTCGCCGGGGCGCTGCCCTCCCGGTGAGCCGACGGGCCGATCGCCCGCCCCGGCCTCAGGTCGAGCGGAGGGTGCGGGGACCGCGGACGTACCAGAGCACCGGGCCGACGAACGGCAGCGCCAGCGCCAGCAGGACCCACAGCAGTGCTCGGCCGCCGTCGAGCTCCGGCTGCACGAGGATGTCGGCGAGCGCGTGGAGGAAGAGCAGCAAGGCCAGCAGGAGGGCGAGCTGCCACAGCGCGGGTACGCCCAGGTGGTCGAGCAGGTGGTGCACGGTGTCGGCTCCGTTCTCGGTGGTTCGCCGTAGTGGAACCACCGTCGCAGCCGGAGCCGCCCTCCCGCGTCGATCGATCGACCTCGTCGTGCTGTCCGAAGGTCGATCCCCGGGTGGCCGTTCGGCTCGCAGCCGGGTTCGGCCGGGTCGGGCTCGGTGAGCGGGACGCCGCGCCGGGCTCGGCCGGGCCGGCTCGGCGGGCGCTCGGCGGACGGACCGCGTCGGTCCGGGGTGGCCGCCCGGTCAGCGGGCGTCGGGTGAGCGACCGTCCGGTCAGCGGGCGTCGGGTGAGCGACCGCCCGGTCAGCGGGCGTAGCGCCGGTGGGCGTCCGGGCGGCCGACGACGAACCACAGCAGGCTGCCCAGGAAGGGCGCGATGAAGGCCAGCACGATCCACACCAGCTTCATGCCGCCGCTCAGCGCCGAGCCGAGGATGCTGATCAGCGCCGCGATGAACAGGAACACGAAGGCCGCCGCCACGAGCAGGCTCCCGCCCACCAGCAGGAAACCCCAGATCTGTTCGGTGCCGTTCGCCGCGGCCATCGACTGCTGTGCGACCAAGGACATCATCGGAAAGCTCCGTTCTCAGTGGACCGTCTCGGTGGCGTCCGCCGCCGACGTGAACCACTTTCGCAGTTCGGGACGTCCTCGCACCTCAGAAGATCGGCCGGAACGGGATTGACCGAAAGTCCTACCTCCGCTGCCGAACGGCCCGCCGGTCAGCAGCGGAGCCGGCGCCGCGCGTCCTCGCGGCCGACGGCGAACCACAGCAGGCCGCCCAGGATCGGCGCCACGCACACGACGATCAACCACACCAGCGTCATCCCGCAGCCGGTCCCGGAGGTCAGGACGCTCGTCACCGCGGTGATGAAGAAGATCGCGTAGCCGATCAGGAACAGCGTCAGGAACGCGGCGACCGGGTCGAAGTGGGACATCGGGAACTCCATTCCTCGCAGGGCCGGTGGCACCTCCACCGACGCGTCCCACGGTTCCCGCTCTCCCCGGCCGCTCGCCTCGACGAACCGGCCGGACTCCGCGGACCGATCGGCCGAGCCCGTCCGGTCCGGCACCGACCGGCCGGACGAACCGCCCGCCGACCGCCCGTCCCGGCGGACGACCGCGGTGCGGCGCCCGCCGACCGGGAGGGTCAGGTCTGGTCGTGCTCCGCGACGGTCCAGGCGCGGGCCTGGTCGCTGAGGGTGATGCCGAGGCCGGGTCGCGGGGACAGGTGCATCCGGCCGTCGGCGATCTCCAGGTGCTCGTTGAACAGCGGGTCGAGCCATTCGAAGTGCTCCACCCACGGTTCGTGCGGGTAGGCCGCCGCCAGGTGCACGTGGATCTCCATCGCGAAGTGCGGTGCCAGCTGCAGGTTCCGCTGCTCGGCCAGCGCCATCACCTTGAGGAACCGGGTGATGCCGCCGATGCGCGGTGCGTCGGGCTGCACGATGTCGGCGCCGCCCAGCCGGATCAGCTCGGCGTGCTCGGCGACGCTGGTGAGCATCTCGCCGGTGGCGATGGAGGTGTCGAACGCGGCCGCGAGGCCCGCGTGCCCCTCGGCGTCGTAGGCGTCGAGCGGTTCCTCGATCCACACCAGGTCTATCGGCTCCAGGGCGCGGCACATCCGGCGCGCGGCCGGCCGGTCCCACTGCTGGTTCGCGTCGACCATGAGCGCGACCTGGTCGCCGATCTTCTCGCGCACCGCGGACACGCGGGCCAGGTCGGTGCGGCCGTCCGGGTGCCCGACCTTCAGCTTGATGCCGCCGATGCCGCCGGCGACGGATTCGGCGGCGCGCTCCACCACTTCTTCCACCGGCGAGTGCAGGAAACCGCCCGAGGTGTTGTAGCAGCGCACCGAATCGCGGTGCGCGCCGAGCAGCTTCGCCAGCGGCAGCCCGGCCCGCTTCGACTTCAGGTCCCACAGCGCCACGTCGAACGCGGCGATCGCCTGCACCGACAGACCGCTGCGTCCCACCGAGGCGCCCGCCCACACCAGCTTGTCCCAGATCTTGCCGATGTCGCTGGGATCCTCGCCGATCAGCACCGGCGCGATCTCGCGGGCGTGCGCGAACTGGCCGGGGCCGCCGGCCCGCTTCGAATAGCCGAATCCGATGCCCTCGCAACCGGATTCGGTGCTGATCTCGGCGAACAGCATGGCGACCTCGGTCATCGGCCGCTGCCTGCCGGTGAGGACCTTCGCGTCGCTGATCGGCGTGGCCAGCGGCAGCGTCACCGAAGAGATCTTGACGCGGCTGATCCGGTCGAGGGTGGCGGACTGGGGCATCGGGCGAACTCCCTTGCACGAGGGGATTTTCCGGTCACTGCCTGGATCTCAGCGGGAACGAGCGGTTCAGGAGTCGAAGTGGATGCGCTTGATCGGGCCCATCACGGCGAACCCGACGAGCGCGAGCAGCCCGTGGGCGGCGACGAACCAGAGGGCGGTGGTGAACGAACCGGTGGCCTGCACCGTGTAGCCGATGACGATGGGCGTCACGATGCCCGCCGCGTTGCCGAAGGCGTTCATCGTCGAGGCCACGAAGCTCGACGCCTGCGGCGGCGCGATGTCGGTGGTGATGGCCCAGCCGAGCGAGCCCACGCCCTTGCCGAAGAAGGCCAGCGTCATCAGCGCCACGATCAGCGCGCTGCTGTCGGTCAGGTTGCAGAGGGCGATGCTGGTGGCCAGCAGCATGCCGAACACGGACGGCACCTTGCGGGCCGCGGTCAGGGAAAAGCCGCGCCGCAGCATCGCATCGGACAGGAATCCGCCGAGCAGCCCGCCGCCGAAGCCGCACAGCGCGGGCAGCGCCGCGACGAAACCGACTTCCAGCAGGGACAACCCGCGGCCCTGCACGAGGTACACCGGGAACCAGGTGATGAAGAAGTAGGTCAGCGCGTTCACCGCGTACTGCGAGACGTACACGCCCCACAGGGCGCGGGCGGAGAAGATCTGCCGGAAGGTGGCCGCGTTCAGCGGTGCCCGCTCCTGCACCCGTTGCGCGTCCCCGCTCTTCGGGGCGTCGAGGTCGACGAGCCCGCCACCGGAGCTGATCTTCTCGAATTCGGCCGCGGACACCCGCGGGTGGTCGCGCGGCGAGTCCATCCAGCGCAGCCACAGCGCGGCCAGCGCGAACCCGAGCACGCCGAGCAGCACGAACACCCAGCGCCAGCCGTACTGGTGGGTGATCCACCCCATGATCGGGGCGAACAGGGCGGTGGCGAAGTACTGCGCCGAGTTGAAGATCGCGGTGGCGCGGCCGCGCTCCGCGGTGGGGAACCAGGCGGTGGCGACCCGCGCGTTCGCGGGGAACGCGGGCGATTCGAACGCGCCCAGCAGCAGCCGCAGCACGAAGATGGTGGTCACCGCGATGAGCACCGGTGTGGTGACCAGCCCGACGGCGCTGACCGCGAGCGTCACCGCCGTCCACAGCACCAGGCTCCACGCGTAGACGCGGCGCGCGCCGAACCGGTCCAGCAGCATCCCGCCGGGCAGCTGCGCCACCACGTACGCCCAGCTGAACGCGGAGAAGACGTAGCCGAGCTGCACGGTGCTGAAGCCCAGCTCCGCCTGCACGCTGCTGCCGGTGATGGACAGGCTGCTGCGGTCCGCGTAGTTCACCACGGTGATCGTGAAGATCAGGGCGAGCACCAGGTAGCGAGTGGGGATGCGCGTCCCCGCCGTTCTCCCGGCCGCTCCCGATTCATTGCCAGACATCGTCGTCCTTCCGCAGGGGAAAGCGAGCCGGTAGTCCCGGAGCGGCACCACCGGGGTTCCCGATCGCGAAGTGCCAGCAGACTAGGGTCGGCAGATCATGCGCGGCCAACACCGTTTCGGCATCATCCGATGCCGAAAATGAATCGGGATTCCGCGCGGACCAACGGCGACGACCGATCGGAGCAGCATCCGGTACCACCTCGGCGGAATCCGACTCATCCGAAGAATTCTCGTTCGGCCATTGCGGTGATCAGCCTGGAAATGCTCCGGAGAATCGTGTGAAGATCTCACCGAAGCCGATCAGGCTTCCGCCGGCGATCCGTGGGGGAATGCCGGACTGGGGTCCAACAGAAAATCGAGGAAGCGGATGCACATCGCAAAGAAGGCGGCCACCGCCGCCGCGCTGACCGGCGCCGTCCTGGGAACCGCACTGGTGGGAGGCGGCGCGGCCGCCGCGGCTCCGAACGATTCGGACGGCGTCATCACCATTCTGGGAACGTGCGGGGACACGTTCTCCCCCTCGGTCGGCGGGGGCGCGGCCGGGTGGACCATCACCTGCGGCGGCGGGAAGGTCCGGGTGCAGGGCTGGGTCAAGGACACGAAGGCGGACGGCAAGGCCGCCGAGGTGTACGGGAGCTGGGGCAACGGCGACAGCTTCGGCACCGTCCGGGCCGGTGGGAACGGCACCAAGAAGGAGTTCAACAAATCGCATTCCGGAACGACGGTGAGCCTGTACCTGCGGGTCATCTGATGCACCCTATCCACCGCCCCACCGATTCCGGTACGACAATTGCGGCAGGAATCGGCTGAATCCTGAATTCGAATCGAACCCGGGAACACGCGCGGCGCGCGCAAGAATGCGCCGCGCGTGTTCCCGCGCGCCCGGAGCGATTCGGGCGGAGGACGAACCGGGGGCGGGCCGCCGCCGATCGCCCAGTACTCTGCTCGGCGGAGCGGACGGAGGGATCGCGATCAGCACTCGGTGCCCCACGGGCGAGCACGAGCACCACGACGTCTACGAGGCCCAGTGCCCCTGCCGATCGGTGCTGGACCTGCTGGCGAACAAGTGGTCCGCGCTGGCGATCGGCGCCCTCGAAGCGGGACCGCACCGGTTCGGTGCCCTGCAGCGGCGCCTGCAAGGGGTCAGCCCGAAGGTGCTCACCCGGACGCTGCGCCGCCTGGAGGCGACCGGGCTCGTGGCGCGGACCGTGTACCCGGAGGTACCGCTGCACGTCGAGTACGAGCTCACCGAGCTCGGCCGCGGCGCCGCCGTCCCGCTCAACGCCCTGCGCGCCTGGGTCGAGGACCACATCGACCAGCTCCCGCGCTGAACGGACGCCCGCTCCGGCGACCCGGACGGGCGCGCGGTACTCCGGGTCGTGCGGTTCTGGGGCCGCGGCCGCAGCTCGCGGGGAGAGCCCTCGCCGGAAGCGGTGGAACATCCGCCGGCCGCCCGGCAAGATCAGCGGGATGGACGAGGACACGACCGCGGCGCGGCGCCCGCGGAAGCGGTGGCGCCGCGCCCTCCGGGGCGTGCTGATCGCGTGCGGCGCGCTGGTGGCGGCCGTGGGGATCGCGTTCGGCATCGGCTACCTGGTGTGGCCCATCCCGGACCCGGTCGAGATCGCGGCGCGCACCGACCAGTCGGTGCTGATCGCGCACTCCGACGGCAGCGAGATGACCCGGATCGTGCCGTCGTCCGGGAACCGGACCATGGTCGACGACCTGCGCGCGGACGTGTCGAAGCCGATGCGGGACGCGACGCTCGCCGCCGAGGACGCGTCCTTCTACCGCAACAGCGGGTTCGACCCGCTCGGCATCGTGCGGGCCGCGTGGTCGCAGGTGACCGGCGGCGTGGGCGGTGGTTCCACGCTCACCCAGCAGTACGTCAAGCTCGCCACCGGCGCCGACGAGCACACCTACACCCGCAAGTTCAAGGAGGTCGTGCTCGCGTTCAAGGTGACCAACGAGCTGCCGAAGGACGAGATCCTGCAGGCCTACCTGAACACCGCGTACTACGGGCGCGGCGCGTACGGGGTGCACGCGGCCGCCGAGGCCTACTTCGGGAAGCCGCCCGCCGACCTCGACCCGAGCGAAGCCGCGCTGCTGGCCGGGATGGTCCAGCGCCCGACGGAGAACGACCCGGCGTACAACGCCGAGCAGGGCCGGGCCCGCTGGGAGTACGTCGCCGGGCAGCTGCGGCGGCACGGCATGGTCGACGACGCGCAGGCGGCGAAGATGCGGATGCCCGGAACCCGGGAGCGCTTCGCCTGGCGCGGCGAGGCGCTGTCCGGCACCACCTACGAGATCCGCCAGCAGGTGCTGGAGGAGGCCGAGCGGGCCGGTTTCACCGAGGGCACCTTGCAGCGCGGCGGCTATTCGATCATCACCACCATCGACGCCGCGGCGCAGCGCGCGGCGGAGCGGGCCGTCGCCGAGGTGACCGCCCGCGCACCGGGCTCGCACGCGGCGCTGGTCGCGATCGAACCCGGCACCGGCGCGGTGCGCGCGTACCACAGCGGTGCCACGACGGCGGGCGGCTACGACTGGGCGGCGGCGCCGCAGCACCCCGGCACGGCGTTCGAACCGTTCGCGCAGTTCCTGCAGCTCGCGGGCTCGCAGGCGTCGCAGCAGGCCGGCTGCGAGGGCCCGGAGTGCTCGTCCCCGCGCCCGCAGGCCGCCCTGGAGGCGGAGACCGTCCGGCGGAGCGCGGCGCGGCTCGGCTTCGACACCGGTGCGTGGGAGCCGTCCGGCCGGTCCGCGTTCGACGCGTTGACGACGGGCGAGCAGCCGGTCAGCGCCACCGACGTCGCGCACGCCTACGCGACGATCGCCGCGAACGGGCAGGAGCGGAAGCCGCGGATGCTGAGCCGGATCCTGGACCGGGACGGCCGCGAGGTGCTGGCCGCCGAGTCCGCCCCGCACCCGGCGTTCGCCGCGGACGCCGGAGCCTCGGCGTTGCTGGCGCGCGAGGTCGCCGGTTCCCGGTGGCCGGAGCTGGCGCGGTCCTACGGGACGGAGCCGCTGGTGGTCGAGCGCGGCCGCTACCACTCGATGACGGCGTGGACGAGCGGGTTCACCCCGCGGCTGGCGACGTCGGTGGTGCTCAGCGCCACCGACGAGCAGAACCGGTCGCGGCCGCTGGTCGACGCGGACGGCCTCCCGCTGGACGGGACGGCCGCCACCGACGACGTCTGGCGCCTGTTCGAGGTGGGGCGCGGAGGCGCCGGGGCGCTGCCCCCGCAGCCCGAGCAGGGAGCCGAACCGGGGGCCAGGCCGGGCGGCCGGGACGAGGAGCCGGACCGGGAGGTCAGGCCGGGCGCCTAGGCCGGGACGACGGGGACGACCCAGCCGTCGTCCGCGGCGGTCCACTCGACCTCGCGGGTCCAGCCCGCGGCGCCGAGCTCGGCGTCGGCCCGTTCGATCCGCGCATCGCCCGCGGGCAGTTCCAGCTCGGTGACCGGCGAGCCGCGGTCGTCGCGGACGACGACCACGGGCGGCCCGCCGGAGTTCGCGGTGATGAAGTGCGCGTTGTTCGCCATGTGCGCCTCCTGGTCCGGTGCGGGCCCCGCGGCGGGGCCTCCCGCACCGGGAGTACCCGGTCGGCGGGATCACCACGCTCGGACCGGTCGCCTGGTGTAAAGATCGGCCCGGCCGGGGACCCCGGACGTGGGCACCGCCCGACCGAACGTCCTGCAGCCGAAGTGGAAAGCAGCTCATGAAGGTCCTGATCGTCCTCACCTCGCACGACCGCCTCGGCGACACCGGGAACAAGACCGGTTTCTGGCTGGAGGAGCTCGCCGCGCCCTACTACCGCTTGAAGGAGGCCGGTGCCGAGCTCGTGCTCGCCTCCCCGCAGGGCGGCGAGCCGCCGCTCGACCCGAAC
Organism: Saccharopolyspora gregorii; assembly: GCF_024734405.1. Lineage (NCBI taxonomy): Bacteria > Bacillati > Actinomycetota > Actinomycetes > Pseudonocardiales > Pseudonocardiaceae > Saccharopolyspora > Saccharopolyspora gregorii. The sequence continues at coordinate 760,388 of NZ_CP059556.1, read as the reverse complement.
AGCGGCGCACCCGACGCGCAGACCGACGCCACCCGCCGCTTCGAAGCCGACCCCGAGGCGACCGCCGCGCTCCGCTCCACGGTGCGGCTGGACTCGGTGTCGGCCGACGACTTCGACGCCGTCTTCTACCCCGGCGGGCACGGACCGCTCTGGGACCTCGCCGAGGACCAGAACTCGATCCGGCTGATCCAGGACGTGCTGCGCGCCGGGAAGCCGGTCGCGCTCGTCTGCCACGCCCCCGGGGTGCTGCGGCACGTCACGGATCCCGCCGGTTCCCCGCTGGTCCGCGGCAAGCGCGTCACCGGGTTCACGAACTCCGAGGAGGCCGCGGTGCAGCTGACCGAGGTCGTGCCGTTCCTGGTGGAGGACGAGCTGAAGTCCCTCGGCGGCGACTACTCGCAGGGCCCGGACTGGTCGTCCTACGTGCTGCGGGACGGCCTGCTCATCACCGGCCAGAACCCGGCCTCCTCGGCCGCGGCAGCCGACGACCTGGTGGCGCTGCTCGGCGAGCGGAGCGCCTGACCCGGTCGGGACCGGCCCGGCGGCCGGGCGATCGGGCGCCGGGACCGGGAAGCCCGAGCGGGCCGGTGCACGACGCCGGGGCGGCCTCCGATCAGCGCGCGGTGGACGGCGGGCCGCCCACCACCGCGCGCAGCGCCGACTCCAGGCGGTCCACGCCTTCGTGCAGGTCGGCCTCCTCGATGGTCAGCGGGGGCGCGATGCGGAAGATCCCGCCCATGCCGGGCAGCTGCACGATGTTCACGTGCAGCCCGCGCTCCAGGCAGGCGGCGGTGACGGCGCGGCCCAGGTCGTCGGCCGGGGTCTTGCTCGCCTTGTCGGTCACCAGCTCGATGCCCTGCAGCAGGCCGCGGCCGCGCACGTCCCCGACCACCTCGTACCGGTCGTGCAGGTCCAGCAGCCGGGACCGCAACTCCTTGCCGAGCCGCGCGGCCCGCGGCACCAGCTCGTCGCGCTCCAGCACGTCGAGCACGGCCAGCGCCACCGACGCGGCCAGCGGATCGGACACGTGCGTGGTGAAGAACAGGAATCCGCGCTCGTGGCAGGACTGCTCGATCTCCGGGGAGGTCAGCACGGCCGCCACCGGAATCCCCGCGCCGAGCGTCTTCGACAGGGTCAGCAGGTCCGGCACCACGCCGTCGCGCTCGAACGCGTACATGGTGCCGGTGCGGCCGAGCCCGGTCTGCGCCTCGTCGAGGACCAGCAGCATGCCGCGGCGGTCGCAGTGCTCCCGCAGCTTCGCCAGGTAACCCGCAGGGAGTTCGATGATGCCGCCGGAGGACAGGATCGGCTCCACCACGCAGGCGGCGAAGTTCCCGGTGGACTGCTGGTCGACGAGCCGGAAGCCGTAGTCCAGTTCGGACTCCCAGTCGTAGGATCCGTCGGCGTGCCGGAACGGCGAGCGGTAGGCGTCCGGGGTCGGCAGCGTCAGGTTCCCCGGCACCGGCGGCCCGTACCCGCGGCGGCCCGCGGAGAACGTGGCGGCCGCGGCACCGGAGGTCATCCCGTGCCAGGAGCGGTCGAAGGCGATGACCTCCCAGCCGCCGGTGTGCAGCTTCGCCATCTTGATGGCGGCCTCGTTGGATTCGGCGCCGGTGCTCAGCAGCAGCATCCGGCTCAGCGGGTCCGGCAGCGTCGCGGCGAGCCGCCTGCCGAGCTCCACCACCGGCCGGCTCAGCATCCCCGAGTACAGGTGGCCGAGGTTCGCCACCGCCTCCCCCGCCGCGCGCACCACGTCCGGGTGCGCGTGCCCGAGCAGCGCGCTCATCTGCCCGGACGTGAAGTCCAGGATGGCGTTCCCGTCCGAGTCGTGGACGTGCGAACCGGCGGCCCGCTCGATGATCCGCGGCGTGAACGGCCCGCCGTACCTGACGAGGTGGTCGGCGGCGCACCGCCAGAAGTCCTGGTCGTCCACTGTCCGCTCCCGGCTCGGCGCCACGTGTGCGCCGCCGAGCCTAACAATCAGCGGCGGGACGGCAAGGGTGCTAGCCGCGCGGCTGGAGCGGTTTGCGGCCGACGCCCGCCCAGATCCCGGACTGCTCGGGGTGCTCGAACCCGAGGTCCTTGGTGTGGTTGGGGCTGCGGTCCTCCGGGTGCCACTCGGACGTCCAGGCCATGCCCGGTTCCATCAGCTCGAAGTCGCCGAGCAGGCCTTCGATGTCCTTGCGCGGCCGCCAGATCACCGGGCTGGAGGAGCGGTCGTACATGGCCTTGATGCCGGCGAGCTTGTCCTCCATCTCCGGCAGCACCCCGTCGTCGGTGATGTGCGAGATCGCGAGGTAGGAGCCGGGCGGCACGAGTTCGCGGTAGCGGGCGACGACCTGCTCGGAGATGTCGGTGCCGTCGGTGCCGAACTGCTGGACGTGCAGGACCGCGATGAGCAGCACCGCGATCGGCTTCTCCAGGTCCAGCACCCCGGTCTCCAGCGCGCGCTGCCACAGCTTGTCCGGGTTGCGCAGGTCCGCGTTGACGGCGGCGTGCCGCTTCGGGTCGCCGTGCTTGTCCAGCAGCACCTTGGAGTGCGCGACCGCCACCGGCTCGTTGTCGATGTAGACCACGCGCGAGTCCGGTTCGATCTCCTCGGCGACCGAGTGCGTGTTCCCCATGGTGGGCACACCGGACCCGATGTCGATGAACTGGTGCACGCCGTGCGCGACCAGCCGCCGCACGGCCCGGTGCAGGAACAGGCGGTTGCTGACGGCGATCGGGCGCAGCAGCGGGTACTTGTCGATGACGCTGCGGCCGAAGGCCCGGTCGATCGCCCAGTTCGCGTTGCCGCCCAGGTACCAGTCGTACACCCGGGCCACGCTGGGCTTGGTCAAGTCCGCGGTTTGCGGTGGGTACGGATCCTTGCCCGAGACGCTCATACGTGTGATCTTCCTGCCGCCGCCGAGAAGTCGTCCGCACACTGTAGTACTCCGCGTGCACGCTGTGATCCACGCACGGTCACCGGACCGCTCTGGCTCGGAACGCGGCTCGTCAGGCGCTCCTCGACCCGTGCCGCGCCACCTCGCGGCGGACTCCGCGAACCGGGCGTTCCGGTCATCCGCCGTCGTCCCGGCGCCGCTCGGCGCCCTCGGGGCCCACCCGCCGCAGCACGTCGAGCTGGGCCGCGTTGTAGAGCTCCGCGACGGCTTTGCCGACGGTCCGCCGGGCGAACGCCGGGCCGCCGGGCGCGTCCTCGTGCGCCTCGGTCAGGTCCGGGTTCAGCGCCCGCAGCGCCCGCACGTAGGGCTTCATGCGCTCGGCGAGATCGGCGCGGGTCGCTTCGTCGGCGTCCGCGGGCAGCGCGTCGAACTCGTCGGCCGCCGGGTCCTGCGGCAGGTTCTCCAGCATCTTCGCGTAGGTCCGCATGCCTTCGGGGCCGAGGACGCGGGTCACCACCACGACCAGGTTCCGGTCCGCATCGGACAGGTCCCGCACGCCCGGTGCCAGGTCCGGCGGCAGTTCGGCGGGGGCCGCGCGGTTGAGGACGATGCCGAGTTCGACGCGGGCGCGCTGCAACCGTTCGATGGTGGCGGCGAGGTCGGCGTCCAGCGCGCGCAGCGCCTCCGCCGGGTGCTCGTCGTCGGCGCCCATCTCGGCGACCTGGGCGAGGGAGAAGCCGAGCTCGGTGAGCCGCTTGATCCGCAGCACCCGCAGCAGGTGCGCCACCCCGTACTTCTTGTAGCCGTTCGATCCCCGCTCGGGCTCGTCGAGCAGGCCGACGTCGTGGTAGTGCCGCACCGCGCGCAGGGTCGTGCCCGCGAGCTCCGCGATCTCCCGGGTGCTCCAGCCCACCGCGCTCATCCCTCCCCACCGGCCACTCTCCACCGGCCGCGCCCGGGACCGCTCGCCGCGGTGGGCCGGTGCTCGGGCGCGTCCGGTGCCCTGGGCCGGTGCCGCGGAGCATATCGAGTGGATCTCGGGGTCGCCGCTGCCGCACGGGCCGCCGCGCACCGCGGCCCCGGCCCGCTCCCCCGGCGCGCGGGAGACCGCCGCGCGGGAGACCGGCGCGGGTGCCGGACGCACCGCGGCCCGCCCGACCGCACGGGTCGGACGGGCCGGGGGCCGACGGGCGGTGGCGGGGCCGCGGCGTGGACACCGCCGCGTCCCGCCCCCGGCCCCGCTCGGCGGGACGGGCCGAGATCAGCAGCCCTTGATCATCTTCTGGATGGAGCCGGACAGCCCATGGTTGAACTCCTTGCTGCTCTTCTTCCCGGCCGGCATCGACAGGCACTCCAGCCAGGTGTTCTCCGCGTCGGCCAGCTGCACGCTGACCTTGGCGGTCGTGGAGCAGTGGTTGTTGTAGTAGACGCGGGTGTTGAGGCTGCCGGTCGACCAGGACAGGTTCGCCTTGCCGCCCGTGCAGCTCACCGAGTAGTGGTGGTCGGCCTTGGCGGTCGCGTCGGGTGCCGCCGAGGCGGGCGCGACGAGCAGCGCCAGGCAGGCTGCGGTGCCCGCGGTCGCTCCGGCGATGCGGCGGAAAGCCTTCGAGTTCATCTGAGTTCCTCCCAGTGCGCGGCCGGACGCGCGGCCCGGCCGTCGGTTCCCGTTGCTCGGCGCCCACCCCCGGAGCGCCGTACGCCGATCACGCTAAGCACCACCCGCGACCCGCTTCCAGCCAACTTTGACCAAAGCCGTCCCGCTTCGGCCACGGCTTTGTCCACCCGCGCCAGGACAATGAGCACAAACCTCTGACCTGCAAGGACGACGCGAAGCCGCCGGTTTCCGGGGCGGCCCGGCGACCGCCCCGGGCGGCGCCCGTCCGCCGACGATCGATCGCGCGGCGAGCCGAGGGCGCGGGCGGAAGAGCCACCTCGACGCGGAGCCCGCCGCCGGGGGCCTCGATCACCGCCCGCGGGCCCCTCGTGCTCCGGCGGGCGGCCGGGTGCGGGCGCAGGCAGGACCGCGGCCCCACCCGCGCTCCACCGGACCCGCTCCTCCGGCCGCCCGCGTCGGCTCACTCGGCGTCGGCGCCCTGCACCGGACGCGCGGGCGCCCCGTCCTGGCCCGGCCGCGCGGGCGCGGCGTCCTGCGCGGGCCAGCCCGGCTGGGCGGGAACGACGTGGCGGCCCGGCCGCACCGGCGGGGTGGGCGCGCAGCCGACGATCTCGTCCTCGGCGCCTTCGAGGGGCTTCGCGGGCTCGACCACCAGGCCGGGCTGGTCCCGGTCCAGCGGCGTGACGGGCGCGCACCGGACCGGGCGGCCCGGCTCGTCGGAGGTACCGGCGAACGCGACGGCACCGCCCGCGCCGCCGAGCACGACGGCGAGGCCCGCGGCGGCGACGACGACCTTCTTGCGGATGGACATCATGAGAACTTCCCTTCCCTGCGAGGAACCGCCCGGCGGGCGGGACCGCGGCGGGGTGCCGCGTTCGGAACCCATGGAGCCAGGCCGGGGTTGTGGCGAGCGTCTGGCCGACGCCATACGGCCGCCATATCCGCCGTCGCGGATCATGTGCTCACCCCGGCGCGCGGGGCGCGGAACTTCCGGGAGGTACTTCGGTGCGGGTGCTGGTCGTGGAGGACGAGGAGTTCCTCGCCGAGGCGTTGCGCTCCGGCCTGCGGAAGGAGGGCATGGCCGTGGACGTCGCCGGCGACGGGCACACCGCGCTGGAGAACGTGGCGGTCCATGACTACGACGTGCTGGTGCTGGACCGCGACATCCCGGGCGTGCACGGCGACGACGTGTGCGGGCAGGTGGTGGCCGAGCACCCGGACTGCCGCATCCTGATGTTGACCGCCGCCGGTCGGCTCGCCGACAAGGTCGACGGGCTGCACCTCGGGGCGGACGACTACCTGGCCAAACCGTTCGACTTCCCGGAGCTGGTGGCCCGGCTGCACGCCCTGCGGCGGCGCGCCGCCCCGGCCCGGCCACCGGTGCTGACCTTCGACGACCTGCGGCTGGATCCGGCGCGCCGGGAGGCGCACCGCGGGCTGCGGCCGCTGCGGTTGACCCGCAAGGAGTTCGCGGTGCTGGAGCTGCTGATGCGCGCGGACGGCGCGGTGCTCAGCGCCGAGCACCTGCTGGAGAAGGCGTGGGACGAGCACGCCGACCCGTTCACGAACGCGGTCCGCATCACCGTGTCCACGTTGCGCCGCAAGCTCGGCGATCCGCCGGTGCTGCGCACCGCCACCGGCGTCGGCTACTACCTGGGAGCTCCGGCATGAGCGTCTCGGCCGCGTTGCGGCGCACCCGGCCGTCGATCCGGGTGCGGTTGACGCTGCTGCTGGGCGGGGCGGTGCTGGCGTGCGGGGTGCTGCTGCTGGTGACGGTGTACGCGTTGATGCGGTACCTGCCGGACTACGCCGCGCCCAGCACGCCGCTGGCGCCGAACGCCATCCCGCCGGGCGCGCTGGTGCGCCCCGCGATGCGGAGCAGCATCGCCACCCGGGACGACTTCCTCGGCGTGCTGCTGCAGGTGTCGGGGCTGGCGCTGGCCGGGCTGGCGCTGGTGGCGTTCGTGCTCGGCTGGATCATCGCGGGCCGCATCTTGGCGCCGGTGCACCGCATCACGTCCACGGCGCGCACCGTGGCGGGTGACAACCTGCACGAGCGCATCCAGCTGGGCGGGCGCCGCGACGAGTTCACCGAGCTAGCCGACACCATCGACACGATGCTGGACCGGCTGCACGACAGCTTCGAGGCGCAGCAGCGGTTCGCGGCGAACGCCTCGCACGAGCTGCGCACGCCGCTGGCGACGACCCGCACCATGCTGCAGGTGGCGCTGGCGCATCCCGACGACCACGAACTCGCCGTGCTGGGGCCGAAGCTGCTCGCCACCAACGACCGCAGCATCACCACGGTGGAGTCGCTGCTGGCGCTGTCCAGGGCCGATCACGGCATCACCGATCCGCGGCCCGTCGACCTGGCCGCGGTGGCCGAGGGCGCGCTGGAGCAGGTGCGGGCGGAGGCGGCGGCGGCCGGGGTGGAGGTGCGCGGCGAGCCGCACCCGGCCCGGGTGGACGGGGATCGGGACCTGCTGCACCACCTGGTGCTGAACCTGCTGCAGAACGCGGTGCGGCACAACCACCGGGGCGGTGGTGCCCGGTTGTCCGTCGAGGTCGCCGACGGCTCGGTGACGATCACCGCCACGAACACCGGCGATGACCTCACGGCCGCGGACACCGGCGAGCTGTTCGAGGCCTTCCGCAGGCACCGGGGCCGCACCGGCACCCGCGGGCACGGGCTCGGCCTCACCCTGGTCCGCGCGATCGCGCGCTCCCACGGCGGGACGGCGGGTGCCGCGCCGAACCCGGGTGGCGGGCTCACCGTCACCGTCCGGCTCCCCGAGGCGGCCGGTCCGGCGCGGGGCCGATCGAGCGCGGGCTGATCCGGCGCGGGGCTCGCGGGGCCGGCGGCCGGAGTTCGAGCGGAACCAGCTCGCGGAGGCGTGGACCCGGCTCGCCGGACGACGTCGGCGCCGGACCCGAGTCCGATGTGGACGTTCGGGTCCGGCGCGCCGGACCGGCCTTACCTGCCGTCGCCGCAGAGGGCGTTCTCGACGATCTCCGACACCGGGTCGGTGGTGGGCGCGGGCACGCCCGGCTCCGGCACCAGCGAGTCGGTGTTGATGCTGACGACCACGCTGCGCTCGCCGTCCGGGCTGACGCCGTTGCGGGTCTTGTAGCCGGGGATGTCCCCGCCGTGCGACCAGTAGCCGCCGCAGTCGTTGGGCGCCCACATCAGGCCCAGCCCGTAGCGCAGGCCCGGCCAGTTCGCCTCCATCTCGGTGGCGGGCACCGTCCGCTGCATCTCGGCGAGTTCCGCGGGGCGCAGCACTTCGCCGTCGATCAGGGCGCGCAGGAAGCGGTTGCCGTCCGCGGTGCTGCTGATGATGTCGCCCGCCGCCCCGGCCCAGGTGGGGTTGATCTCGGTGACGTCCAGCGGTGCGCCGAAGGTCGGGTTCGGGGAGTTCATGTCGTCCGGGAACCGCTGGTAGCCGGTGGCGTGCGGCCCGGGGATGTGCTTCGAGGCGCGCGGCGTGTACGTGTCGTGCAGCCCGAGCGGTTCGATGATCCGGTCCTGGACCTCGGTCTGCCACTCGTTCCCGGTGACCCGCTGGATGATCATGCCGGCGAGGACGAAGTTGGTGTTCGAGTAGCTCCAGGACGTGCCGGGCTCGAACTTCGGCGGCTGCTGCATGGCCAGCGAGACCAGGTGCTCGGCGGCGAAGGTGTCGTCGCGGTGCTGCTGGAAGCCCTCCTCGTCGAACATCCACGGCAGTTGCAGCACGAACTCGGGCAGGCCGCTGGTGTGCTGCAGCAGCTGCCGGACGGTGATCCGGCTGCCGTCGTTGCCGTTGCCGGACACGACGCCGGGCAGCCACTTCTCCACCGGGTCCTCCAGCGAGATCCGGCCTTCGCCGACCAGCTGCAGCAGCGTCGCGGACACGTAGGTCTTGGTGAAGCTGCCGATCCGGAAGTTCGCGTCCCACGGCACGGGGGTCCGCGCCTCGGTGTCGCCGAAGCCGCTGCGGACCTTCGTCGACCCGTCCGGGGTCTGGAGTTCGGCGAGCACGCCGGGAGCACCGTGGGACAGCAGCACGTCCGCGTCGTGCTGCATGGTGTCGCGCACCGGGGTGGCTCCGGCGGTTCCGGCGAACACGGCCGTCTGGACGGCGGTGACGATCATCAGGGTTGCGAGGGTTCGCTTCATGGCGGTGAACACTAGGTTCGCCGCGGATCCCGGTCGTCGCCCTGGAACGGCATCTTCGGTTACCCCCGTGGGGGTAGTCCCGGATACCCCTGCGGAGCGGCGATTCCGGCCGCCGCGCTCACTACGGTGATCTTGTGCCGTGGAACCTCCGAACGATCTGGGCCGATGTGCTGCTGGCGGTCGCGCTGACCGCGTTGACCGTCATCGCGCAGGTCGGCGGCCAAGGGATGAACTGGATCGCCGCCGTGCTGCTGCCGCTCACCGTGGCACCGGTCGCGCTGCGCCAGCTGGCCCCGGTGCTGACGTCGGCGACGATCGTGCTCGCCACCATCGGCTACCACGCGCTGGGGAACGGCAGCCTGACCAACGCCGGTGTGGGCGTGGTGATCTCGATGTTCACCATCGCCACGCTGCGCTCCACGCCCGCCGCCGCGGTGATGTGGCTGGTCGGCACCGGCACCGTCATGTTCACCGGGTTCGTCTCGCCGATGCAGCTGACCTGGGCGGAGCTGGCGCAGGCTGCGCCGACGATGTTCATCGTGTGGATGGTCGGCGAGGGCACCAAGCGCTGGGCCCAGCGGTCCGAGCGGCTGGCCGAGGAGGCGGTGCACGCGGTGGCGAACGAGCGGGTGCGCATCGCGCGGGAGCTGCACGACGTCGTCGCCCACCACATGTCGGTGATCTCGTTGCAGGCCGGGCTGGCGAAGTACGTCATCGAGTCGGACCCGCCCACCGCGGCGCGCGCGCTCGCCACCGTCGGCGACACCAGCCGGGAGGCGCTGCACGAACTCCGCAGGCTGCTGGACGTGCTGCGCGTCGACGACGGTCCCGCCGGGCCAGATCCGGAGGCGGAGTACCGCCCGCAGCCGGGACTGGCGGCGCTGGACGGCCTGGTGGAGCGCACCCGGGCCGCGGGCCTGCCGGTGGACCTGGTGGTCACCGGGGAACCGCGCGAACTCCCGGCCGGGCCGGACCTGTGCGCGTACCGCATCGCGCAGGAGTCGTTGACGAACGTGCTCAAGCACGCCGGGCCCGCCGAGGCCACGATCCACCTCGACCACGGGGAGCTGACGTTCACCATGGAGATCACCGACGACGGCACCGCACCGGTGCCGCCGGAGTTCTCGCCGCACTCGCACGGCATCCGCGGCATGCGGGAACGCGCCGAGCTGTACGGCGGTGCCCTCACCGCGGGTCCGCGCGCCGGCGGCGGGTTCGCCGTGGTGCTGCGGCTTCCGACGGGCGAGGCGGCATGACCGTCCGAGTGCTGGTCGTCGACGACCAGACCCTGATCCGGGCCGGGCTCGTCGCGCTGCTGACCGCCGCGCCGGGGCTGGAGGTCGCGGGCGAGGCCGCGGACGGCGCGGACGCCGTGCGGCTGGCCGCCGAGCTGCGGCCGGACGTGGTGCTGATGGACATCAAGATGCCGTCCCTGGACGGGATCAGCGCCACCAGCCGCATCCTCGCGGCCGACCCGGAGGTCCGGGTGATCGTGCTGACGACGTTCGACCTGCCCGAGTACGTGTACACGGCGCTCGGCGACGGTGCCGCCGGTTTCCTGCTCAAGGACACCCCGGCGGACCGGATCGTCGCCGCGGTGCAGGCGGTGGCCGCGGGCGATCTGCTCATCTCGCCGCAGATCACGCACCGGCTGGTGGAGACCTACGCTCAGCACCACCGGACGCACGCGCTCGCGGACGACCGGCTGGACCGGTTGACGGCGCGGGAGACGGAGGTGCTGCGGCTGGTCGGCAACGGCCTCACCAACGCGCAGATCGCGCAGCGCCTGGTGCTCAGCGAGGCGACGGTGAAGACGCACGTCAAGCGGATGATGGCCAAGCTGGACCTGACCAGCCGGGCGCAGGCCGTCGTGGTCGCCTACGAGTCGGGCCTGATCGTCCCGGCCGCCCGGCCCGGCAACCGGAGCTGAGCCGGGGTTCCGATCAGCGTGCCCACCGCCGGACGGTTCAGCGCGCGTAGCGGCCGGACTTGATGGCCGCGAGGAAGTCGTTCCATCGGGTGCGGTCGGTGGTGAAGTGCCCGGCGGCGCGGTCCTTGGTGTCCCGCACGCCGATCACGGTCGGGGTGATCGCCACCTCGACGCAGTTGCCGCCCGAGTTCGACCGGGAGGACTTGCGCCACTTCGCACGAATGGTGGTCACGGAATCGCTCCTTCCAGGTGACGAGGCAGGTCGGCGATGAGTCCCGGAGCACGCGACTCACGCCGACACCGGTCACGGACTCAGCGCGCGTAGCGGCCGGACTTGATGGCCGCGAGGAAGTCGTTCCAGCGGGCGCCGTCGACGGACACGTACCCGGCCGCGCGGTCCTTGGTGTCCCGAACCGCGGCACCGGAGCCGAAGCTCCCGACCTCGACGCAGTTGGAGACCTGGTGCGAACGGCTGGACTTCCGCCAGTTCGTCGGGATCGGCTTCATGTCGGCGCACCTTCCAGATCACGGATGAGTCCAGCGATGAACTTCGCCGAGTGGTCTCGGCTCATCGCCACTTCACGAAGCCTATCCAGAGCGGGCACGTAGGGAGCCACATCGATTTCGTCATAGAGGAAGACACCGGACGCGTAGTGCTCCAAATGGACGATCGGCGAGGTCTTAGCGAAGGTGTAGTAGCTGAACGAGCCCACATGAGCCGGGTGCCACCGGTCCGAAACAGCAGGAATCACGTAGATGGTGATGTTCTCGCTCGCCAGCGCCGTTTCGAGGTGCCGGAGCTGATCCAGCATGACCTCGGCACCACCGATCCGGTCCCGCAACGCGGTTTCCGACACGAATGCCGTGAACCGCACCGGATCCCTCCTGGTGAGCACTTCGCGCCGCCCCACCCGCATGGTCACGTAAGGCTCGATCTCGTCGCTGGCCATGTCGGCCATGACCGCCCGCGCATAGTCCGCCGTCTGCAACAGCCCCGGAACGATGCTCGTCGCCACATCGGTGATCTCCGTGGCGGTCCGCTCGAAGTGGATCAGCCTGGTCAGCTCCTTGCGGATGCCCACCCCGGTGTCGAGCCAGTTGGGCTGGTCCGCTCCCCGCGCCATCTCCACGAGCGAGCTGTACCGCTCGCCCGTCACACCCAGCGTCGCGAGGATTTGCGCGACGCCCTCGGGTTTCGGCGTCCGCGAACCGGTTTCGTAGCGGGAGATCGACACGTAGCTGATGCCGATCTGCTCGCCCAGCTGTTGCTGCGTGAGCCCTGCCGCGGTCCGGCAGGCGCGCAGTTCCGCTCCGAGCGCTCGCGCCTTGGGGGTGTGCTCCGATTTTCCAGTCATGAAAATGATCATAAGCCTTCTAGCAGCACAGATCATCCCTCTATCGGGGAATTGTGCCCCTATTTACCGATACCTGATCATGAGTCGGCACGCGGCGGTAAATACGGCGACAGGGGTAAAGCGATGGCTGTTCCGATCTGGGCCGCGTCGTGCGGGCCGGTGGATTCGCGGTGGCACGGGGTGCGGCGGTCCGATGGTGGTGCGTTGCCTGCGTGGTGCGGGGTGTTCGTGTACGGGCCGGTGCACTTGCGGCGGGGTGCGTGTCCGGACGGCGTGTTCGATCGGGACGCCTGCCTGGAGTGCGCGGCGGTGGGTGATGGGTGAGCGGCATTTCTGGCGTCCCGGCGGGGATTCCGTGCGGCACGCGTTCCGGGGTCGTCGGTGGTGCGGTGAGCCGAGCGCGACCGCGGTGTGCGGTGCCGGGGTGGAGCTGACGTCCGATCCGTCCGAACAGGACTGGGTGGTGGCCCCGACCTGCACCGCCTGCAACGAGCTGCTGCGCGCCGAGCTCCCGAGGCCCGAGCCGGGTCTGTTCGGCTGAAGACTCCCGGGGCGGACGGGACCCCTCTCCCCGTCCCGTTCCCGTCCCGGGCAGGCCTCCCGCCGGTCGCGGCGCCGGAAACCCCGACCCGGCCCGCGCCAGGGAGGCGGAGCGGGGGCGCACCACTCCGGTGCGCCCCCGCTCACCACCAGAGGTGAACGGCCCACCAGCCCGACGAGAACGGGCGAACGGGCCACTCACCCGACAAGAACCGGCACCCACCCAGCACGTGAACGGCCCACCGCCCGACCGGAGTGGGCGAACGGGCCGTTCTCCCGGCCATACCCGAAAGTCGTAGGCGGGTCGGCTCGGAAGGCGATCACCGCGGTGCCGCGGATCCCTAACTTGGCTCGGGCCGGGCGGGACGACGCGCCCGGTTCTTGGAACCGAGCCGCGAAGAAGTGATCCGATGCGAGACAGCGCCCCGCACCCCGGCGCCGACCCGTGGTCCGCCACCCGGCGGCTCACCCGACCGGACGCGCAGGACACGGTGCCCATCGCCGCCCGGGTGCCCGCCGCGGTCCCGGCCCGGGCGCCCGGCGGCTCCTCCGGGCAGCGGGTGACGACGCTCGACGCGCTCCGCGGCTTCGCGCTGTTCGGCATCCTGCTGGTGAACATCCCGCACGTGCTGGGCATGCCGAGCGAGGTCGGCGGCGTCGAAGCGCCGGTGCGGCGCGCGCTGGACCTGTTCGTGCAGTACCGGTTCAACGTGATCTTCGCGCTGCTGTTCGGGATCGGCTTCGGCATCTTCCTGCAGCGCGCCGCCCGCAAGCACCCCCGGCCGCGGCTGCTGCTGGCGCGCCGGCTGGCCGTGCTGTTCCCGCTCGGCGGCCTGCACCAGCTGCTGCACCCCGGCGAATACCTGCTGTTCTACGGCGTGCTCGGGGTCGCGCTGCTGCTGCCGCTGAGCTTCGCGCCGCGGTGGGCGGCCCTGCTGGTGGCGCTGGTGCTCCCGATCAGCCCGGTGCCCGGCGCGCTGGTGCTCGGCTACGCCCTCGCCCGCTACGAGATCCCGCAGACGCTGCACGCGCGGCGGAACCAGCTGGCGGTGGTGTTCGCGGTGTCGGCCGGGCTGTCGGTGCCCGCACTGCTCACCCAGCTCTACGGCCCGCGCGACCTCGGGTTCGCGCTGACCACCGTGGTCGCCGGGCTGTGCCTGGCCACCGCGTACAGCAGCGGGCTGGCGCTGCTGCTCCGGACCCGGGCCGGGCGGCCGATCTCGGCGGTGCTGGAACCGCTGGGGCGGATGGCGCTGACCAACTACGTGAGCGCGACGCTGCTGATGGTGAGCGCCGGACGGCTGCTCGGGCTGGCGGACTCCAGCTCCTGGTGGACGATGCTCGGGTTCGCCGTCGCGGTCATCGCGGTGCAGGCGGTGTGGAGCAGGCTGTGGCTCGCGCACTTCCGCTACGGGCCGTTGGAGTGGGCCTGGCGCTGCCTGACCTGGTGGAACCTGCCCCCGATCCGTTTTCGGGGGCTGCCCGCTTCGGCTGCGTAGCGCTGGGGTGGCGGAACCTCAGCGCCCTCCTCGCTGCGGGATCTTTTTCACCTGTGGCTCCGCCACAGGTGAAAAAGCTGTCCTCGCGAGGAGGGCGCTGAGAACCCGCGGGTGGTCCTGCTGATCAGGTGGTCGGCGGCTCAGCGGCTTCGCCGCTGACAGGAAGACGACGCGGGCCGGGGTGCGGGGGCGAGCCCGCGCTCGACGTGCGGAGTGGTCGGCGCAGGTCCTGTTCAGGTCGTGGGTCCGGTGGGGTTGAGGCGGGTGCGGATGGCTTCCACCAGCAGGGTCAGCACGTCGTCGAAGGACGGGAGCCAGATGTCGAGCGTCTGCGGCGTGCCCACGGCCGCGGCGTAGTCCTCCGCGGGCGCGTTCGACAAGCCGCGCGCGACGACGGCGGTCGTGGCCGCGCCGAGGACCTGCTGGGAGATGGCGGTGGCGGCGATCATCCGGTCCTTCTCCGTGCCCCCGGATTCGGTGAGCGCGGCGATGATCCGCCCGGCCAGCGCCATCGCGTTCGGCCCGATCAGCGGCCGCGTCCCCGCGAACCCGGCGGCCCACGGGTGCGCGGCGAACGCGTCGTAGTACTGCTTCGCGACGCGGAACACGACCTCGTCCCAGGGCACGTCGTCGCCGGGGAGGTCGCCCGCGGGCCCGGCCAGCACGTGGTCCAGCGCCAGGTCGATGAGGTCTTCGCGGCGCTGCACGTACCAGTAGAGGCTCGTCGCGTGCACGTCCAGCTCCGCCGCGACCTTGCGCATGGTCAGCGCGCTCGCCCCGTCCCGGTCGAGCAGCGCGACGCTCGCGATGACGATGCGGTCCCGGCTCAGCGGTGATTCGGTGCGGCGCTTGCGCGGCGGGCGGTAGAAGACGCTGTCCACGTGCTGTTCAGGGGGTGTGTCGGACATAGATCCAGCATAGTTGAGACCTACGTTGTATGAGAGCACTCCTACAGTGTATGTTTCTCCACATGATCACCGATGCGCCCACGCGGCAGCTCACCGACGACACCGCCGACCTGGCCCGCACCAGGACCCTCCCGGCCCGCGGCCTCGCCGCCTTCTTCCTCCTCGCCTTCGGCCTCTCCTGGGGCATCTGGTACGCGAGCAAGCTGTTCCCCGGCGTGAACCCGATGCCCTTCGTGATCGCGGGCAGCTTCGGCCCGGCCACCGCCTCCGTGATCGTCACCGCGGCGACGCAGGGCAAGGCGGGCGTCGGCGCGATGTTCCGGCGGTACTCCCCGCGGGGGCGCGGCGGCGTCCTGCCCTACCTGCTCGCGCTGGTTCCCGGCCTGTTCATCATGATCTCGGGGATGTTCCACCTGCTGCTGAGCGGCGGGCAGATCGACGACGCCGCGCTGCAGGCCGCGCTGCTCAGCGCCCCCACCACGTTCCTGTTCATCGCGCTGGTCGGCGGCGGCAACGAAGAGCTCGGCTGGCGCGGCTACGCCCTCCCCCGGCTCCAGTCCGTGGTGTCGCCGTTCGCCTCCAACGTGATGCTCGGCATCATCTGGGCCGTGTGGCACGCCCCGCTGTGGGAGATCCAGGGCACCTCGCAGGCCGGCATGTCCATCCCGATCTACGTGATGCTCGTGGTCACCCTCTGCGTCGCCATGGGCAACGTCTGGAACTTCTCGCGAGGCAGCCTGCTCGCAGTGGTGATCGCCCACGCCGGCATCAACACCGCCTCCGGGCTCAAGGTCGCCGCCTTCGGTTCGGAGGGCGAGGTCGACGCGCTGATCTCGATGACCCTGCTGTGCCTGATCATGCTGGCCGTCACCAAGGGCCGCCTGGCCATGCCCCGCCGCAAGAAGACCGAGCTGCCGGAATCCTGATCGGCACGCTCCCCGCGCGGGACGAACCACGAACCCGACCACCGCCCAGCCAGCCGCAGGCGCCGCCGAACTCGGCGGTACCTGCGGCTAGTACTGCAACGGCACTCGGTGTGCGTGTGGTAGATCATCCCGGTGGTGGTCGATGTGGTGTTGGATCAGCTGGACCGGGTGCATGAGCGGATCGCAGGCCGGTTCACCCGGTCGGAGCCGCGGGCGAGGGCGCGGGAGTACATGTCCGGACTGGTCGCAGGCCTGGAACGGAAGAACGGCTGGACGCTGGCCGAGCAGGCCGGCGAGGTATCCCCGGACGGGATGCAACGGCTGCTGCGCTGGGCGGACTGGGACATCGACGGCGTCCGCGACGACGTGCGGGACTACGTGATCGAGCACATCGGTGAGCCAGATGGTGTGCTGATCGTGGACGACACCGGGTTCCTGAAGAAAGGCGTGCGGTCGGCCGGGGTGCAGCGGCAGTACTCCGGGACCGCCGGGCGGATCGAGAACTGCCAGATCGGCACGTTCCTGGCCTACGCCGGTGCTGGCGGGCATGCGCTGATCGATCGGGCGTTGTATCTTCCCGAGCCCTGGTGCGCCGACCGGGAGCGGTGCCGGCGGGCCGGGATCCCCGAGGGGACCGAGTTCGAGACGAAGCCGCGGCAAGCCATGGCGATGCTGACGCGGGCATTCGAGGCGGACGTGCCGTTCGCGTGGGTCACCGCCGATGAGGCTTACGGGCAGGTCAAGTACCTGCGGGCGTGGCTGGAGGAGCAGGACGCCGCGTATGTGCTGGCCACCAAGGTCAACGACACCCTGACCACCACCGACGGCGCCGAGGCCCGGGCGGATGAGCTGATCACCGGCCTGCCCGCGCGGTCGTGGCGGCGGCTGTCGGTCGGAGCCGGCGCACACGGACCCCGCGAGTACGACTGGGCGCGGATCCCGATCGGGGCCGGCTGGCGAGCGGGGCGCGGGCACTGGCTGCTCGCCCGCCGCTCACTCTCAGACCCCACCGAGATCGCCTACTACGTCTGCTACGGACCCCGCCGCTCGACCCTGCTGGATCTGGCCTGGACCGCCGGGACCCGCTGGCGGATCGAGGAATGCTTCCAGCAGGCCAAGAACGAAGCCGGACTCGACCACTACCAGGTCCGCTCGTGGCGAGCCTGGTATGCCCACATCACCCTGTCGATGCTCGCTCACGCCTGGCTCGCCGTCTCCCGATCCCTGGCCATAAAAGGGGAATCGGTGTCGACGAGCCGGGCATGATCGGATTCACGCTACCGGAGATCCGGCGGCTGCTGACCAAACTCGTCCTGCGTGTCACCGACGCCGCCGAGCACGTCTGGGCCTGGTCATCCTTCCGCCGCCGACGACAACACCAAGCCCGCCTCAGCCACTACAAACGACGTGGCTACCCACTCACCTGACTGCCGTTGCAGTACTAGTTCTGCTCTGCGTAACCTGGCCCCGGGCAGATAGCGCCTCCTACGTGTGGCCCTCACCGCCGGAGCCCAGGGGATCAAGCCATCCTCGCTTCAGCCTCTGGCGCCGCCGTCGCCGGACGGGTCGACCCGCGCCACGGACAGCCGGGGGTTAAGTTCGTCCCGCACCGGTGGCACGGGTCACGACGCTCACCCGATCAGCGGATGCCCTGTCCGACGGTCCCGTCGCCGGCGTAGTCACCTCGCGTCCATTACCGGCGCAACTTTCCCTGCGCCGCGGCAGGACCCAGTGCGCTCATTCAGGCCCCCGTGCCGGAAGATGGTCCCACCACCAGTCGATCGACGAGATTCCCGGTCGCATGTGGATTCCTGCGGGTGGAACACTGGTCACTTTCAGCGTTTCCCCAGCCGTTGCTTCCGCATACCGTGGAGAGTTCAATTGCCACGGCAAGAACGCACCGTGCTTGCGCAGCATGAAGCTCACGTAGCCACGCAACGCCGGACTGCTGTCACGTAACAGGCCCCGCGCGAGCACGTCCATGACGTAGTACGCGCTGTTGATCACTTTCACGGCTTCATCGACGGCCTCCTGCATGTCGCAGCCGGAACGAGCCGCCAGCACGGCGACCAAGTTGTTCTGGTGGCCCTCCCGGACGTCCTTCGCAAAACTGCAGATGTCATTGATCCAGCCAGCGGTGAGATGGGCCGCCTGAGCGAACGCTCGCACTCGCGGGCTGTGATACTCGTTCTCGGGAATCTCCATACCCGAGACGAATTCGAGCACTGCGGACAACGCCGGCATACCGGACGTCGCCTCCCGCACCATGGTGTGGACTTGCAGAGACGGCGGCTGCGGCGCAGCGTCGAGCAGGTGCTGGGTGAGAAGTGCGGCGAAATACTCTTGATGCGCGACTCTCAGGCGTTGGCGTTGCACAGGCGTTGCCGACGTCAGCAGCTCGTAGGTGTTCTGCCGCATCAGTGCGATGATCCATCCTCCGGGCGCCGGCGTGGCCGGGTCGTCCCAAATCCGCCGACCACAGGCCGCAGTAGCCGCAGCCTGCTCGATCGGGGAGGATTCAACGACGTCATCGACGAGGAGATTCACCACCGCCCACTTCGCGAAGATCTTTATTAGTTCCGGACGAGCCGAAGCTGCCGAGAACGCCAACATCGCGGCGATTCGCGACCCGGTGATTGCGTCCAGCTGGTCCTGCGGCAGATCACTGCACCGGGAAAGCCACTGCACCGCCTCCCGGTCATACTCCTCGTGGCCTATGTCGGTATGGACAGAAAAGGGGAAGTACAATTCGGGCATGCTCACCACTGTCTCACATGGCCAATAAGTTGGCCGCTACGCGACCGTCATCTTCCGGCTGCGGCATCCGACGTCGGCTACGGCTTCCTCGACGTCGCACGGGGTCTGCGTCGAGCGTGAGCAGTACCTGGTCGTGCTCCGTCGCCGAGCTGTTCACCCTTCCGCGATGATCCCTCAGGCCTGCTGGAAGGTCTGCGCCCGGTGGAACTGGGCCCAAGCCACCTCCATGGCGCGGCTGCACCAGACACGGGCCGGTCCGGGATCCGGCAGCGTCGCCATCCAGCGATCGGCGAGGCTGAGCTCGGTGTGCACGTAGGTGGCCAGATCGGCGACCGTCCAGCCCTCGGGCAGGAAGTCGACACCGCGTTCGCGGTCGACGGCCAGGTCGGCCAGGATGTTGGCTGCCTGGCAGCCGCGGGCGTAGCTCATCATCTGCCCACGGTCGACCTGGGTGCCGTCGTGCCAGGCCCACATGTCACCCAGCAGAGTGGCGACGACTCCGGCCACGGAGAAGGCGTACTCGTCGAGGTCATCGACGTCCCGCATCCGCCAACCGCGGCGAGACCACACCGCCATCCGGTTGGCCATGGCGATGGCGGCGTCCAGGATCCGCGGGGCGATCGAGGGTGGCGCCAGCGCGCACCAGTCCGCCAGCCGCAGCGAGACATCAGGCAGGACGTCGCGATGCTCGGCGAACGCGGCGTCGAGACGGCCGGCGATGTTGCGGGTCTGGAGTGCGCAGGCCACCTCGGTCAGCACCGTGTCCTTCACAGTCGCGGCCAGCGCGGGATGGTCTTCGATTTCGTCGATCCCGCGAAACAGGAGGTAGAAGGAGACCTTTGCCTCCTGCAAGCCGGGCGGCATCGCCAAGAGCGGTCGGTAGTACGTCGTGGACCATTGCCGAGCCTCACTGAGCGCAGCGGTCAAATCAGCCACAGTGATATCCTTCGCATATATCCGAGGCGGACGCGAAGACACGGTCTCGCCCACCATGAATCGATATCTTCCTGACGCTGTCGCGCCTCCTCCGGCAGAAAATTGTCACACGCCCGGACCGAGTCGAATTAAGGTCTGCGCACCCTGTTGCCGACATTAACAAGTGGAAGCAGCGCACACCGAATTCCGGTGATAGCCCCGTCAGGCGTCTATCCAAAAACTGTAGCGAGCACACCACCGGGTCTGCCAGACCTCTATCAGGTGAACCACACCGCCCCCGAGGGTGGACCGCATGCCCTTTTCACACACGCGCCGAAATAGCCGATTGACCTGCGCTTCCGTCTCGTTCCCCACAGTACGACACCATAGTCGGCAGGTGACAGTCGCGATCCTCGTGGTCCGATCGGGTGGGTACGGAACCGCCAATCCGGTAGCAACGAAGCAGAACACCCGATCGGTGATGCGAAGGTCTTGATCGGGGAGTTCTCCAATTCCGGCATGTGCAGTCCGTCACCGGCTCGACGCTGGATTGCACCGACTCGGCGGTCCCGGGGCCCATGTTCCGATGCCGGAATTGATTCCGCCTCCGCGCACAGCCGATTCCGGACCCGGCAAGCTGTCACCGCGAAAGGAAACGTCGATGGCCTGGGGTGTCAATCGTGCGCCGAGCACGTCTCTGACTGCCCGTCAACACTGGACGCTGGCGGTCTCCTGCGTGGCCGTCGCGCTGGTCGTCGCCTCGATGGCCGCGCTGTATGCCGCGCTGCCCGGCATTGCGGTGGCAATCGGGGCGACTCAGGGCCAGTTGACCTGGGTGATCGACGGGTACACCCTGGCGCTGGCCTGCCTGGTGCTCACCGGCGGCGCCCTCGGCGACCGCTACGGACGGCGGGCCACCTTGTTGACGGGACTGCTGGTGTTCAGCGCCGGTTCGGCGCTGCCGCTGGCACTCAGCGAACCGGCCTGGCTGATCGGTAGTCGGGTGATCGCCGGAGTCGGCGCGGCGCTGGTGATGCCGTCGACACTGTCTCTTCTGACCAGCGGCTTCCCGACCGCGCAGTGGGGACGCGCAGTCGGGGTCTGGGCCGGCGTGGTCAGCGTCGGTGCCCTCGTCGGCCTGGTGGGCTCTGGCCTGTTGCTTCAGCGGTGGTCCTGGCGGTCCATCTTCCTCGTCTTGACCGTCGCGGGGATCGCGTCAGCCGTCGCGGCGCTGACCGTCCCGGAATCGCGTCCGCGGGATCGGTCTCGTTTGGACATCGCCGGAGCAGTCCTGTCCGCTGTCGCAGTCGGACTGTTTGTCGGCGGCGTCACGGAAGCACCTGCTCGTGGCTGGCTGTCACCAGGCACGCTCGGGGCGTTGGTTGGCAGCGCGCTCGCGACCGTTGTCTTCATAGCGGTGGAACTTCGTCGGGAGCACGCGTTGTTGTCACTGCGACTGTTCGGCAACCGCTCTTTCTCCATCGGCGTCGTCTCACTGGTGGTGCAGTTTCTCGCTTGCTTTGGCATGTTCTTCCTGCTGCAGCAGTACTTGCAGCTGGTACTCGGGTACACGCCGATGCACGCCGCGATCGCCATGGCGCCGCTGGCCGGGCCGTTGGTGCCGTTGTGCTTGCTGGCGTCCAGGCTGACCGCTCGGGTCGGATTGCGTGCGGTGACCGTGGGTGGCCTGACGGTGCTGGCGGTGGGGCTGTTCCTGATGTCGTGCCTGCAGGTGCAGACCACCTACCCCGAGGTCCTCCGGT
Organism: Saccharopolyspora gregorii; assembly: GCF_024734405.1. Taxonomy (NCBI): domain Bacteria; kingdom Bacillati; phylum Actinomycetota; class Actinomycetes; order Pseudonocardiales; family Pseudonocardiaceae; genus Saccharopolyspora; species Saccharopolyspora gregorii. The sequence goes on along the minus strand of NZ_CP059556.1, from coordinate 739,136 downwards.
GCGTGCTCGTCGTCGGTGCCGGGCTTGGGCTGTGCACAGCACCGGCGACCTCGGCGATCATCGTCAGCACCCCGACCGCCAGGCACGGCATGGCCTCCGCGGTCAACGACGCCGCTCGCGAGGTCGGCGCCGCGATCGGCGTCGCCGTCGCCGGCAGCGTGCTGGCCGCCGGATACCGCTACCGGATCGAATCGGCTTTGCCGGAACTGCCCGAACAGGTTCGAGGGGCGGTGGCTGACTCTCCGGCCGCAGCGCTGGCTCTCGCCGAGCGTTCGAGGCCGGACGGGCACTTGCTGACCAGCTTCGCCCGCGCGGCCTTCGTTCACGGCTTCCAGCAGGCGATGGTGGCGCTGGCCGCGGTCACAGCCGTGGGTGCGCTGGCCGCGCTGGCCGACCGGACCTGGGCACAGCGCAACGCCGGCCGAAAGCCATGAGCCGGAATACTCGCGAGTGTTACCGGCTCTTCACAGCCGAGGGTGTAGTTGCGGCCTGAACCCGCCGGCCTCGAGCAGCGATCTGGCGATGTAGTTGGTGAGGTTGCGGAACCTGAGCGCGGAGCCACGGAGATGCGCCAGGGGCCGTTGATCGCCTCGGTCGGTCCGTTGCTGGTGCCGGGCCAGTCGAAGTAGGCCAGCACGTCGGCGGCGCGCTTCTTCAGGGTCCGACCGAGCGTGGTGATCTCGACCAACGTCTTGGGGTCACCGCAACTGATTGTGTCGATCAGCTTGACCATCAGTGGCCGTGGCATCGCGATTTGGCCCCGGTCCGGCACCGCTAGCGGGCCCCACCGATCGGGTGAATTCCTGCTCGTGGCGTGCGAGTCGGTGGGTCGAGGTGAGGGTCCTGGATCGACAGTGCCGGTGAGGGGCCCTCCGCGTGGGAGCCGGGATGGTGTCCAGGGTGGAGTTGTTCGCGCTGATCCGGCGGGACGCCCGCGTCGAGGGGCTCTCCGTTCGAGCGCTGACTGAGCGGCACGGGGTGCATCGCCGGACGGTGCGCCAGGCCTTGGGGTCGGCGGTCCCGCCACCGCAGAAGACTCCGGTCCGGTCGTCACCGGTGACGGGTCCGCTGCGCGCGGTGCTGGATGAGATGCTGCGAGCGGATCTGGACGCGCCGCGCAAGCAGCGGCATACCGCGCACCGGATCTGGGAGCGGCTGGTCGACGAGCACGACGCCGCGATCGCCTACCGCACGGTGTCGAAGTACGTCGCGAAGCGGCGCCCGGAGATCGTGCTGGAAGCCAGGAACCGCGCGAGCGTGATGGACGGGTTTGTTCCGCAGACGCATCTTCCGGGGCAGGACGCCGAGGTCGACTTCGCCGAGGTCTGGGTCAACGTCGGCGGTGTCGACACCAAATGCTTCCTCTTCACGCTGCGAATGTCCTTCTCTGGCAAGGCAATTAACCGCGTCTATTCCTCGCAGGGCAGGAGGCGTTCTTCGCCGGGCAGGTCGCCGCGTTCACCGAACTCGGAGGCGTCCCCGCTGGAGAGATCCGTTACGACAAACTGTCCTCGGCGGTCCGGCGGGTCTGCTTTGGCCGATCACGGGTGGAAACCGAGAAGTGGGTGTTGGTACCCCGCGTCGATCGTCATAACGACCGACGCGGCCAGCAACTCGATGACGAGGACTAACCGGACGCGACCGCCCACGCACCCTCGCCGTCGCAAGTGTCGCGTCGACCCCGTCGCCCGTCCCTGAGCGGGGCAGCGCGGCCCCAGGTGCCGCAACCGTCGTATTCGTCGTATTCGTCGTTCAGCGCACGACGAAGGGCGATCTAGTACTGCAACGGCAGTCAGGTGAGTGGGTAGCCCCGTCGTTTGTAGTGGCTGAGGCGGGCTTGGTGTTGTCGTCGGCGGCGGAAGGATGACCAGGCCCAGACGTGCTCGGCGGCGTCGGTGACACGCAGGACGAGTTTGGTCAGCAGCCGCCGGATCTCCGGTAGCGTGAATCCGATCATGCCCGGCTCGTCGACACCGATTCCCCTTTTATGGCCAGGGATCGGGAGACGGCGAGCCAGGCGTGAGCGAGCATCGAGAGGGTGATGTGGGCATACCAGGCTCGCCACGACCGGACCTGGTAGTGAAGGCCGCATCAGCAAGGTCGAAACCCACCTCTCCTACCGGATCGGGCTGCGCACGTTCTCCGCGATGGACTCCCGCGCGGTCATCGGCGTGCCGGACGCCTACGAGCTGCCGTCCACCCCGGGCAACGGGTACCTGAAGTCGGACACCCAGACCATCACCCGGTTCAAGGCCGCCTACGTCTCCGGCCCGTACCGGTCCCCGCGCCGCAAGCGCAACCGGGACGTGATCGAGGAGCAGCTGGTCCCGTTCACCGCGCGCTACATCGAGCCCAGGGTCCGCCGCGCCGAGGAACCCGTCGAGGACGAGCAGCAGCACGAGTCCCAGCTGTCCGTCGTCGACGTGCTGATCGACAAGCTGCGCGGGGTCGGCCCGGCCGCGCATCAGGTGTGGCTGCCGCCGCTGCGCCAGTCGCCGAGCCTGGACGAACTGCTGCCGCCGCTGCTGGACGACCCGGAGACGGGGATCCGCGCCGCGGAGCGCGGTTCGCCGGACGGGCTGCAGGTGGCGGTCGGCCTCATCGACCTGCCCGGCCAGCAGCGCCGCGAGCTGCTCCGGCTCGACCTCAGCGGTTCCGCGGGCAACATCGGCATCGCCGGTGGCCCGCAGAACGGCAAGAGCACCCTGCTGCGCACCGTCATCACGGCGCTCGCGCTGACCCACAGCGCCCGCGAGGTGCAGTTCTACTGCCTGGACTTCGGCGGCGGAACGCTCGCCGGTCTGCTCGGCCTGCCGCACGTGGGCAGCGTCGCCGGGCGGCTGGACCGCGACCGGGTCAGCCGCACCGTGCTGGAAGTGCTGAACCTGCTGACCCGCCGCGAGGTGTTCTTCCAGAACAACGGCCTCGACTCGATGGCCAGCTACCGGCGGGAACGGCGCGCGGGCAAGTTCGCCGACGATCCCTACGGGGACGTGTTCCTGGTCGTCGACGGGTGGTCCACGTTGCGCCAGGAGTTCGAGGACGTCGAGGAGCTCTTCCGGGACATCGCCACCCGCGGGCTCACCTACGGGGTGCACCTGATCGTCGCTTCGCAGCGGTGGTCGGAGATCCGGACCTGGATGCGCGGCGTCCTCGGCACCCGGCTCGAACTGCGGCTGGGCGACCCGATCGACTCCGAGGTCAACTCCCGGGTCGCCGCGAAGGTGCCCAACCTCCCCGGCCGCGGGATCACCGCCGAGAGGGAGAACTTCTCGGCCGCGCTGCCCCGCATCGACGGCCGCACCGACACCCACGACCTCACCGAGGCGATGCAGGACCTCGTGGAGGGGATGGCCCTGCCCGAGGCGCCGAAGGCCCCGCCGGTCCGCCTGCTGCCCACCGAGGTCGCGGTCGCGGACCTGCCCGCGCCGAAGGCGGGCCCGCTCGGGGTCGCCCAGGTCCCGCTCGGGATCGACGACGTCGAGCTCGCCCCGCTGTGGCACGACTTCGACATCTCACCGCACCTGATCATCTTCGGCGACACCGAGACCGGCAAGACGAACATGCTGCGCCACGTCGCGCAGAGCGTCACCCGGCACTACACGCCGGACAAGGCGCGCATCATGTTCGCCGACCTGCGCCGCGAGCTGTACAACGCGGTGCCGAAGGAGTACCACCTCGGCTACTCGGTCTCCGGCGACAACTTCGGGCAGACTGTGACCGAAGCCTCCCAACTGCTCACCAAGCGGCTGCCGGGGCCGGAGATCACGCCGGAGCGGCTGCCGAAGCGGGACTGGTGGCACGGCGGCGAGCTGTTCGTCATCGTCGACGACCACGAGATCATGGCCGGGTCGGGGAATCCGCTGCAAGCGTTGAACTCGCTGCTGCCGCAGGCTTCCGACATCGGCCTGCACGTCATCATCGCCCGCAGCACCTCCGGCGCCAACCGGGCCATGATGGACCAGACGATCCGGCGGCTGTGGGATCTGGGCACACCGGTCGCCCTGCTGTCGTGCCCGAAGGACGAGGGCCGGTTCCTCGGCGACGTGCGCCCGAAGACCCTGCCGCCGGGCCGGGCCCAGTTCGTCAACCGCCGCAGGCAGGTGCGGCTGCTGCAGACCCCGCACCTGGATCCGGCGAACACGCCGGCGCCCACGGGCTGAACCCGGCGCTCCGCTCGGCGAGCCGGGGCGAGGTGCGCGGTCCGGGTCGCCGCGCACCTCGTCGCGGCGGACCGCGTCGGATCGTCCGTCCGCTCAGGACTACGCCGTACCGGTGCCCGCGGGCCCGCCCGGAGGTGCCGGCGCGTCCCGGCCCGGCCGCGCACCGGTCGGCGTCAGCGGCGGACCATCCGGACCAGCGCCGCGGTGTCGTGCCTGCGGAACCAGGCGACGACGCACACCAGGACGAGCGTGAGCGCCGGGATGGTGACCAGTTCCGGGTCCTGGACGGCGGTCAGCACCGTCGCCCCGACCATGAGCGGGACCTGGCAGGCCGAGGCGAGCCCGCACAGGCGCGGCACGAGCAGCGCGATCGCCCCGGCGAATTCGAGCCAGCCGACGACGACCATGCCCGGGATGCCGATCCCGATCAGGTCGAACGGGTCGACGGCGATCGGATTCCCCAGCATCTTCGGCAGTGCGATCAGCGCGAACACGACGGCTAGCAGCACCTGCAGCACCCACAGGGCGGCGGTGGCGGCGGCGGGCCGGGTCCGGGTGGCGGGCGAGGTCGTGGTCATGGCGGTTCCGTTCGTCCGTGGCGACCGCTCGGCGGTCGCCGTGCGCGGCTGAGGTGGCTCGCCCCGCCCGGACGGGCGGAGTGCGCGAGCCCCTGGTGCCGGTGGCACGCGGATCTCGGCCACCGGCGGCACGGCCGCCTCGTCCCGCGAGGCGGGAGGAGGCGGCGTGCGCTCGCCACGAATGAGAAGCCGTGCCGTCGCGGCACGCTCAAGCCCCGATCGCCCCCGGGTGGCCGAGATCACGTCGGCCGCGGACGGCCGGGTCGGTCCTTCGTGGACGGACGCGCGCCGGCGCGCGAGGCGCGTCGCCGTGCGCGGTACCGGCGGTGGCCGCCCGCCCGTCGGCGCGGCGCGGTGCTCCGGGCTGCTCGGCTACTGCGCGTCCCGGGCCTGCGACCGGCGTTCGTGCGACGCGCGCAGGTAGCCCATGACCAGGGATTCCAAGTCGGGTTCGGCGGCCGCCCAGCTCGCGGGCACCGAGCCGGCCTCCCGCAGCAGCAGGGTGGACTGGCGCTCGGTGCGGGTCCCGCTGATCAGCGTTCCGCCCACGGCGGACTCCTCCGCGGACGGGCCGACCAGGATCCGGTGCCGCGCGAGGACCTCCTCGATGTCCCCGTCGAGCTGGATCCGGCCCTCGTCGACCAGCAGGATGTGGTCGCACACCTCGCGCAGCTCGCTGAGCAGGTGCGAGGACATCACCACCGTGGTCCCGCGGTCCGCGACGTCGGTCATGATGATCCGCAGCGCTTCGTCCCGGGCCAGCGGATCCAGGTCGGACAGCGGCTCGTCCAGCAGCAGCAACCGCGGGAGCCGCCCCAGCGCGATCGCGATGGCGACCTGGGTCCGGGCGCCCGCGGACAGGGTGCCGACCTTCGCGTCGTAGTCCACGCGCGTGATCGACCCGAGCATGTCGTGGACCCGGTCGGCGGACCAGCGGTCGTTCATGGCCGCGCAGGCGCGCACGAGTTCGCGCACCGTGAAGTCGCGGTAGAGCGGGCGGTTCTGCGCCAGGAACGCGACGTCCGGGTGGATGCGGCCGCGGACGGGTGTGCCGAAGACCGCCAGCTCACCGGTCGTCGGGCGGACGAGTCCCGCGGCCATCCGCAGCAGGGTGCTCTTGCCCGCCCCGTTCGACCCGGCCAGGGCGACGACCTTGCCCTCGGGGAGGGCGAAACTGCACTCGCGGAGCGCCCAGCGGGAGCGGTAGCGCTTGCCCACGGCGTCGGCGGTCAAGGGGTTCATGTTCGTTCCTCGGCGGAGTAGTACTCGTCCCGGACCGCGGAGTACAGGGCGTCCACGTCTTCGACGACGAGGCCGCGCTGCCGGGCGCGACCCATCCAGACCGCCAGTTCCTGCCGCAGCGGCGCACCGCTGCCGGTCGTGGCCTCGGTGGACAGCGACTTGGTCACGAAGGTGCCGAGGCCGCGCCGGGCCTCCACGAGCCCGCCCCGCTCCAGCTCCCGGTACGCCTTGAGCACGGTGTTCGGGTTGACGGCGGTGGCCTCCACGACCTCGCGCGCCGTGGGCAGCCGGTCGCCGGGGTTCAGCAGCCCCAGCCGCATGGCTTGCTCGACCTGCTGGACGATCTGCATGTAGGTGGAGACCCCGGAGCGCCGATCGATCCGAAACTCGATCACATCGGGCAGCATAGGTGATACCGCAGCTCGGGGGCCTCCACCACCGCGCTCAGCTCTGCCGCCGCAGCGCCCACACCGTTCCCGCCAGCAGCAGCGCCGCGAGCACGCCGAAGATCGCTCCGTCCGCCAGGTGCACCTGCCAGGCGTGGCTCTCCGGGATGTAGGCCCAGTAGGACTTGGCGATGCCGGACCGCGGCAGGCACGCGAGGAACGCGTCCTGCGACGATCCCGCCGCGTCCTTGCAGGCCTGGTTCACGGCCAGGTAGTGCTCGTGGGACACCGGCCGCCCGGCGGCGTCCAGCTGGCCGCTGTCGAGCACCACGCTGCCGTCGTCGATCGGGGTGCGGACGGACAGCCGGTCCGCGTCGGCGGCGATCTCCAGGCGCTGCTGCGGAACCAGGCGTTCCGGCACGACGGACAGCGCGAGGCGCACGACGAGGAACGCCCCGAAGCCCGAGGTCATCGCCACCAGGGTCCGGCGGGTCACCACGCCGAGGAAGGTGCAGAGCGCGAAGGCGAACAGCGCGTAGCCGACGGGCGAGACGTGCCCGGAGGCGAAGGTGGTGGACCGGAACGGACCGTTCCACAGCGGCCCCAGCTCACCCGCCGCGGACACCCACCACGAGACCGCGGCCTGGAGCGCGACCAGCACCACCAGCGCGGGGACCAGCGCGACGACCAGCTTGCTGAACATCCACCGGGTGCGGCTCACCGACTGGGTGAAGGCCAGCACGTGCGTGCCCTCCTCCAGCTCCCGGGCGAACAGCGGCGCGCCGATGAAGATGCCGATCAGGATCGGCAGCGCCATGATCACGCCCTGCGCCAGGTCGAGCGGCATCGACCAGGTCTCCCGGAACGCCTTCACCGCCCCGCCCGGCGCATCGCAGCCCTCGGCGTCCGCCACGCACCGGGCGATCCCGGCCGAGTCGATCACGTCGAGCATGTTCGACCGCAGCAGGGCGATGGTCCCCACCCCGACGACCAGCAGGCCGAGCAGGGTGAGCAGCTGCCAGCGCTGCTGCCGCCACGAAGTCCAGATCATGCCGCTTCCCCCTGTGCTGCCGCGCGCATGTGGCCGAGGGCCAGTTCGCCGAGCGGAGTGCCGTTCGCGCTGAGCTCGCTCACGTCGCCGGCGAGCAGGACGCGCCCCGCGTGGAGCAGGACGAGGTGGTCGCACACGCCTTCCAGTTCGGCCAGCACGTGCGAGGACAGCACCACGGTGATGCCCTGGGCCTTCGCCTCGGTGATCAGCACGCGCAGCACGGTCTCCCGGGCCAGCGGGTCCAGGTCGGCCAGCGGCTCGTCGAGCAGCAGCAGGCTCGGGCGCTTGCCCAGCGCCAGCGCCACGGCGACGCGGGTGCGCTGCCCGCCGGACAGCGTGCCGACCTTCGCGCCCATCGGCAGCAACGCCTGCTCGATCAGGTGCTCGGCGTAGGCCTGGTCCCAGGTCGGGTTGGTCCGCGCCCCCAGCTTCAGCGTCTCGGCCACGGTGAACTGCGGGTACAGCGGCTTCTGCTGGGCCAGGTAGGACACCGCGGGGTGCAGGCCCCCGCCGGTCGGGCGGTCGCCGAAGACCGCGATGCTCCCGGTCGTCGGGCGCAGCAACCCGGTGATCAGTCCCATCAGCGTGCTCTTGCCCGCACCGTTCGGGCCGACGAGGGCCACGATCCGGTTCTGCGGGATCACCAGCGACGTCTCCCGGAGCGCCCACCCCCTGCGGTACTTCTTGCCCGCTCCGTCGGCGACGACCGGCAGCGCCTGGTGCGGCTGCCTCCCCACGTCCATGACCGTCTCCTCTCCACATCGACTGCGATCAAGCTACCACATTCCACTAGTTAACTAGTGGAATGGCGATGCGGAGGTCCGGCCGGACGAGGAGCGCGGGGCGCGCCGGAGGACCGGCTCGCGTCGCGCTCGCGCGGACGACGGCCCGCACCGGCGCGAGCCGCGCGATCACCCCGCCGGCTCGAACCGGCGGACGACGGCGAACCCGGTCGCCGAGCGCTCGCGTCGGCGACCGGGTTCGCGCGGCAGGCGGCTCAGGCGGGAGGGCGCTGCGCCGCCAGGCGGCTGCTGATCCGCCGCTGGAGCTCCCCGAGCCGCCCGTCGTCCGCGCGGACCCCGGCGTGCGGGAGGAGGTCGGCGGCGTCGTACCGGGGGATCACGTGGAAGTGCAGGTGGAAGACGGTCTGCCCCGCCGCCGCCTCGTTGAACTGGACGATCTGCACGCCCGCCGGGCCGAGCTCGTCGGTGACGGCGCGGGCGACGCGCTGCACCACGTGCACGACCGCGGTGAGCTGCTCGGGGGTCGCGTCGAGCAGGGTCCGCGGCTCGCCGCTCTTCGGCACGACCAGCACGTGCCCCGGCGATTGGGGGAACACGTCGAGGAAGGCGAGCACCTCGTCGTCCTCGTGCACGACGTGCGCGGGCCCCTCGCCCCGGATGATCTTCGCGAAGGGGTTCTCGGGATCGTAGTTCTCGGTCACTGGCAAGGCCTTCTCGTTTCGCAGGGCGGAGTGCGGCGCCGGGTCCGCGGTTCGGCACCGCCATCGGAAACCGTGCCGCGGCGGCATGCTCAAGCCGGGAGGACCCGCGCATGGCCGGGATCACCCGCGGCACGGCGGACAGCCTCCTCGACGGGCGGCGGCGCGCCGGAACGGGGACCTCCGCACCGCCCGCGGACCGTCGTCGCCGCGCCCCGTCGTCGCCGCGGACCGTCGTCGCCGCGGACCGGCTCGCGCTGATCGAGGCGCCCCCGGCCCGGACCGCTTCCTCCACGCGCACGAGGAACAGCGCACCGGCGACCGGACGGTCAGTCCTGGCGGGTCGCGGTGGCCGGCGGGGTTCTGCTGGCACGCCACGACGGCAGGAGGCCGGCCGCTCCGGCGACCACCACGAGCCCGGCGCAGGCCGCCAGCAGCGCCAGGACCGGTATCGCCAGCGGCGCCTCCGGAACCAGCGCGGTGATCAGCAACGTGCCCAGCGCGATCCCGTGCGGCGCCCCGAAGACGACACCGAGCAGCCCGTACAGCGCGGACTCACCGACCCGGACGCCCAGCAGCCCGCCGCGGGACAGGCCCACCGCGCGGAGCATGCCGCTCTCCCGGCCGCGCTCGACGACCGACAGGCTCGCGGTGGTGCCGACGCCGACCAGGGCGACGAACACGGTCAGCGCGATCAGCGCCAACGCGCTGCCGGTGAGCTGCCCGACCAGGTCGGACTGCTTCGCGCGGAAGTCGTCGAGCACGCTGACCTCCAGCTCCGGCCCGGTGCTCCCGTGCGCGGCGACCGCGGACTGCGCCGCCGCCAGGTCCCCGCGGGCGGCGTCGAGCACGACGCCGGTCGGAGCCGGGTCGACGCCGAGGGCGTCGAGGTCGGACGGGTGCGCCAGCACCAGCGAGCCGCCGACGCTCGACCCGACGACCACCGCCGCGACCCGCACCTCCCGGTCACCGAGCCGGGCGGAATCGCCCGCGGCGAGCCCGGTCTGGCTCGCGAAGGCGTCCGACACGACGATCGTGCCGGGTTCCGCGTCCTGCAGGGACCCGTCGGCGGCGGTGCTCCCGGCCGAGCCGGACAGCCGGGTGACCGGCAGGTCCGACACCTCCAAGCTCGTCGGCCCGCTCGGCACCTCCAGCCGCAGCCGAGGCGCGCGGAACGGGATGACCGAGCGCAACGCGGGATCGGCCGCCAGCGTCGCAGGCAGGTCGGCGGGCAGCACCTCCCCTTCCGGTGCGCGCACCTCGATGTCGGCGGGGTACTGCGCAGCCGAGCTCGCCTCGCTGTAATCGCGCAAGGTACCGCCGGCGGTGAGCGCCGCGAGGAGCAGCGTCGCGGCCAACGCCACCACCGAGGACACCGACGCCGCGCGACGCGGCATCCCGCCCGCGCTGCGCACCGCCAACGTCGCGACCGGACCGAACCGCCGCAGCAACCGGTGCGCACCGGCGAGCACCGGTCGGGCCAGCGCCGGCGCGAACGCCAGGTATGCGCAGAAGCACGCGGCGACGGCCAGCACGCCGTACAGCATGAGATCTTCGGTGCTCCCGTTCGGGCGGTAGCGCGACAGCAGCCCGCTGGACACGGCGAGCACCACCAGCAGCACCGCCGCGGCCAGCAGCGCGGCACCGAGCACGGTCCGGAGCGCGGTCCTGGCCGCGCGCTCGCTCGCCCGCGTCGTCGACCGCAGCGCTTCCAGCGGGGACACCCGTGCCGCGTCCCGGGCCGGGGCCAGCACGGCGAGCACCACCGCGAGCACGACGCCCACCACCACCGAACCCAGCACCAACGGCGAGGGGGTCACCGCCGAGACCGGCGCGACCAGCGGCACGAGCAGCCCGGCTCCGACGGCCAGCAGCGTCCCGGCACCTCCCGCGAGCAGGCCGGTGAGCGCGCCCTCGGCGACCAGCGCCCGGCGCAGCCCGCCCCTCGTGGCGCCCAACGCGCGCAGCATCGCGAGGTGCCGGGTGCGCTGCGCGAACACGATCCGGAAGGCGGACACCGCGACCATGGTCGACGCGAGCGACGCCACCAGCACGAACGCGCCGAGCACCGCCGAGACCTTGTCGACCGTTTCCATGCTCTCGCTCAACTCGGCCTGTCGCGCGTTCTCCGCGGACTGCACGGCCAACGTCGTGGGCTGGGCGCTGCGCTGGATCGTGGGCAGGTCGCCGGTGAGATCAACGCGGGCCAGCTCCGCACCGGTGCGGGCGAGCACTTCCCGGTCCGGGGCGTAGAGCGCGAGCCCGTCCGCGGACGGGGAGTCCACCAGCGCGGTCACGGTGAGCGGCTGCGGTGGGCCACCGTCCGGGTCCGCGAACTCGACCTCGTCGCCGACGCGCAGGTCGAGCCGTTCGGCGGCGCGGGCGGACGCCGCCACTTCCCCCGGTGAACGCGGATACGCACCCTCGTCCACCTGGACCCGGCTCAGCGGCCCCGCTCCGGGATCGGCGGTGAGGTCGACCTCCACGGCTCCGACCAGGCCCGATCCGCTCACCCGGCCGGTCGATCCGGTCACGCCCGCCAGTCCCTCCGCCCGATCCAGCTCGGCGGGCCCGAACCCGGACGGGGAGCGCACGACCGCCGACGCCGCCTCCGGGATCGACGTCAGATCGTCGGTGATCGTGCGCAGCGCGATGTCCCGGCCGAGCAGCGTGGCGGTGATGAAGAACGCGGCCACGGCGATCGTCACGCCGCACAGCAGCAGTCGCACCGGAGCGCGCCGGACGGTGCGCAGGTGCGGGACGACGGCGCTCATCGGACCTCTCCCAGCAGCCGCATGGCCTCCGCGATCCGCGCGGGGTCCGGCTTGGCGAGCGTGTCGACGAGCCGCCCGTCCGCGACCAGCACGACACCGTCGGCGTACGAAGCCGCCACGGGGTCGTGGGTGACCATCACGACGGTCTGCCCGAGTTCGCGCACCGACGTCCGCAGCAGGTCCAGGATCTCGCCGCTCGAGCGCGTGTCCAGGTTCCCGGTGGGTTCGTCGGCGAAGATCACCTCAGGCCGGGTGAGCAGCGCCCGGCCCAACGCCACCCGTTGCTGCTGCCCGCCGGACATCTCCGCGGGACGGTGCCCCAACCGGCCCGACAGCCCCAGCCGCTCGGCGAGCTCGCGGACCGCGCCGCGTTCCGGCCTGCGCCCGGCGAGCTGCACCGGCAGCACGATGTTCTCCTCCGCGGTGAGCTCGGGAAGCAGGTTGTACTGCTGGAAGACGAACCCGATCCGTTCCCGCCGGATTCGGGTGAGCTCGTCGTCGCCCAACGTGGCCAGGTCGACGCCACCGATCAGCGCGCTCCCGCCGGTCGGGGTGTCCAGGCCCGCCGCGCACTGCAGCAACGTCGACTTCCCGGAGCCCGACGGCCCCATCACCGCGGTGAAGCTCCTGGCGGGGAACCGGACGGACAGCCCGTCCAGCGCGCGGACCTCCGCCGGGCCGGTGCCGTAGGTCTTGACGAGGTCGACCGCTTCGACGGCGTAGGACGCGCCGGGTCGCGCGGGTCGGCTGTGTTGGTTCATGTCTCGAACCCTGCCGAGTCGCGGGTGCGGTCCGCCTCCGTCCGCAGACCGGTTCACCAGCGCGTCACTCTGCCTTTCGGCTGATCCCGGCGGCTGACCCCGCTTGTCTAGGGTCGGCGCATGGTGTTCCCCGGCAAGCCCGCATGGCAGTCGTTGCTCTGGCTGTTCGGCATCCTCGTGACGACGCCCGTGACGATGCTGCTGGAGTTCGTGATCTTCGAGGGCTTCGACGGCACGCGGTGGCCGCCGGCCGTGATGTTCACCGGCGGGTCGGTGGCCGCGGTGGTCCTGCTGATCGCGCCGCGGCTCGGACCTCGTGCGCTGCCCGCGGCCGCCATCGGTGCCGCCGTGATCTCGGCGGCCGTGTACTACCCCGCTTACGACGCCAGGGGCTGGCCGGAACGCCCCGACCTCGGGTTGCTGCTGCTCACGCCGACCGCGGCGCTGCTGATCCTGCTCGGGCTCGTGGTGTGGCGGGCGGAGAAGCGCTGGGCGATCGCCACCGGGGTGGTCGTGTCCGCGGTCGTCGTGGCCCAGCCCGCGATCGGGCGCGGCCGGTTGACCGAGGTGGTGATCGGATTCCTGCTGGTGTGCTGCGTGACGCTGTCCTGCACGATCGGCCTTGCCGCCCGGCTGGCCCGCCGGGCGCGGCAGCGCCAGATCGAGCACGAACGGCTGATCCAGCGCACCGACTTCGCCCGCGACCTGCACGACTTCGTCGGCCACCACGTGACGGGAATGGTGGTGCAGGCGCGCGGCGCGCAGGCGATCGCGAAGCGGTCGCCGCAGCAGGCGCTGGACGCGCTGGACAGCATCGCCGAGGCCGGTGCCGAGGCGATGGAATCGCTGCACCGCATGGTCGGGCTGCTGCGCGCCGACGACGGCGGGACCACCGCGCCGCCGATCACCATCGACGAGATCTCCACCATGGTCGAGCGGTTCAATCGCGGGCCGGGACCGGAGGCGCGGCTCCAGCTGCCCGACTCCACCGACGGCATCCCCGCCGACGTCGGCACCACCGCGCACCGGGTCGCCCTGGAAGGGCTCACGAACGTCCGCAAGCACGGCCGGAACGTGACGACGGTGCGGATCGACGTGGAACGCGCCGAATCCGAGCTGGTGGTGCGCGTCGGCGACGACGGCGAGGTTGGCAAGATCTCCGGCAGCGGATTCGGTCTGCGAGGCCTGCGCGACCGCGTCGCCGAAGTCGGCGGCGAGTTCGAGGACGGGCCCGCCCCGACGGGCGGCTGGGTCCTCGCAGCCCGCATGCCGCTGCCGTCGAACGGAGGTACCGCGTGACCATCAGAGTGCTCATCGCCGACGACCAGGCGATGATCCGCACCGGCTTCGAAATGATCTTGGGTGCCGAGGACGACATGGAGGTGGTCGGCACGGCGTCCGACGGCGTGGAAGCGCTGGAGATGGTCGCGCTGCACCGGCCGGACGTGGTGCTGATGGACATCCGGATGCCCCGGCTGGACGGTCTGGACGCCTTGCAGCGGATCAACGCCACGGGCGCGGTGGACCCGCCGAAGGTCGTGGTCGTCACCACCTTCGAGGACGACGAGTACGTGCACCGCGCGCTCAACGGCGGCGCCAGCGGCTTCCTGCTCAAGACCGCCAGCTCCGCGTTGCTGCTCGAAGGCGTGCGCGCGGCGGCCTCGGGTGAAGCGCTGGTCAGCCCCGCGATCACGGTGAAGCTGCTGCGCAACCACTCCCCCGCCGAACCCCGCGCGAACCGGCCGAACCCGCTGTCGGCGCGCGAGGGGGAGGTCGCCCAGCTGGTCGCCACCGGCGCCACCAACGCCGAGATCTCCGAGCAGCTGTTCCTGTCCCTCGGCACCGTCAAGACCCACCTGTCGAGCATCCAGTCCAAATTGGACCTCCGGAACCGGGTGGAGATCGCCGCGTGGGTCTGGCAGTCGCAAGGGGTAGGCCGATAGTCATAGGGATTCCCGCGCGAACCGGTCGTCCGACCGATCCGCGACCGAGCGGGTGGCCAATAGCGTTCGGTCTCGGAAGATCGAACGCCGTTGCGCGAAGGAGCTCAATCCCCATGAAGCGTGCACTCGTGCTGGCCGTGCCGGCACTCGCCCTCGTCGGCCTCACCGCGTGCGGCGGTCCGCCGGAGCAGACCGCCTACGAGGTGACGCTGGAGGTCTCGGGTCCCGCCGGGGCGACCGGCACCGTCCAGAAGTCCACTTCGGACTCGCAGGAGCAGCCTCCGGTGCAGTTCAGCGTCCCGCACAAGGACACGTGGGTTCCGATGGGCGGTCCGGCGGAGGTCGTCGTCACGCCGGACTCCCCTGATTCGGCCCTCACCTGCAAGGTGCTGGTCGAAGGCGAGGAGCGGGTGACCGAGACCGGGCAGCCCGGCCAGCCGGTCACCTGCGCGCTGACCATCGACGGCCCGGCCTGAGGCTCCGGCCTGCCGATCGTGGGCCGGTTCGCACACCGTGCCGGCGTCGCCCTCGGCTTCGATCGACCAGCAGTGAACATCCATTTTCTCGAAAGGCGGCCATTCGCCGCCGCCTTCGGGATGCCCACTCGGAAAGGAACTTCCATGAGCATCCGCAAAACCATCACGGCCCTGGCACTGTGCGCGGCCGGCATGTCCGTCGCAGGCGCAGGCACCGCACTCGCCGAAGAAGTCGTCGGCGAATTCCCCACCGCCCAGGCCTGCTCCGACAAACTCCAAGAACTCGCCGACCAAGGCGACCCCGGCCCGCTGTTCTGCGCGCCCGTGACCGACGACCAGAACGGCCCGAACAACCTCATCCGCGACTGACCCCACCACCTGGTTCCCCCGCCGACTTCGGCGGGGGAACCGGTGTTTTCGGGCCGGTCCCGCATCATCCGGACGATCGGGTCGCCGTGGTCGGGGCCGCCCCGGCGACCGCCCGCCGGGGCGTCGGGCGAGCCGAGATCAATCGCTCCCGACCTGCCCCGAACAGCAGTCGGCCCCATCGACGAAGATCGCCGATGGGGCCGTCACCTGCTTGAACGCTGGTGCGCGATACTGGGATCGAACCAGTGACCTCTACCGTGTCAAGGTAGTGGCCCCTCGATTCTGACGAGCACGTTCGCGCTCCGCCGCAGGTCAGCGACCCTTGTTCCTGCTCGTCGCGACGAGTTGCCACGCGTTCAGCCGCGTTCCCGTCGCCATCAGATCGCCATCTGAACTTGTACGAGGACCACCGTGCAACGGAAAATCGAACCCGAGACGAGTTGGTGATGCGCCCCTTCGTCGATCGGCGGATAGGCCACGAGCGGGTCGACGTTCTCACCGCCACAGCCCGCGACCAGAGGCGAGGCCGAGCACGGAACAGCTGACGCGTCTCGTCGACGACCCAAGGGATCGCGACCGCGACCCAGTCGTCGGTGCGCAGCGCCTCGACTACCGCCTCCTCCGGTCCCACGCCGGTCAGCATCGGTCGGCGCCGCTGCGGGTGCTCCGGCCGCTTTCGAAAGGGAAATGATGTACACCTAGCGCACGAGAGCCGCCGAGAAACACCGCCGATCCGTGACCGTCGCCGAGGTGACGGCGAAGTACCAGCGCGACGAAACTCTGGTGATGGTCACCGCATACGACCTGAATCGGGCAAGAGCATTTCGCCGGGCACGCACGTGTCGGAGCAGGTCGCGGACGCCCGGATGAGCAGCGCGGGCCGGGACAGGGCGGCCTCGTTTCCAGGCCCCTTATCTGGTGGGTAGACAGCCGACTCCGAGGTCCGCTGTTGGAGAGTGGCCGAGGGGCCTGGTGTGCGACGTCCTGGGCCCCTCGGCATCGCGGCCTACCGACGCGTTTCGTCGATGCGGAGCGCAGCACCAAGCGCGAAGAACGCCGGCGCCCACTCCCCGACGAAGATGCCCCACCTGTCGGCACGGGCGACGTCCTCAGCTTTCCGGGAAGACACCCAACTGGCCACGCTCAAACCGATCGATACCACTCCTGCCGTGAACAAGTGGTCTGAGCGGACTCCGCAGTTCCGCAACGCTGTCAACATCGCCATCCCCCTCGTGTCCTGCTCGGCATGGTGTCTTGCAATGTCCAGCATGGGTACTGTCGCTCCCACGCGCATCCCGCAGCTTCCAGATGAGGCTGTACCCCTGAGGACAGGGTGAGCGAAGGAGCATGCAACGTCATGTCTCGGTGTGACGGACTCACTCGATAGCGGTGACGGCGAATGCAGCGAGTCCCGCGGCCAAGCCCGGATAGTCGGGCGCTTCCGCAGCCATCACCGTGGTCCAGTGGTACAACAACTCGGCCTGCCAGAGCACCCATACCGCGTCGTAGGTGTTATGCAGATCGACGCGGTCGAGCATGTTGACCAGCTCCTCAGCACTGCTCAACGACGCGGTCAACGACACCGGCAACTCCACAGACCCCACGGTAGAGCTCGATCACTCCCAGCTGAGATTCCGCGGTGACCTCGCAAGCCGAGTACACCCGGGAGGCCTGCGGGCCGACGGACCGCTCACCCGACCACGCCCGAGATCGGACTGGCCATGGCGTCACGGCGCCGTTCGTCATCGAAACACCCGTGATAAGGCGCTGAGGGCGAACAAGCAGAGCGCGCTGGCCGCGTCTATCGTAGTGTTGGCGAAAATGATGGACAGGCCGCTCGCTGCGGCGACCGCAAGCATGCTGGGGCGGAAATTCATGGTCCGCATAGAGACTACGATGCAGTCGAGGGACCTCCCAGCCCATGCGTACGTACCGGGCGCACGCGCACAGGACTGAGGCGGGGAAGTGCGATCGGCCCGAAAGTTATCTGCTGATCGACAGCAGTATTCGGCTGCGTGCAAGTCCACGAGTAGCGGCTGCTAGCGATGACCGCAGCTTCGAGCAGAGCTGAGGGCACCGCGGTCGCGCTCGCGAGGTGACGCGGGCTACAACTACCTCCGCTGTGTCACCGTTCGGCGGCTACGGGAAGCAGGGCAGGTACCTGGCCCCCACGGAGCAGGAGCCGACTCAACTCGGCACGACTCACACATCGCGGACGGTTCAGCCTCCGGTCTCGGGCCCCGGATTGATTCTTAAGGTATCTGCTGTTTGTTCAGACTGCGGAAACCAGGGCCGTCGATGACTAGCGCACGAGCACGTCGGTCCCCGCGTCCGGAGCGATCAATCGAAACCATCTTCGGCCATTTGTGTGAGCATGCGCCAAACGTGAACTCCGCAACATGCCCGCTACGCTCCACGCGCGATCTCGACCGCGTCCCAGCAGGAAGGGTTCAGCCCTGCTGTTCCACAGACGCCGCACCCAGCTGAGCGAGCTGATCTTCCAACGCGATGATGCGGCAAGCACCCCATACCGGCATGCCCTGATCAACCAGCTCACGCACCCGCGACGCCCGTCGCAATTGCGCACGCGAATACCGCCGATGCCCCCCGCCGGATCGCACCGGAACCACCAGCCCCGTCCCCTCCAACGACCGCAGGAACGGCTGCGTCACGCCCACCATCTCCGCCGCCCGGCCCATCGTGTAAGCCGGATAGTCGGCGTCCTCGAACTTGTCCTCGATCTCGGCGCGCTCCTCGCCCATACACCCTCCCGGTCCCTCGCGAACAAGGGCCCCGGTGCACCGTCGGTACACCGGGGCCTGGAGGGAGATATTCCAGTCAATTACCACTGCCGCTCATCCACCAACGAACACGAGGACGACGCGGCGCCGAACCTTGCGATACGACACCCACCTCCCTTCCCGCACCCGCAGATGACCTTCACTCGACCCTAAGGCGGAGGCCGCTCTGCGCGTCTCCGCCTGCCCGGTCGACCATCGCGTCAATCAACCGATCGCGCTACTACATCCTCTTCTACTTCCTTGAGAGGAAGGCTAGCACCGCTATGGCGTCATGTCTACACCCACCGCTGCAGATATTGTCCACTTCGAGATCGGCCGGGTCGCTCTCGTGCTACAACGCTCGTTCGAACTTCCCTGGCGGATGGTGCGACCGTGTGCGGCAACGGAGGATGCGCCCGGGCGAGGTCGGATCGCACATCGGCGCACGTTGCGCGGATCGGTCGACGAGCAGTGCGTCGCCTCACAGTGGCGAGAGACCGCGCGAGCTGCTCGCATCGACAAGGGCGGAGGAAATCCGAGGCGGCATCGCCGCGCGGAACGCCGATTCGTTCGCTCGTCGGCCGAGGGACTGAGGGGAGTGCGGCCAGTGACCTTTTTCCACATGCTCGAGCCGTCCGCATTCGATGAGTCGACGTCGTCGATCCGCAGCGTGCAGTCCGAGGTCGACGACTACGACGCGCTCGACGACGCGTTCTGGTGGGACCACGGGTACCGCCACCTACCCGACCATCTGCGCATCGTGCCCGGCGACCGAGTCCTCGACGTCGGCTGCCGCACGGGCAAGTCCGCGCGCTGGCTGGCCGCTGCTCATAGCGCGCAGGTGCTCGGAACGGACCCTTCGCCAGCGATGATCAGAACGGCCGAGGAGAGACCGACGCCCGGAGTCCGGTATCGACGAACCCCACGAGGATCCCTGCCCGGCATCCCGGACTCCTCCGCGGACGCCACCTACGCAGGTTTCGTCGTCAGCTGCGAGTTCCTCGACCATCTGGTCGAGGAACTCTTCTCCGAAGTCTTGCGCGTCCTGCGGCCCGGTTCCCGCTTCACCGTCCTCGATAGCAACCCTTCGGCCGTCGGCATCCACTTCCCAGGGGTCGTTTACGGCCCACCCGGCCGATCTCCCCGTCCAGGCGAGGTGGTGCCCCTCAGCCTCCAACGGCGCGACGGCACGTGGACGCGCTCCCGTCGGCTTCACCGACCGCTCGGATCAGTTCGCGGAATGCTGGAGTCCGCCGGGTTCACGGTGGACCGAATGGACGTGCCGCTGGTCCGCACGCTCGCGCAATCCTCCTCCCAACCAGCCGTTCACGCGCCGTTCTACCTGATCACGGGCCTCACATGACAGGTCGATGAGGAACTCGGAGTCGAGTCACCCCCAGACGAAGACCTCAGCCGCGGCACGCTGCCTAACCTTCCGGCCGTTCAGCCCGCTTGGCCGAGTACATCGCCGCATCGGCTCGGCTGAGCGCGTGGTGCGCCGTGTCGTTCGGTTCGAGCGGGACGTACCCGAAGCTGGCGGTGATCTGGTACTTCTCGCCGTCCAGCAGAATTGGCTCGGCCAGGCGTTCGCGGAGCCGGGAGCACAGCGCTTCCGGGTCGGCGGGTGCCGGGTTGAGCAGGACCACGAATTCGTCCCCGCCGAGGCGGGCGAGGGTGGCCCTACCGTCGAGTTCAGCCCGTAGCGTGGTAGCCGTCGCCAGCAGCACGGTGTCGCCCGCTTGGTGCCCCCACCGGTCGTTGACCTCCTTGAACTGGTCCAGGTCGATGTAAAGCAGGCCGAGGGCGGTGTGCTGGGCGTGGGCCTGAGGTAGGGCCTGTCCGAGGACGTCCAGCAGAAGTGTCCGGTTCGCCACCCCGGTAAGCGGATCGTGCGTGGCGAGGTGACGCAAACGCTGATGGACCTCCTGCAGCCGACGCGCTGTCATGAGCTGTCGCACCACGACCAGGCCGACGACCCCGAGGAGGAAGTAGACCTCCGCGGGACGCGGGCTGTCGATGGTCGCTCGCACGGCAGTGAACGCGCACACCGCCGCCAGCGGGACGTAGGGAAGGACGAGTGGGGGGAGGTTGGTCGCCACGCGGGACAGTCCGTTCTCCGGGGCGAGCGCGGCGACAAGCACGAGGTAGGGCGCCATCATGTACCCCACATCGGCAACGTTCGGCGGAGCAGGGCTGTTGTTGCTGATGGAAAACGCGTAGAGGGCGTCCGAAGCACCGATCGCGATGAGCCCGGCCAGCAGCCACGCCAGCGGAAGTCGCCAGCTGCGACGCAACAGGACCGATATGAGCACTGCGAGAACGATGAGGACGAGATCGGCCACCGCATAGGACACCGCCAGCAACACCTCGCCGAGACTGGCGGATCCGCGTTCCACGGCGGCACCGAACGTGACCTGCCACACCAGGCCGAGCAAGCTGGTCGCCACGATCAATCCGTCGATCACCAGGACGCGCGGGCGCGTGATGGCGTCGGTGGAACCGGTGCGGGCATGCTCGTTCTTGGCGATGTGCAGCAATGCGAAGAAGGTGAACACCGGCAGTCCCAGGTAGAGCGCGTTCTCGACATCTGGGAAGGTCGCTGCCCGCATGTCCACGCTGCGATGCCACGTCCATACGGCTTGCCCCACGCCCCAACCGAAGAGGGCAAGGGCCATGAGCGGCCGCCACCACCGACCCGTGCCCGACGCGAAAGGTGCTCGGCCAGTCCAGGCGAACGCGACGGCGGCCGCGAGGGCACCGACGAGGCCCGTGAAATCCGCTACGGCCCACCTAACGGGTTCCGCGAGCGCGCCTGACATGACCAGCGCGGTGGGCACGGCCACCACTGACATGACGAGCCAAGCCGTGCGGGGCCACCTCCACGACATCGGTTCGTTCTCCTGCCTGCCCCGTCCGCGGCGGACCGCGGGTTCACATCCGGCCTGAGCGAGCATTTGTTCAGGCGGAAGCTCGGTTCACCGGTCGGTTCCATCCTTTTCATCGCATCCGGTGACGGCGAGCTATGCCTCGCGGGCACCCGGGTGCCGCAGGTCACAGGGGCGGTCCTACTCCCGCCTTGCCGAAATTGCGGCGTCCGGATCATGCCCATCGCGTTGCGCACATCCACTGTTGCGGAGTTCGGCGGACGCTGCGCTCGAATTGCTCCGCACGTGATCCCGCTGGCCTGAGTCAGCCGGGTACCAATGCCTCTGCCACGGCGGGAGAATGGCTCATCTGGCCGCCCGCTGAGGAAAACGAATGCCCTGTGCCCTTCCAGGAAGCATCGATCACCGTCCCGACGAGCACGCGGCATCCTCCGCCCCGACTGCCGTCGGGTGCCGGGTCCGCGGTTCGGACGCTGTGATGCACGCGGTCCGGCTCGGCCTAGCTTCTGACAAGCGGTCTGCGGGCGCTCACGATCAAGAACGGGGGTCGTGCCGTCGCTGCGTGCCATCGCTGCCGTCGTTCCGGCTCAACCGGATCGCCCTCCGCCCCGTTAGCAGGGTCCAGCAGCGGCTCGCACTGCTCGCGGTCCTCGAACCCGGCCTCGCCCAGCACCGAATCGTAAGTGGCGCGCGACCAGTAGGTGTCGGTGATCGAGCTCCAGCTGCCGTCCTGCCGCCGCATCCGGACCGGGAGCCGATCCCCTTCGGAATAGCTCACGTCTAGTTCGCCCTGTACCAGGTCTCCGAAATCCACTCCCGTGGTGTCGGGATGGCTGTCGAGCAGCACCACGCGCCCCCGGGCCGTACTACGCGTGCGAGTTCGGCGACCACTGCCCGCAGTGCTGCCATGTCCGGCAAGCACACCGCCAGGAAAGCGGCCCACGCCGCATCGATGGAGTCGGTGGGGAGACCGGTGCGGTCTGCCGGCCTGTGGATGAACCTGGTGTGTCCCGCCGGGTCCGCACCGCGCCGAGCCGCGCGAATCATCACCGACGATCGATCCACGCCGACCACGGCGCTGGCGGTGTGCTGCGCGATCCATGACGTGACCGTCCCGTCCCCGCACCCCAGGTCCAGTAAAGTCTGGCGCTCTCCGTCGAACCGGTCAGGTGCGAGCAACTGCGGCAGGGCGCGATAACCAAGCCGCCACCACAGCGCGGTGTCGAACTCCGCGAAGCGCTCCGCCACCCCATCGGCGTTCCAATCGGTCAAGTAGTCCTCGGTCATGATCGCAACACTAGGAGAGGTCATCCTGCGCGGCCGCTCGAACCGTCGGGTTCAGAGAAGATCGTGGCCAGGGAAGCACGCGGGGCCGCTCCGCTCAGGAACGGCCCCGCCTGAGGGAGCGGTAGAACGCGATGTGGCGCTCGGCCGCTGTCTGCCACGTGTGCGCGGCGGCCAGCGTTCGCCCGGCCTCCCGGCGATCCAGGTCGTCATCGGCCAGCGCGGCCGCGAGCTCGGCCGCGAAGGACTCCGCCCCGTCGGCGAAACGGGCCGCGGCACCGAAAACCTCCTTCAGCACCGGGAGCTCTCGCACTACCAATGGAGTTCCGGCCGCCAACGCTTCCATCGCGGCCAATCCGAATCCCTCCTTGGTGGACGGGAACGCGAAGGCGCTCGCGGCGGCGACCAAGCCGGGAAGTTCGTGCTCGGCGACTGGTCCCAGCACCACCGGTTCGACGCCGAGCTCCACCGCGCGGTCCTCCCAGCGCCGCCGGTAGTCGCGGTAGTCGAAGAGGGTTTCGCCGCCTGCGATGACCAGTGCGACATCGGGTTGCCGCTCGCGCAGCAGCACGTATGCCTCCAACAGATCCAGCGATCCCTTGCGCGGCTCGATTCCGCCGACGGTGAGCACGTAGCGGCCCAGCCTGTCGGTCCAGTACCGCCGTTCCTGTTCGGTGGTATAGGCGAACCGCTCGTAGGCGACCCCGTTCGGGATTACCTCGGCTTCAACGCCCCATCCCGCACTCAGCTCGTCGGCGACCGAGTGCGAGACGCAGACGTGTGAGTGCGGGGTGATGATGGCGCGCTCGTGGCAGGCTGCCAGCTCCGGTGTGCTGAAGTGGTCGATGTGGTGCACCGTGCGCACGCAGTCGCCGACCGCGTTGGCGCTGATGCAGTCCTGGGCGTGCACCACGTCGTACTCGTCCGGGGTGAACGCCGCACCGAGCGCCTCGATCGAGCGCAACACCCGCTCGCCCACCGTTTCGCCGCCCGGCCGGTCGGGAAACGGAACGATCCGCACCTCGACGGCGTCGTGGACCGGCCGGAAGAATCCGGTGTCACCGCCGCGTCCCAGAGTCCAGACCGCCACATCCTCGCCTGCTGCCGCCAGCGCTTCGGCCAGTGCCAGCGTGTGCACCACACCGCCACGCGGTTTGGTCGAGTAGCTCACCAACGCGATCTTCATCTGCCACCCCCGCGGTAGGACGACGGCCGCAGCTCGCCCAAGTGGTGCAGCACTCGCCGGGCACGTTCGATTTCAGCCGCCACATCGACCTCGGCGATGGCTAGCCCTGCTTTGGACCAGGTGCGGGCCAGGACGTCCCCGCCGGGTCCGACGACCTTCGCCTGGCCCAAGAACCGCATAGCACCCGTGGTCCCCGTCTGGTTGGACGAAGCGAGCACGACCTGGTTCTCCGCCGCGCGCGTCTGGTCGTAGAGGTCGAAGAGCTTGGCCTGCCGGTCCTGGGCCATTCGCGGTGCGCGATTGGTGATGCTGGTCGGCCAAGCCGATAGACAGGCCAGCACCTCCGCACCATCCAGCGCCAACGACCGCGCGGCTTCGGGAAAGGTCTTGTCGTAGTCGATGAGCATGCCCACCCTGCCGATCGGGGTGTCACATGCCGCGAAGGACTCGCCCGGCGAGTAGACCTGCGTCTCACCAGCGGGCAGGTGCACCTTGCGGTGCCTGCCGAGCACACCGTCCCCGTTGACGCACACCGCGGCGTTGTAGCGCACGTCGCCGCCGTCCTCGCAGTAGCCGACGCAGACGACCATGTCGGCAGCCAGCGAGGCGACTCGCCGGATCATCGGCGAGTCGGGAGCGAGCGCGGGCGGCAGCGCGTCCGCGCCGGGGTGACGCAGCTCCGCGAGGTAGCCGCCGAGGGCGGCGTCGGGCAGGACCAGCAACCCGGCACCGGCCAGACGAGCATCGTCGATCAGCTTGGCGATGCGAGCCAGGTCGAATTCGAGGTCACGTCCGAAATGCGCTGCCGCAGCGCCGATGCGGACCAGGCTCATGACAGGCCCGCGCCAGCCAGGTAGGCATCGGGCCGCCGGTCGCGGAGGTGTCCCATGTGCCTGCGCGCCGCTTCGAGCGCGCGGTCGACGTCGACGTCAGCGACCGCGACCCCTCCTTGGACTCCGGTGTCGGCGAGCACCTCGCCTCCAGGATCGACGACCTTGGCGCTGCCGACGAAGCGCAGCGAACCGAAGGTTCCCGCCTGGTTCGCCGAAAGCCACAGCACCTGGTTCTCCAAAGCCCTGGCCCGGTCGAACAGGTCGAAGCGGCGCTTCCACCGGTCCTGCGCGAGATCCGCCGCGGCGTTGGTTCGCGACCCCGGCCAAGCGGACACGCAGACCCCGATCTCCGCACCGTCGAGAGCCAACGCGCGAGCCGCTTCGGGGAACGCCTTGTCGTAGCAGATCAGCATGCCCAGCCGTCCGGCGGGCGTGTCGAAGGCGTGGAAGGAGTCGCCGGAGTCGTAGCTGGCGTTCTCGCTCAGCGGCTGATGCACCTTGCGGTGGTTGCCGAGCACGCCGTCGCCGCTGACGCAGACCGCGCTGTTGAACTTCCGGTCCCCAGCCCGCTCGCAGTATCCGGCTACGACGGTCATGTTCCCGGCGAGAGCGGCCAGCCGCCGCACTTCGGGCCCGTCCAGCTCCAGCGCGGGAGGTCCCGGGTCGTCGGCGGCGGAGCCGTCGAGACCGAGCAGGTAACCGCCGAGACATGCCTCCGGCAGGGCCAGCAGCTGGACACCCGCGGACCGAGCCCGCTCGACGAGCTTCTCGACGATCAGGAAGTCCTGTTCCAGGTCGCGGCCGAATTCGGCGGCGACGGCGGCAAGGCGCAACGTGCTCATGCATCCCCCATTCCAGTCACCGTCGTGGTGATCGCTGCTGTGATCTCGCCGTCGGGCCACCGCAACCCGACGCCCCCGCCCCGCACCAGTTCTCCGCACGTGGCACCGGTGGCGGGTCCCGCCGGCAGCGGGTCGCTCCCCGCGTCATCGGTGGTGAGGACCGCGAAGCCGGGGAAGCACGTCAGCCAGTCGCCCACCGTCGCTCCGGCGGGGCGCGGCACGCGGGCGACGTCGAGTACCGCCGCACACCCGCTGGCTTCAGCGAGCATGCCCAGGGTGCCCACGACCCCGGCCATCGAGACGTCCTTGGCCGCCGCCGGTCTCGCGGCGGCCACCGCGCCGAGCATGGCGCGCAGTTCTGGCGTGCGCCGGTGACTGGTGGAATCCCACTGCCGACCTCGGTAGCCGTGGCGCCAGCCACCGCCGAGATCCGCGGTCAGCCGGACCTCGTGTCCCGCGCGGCCACCGCCGCCCGGGACGGGATGGGCGGTGCGCCCGAGCGCGGTGACGGACAACGAGCCGGGCACGCCGAGCTGCGTGTGCCCGCCGAGCAGCGGAATCCCGCCGTAGGCGTCCGCAGCACGCCGCAGCCCGGCGACCAGGCGTCCGGCGTGCGCGGTGTTCCTGGCACCGATCGCGTCGAGCAGCCCGACCGGTTCCGCTCCCATCGCGGCGAGGTCGTTGACGTTGGCCAGTACCGCGCACCAACCGGCCCACTCCGGGTCGCGCTCGACCATCGCCGGGACGATCGCGTCACACGCCGCCACCAGGTCACTGCCCGGGACCGGGGCTCCGTCGTCACCCACGAATCCGGCGCCGCCGAATGCACCAGGAGGTCCGGTGGCCGCGTCCAGCAGCGGCCCCAGCGGAGCTTTGGTCGCCTCCACGAGATCGTGCACGCGACGCACGGGCCAGCGCATCAACGTGTGCGGCACACCGGCCACGTCGACCTCGCGAACCCGGTCCCAGCCCAGTCGTGCGAACAGGGGCTCGTTGCACACTTGCACCGTCGCGTCGAACCGCAGCGCACCGGCGGCCTCGGCGTGCGCGCAGGCGGCGCGCACCAGCGCCGGACCCACTCCGCGCGTTCCGCGCACCGCACCATCGACGACCAGTCTTCCGCCGTACCACCAACCGATATCAGGGCCGTCGGTCGCCGGACCGAGCCGGACTCCCCCGAGCACTCCACCATCGCCGGAGCGGGCCACCAGGACGACCGTCCGCGAATCATCGTCCCGATCATCCCGGTCGGTTCCGGCGAAGAGGCCCTGTTCCCGCACGAACACCTGGTGCCGCAGGCGTCGGTACGCGGCGAGGGCCCCGGCGTCGGCCGCTTCGATTCGAAACGGTGGCTGCCCGGACAGGGTCGCGCGGTCACCGAGCAGCGACAGGACGTCCGGCATCGGCGGGCCTCCGGGCGGAAGCAGCTCTTCGTAGGCGATCACACTCATCCTCCCGCCGTCCTCAGCACCGAGCAGGCACCGCAGGCCGCGCACCCCGCGCCCTGATCCGCACCCGACATTCCGGCCCTCCTGAGCAGCCCGGCCACCGCGTCCGTCACGTATGCCAGCAACTCGGCGCTGGGCGCCTCAACGCCGTCACGGGCGGCCAGTGTGCCCGCCATCGGCCGCAAGGGGACGACGAACGGGTACACGCCCCGCTCGATGAGCCCGGCGGCGCCGTCGATCAGCTCGTCGGGGTCCTCCCCGAGGCCGACCAGCAGATAGGTGGACACCCGGTTGTGGCCGAAGACGAGCACGGCCTCGTCCCACGCCGCTTCGTACTCGCTCAGCGGAACCTGCGACTTCCCGGGCATCCACCGACGCCGCACCCGCTCGTCGAGGGCTTCGACGTGAATGCCGATCGCGGTGGCCCCGGCGTCCTTGAGCTCACCGATCCAGCGGAGTTCACCGGGTGGTTCGCACTGCACCTGAATCGGTAGACCGGGCACCGCCGCGAGCACCGCGCGGACAGAGCGCACCAGGTTTCGCGCACCGCGGTCCGGCCCCGTGGTGGTGCCGGTGGTCATCACCATCTGCCGCACCCCGTCGAGCCGAACGGCCGCCTCGGCCACCTCGGCCAGCTGCGCGGGAGTCTTCGCCGCCACGGTGGCGCCACCGCGCAACGATTCCTCGATGGTGCAGAAGCGGCAGCGGTCGGATTCGGCGTAGCGGATGCAGGTTTGCACCACGGTGGTGGCGAGCACGTCAGCGCCGTGCAGCCGGGCGATCCGCTCATAGCTCACGCCTTCGGCGGTGCTCAGGTCGTAGAAATTGGGCCTGCGCACCGGAGCGAGTTCGACTCCGACGTCCTCCTCCCCCAGCCAGACCCGACCGTCGCGCACCGAGTACGGGCTGGCGGGGTTGGTGGGCAACGCGGCACCGGCGCCGTCGACGAGGACGTGGCCGTCGTCGCTGGGCCCTGCGCCGGCGGGACGCGCGACCTCGGCGTCCAGCCGGACCCCGTGCAACGCCAGCTCCGCACGGGTCATGATCCGCACGTCCACCGGCGTGCTGGTCCGCCCCTGTTCGGTATCGACGCTCACGACACACCTCCATGAAAAACCCGCGATCCCCCGCACGCGGCGCCCCGGCACCCGCGCTCGGAACGAAGTCCGAGCGCGGGTGCCCGGACGGCACGACCGCGCGCTGCGGCGAATTCCGGGATGGGAACTTGGGAACTGGGCTCAGAGCTGATAGGTGGAGTTGATGATCGCGCCCTTCCGGGCGTAGTGGATGATCGCGTCCTGGACGTCGAGCGGGTGGGTGGGGATGACGCCTTCGATGAGGTCTTCCTCCCGCGCGCCGTGCAGCGAGAGGCCGAACCGGCAGCAATACACCTTTCCGCCCTCGGCGATGAAGGTCTTGAGCTGGTCGTTGATGTTGTGCTCCCCGGGGAACGCGGAGTTCCCCGTGGTCGGGAATCCGCGGGTGGCCAGGCAGTTCAGCGAACCCGGCCCGTAGAAGTACACGGCCGACTCGAATCCCTTGCGCAGCGCGCGGGTCGCCTGCAGCACGGCCACGAAGCTCACCGAGGACTCGTGCGCGATGCCGTGCACCAACGTGAAGTAGGTTTCCCCGTTTTCCGCCTCGTAGTCGGGGAACACCTTGGTAGCTCCGTAGATGCTGGACCCTTCCGGCAGCGACGGGTGCGGGATCTCGTCGCGGGACGTGCGCTCGACATCGGTGAGTTCGACGGTCTCGGTCATATTTTCTCCTCTGATCACGGTGCTTTCAGTCGTAGAGCGCGGCGAAGGTCTCGCGGAACACGAGCTCGCCGAAGTAGCCGTCACCGGCTGCGGACCGCATCCGGGCGTACTCGCCGGGAAAGTCACCCCACGGTTGGTCGCTGGCGAAGAGCACGCGGTCGTGTCCGATGCCGCGGTGCTCGATCTCCCGGGCGAGCCAGTGCGGGGCGAAGCCGATGGCCCAGGAGAGGTCGGTGTACACGCGCTTTCCGGCGGCGACCCAGTCGAAGAAGC
Source organism: Saccharopolyspora gregorii (assembly GCF_024734405.1). Classification (NCBI taxonomy): domain Bacteria; kingdom Bacillati; phylum Actinomycetota; class Actinomycetes; order Pseudonocardiales; family Pseudonocardiaceae; genus Saccharopolyspora; species Saccharopolyspora gregorii. The sequence continues at coordinate 710,661 of NZ_CP059556.1, read as the reverse complement.
GCGAGCCGGCCAGCTTGATGTGGCCGCTCATGCCTCCTCCGAAGTGCACCAGGTGCACCGCGCAGCGATCGGCGTACCAGTCGACCAGGTTGCCCACCTGGTCGATGTCGGAGGCGGCGCCCGGCGAGGTGTGCACGTGCACGACCAGGCCGTGGCGCTCGGCGACCGCGAAGATCTCGTCGAGCAGGGGTCGGCACTCCGGCGCCGTCGGTGATCCACCGAGTAGGAAGCTCAGCTTCAGCGCCCGCACACCGGTTTCACCGGCCAGCGCGAGCGCCTTCGCCGTGCGCGCTCGATCTTCCGGTCGTGCGGACACCCACAGCCCGGCGCGCACCCGGTCGTCCCGCTGGGCGGCTTCCAGGACCAGCTCGTTGTGCGCGAAGGCGACGTCAGGGTCGGGCACGCCGTAGTTGGGCAGTACCAGGGCTCGTTCGGTCCCCTCCGCGTCCAGATCGGACAGCAACTGGTCGACCGTGGCTCGGGCGGTGGTATCGGCGTTGATGGCCGGACCACCGTAGAAGGGATACGCCGGCAGCACCCCGAGATGCCGGTGCGCGTCGAAGACCAGGTTGTCGCTCACTGCTCACCTCAATTCGGCGACGGGACGGCGGAACGTGACGGTGATCTGCCGGTGAGCGCACCGCACACGTCGGTGATGCAGCGGGACGCGGCGATCCGCTCGACGAGGTACCGCGCATCCCTGCCGACCCCTTCCATCCGGCCGGAGCCCCAGGTGTGCTGCCAGGGCAGCCCGAGGAAGTGCAGCCCGGGTGCGCTGGTCACGCCACGGCGGTGCACCGGATGACCGCGACCGTCGAAGACGGGGACCTCGATCCAGCGGTAGTCCGGGCGGAACCCGGTAGACCAGATCACCGTCGTGATCCCGGCCTCGGCCAAGTCCAGCTCGCGCGGATGGGTCGCCGGGTCCGGCTCCCACACCGGCGTGTACCGGGCCTCGGTGGGCGCGTCGATGCCGCGAGCCGCTATGTGCGCGTCGATGGCATCCTTGATGGACTCCATCACCTGGTCCGCCGCGTCCAATCCGGACTTGAGGTCGTCACCGAACGCGGCCCGGCCGTCGCGGATGTCGAGCAGATGCCCGTACAGCCGCATGCCCTGGCCCGCGAAGGTGCGCAGATCGATGTCCCGTCCGCCATCCCTGCCGGTGACGTAGTGGTTCACCCGCTTCCGCACCTGGGCGGGTTCCGCGAACTCGTCGATGGTCTTGGCGTAATGCCCCATCTCGTCCAGCCACGCCACGCAGTCGCGGCCCCGATAAAACCGCGCCACCCGGGGCGCGTTGCCGACGGCCAGGTGCACACCGCGTCCCGCCAAGTGCAGGTCCTCGGCGATCTGTGCGCCCGACTGACCGCTGCCCACGACCAGCACATCGCCGGCCGGGAGTGCCGAGGGACTGCGGTAGTCGGCCGAGTGCAGCTGTTCGATACCGGCCGGGATCCGTTCGGCCGCAGCCGGTCTGCTCGGATCGTGGTAAGCGCCGGTGGCGACCACCACCTGTTCGGCGATGATCTCTCCCACCGTCGTGTCCAGCAGGTACGAGCCACCGGTGGACCGTCGCAATCGCGTGACACGCACCCCTTCCAGCACCGGTGCGCCAAAGGATTCGGCGTAGCTCTCCAAATAGGACACGATCTCGTCACGGAGCATGAAGCCGTCCGGATCGGCTCCCCGGTACTCGAATCCCGGCAGCGCGCACTGCCAGTTGGGGGTGACGAGGCAGAACGAATCCCAGCGACGGGAGCGCCAGTCGTGGCCCAGCCGCTCGGCTTCGAGCACGACGTGCCGGATTCCGCGCTGCCGCAAGCAGTAGCTGGCCGACAGTCCCGCCTGCCCACCGCCCACCACCACGACCGGGTAGCGCGACTCGCGCGGGGTCATCGCCGCCTCCCCGCAGGGGAGTGCATCGCCTCCACGACGACCCGCCCATCGGACGGATGCTCGCGGGCGGTCGCGTTGATCTCGGCCAGCTGCCCTTCGGCAGCGGTGCAGCCGAAGCCGCCGAACTTCGCCCGCACCCGTTCGTCGGCGATCCGCAACGCCTGCCTGCTGCGTTCGACGAAGTCGGTGACCTGGTAGGTACGGCCGACCTCGAGGTAATCTTCGATGATCGTGGATGGCGAGTAGCACTGCTGGACCGCACCGTCCGGCCAACGCACTCGAAACCGCATCTCTGGCATCGGTCCTCCAGTAGCGGGAAGACGAGGCGGAACCTCGTCGCTGCCGACGAGAACCATTCCAACGACCAGCTGTTTCCGGACGACGACATCCGGAAAAACAAGCGGTTCCGGCGCACGCGACCCTGTTACGACACCGCGAACGAGGCGCGCCGGCCGTCAGCGCGCCGCACCACGCGCTCGCTAACCGGGCCCGCACCTCACTGCCGGGCGCGGCTCAACTCCTGGAGTCCCACCACGACGGCGGCTTGCTCTGCGTCTCCCGCGCAGCTGGAAGCGGTGCGGGGGCACCGGACTTCACAGTTCGACGTCCGGGTGCAGCCGCCCGACCGTCCACACCCGCTGTCTGCGCACTACGAGTGCGGTCGTCAGGAGGAATGCCGCCCAGAATCCACCGAGCACCGCGAAGTCCCGCACCAGATGTTCCACCAGGCCACCGGAGATCGTCATCCTCAGCCCGTCGACGAGATAGGTCATCGGCAACAGCGGATGGAGTGCCTGGAAGAACCCGGGAGTGGTCGGCACGGGGTACAGCCCGCCCGACGAAGTCAGCTGCAACACCAGCAGCACCAGCGACACCACATCTCCGGGAACGCCGAAAGCGGTGCGCAAACAGTGGTCGATCGCAGTGAACGCGGCGACACCGGCCAGCATCAGAGCCACGCAGGCGAGCGCGTGGCGCGGCGCCAGTCCTAGTCCGAGGTCCACGACGGCGTAGAGGATCAACGCTCCCGCACCTCCCAGGATCGCCGCGGGCAGCCATCCGGCGACCGCGATGGTGAGCGAGCCGACCCGCCCGGCCAGCGCCCGCAGGTTGACCGGCCGCAGCAGCAGGAACGCGAACAGCCCGAACACCCACAGCGCGATGCTGAAGAAGAACGGGGCGAAACCGCGTCCGTAGGGTCCCGCCGGATTCAGGTTCTCCCGCTCGATGCGCACCGGGGTCCCCAGTACGCGCGCCGCTTCGGTGATCTGGTCGGAGTCGGTCTCCGGGATACGGACGAAAGCCTGGTCCACCGTGCGCGTGAGGTCGGCGGCAGCGGAGTTCGCCTGGTCGGCGGCGGTCCGCATTGCGCCGGACCCCTCCTCCAGCGCGCCGATCCCGGAGCTGATCGTCCGGGCTCCCTCAGCCACGGCATGTGCTCCGGAGTCGACCGTTCGGAGCGGTACGTTCGCGTCCAGCACCTTGCGTTGGGCCCGACCGATGTGGTCGCGGGTCTCGTTCGCCTCGGCCAGGGCCTGGTCCGCCCGCTGCTGGTTCCAAGCAGCTTCTTGATCGGCCCTGCCGGCACGCACGTCGAGATCATGTGCGTGGTCGCGGGCCCGCTGCACCACCGGTTCGTCGGCCAGCTCGGGGTGGATGCGCACGAGTTCGTCGACGTCCTGCACACCGCGCGCGGTGCCGCGTTTGACCGCGCCGGTGGTGGCGTGCGCGAAGGCAGCACCGCGGGCCACCGTCGTGGCGGTGTCGACCAGCTGGTCCGCGGCCGCAGGGAGACGGTCCGCGACCGCGCGGTTGAGCTCATCGGTGACCTGATCGACCTGCCCGGTCGCCTCGGCCAGCTGAGCGGCGCCGTCGCTGACTCGCCCGGCACCGTCGTGCAAGGCACTGGTCCCGGACATCAGCGAACCGGTTCCCTGCTGTGCGACCTCGGTGGCGCCGAGCAACCGGTGGGAACCGTCGGACGCCGTGGCCAACCGGTCCTTCACTTCGGACAGCTCACCATAGATGCTGCGTACGTAGGCCCCGTGCGCCGCCGCGTTGATCTGGTCCTGCAGTTGCGGCTGCACGACCTCGGTCATGATTCCGGCGATGTAGTTGTTCGCGTCGTTGAGCCGGATGTCGATCCCGGCCTGTTCGGGAACGGTGTTGCTCGCGGTCGCGAGCTTGGTGCTGAAATCCGGTGGGATGGTGATCGTGAAGTAGTAGCGCCCCTGCGCGAGCCCCTCTTCGGCCTCCGCCGCGTCGGTGAAGCTCCACTGGAACGTCCCAGCCGCCTTGAGCTGCTGCTCTACTTCGCTACCAGCGTCGACGCGCTGACCCTGCGCGGTGTGCCCGGTGTGGTCCTGGTTGACCACGGCGACCGGGATCCGGTCGAGCTCGCCGTAAGGATCCCAGTTCGCCCACAGGTACGTGGCGCCGTAGAGGAGCGGGATCAGGCACAGCAACGGCGGGACCGCTCTCCGCAGCGGACCCCGAAATCTGCGCAGTTCCAGCAGGGCCAGTTTGACGGCGGTCATGTGGCTCCCCGTCCCCCGTTCCGTTCCGCGCGTTCGGCACCGGCCAAGCGTTCCCCGCTGCGCTGCGGCAGCACGACGGGCACCGCGTCCGGGAGGTTCGGTGTGGGGTCGGTGCCGCTGAGCAACAAGGTGATTCCTGATTCGCGCACCCGGGCTAGGCCGCTCCACACCCGCGCCCGCCCCTCCCGTGCGCATCCGTCGTCGGGCTCATCGACGACCACGGCGCCCGGCCCGCGCGCCACCGCCAGTGCGACCGTGAGCAGAACGTTCGCCACGGAATCCAGGTCCTCGACCCGCACTCTGCCAGGCACGTCGATGCCGACGAGGTCGAACGCGGCGGACACGGCGGGCCGGTCGACCCGATCGATCCAGCAACGCTCCGCGATCAAGTCGTCGACTCGCAGCCGATCCTCCAGCTGACAGGCCGGTCCCGCGCGGGCGAGCGCGACAGTCTCGCGAACCGCAGCGGCCTCGCGGGGCAGGTAGTGCTGACCGACGCGCACCGCACCACTGACGAACCGCATCCGGCCTGAAAGCGCGAGCAGCAGCGAAGTCCGGCCGGAGCTGGCAGGGCCGCGAACCAGCAACGCGCCACCGGCTTCGACGGCGGTGGAGACGTTCTCGAAAACCGGCCCCCTCCCACCGCGCACCGACAGTCCCTCAGCGATGACATCCGCCCCTGGCACCGGGGCACCATAACCACGACGTCATCCGAACACGCAGCACCACGCCCGCCGCCAGACGACGATCTGCGCCACCGGTAGGCTCGGATCCGTCGATCCGGGGCCCGCTCAACAGAAGCGGGCAGCGGAATCGGTGCCGAAGGCGATGGCGGAGCCGCGCTCGGGTTGCCATCGCAGCACCCGGTGGTCTCCACCGGGCACACGAACGATCTCCAGCGCAGAAGACGGGCCAGGCCCTCGGGTCCCTGGAACCGCACCTCCCGGACCGCGGCTCCGAAACCAGCTCAGGACAACCACACCGGCAGCGAAAACAATCCGTGGACGATGGACAGCTGCCGGAAATCGAGCTCGGATTCCGGAATGGCCAGCCGCATCCGCGGGAACCGGTTCGCCAGCGACAGGTACGCGCGCTCGAGTTCCATCCGTCCGAGCTCCGCCCCGATGCAGCGGTGGATGCCGTGGCCGAACGCCAGGTGCGCGGTGCGACCGCGTGCCATGTCGAACTCGTCCATGCCTTCGCCCAGGGCCGGGTCGCGGTCGGCGGCGCTCAGCGAGCACAGCACCACGTCCCCCGCCGAGATCTCGACGTCCGCCGATGACCGTGTCTTCCTCTGCGAACCGCGGAAACGCGACCTGTACGACGGTGGCGTAGCGCAGCGCTTCCTCGACGAACGCGTTCGCGCTGCCGGGGTCTTCGCGCAGCTGTTGCGGGATCGAGGGATCCCGCAACATCAGCAGTGCGCCGATTGCGATCACGCTCGCAGTCGTCTTGAAGCCTCCGGTGAGCAGCCCGTTGGCCAAGCCCACCAGTTCGTCGTCGTCCACCTCGTCACCGTGGTCGCGCACCACCGCGCCCAGCAGGCCGTCGCGCGGGTCTCGCCGCTGCTCGGCCAGCACGCCGCGCAAGTACTCCAACGAGTCGGTCATCGCGTTGAACGAGTGCTGTGCCCGCCCGGATAGGTCGGACCGCGCCTCGCTCAACTCCTGGATGCGTTCGGAGTCGTGCCGCGGCATGCCGAGCAGCTCGCAGATCACCGCAGCGGGGATGACCGCCGCGAACTCCGCGACTAGGTCCACCGGGCCCGACTTCGCCGCCGCAGCGTCCAGCGCCTCATCGATGATCTCCTGCACCCGCGGCCGGATCCGGGCAATCCTGCGCTTGGTGAACTCCGGCTGCAAGAGCTTGCGCAACCGCGTGTGCCGGGGTGGATCGGCGAACCCCAGTCCCGGGCTGCTGCTGACGGATTCCGCGCCCAGCACTCGACCGAGGTCGTTGCTGAACCCACAGGACGAACCCAGCACGTGCTTGCACTCCGCATAACCGGTGACCAGCCACACGCTCCGGCCGATCGGCAGCGGCAGCCGCCGCACAGGCTTGATCGACCGCCCACGAGTCAGCTCCGGCACCGGGGACACCCCGTCCCGTTGCAGCACCGCCTTCGCCGATTTGGGCAGGTACCGCAGCTGGGACAATTCCACACCGCTGCCCTGCTTCACACTCCGGTAGCGGCCCGCGAACCAGGAGAGCAGGCCCGAACTCACCGCATCCAAGCACAGCAGCTGCGGCATCCGCCTCCGCGAGAACGAACTCAAGCACTTCAACCGCAAAAAGACACCCGCAGACGCTCACGCACGCTGTTCCCGATAAGGTACATCGCCTTCGCCGCCTGCCGGTGTGCCCACCTTCCATTTTCCCGGTGTCCGGCGGTTCGGGACCCCCGCTCGTGCGCGTTCGCCGCTGCTGGGCGATTGACGGCTTCGCACGCGGTCGACCCGACGTGAACCCCGCGCTCGCTCGGCGAGCCGTTGTCCACCACCGCGCACGGCTACGCGGCCGCGGGCAAAAGGGCCGGTCGGCCGCCAGATGCGGTCCCGGCCGCGGGCAACGTGACCAACCGACCGCACTCGCTGGCGGCGATCCAGTCGTCCAGGGTTGCGGCACCGCCGAGAGAGGGGTCGCTCAACTCGCTTGCCACCGGCAACCCCGTAGCCGCGGAACGGACTGCAGGTACCAGCGCGTTCCACCACAAACGGTGGTTGCTCACCGCGGCCGCGACCACCAACGCCCCACGCTCATCGTGTTGGTCCAGGCACCAGGCGAGGGTGTCGCCGGGAACGCCCGCAACGACGACGACTCCGCCAGGACTGGCCTCCGGCAGGGCCGCAAGCTGATCCCGCGCACGACGGTCACCGAAGGCTTCGAGCACGACGCGGGACGCGTGATCGCGCTCGTCGCTGTGCTCGTCAAGCGCCTCGCGAATCCAAAGCCCCGGACCGAGCGGCCACTCAACGTGCTCGACCACCGCCTCCCACGGCCATGGCTCGACGCGGCGCCTCAACAATTCCGACATCCGCTCACGAGCTCCTGACAGCGTGTCGGCCTCCACCGCGGCGTCATCGGCGATCGCATAGCCCCGCCACTGCTCCCAGTCGCCCGCCTCCGCAGCGCACCAGCGGTAGATCACGTGCAGCACCGGCACCGGAACGCTCACCACCTTCCTGCGATCGACCCGGCTCGTCAGCGGGCCTCACCCTCGGACTTGAAATTCTCCGTTCGTGAGTACAGAATAGATTCATCGGCGAACCTGTCAAGTTTGGCATCCGAACTGCCCCGAAGAAAGGCGTACGGGTGCGCCGCCATGGCGCTGCCCGTCGGTCGACCAGCTCCACATGGGAAAGGAGAGTTGTGATGACGCTCGCGTTCGACCCGTTGTTCCGGGATCTCAACCGCTTGACCACCGAGGTGTTCGGCACCAGCCGCGCGCCGCAGGGCATGGCCATGGACGCCTACCGCGCCGGCGAGAACTACATCGCCGAGTTCGACCTGCCCGGCATCGACCCGGACTCGCTGGAGGTCAGGGCGGAGAACAACACGCTGACCGTGCGAGCCCAGCGTCAAGGCCGCACCGAAAGCGATACGAACGGCGAGATCAGCTACATCGCCGCCGAGCGACCTCGCGGGACCTTCTCCCGGCAGCTGGCTCTGGGTGACGGGCTGGACTTGGACAACATCACCGCGGACTACGCCGACGGAGTCCTGACCGTGACCATGCCAGTGGCCGAGCAGGCCAAGCCCCGCCAAATCCAGGTCGGCCGCCGTGACACCGGCGGCCGCAAGGTCATCGACAGCGGCGGCAGCTGACCCCACCCGTTCCGCGTGCCCGGGTCGCAGATCGGCCCGGGCACGCCCTACCGGCCGCAGCAGGAGAGACCCGAACGCTCCGGCGCCGAGGGGACTGGAACCGCACTCGACGACATCGACCATCCCGCCTACACCGTGGGACGAGCTGCAGAGATGCTGCGCGTCACCCCCGGACTTCCTGCGCAGCTGGACGACACCGGCCCGCGTGCCGGCCCTGTTGGGCGATCCCGAGCTGACCGCGCTGGCCATGGCCTGCCGCATCGCCGGCCTCGAACGGGACCTCCACGACACCCGGCCACCTTCGTGGAACCTTTACAACCCGCACGGAGAGCGCGATCCCGACATCAAGGGGGAGGATGCCCCTCTGATCGTCGCGTTCGACGACCGCCTCGACGCACCACTCGGTCCATCCGATGACCGAACGGATATTTCATGCAGCCGATGCAGGTATCATGCCAAAAAGACGGGCACGCGACGACCGGCCTGCACGGCTTGGTGCTGTGCCTGATCGATTTCTACACCGGAGCCCGGTGGGGCGAACTCGCCGGTCAGATGCGCCACGAATACGACCCTGACAACCAGGCGATCGTCATCCAGGCCCCGCTCAAGGAGATCGGCGGCAACCTGTTCAAGAACGGACGCCGCGTCGGGCCCGGAGGCACGTTCGAAGACGGAGCGATCTCCCCCCAGGTCTCACGGCGCCGGGGGAATACGCGGAGGAAGGGCCGCACCAAGACCCCGGCCGGAACGAGGTGGGTGGCACTGCCGCCGAGCATCGCGGTGCTCTACGAGACGCTACTGGCCTCGCACGACCACCCCTTCACGTTCTGCACCCCGGAAGGGCATCCGTGGCGCCGGTCGAACTTCCGGCAGCGCTACTGGCGTCCTGCCTGGGACGGCGTGCACCCGGATGCACCCACGCACAAGCGCCACGTTCCGGCGATCTTGTCGGAGTTCAGCTTCCACGAAGGCCGCCACACCCACAACACGTGGCTGACCGAAGACGGCGTCCCTGAAGTGGCGCGACGTGCACGGCTGGGACAGAAGATGAAGGGCATCGCCCGGGTCTACGACCACGTCACCCCGACGATGACCGAGCAGTTGCTCACCGCGCTGGAAGAACGCTTCACCCGCTCCGTCGACGCCCTCTCGAGCGGAGAACGGGCCCAGCTGCTGATGTGGTTCCCACGCCTGCGGAAGACCCTGCAGCCTGGCGATGAGACGGTCAGCGAAGATCGCATCGCCATGTCGTCGCCATTCGCAATCTGATCAACAGCCAGCCCGTAAGGGGAATGGGCCGCTGACCTGCAAGAAAAGTTGGTGCGCGATACTGGGATCGAACCAGTGACCTCTACCGTGTCAAGGTAGCGCTCTCCCGCTGAGCTAAACGCGCTTGCTGTTGTGGTGCCAGCCTAGCGGACCGGAGATCACGTCCGATCGGCGACCCCCGCCGCGCGCCCGGCGGGCGGGCCGGGGCACGCCGGTGCTCACTACCCGTCTTCGAGCCTGCCCGGCAGGTCCTGTCGGTGTCCTGTCAGCGGCGAAGCCGCTGAGCGGAAGACCACCCGAGCAGCCGGACCACCCGCGGGTTCTCAGCGGTTCCCCCGCGAGGACAGCGTTTTCGCCTGTGGCGGAGCCACCGGTGAAAACGATCCCGCAGCGGGGGAACCGCTGAGGTTCCGCCACCCGCCCAGCCGCGCAGAACGAGGGCGAAGACCAGAAGATCAGACCTCGCGTTCGAAGGTGATCAGGAGTCCTTCTACTCCGCCGGGCCCCAGCCGCCCCTTCACGTCGGCGCCGGTGATGGTCTTCATCCGCCAGCCGTCGGCGGCGTGCTCGTTGAGGACGCCTTCGAGCTTGTCGCCGGACATCTTGCCGCCGAGCCACTTCTCCCGGAGCTCCACGACCTTGTACTGGTACGGCATCCGTTTCCTCCTCCGCATCGGGTGCTGCGGTGATCTCATCACGGGGCCGCCCCGGAACGCGAAAACGCCACTCCCACCCCGGGAAGCGGGGCGAGGGTGGCGCGTTCAGCGGATGCCTTCAGGCGAAGATCAGCGGTCGGCCATCTTCTTCTGCAGGTTCTCGTCCAGCGAGGCCAGGAACTCCTCGGTGGTCTGGTAGCCCTGGTCGCCGCCGACGAGCAGCGCCAGGTCCTTGGTCATCTTGCCGCTCTCGACGGTCTCGACGACGACCTGCTCCAGCGCCTGGGCGAAACCGGTGACCTCCGGGGTGGAGTCCAGCCGGCCGCGCTGCTCCAGGCCGCGGGTCCAGGCGAAGATCGACGCGATCGGGTTGGTCGACGTCGGCTTGCCCTGCTGGTGCTGGCGGTAGTGGCGGGTGACCGTGCCGTGCGCGGCCTCCGCCTCGACCTTGCCGTCCTCGGTCATGAGGACCGAGGTCATCAGGCCCAGCGAGCCGAAGCCCTGCGCCACGGTGTCGGACTGCACGTCACCGTCGTAGTTCTTGCACGCCCAGACGTAGCCGCCCTCCCACTTCATGGCCGTGGCGACCATGTCGTCGATGAGGCGGTGCTCGTAGGTCAGGCCCTTGGCGTCGAAAGCCTCCTTGAACTCGTTCTCGAAGACCTCTTCGAAGACGTCCTTGAAGACGCCGTCGTAGGCCTTGAGGATCGTGTTCTTGGTGGACATGTACACCGGGTACTCGCGCTCCAGCCCGTAGCGGAAGGACGCGCGGGCGAACTCCTCGATGGAGCGCTTGTAGTTGTACATGGCCATGGCCACGCCGCCGTCGGTCGGGAACTGCGCGACCTCCTGCTGGATCGGCTCGGAGCCGTCCGCGGGCGTGTAGGTGATGGTGACCGTGCCGGGGCCGGGGACCTTGAAGTCCGTGGCCTTGTACTGGTCGCCGTGCGCGTGGCGGCCGATGATGATCGGCTTGGTCCACGTGGGCACGTAGCGCGGGATGTTCGAGATCACGATGGGCTCGCGGAAGATGACGCCACCGAGGATGTTGCGGATGGTCCCGTTCGGGCTCCGCCACATCTTCTTCAGGCCGAACTCCTCCACTCGGGCCTCGTCCGGCGTGATCGTGGCGCACTTGACGCCTACGCCGTGCTGGGCGATGGCCTTCGCGGCGTCCACCGTCACCTGGTCGTCGGTGGCGTCCCGGTGCTCGATGCCCAGGTCGTAGTAATCGAGGTTCACGTCCAGATACGGGTGGATCAGCTTGTCCTTGATGAAGGACCAGATGATCCGGGTCATCTCGTCGCCGTCGAGCTCGGCGATCGTTCCCTGGACCTTGATCTTGCTCATGTGGCGGGGTGCTCCTCTCGCGAGAATGCAAGCGGTACAAGCGTACTGCTATCGGTACCGATTGTGCCCCGGCCCCGGCTCCCGCGACACCGCCCTGAGACGAAAACGCCCACCCGGCCACTCGCCGCGAGATCACCTTCTAGGCTCGCGGAGGCCACGATCACGGGGAGGCGGCTTTGTCGACGGGACCCACACACGCCATGAGCGGACTGGCCGCGTGGGCGGCGGTGACCGCGCTCGCCGACCAGCACCTCATCGGCCAGCTGTCCCCGAAGACGTGGGTCGTCGGCGCCACGCTCGCGTCCGGTGCCGCTCTACTACCCGACATCGACCACCCCAAATCCACCGTGGCCAGCACCTTCGGCGCGCTGTCCCGGGGCGTGTCCGCGATGTTCAGCGGGTTCAGCGGGTTCATGTACCGGCTCACCCGCACCAAGCACGACAGCGACCGGGAGGGCACGCACCGCGGGTTCACCCACACCGTCGTGTTCGCGGTGCTGGCCGGGCTGGTCACCACCGCCATCGTGCAGAGCACCAGCTCGATCGCGATCGGCGTGCTCATGTTCACCTTCGCCGGGCTCGCCGTGCGCGGCATCATGCACACCTGGAACCCGCGGCGGGACGCGCTGCTCATCGCGGTGGCCTCGCTGGGGCTGACCGCGGCCTGCTGGGCGTGGACCGGCGACCAGCCCACGGAGGCGGCGGCGCTCGGCGTCGCGGTGATCCTCGGCTGCGTCATGCACTTCCTCGGCGACGCCATCACCGAGCAGGGCTGCCCGATGCTGTGGCCGATCCCGCTGGACGGCCAGACCTGGTACGCGGTGGCGCCGCCGAAGGCGATGCGGATGCGCACCGGCGGCAAGGTGGAGATGGTGCTGGTCGGCCCCGCCCTGACGATCGTCGCCGTGGTGCTGGGCGCGGTGGTGCTCTACCGCGTCGGCGCCGCCCCGTGGATCGCGACGCTGGACCTGCCGCCCGAGGTCATGCGGTGGCTGACGCCGCGCCCCTGATCGCCGATCATCCGCTCCGGAGCCGCGGGACGCGCCCGCTGCGCCGACCGCGTGGAGTGACGCACAACGCCCACGACGGCACGAATCGCTCGATAGGGTGATGAGCAGGTGGCGCGCGGGCGCCGACGAACCCCCGGGGGAGATCGATGCGAGCCGGTCGGCAGCTCATGGTCGCGGCGGCGCTGGCGCTGCCGGTGCTCGCCGGGTGCGGGCAGCTCCAAAAAGGCCGGGACCGCCTGGACCAGGCCCAGCAGGGGCTGGACAAGGCCACCGCCTGCGTGGACGCGCTCGAAGCCGCCGGCTACACCCCGAACCTCGCCGACGTGGAGCAGGCGCAGGACGACGCCCGCACCAAGGCCGACGAGATCAGCGCGCTCGCCCAGCGCGTCGGCGACCGGACCCTGCAGGACCGGCTGCTCGACGTCCAAGCCTCCCTGGACCAGGTCGCCACCGGCCAGATCACGCTGCAGAACGGCCTCAACTGGTCGCAGCAGCACCTGGAGAAGACCGCCGCCGTGGCCGACACCTGCGCCGACGTCACCGGCTGATCGCGCAGGTCAGCGGACTGCGAACCGCCCCTCCCCACCCCTAGCCTGGATGCGGAGGTGAGCGTGATGAGAGCAGCCATCGGCGATCAACTGCACGTGCACAGCCGGACGGTGGAGGAGACCGACCGCACCGGGCTGATCCTGGAGGTGCGCGGCACGGCGGGCGCCCCGCCGTACCTCGTGCGGTTCGACGACGGGCACGAACGGCTCGTCTACCCGGGACCCGACTGCATCGTCGAGCCGCGGCGCGCGCAGGAGGCCTGACCGCGGACGGGTGCCGCCCGGCACCGGGCGGCACCTACCAGGGTTCGGCGAGCAGCGCGTCGAGCTCCGCGCGGAACAGCAGCTCCGGGTCGATGCCGGTCCCGGCGAACTGGCCCTGCACCTCCAGGCTCAGCACCCCGTGCAAGCGGGTCCAGGCCACCGCGCCGCGCCGCAGCGCCGCGGGCGGCAGCTGCTCCCCCGACCGCTTCGCGCGCAGCGCGATCAGCTGCTCGTCCAGCTCGGTGCGCGGCGGCGGGTCGGCGGGTACCAGCTCCGCGAACAGCGCCTGCAGCGCGCGCAGTGCGCGGTCGGCGAGTTCGTAGGTCTCCTCCGGCGCGGCGTATCCCGGCACCGGCGTGCCGTAGAGCAGCAGGTAGCGGTGCGGCTGCGCCAGCGCCCACCGCCGCCATTCCAGCGCCACCTCCCGCACCCGCCGGGCCGGCGCCTTCCTGCGGTGCCGTTCGGCGGCCCCTTCCACCGCCTCCGCCACGTCCCGGTAGGCGTCGACGATCAGCGCGCTCAGCAGCGCGTCCCGGTTCTCGAAGTAGCGGTAGAGCGCGGGGCCGGTGATGCCCATGCGCTTGGCGATGGCGTTCACCGAGATGCCCGCCGGGCCCGATTCGGCGAGCTGCTCCAGCGCCACCTGCTTGGCCTCGGCGCGGGTCTGGTCGCGGTAGCGCTCGCGGGGGCTGCGCTGGGGTGCGGACATGCGGTGCGGACCTCCCTGTTGACAGCGCGATAGTAACAGGGACACTCTTTCGTTAGAAGTTCTCACGCTTGTTACGAGCTCTCACTCCTGGAGGTTCGACCATGACCACCACCGCGATCACCGGCCGCGAACTCGTGCTCACCGGGCTCGGCGCCCCGCAGGACGTGCTCACCAGCAGGGAGACCGAGCACGCGGCGCCCGGCGCAGGCCGCGTGCTGGTCCGCGTCGAAGCGGCCGGGCTCTCCTTCGCCGAAGTGCAGATGCTCGGCGGCCGCTACCCGATGCAGCCCGCGTTCCCCTTCGTGCCCGGCTACGACCTCGTCGGCGAGGTCGTCGCCACCGGACCCGGCGTCACCACCTGCCGGCCCGGGCAGCGCGTCGCCGCGATGACCCGCACCGGCGCCTGGGCCGAGCACGTCGAGCTCGCCGCCGACCTCGCGGTGGTGCTGCCCGCGCAGGTGCCCGCCGACGAAGCGGTCGCGCTGGTCACCAACGGCGTCACCGCCTGGCAGCTGCTGCACCGCAGCGCCCGCGTCCCGCGCGGCGGCACCGTGCTGGTGCACGGCGCGGGCGGCGGCGTCGGCAGCACCTTGCTGCAGCTGTGCCGGCTCGCGGGCGTCCGCGCCATCGGCACCGCCTCCGGGCACCGGCACGAGCGGCTGGCCGGGCTCGGCGCCGAACTCGTCGACCACCGCACCGAGGACGTCGGCCGCCGCGTCCGGGAGCTCGCACCGTCCGGAGTGGACGCCGTGTTCGACCCGCTCGGCCCGGACAGCCTCACCCGCTCCTGGGAACTGCTCGCCCCCGGCGGGCGGCTGATCAGCTACGGCAGCGCGGGCACCCTCGACGACGCGGGCTCGTGGTGGAAGCCGTACGCGGACGTCGCCCTGCGCATCGCCCGCTGGGAGGCGCTGCGGCTGCTCGGCCGGGCCGGCGGGCGGCGCGCCCGGATGTACTACGTGCGGGCCGACGGCCGGTACCGCGACGACCTCGCCGGGCTGCTCCGGATGCTCGCCGACGGCGAACTGCACCCGTTGATCTCGCACCGGCTCCCGCTGCGGGACGCCGCCCGAGCCCTCGACCTGCACCGATCGGGGAAGTCCACCGGGAAGATCGTGTTGCTGCCCTGAGGCCGGGCCTGCCGCCGCGGCGGTGCGGATCACGAAAAGGCGGCAGGTTCACCGACCGCCCGGCGCCCCTGATTAGGGTGGGCGCGGCGTGACGTCCGGTGAGGAGGCGGTGACGAGTTGCACGACGACCAGGCCACCGAGACCCCTGCCGACCTCTCGGAGCTGCTCGCCAGAGCCTCCGGCGTCGCGCCCTCCGTCCCGCTGCCCGACGGCGAACTGCTCACCGAGCAGTCCACCCGCGCGAACGGGGACGAGCCGCCGCTGTGCTGGATCAGCTTCGACCGGCCGGCGCCGCGGCTGCTGGGGGCGCTGCGCGCCGACCACCGGCGCACCGGGCTGTGGCCGCTGCTGCTGTGCGACGACACCGAGACCTACGGCAGCCGGTGCACCGTCGGCGTCGTGCCCCCGGAACCGCTGGAGCACATCGACCTGTGGCGGGCCGAGGACGTGATGCTGCGGATCTGGGAGGGGCTGTGCCGGGCCGACGACGACCTCGGCCCCGCCTACGACATGGATTCGCTGGCGCCGTTCGACGCGAACTGCCCGGAGCTGGCGCCCGCCGGGAACCTGCTGGCCGACCCGGACATCCTCGCCAACCAGCAGGCCACCCGGTTCGTCGACGACGAGACGCGGCTCGGGCTGGTGCCGGTGCGGCGCGGGTCCGACGTGCTCACCGTGCTCGGCTGGTCCGGGGCGGCGAACCACGTGTCCCGCACCGCGGGCATGTCGGCGCTGCTGCGCAGCTGGGAGGACCGGTTCGGGGCGCGGCTGCTGCGTCTCGGGCCGGACCGGCTGGACGTGAGCGTCGCGGCCCCGCCGCAGGACCCGGCGCACGCCACGTCGGTCGCCGCGGAGCACTGGGCGTTCTGCCCGGACCGGGTCCTGCAGGACGCCGGCAGCATCGCCTCCTACGCCCGCGAGATCCGCGGCCGCCGCACCTGGTCCTTCTGGTGGGAATGAGCGAGCTCGCCCCGTCTTCGCCGTTCTTCCCGTCAGCGGCGAAGCCGCTGAACCGCCGACCACCCGAGCAACCGGACCACCAGCGGGTTCTCAGCGGTTCCCTCGCGAGGACAGCTTTTTCGCATGTGGCGGAGCCACCTGTGAAAAAGATCCCGCAGCGAGGGAACCGCTGAGGTTCCGCCACCCCACCACCGGACCAAGACGAGCGGGGATCAAGCTCAGAAATCCAGTGGGCCGCCGACGATGGTTACTGCTACTGCCAGCAGCACCAACCCGAACCCGCCGTAGAGGATCAGGTCGACCGTGCGGGAGCGGACCGCGATCAGCCCCACCTGCTCCCGGGGCAGGAACGCCCGCGCGGCCGCCGCCAGCAGCAGCGCGAGGCTCAGCAGCATCGAGCCCTCCCGCCACGCGTGCATCGCGATCCGCAGGAATCCGATCGCCGCGACCAGCAGCACCAGCGCGAACGGCACGTGCACCGCCCACTTCGCCCGGTCGCCGAAGCGTTCGTTCATGCCGGCCTCCCACGCTTGCCCGAACTGCCGGGTCATCGTAGATCCGAGCCCGCGGGGACCGTCCGATCCGTCACGCGGCATGGCGCTCCGCCGCTTCCACGACGTTGGTGAGCAGCATCGCCCTGGTCATCGGCCCGACCCCGCCGGGGTTCGGCGAGAGGTGCCCGGCGACCTCGGCGACGTCGGGGTGCACGTCCCCGGCCACGCCGTCCTCGGTGCGGGTGACGCCGACGTCGAGCACCGCGGCTCCCGGCTTCACCATGTCCGGGGTGATCAGGTTCGGGCGCCCGGCGGCGGCCACGACGACGTCGGCGGTGCGGACGATCTCGACCAGATCGCGGGTGCCGGTGTGGCAGAGGGTGGTGGTGGCGTTCTCGCCGCGGCGGGTCAGCAGCAGGCCCAGCGGGCGGCCGACGGTGATGCCGCGGCCGACGACGGCGACGTGCGCGCCGTCCAGGGGCACGTCGTGGCGGCGCAGCAGTTCGACGATGCCGCGCGGGGTGCACGGCAGCGGCGCGGGTTCGCCGAGCACGAGGCGGCCGAGGCTGATCGGGTGCAGCCCGTCGGCGTCCTTGTCCGGGGCGACGCGCTCCAGCAGCGGACCGGCGTCGAGGTGCGCGGGCAGCGGCAGCTGCACGATGTAGCCGGTGCAGGCCGGGTCGGCGTTGAGCTCGTCGAGCACCGCCTCCAGGTCGGCCTGGCTGCTGTCGTCGGGCAGGTCGCGGCGCAGCGAGGCGATGCCGACCTTGGCGCAGTCGTTGTGCTTGCCGCGCACGTACGACTGGCTCCCGGGGTCGTCGCCGACGAGCACGGTGCCCAGCCCGGGGGTGGCGCCGCGCGCGGCGAGTGCGGCGACGCGGCCGCGCAGCTCCTCGTAGATCGCGTTCTTGGTGGCCTTGCCGTCCAGGATCGTGGCGCTCACGGTTGCTCATCGTGGCAGACGCGGGCCCGGCTGGTCCGGCGGGATCACGCTCGGGCGAACCGGTCCGGCAGCGAGGCGACGGCGACCGCGACGAACGTGAGGGCGACGCCGACGACGGTGGTCAGCGGCACGCTCGTGCCGGGCGCGGGTGCCAGCAGGTCCAGCAGCAGCGCCCCGAACAGCTGGCCGGCGACCATGCCCATGCTCAGCACCAGCACCCCGGTGCGGTGCACCAGCGCGGCCGCACCGCCGATCACGAAGATGCCGAGCACTCCACCGAGGTACAGCCACGGCTGCGGCGGCAGCGGACCGGGCAGGCCGCGCACCCCGACCTCCACCAGCCAGGCCAGCAGCAGTCCCGTCGCCCCCACCCCGAAGTTGATCACCGCGGCGGAGGCGGGCGAGCCCGCGGTCTGCTTCACCCGGCCGTTCACCGCCTGCTGCCAGGCCACGCCGATCCCGGCGAGCGCGGGCACCAGGATCAGCCAGCTCGCGCCGGACCCGGTCAGCTCCTCCCACACCGCGACCAGCACCGCGAGCACCGCCAGCACCGCGCCCACCACGCGCGGCGCCGTCACCCGCTGCGGCCCGGCGGGTCCGAGCCCGATCCGGTCCACGACGAGCCCGCTGGCGACCTGCCCCGCGACGACGGCGACGGTGAACAGCGCGACGCCCAGCGCCGCCGCCGACAGGCCCTGCCCGAACACGAGGAACCCGCCCGCGACACCGCCGAGGCACTGCCACCAGCGCAGGCCCCCGTCGCGCAGGGCCGCCCGCACCGCGCGCAGGCCCGCGCGCGCGACGGGCAGGAACGGGGTGGCCAGCAGCAGCACGACCAGCCCGGAACCGAAGGAGATCAACGCGGCCCCGAGCCCGTCCCCGAGCTGCGCGCCGAGCGCGCCGTTGAGCCGCGACTGCACCGACAGCACCACTCCGACCAGCACGGCACCGGCCATGCCGAGGGCTCGGCCGCGGGTGGCGGAAGCTTCAGCACTCACGGGACGGGAGTGTCCTCCGCGGACCGGGTCCGCACGCTCGGATGTGCGGCGAGGCACACCGCGGCCAGCGCCAGCGCGGTCCCCGCCGCCGCGGCCGCAGCCGGTCCGGACGCGTCCAGCAGCGCCCCGGTCAGCGGCGCCGCGATCGCGGACCCGACCATGCCCGCGCTCGCCAGCCAGCCGAACGCCTCCACCCGCCTGCCCGCCGGGGCGAGTTCGCCGATCCGCGCGTTGTTCGCCGCGAACGTCGGCGCGATCGCCAGGCCGCCCACCAGCAGCACCGCGCTCACCAGCCACGGCGACCCGGGATCGGCGACCGGCGGCAGCACCGGCACCAGCACCGCCACGCCCGCCGCCACCAGCGCACCGCGCAGCCACAGCCGGGGCCGCCGCGCCGACGCGCCCAGCAGCAGGCCACCGATCAGCGAGCCGACCGCCCACACCGCGGCCAGGTAGCCGGCCAGCTCCGGGGTGCCGCGGTCCCGCGCCCAGCCGACCAGCAGCAGGTCCACCGAGATCACCCCGCCGATCATCAGGCAGGTGAACCCCAGCGCCAGCGCGAACCCGCGCGCGGCGAACAGCGGCTCACCCCCGGGCCGCTCTCCTGCCGCGGGCACCGCGTCGATCCCGGCCCGGCGCAGCACGAACGCGAACACGACCGCCCCGGCCGCGCCGATCACCCCGCACCACGCGGTCGCGGCGAACGCGCCCTGCACGGCGACGACGAACGCGGCGAGGATCGGGGAGACCACGAACAGCAGCTCCTGCGCCGTGGCCTCCACCGCGAACGCGGCCTGCCGGGCCGGGCCGTCCGCGATCCGCACCCACACGGCCCGCCCCACCTGGCCCGCCGGCGGGAAGGACAGTCCCGTGGCGAACGCCACGGGAACCAGCAGCCACCACCACTGCGCGGGCAACCGGCTGTCCGGACCGGCCAGGAACGCGATCGCGAACAGCCCCAGCCCGTAACCGCACCCCGTGATCAGGAGCACTCCGGTCGGCCCCGCGCGGTCCGCCGCCCGGCCGCGCACCGGACCCGCCACGGCTTGACCGACGGTGATCGCGCCGCCGATCACACCACCGGCCGTGTAAGAACCGGTGCGGTCCGCGATCAGGAACGTGAGCACCAGGTTGATCGCCGGTTGGTGCAATCGAGCCAGCAGACCTGCGCCGAGCAGCGTGAACGCGTGCGGAACCTGGGCCAACAACAGGTACGGGCGCAGCACGCGGTTCACTGTGCCGGTCGGCGTCCGCAACGGCCAGCGATTTTCGTACGGCGGATCACACCTGGTGGTGTGATGTCGCTCCGGACGTCCACAAGGCAGGCTTTGGAGCTCGGAACGACCCGCCCGACGATCACCGCCGCACCCACGGCGCCGAACCACTGCACCGAACTCACCCGGGACGACACACCACGAACGACCCTTCGAGTAGCGTTTTCGCGGGGCGGGGTCGGTGGGCCCGGTTGAGAGGGGGAGGATGTCACCCATGTCGCGTCCGACAGCGATCAGTCCGGAAGAGCAGGAACAGATAGCCCGCAGGATCGGCGTCCTGCTGTTGCAGGCCGCACCTGAGGACTGGCAGCAGATCACGGTCGAGTACCGCGCCACGGGCGAGTACCAGGATCTGCTCGGGGAGGTCGCCGCCCAGGACGGTGGCACCGAGCCGTGGGAGCCGCCCGAAGAGCTGTGGGGGATCTTCGAGCACCTGCGGGAAGGCATGTACCGCCCCGACGTGGGTACGTGGCTCAGCGCGCTCTACGTGGTGGAGCGCCCGTCGAGCTACCGCATCGACATCAACTTCGACGCCGAGCCGCAGTGGCAGCGCCCGCTGCCGCGCGCCGCGTACGTCGACGAGCTCCGCCGCTACCCGCGCACCGACGACAACGTGCCGGACTGGATGCGGGAGAAGCTGGACGGCGCGACCGCGCCCGCGGAGCAGGCCGGCCAGCAGCCGGAAGCGCCCGCGCAGCAGCCCGATCCGCCGCGGCAGGACCACGCCGCGCAGGAGGCCGCCCCCGCTCTCCCGCGCCGGGAGTCGCGCCGCGGCGAGCAGCACGAGCCGGAACCGGCCGCGTTCGCCGCGGAACCGCCTGCGGCGGACGACCCGGACGCGGGATTCCGGACGGCGCTGGTGTTCGACGACTTCGACGACCAGGGCCGCCCGCTGGTGGCGACCCGGGCGCCGGTGCCCCAGGACGAGATCGGCGCGCTGCGCCACTACCTGGAGAACGCGCCGATCGTGCTCGCGTCCCGCGACAACGACGACGACCTGCTCGACCCGAACGCCCCCGCTTCGGTGCCCTCGACCTGGCACACCGACGGGACGTGGGTGTGGCCGGGCGCGGTGCCCTACTACCTGATGCAGTACGGCGTGCCGCCGCAGCCGGAGCTCGTCGAGCACATCCGCTCGCGCCGCTTCGCGCTCGGCGAGGTGGACGACCGCACCCGGGACGCCGCGGTGCGCGAGCTGTTCGACCAGCCCGAGCACGACGGGTACGACGAGCAGGCCACCGGCGAGACGCCGCGCGTCGAGGAGGACTACGCGGTGCGGCTGCCCGCGCCCGCCGAGCCGACCGAGATCGACCGGCCCGGCGACTCGTGGCGGGAGGAGAACGCGTTCGAGTCGAGCGGTGCGGTGCTCGGCCGCCGCGAGAAGCCCGCCGAGCGCACCCCGGCCGACGCCGAACCGCCGCTGATCACGCACGGCGAGGAACCCGAGGCCGCTTTCGAACCGGGTACCCCGGTGCTCGGGCGCCGCGAGAAGCCGGCCGAGGACTCCGCGCCGGACGCCGGGCTCCCGCTGATCACCCACGACGACGAGCCGGTCGACCAGGCTCCCGCCGGGCTCGGCCTGGACGAGGACGTGGCCGAGGAGTCCGGTTCGCGGCACGGCCTCGGCAGCGGCGCGGACGAGGACCTCGACGAGACGCAGGCCGTGCTGGCGCGGCTGCACGACCGGCTCATCGAACTGGGCGTGGACGGCAGCGAGTACCGCGTCGGCAGCCACTCCCCCGACGCGCGCTGCCTGCTGCGCGATGAGCCCGGCTGGGTGGTGACCGCCGGCGAGGACGACCTGCACGGCGACGTCCACTTCGAGCACGCCGACCAGGCGGCGGCCTTCCTGCTCGGCAGTCTGCTGCTGTCCAGCACCGAGCCGCTGCCCGCCGCCGAGGACCAGCGGCGGCGCTCGCCGGCGGAAGCCCCGCCGGCGGAGCCGCTGCGTTCGGAGCACTCGCGGCCGGAATCCCCGCGGCCGGACGCGGACACCGCGGAACCCGCCGCGCCCGCGCCGGAGCCGGAACCCGCCGGGTTCGCCACCGCGGACGGGTCCGAAGTGGAGCAGCCGGGTCGCTCGGAGCGGTTCGCCGCGTTCGGCAGCACGCCCGACTCCCCCGCGGCCGGTCTGTTCACCGACCACCGGGCGGACGAGGCCGCCGAGCTCCCGCAGCGCGGTGACCGCGCGGCCCGGGACCTCGGTGAGACCGCGGAAGCCCGGCCCGCCGAGGCGGAGGTCTTCGAGGCGCAGCAGCCCTTCGCGGCCCAGTCCTCCGAGGCGCAGCCCTTCGCGGCCCAGTCCTTCGACGCCCAGCCCGCCGAAGCGCAGGCGGCCGGGACCCCGGCCGTCGACGCCGCCGAAGCGCAGGCCACCGACAGCCAGGCCGAGCCGGAGCAGGAGTCCGCGGACGCCGCCGACCAGCGCTCCGCGCTCGGCGACCTGCCGCGCCGCGGCGCCCCGGCCGAACCCGCGCAGCGCCAGCCCGCGCCCGGCACCGGCGGGCACTTCCTGTTCACCGCCAACCAGGCACCCGAACAGGAACCCGCGGACGAGGGCGGTTTCCAGACGGCGGCACCGGACGCGGAGGCGACCCGGTTCCAGCCGATGCCGAACGTGAACGGGGCGGCGCCAAACGGCTTCGCCCAGAACCCGGCAGCGCAGAACCCGGCGGCGCAGAACCCGGCGGCGCACGCTCCGGGCACGCAGGCACCGGGCACGCAGGCACCGGGGGCGCAGACTCCCGTGCAGCCGGGCTCGCAGCACCCGCAGGCCCCGCAGCCCGGATCGCAGGGCCCGGCACCGCAGGGCCCGCAGGGCGGCCCGGCGAACCCGCCGCTGCCGCAGCGCGGCCAGCGCCCCGAGCAGGACCAGGCGGGACGTCCGGGCGCGCCCGGACCGCAGGGCCCGCACGGCGGCCCCGGCGCCGCTCCGACCGGGGGCGCCGACCGCCGTCCCGGCCCGTCCGGGCCGGGCATGGCCGGACCGCCGCGGCAGGGACCGGGACCGCAGGGCCAGGCCCCGCAGCAGGGCGAACCGCAGGGCCGTCCCGGCGGGCCGATCAAGCGCCCGCCGCAGAACGCCCCCGGTGAGCAGCCGCACCCGCCGCAGCAACAGCAGCAGGCGACGGGGAACATCCAGCCGCTGCGCGGCGAACCGCCGTTGACGCTGTACCGGGACCGGCGCAACCTCGTGCTGCAGCCCGGCACCGAGCTGGACCGCTTCGGCGACCCGGCGGGCAACGTCACCTACGCGGCCCACACGCCGTACAACCAGCGGTCGCTGCCGCCGCAGTGGTCCACCCGCGGGTACGCGGCGTTCCGCGTGCAGCGGCCCCTGCAGGCGCTGCGCGGCACGGCGGTGCCGTGGTTCGAGCAGCCCGGTGGGGGCACGGCCTACGTGCTGCCCGGCTCGGTCAGCGACCTCGTCGCCGACGGCACCCTCCAGGAGATCGGGGACGCCCAGCGCCCGCCGATGGAGTGAGGTTCCGAGCAGGTCCGGAGAACCGGCATCGCCCCTCGCGGGCGGTGCCGGTTCTCCTTTCCCGGGGCGCGGCCCGCGGGTGGGTCAGTCGACGCGGAGGCCCTTCGCGGCGGCGAACGCCAGGGCGGTGTTCACATCCACCCGTGCGCCCGCCAGCACGCTCTGCGCGAGTCCGTCGGCGTCGATGATCGCGCCGCGCAGGTCGGCCTCCTCGAACCGGGTGCCGAGCAGCCGCGCGCCCATCAGGTCGGCCTCCCGCAGGTCGCAGCGGCGCAGGTCGGCTTCGCCGAGGTTCGCCTCCCGGAACCGGACGCCGCGCAGGTCCAGCCCGCGCAGGTCGGCGCGGCCCATCCCCACCAGCGTCAGGTCCGTCTCCCCCGGCTTCCACTGCCGCAACCGGCAGTCCACGAAGGACGAACCGAGCAGGCTGCACCCCTCCCACCGGGAATCGCGCAGCACCGCCCGGTCGAACCGGCAGGAGCGGAACGCGCACGCCCGGATCCGCGACTCGGCGAGATCGGTGCGGCGGAAGGTGCATTCGGTGAACACGCAGTTCCGCGCGCGCAGCAGACCGAGGTCGGCATCGGTGAAATCGCAGTGCGCGAATTCACGGCCGTCCCATTCCGCACCGGTCAGCACCGCGTCGGAGAAGTCCTCGCCGAGGGTGCGCAGATCCTCTTGCATGCGGCCAGCTTCGCAGAAAGCACCGACGGTCCCGGCCGCGCGTCCGGCTTTCGCGGCGGTGCCGGGCGTCCGCTCAGCTCGGCGGCTGCAACCCCGGCAACCTGCCTGATCCGCCGCAGTGCGGGCAGCTCCGCCATTCGCCCATCGACATGCCCGTCTCGGTCTCCCGGGTGGCCTGGATCGCGTACAACCGCGGTTCGCTCACCTTCCGGAAACCGGCGCAGGTGAAGCACACGGTGTTCGGCCCTTCCTCGAATCCGGGCCCGTCCTCGCTCATGCCCGACATCCTCACACGGATGGACCGGTGATGAGGCCAGTTCAACGCGCTCATCCGCACTTCCGCCATTCGGCGGTATCGGCACCACGCACAGCGAATTGATCGAACTTTCAATTAATAGTGGGAATGATCAGGGGACCACGACGACCGGCCGCACCGCTTCCACCACCAGCGTCGCGGGCACCGTGCCCAGCAGTCCGCCGCGGCGCCGGGACCGGCCCACCACGATCAGGTCGGCCCGGTACTGCTCGGCGACCTGCTCCAGGCCCACCGCCGGATCACCGCGGTGGTGCACGAAGTCCCAGTCGATGTCGATGTAGCGCAGGTGCGCCACGACCTCCTTCTTCAACTCCTCGACGAGGCTCTCGGCGGCTTCGCTGGCCACCGCCACCCCCATCGGGGACCAGTAGGCGACGCCGCCCACGGCCTCCACGTAGACCAGGACGAGGCGCGCTCGCTCCCGACGGGCCAGTCCCGCCGCCCACGAGGCGGCGTGGAAGCTCGCCGGGCTGCCGTCCATGCCCACGACGATGCCGCCCAGCCCGTCTTTCCCGATCTCGAACTCGCGCTCGATCTTGTCGCCCTCGGCCACGCCGGAATGGTAGTAGCAGCCCTCCAGCGCCCGACGACCATGCGCCACACTCGGGTCGTGACCACCTCGCGCAGCAGCACTGAGCACGGCGAACCCGCCCGCACCGACCTCGAACGGGCCGCGCTGGCGGCCATCGACCTCGACGGGGTGCTGCGGGACCTGCGGGAGCTCGTCGCCATTCCCAGCGTCGGCGGCAGCCGCGGCGAGCAGGACGCGCAGCAGTGGTGCGCCGACCGGCTCCGCGGGCTCGGGCACCGGGTGGACCACTGGCGCATCGACCTCGACGAGCTCGCCGCGCAGCCCGGCTTCCCCGGCCAGGAGGCCGAACGGGACGTGGCGCACGGCTGCGTCGGCGTCCTCGGCGACGGCGAACCGGCGCTGGTGTTCTGCGGCCACACCGACGTGGTGCCGCCCGGCGACCTGGACCGCTGGCCGGACCGCGACCCGTACGCGCTGCGCGTGCACGACGGCGTCGCCGCCGGCCGCGGCACCTGCGACATGAAGGGCGGCATCGCGGCGTTCCTCGGCGCCCTGGAGGCGCTGCGCACCGCGGGCATCCCGCTGCGGCGGCCCGTCGGGGTGCACGCGGTCGTCGGCGAGGAGGACGGCGGGCTCGGCGCGTTCGCGACGTTGCGCCGCGGGCACCGGGCGCAGGCCGTCGTGCTCGCCGAACCCAGCGGTGGCGATGTCGTCGCCGCCAACGGCGGCTCGCTCACCTTCCGGCTGGAAGTGCCCGGGCAGAGCACGCACGGCTCCACCCGGCTGCGCGGGGTGAACGCGGTCGACGGGCTCGCCGGGCTGCTGCCCGCGCTGCGGGAGCTGGAGGCGCGGCGCAACGCCGACCCGGATCCGCTGGTCGCGCACCTGGACCTGCCGTACCCGCTGTCGGTCGGCGTGGTGCGCGCCGGGGACTGGGCCAGCACGGTGCCCGACCTCGCCGTCGCCGAAGGCCGGTACGGGGTGCGGCTGGACGAGGACCTCGACACCGCGAAGGCCGAGTTCACCGCCGCCGTCGCCGAAGCCTGCGCCGCCGACCCGTGGCTCGCCGAGCACCCGGTGCGGGTGAGCTGGCCCGGCGGCGTGTTCGCCAGCGGGCGGCTCCCGGCGGGCCACCCGCTGCTGGACGAGACCCGCGGCGCGATCCGCGACGCGGGCGGTGCGGAGCCGCGGGTGCTCGGCGCCCCCTACGGCACCGACCTGCGGCTGTACGCGGCCGCCGGCGTGCCGACGCTGCAGTTCGGCCCTGGCGACATCCGCTACGCGCACGCCCACGACGAGCACGTGCCCCTCGCCGACCTGGAGCAGGCCGTGCGCACCTACGTGCTGCTCGCCCTCCGCCGCTGCGAACCGGCCGGCTGACCATTCCTGTCAGCGGCGAAGCCGCTGAGCCAACGACCACCAAAGCAACCGGACCACCCGCGGGTTCTCAGCGGTTTCCTCGCGAGGACAGCGATTTCCCTCGTGGCGGAGCCACTTGGGAAATCGATCCCGCAGCGAGGGAACCGCTGAGGTTCCGCCACCCCACCCCCACGCAGCAGAGGGGGAGCAGCATTCAGCAGAAGTCGCGGGATGTCGAGGGAATTCTCATGTCGAGGCGCTGCAAGCGGTCCGCCCGCAGGTTCACCACCCCCTCGGAGCGCTCCACCGTCCCGCGCACCAGCAGCGCCGCGCTGCCCCGCGCCACCGAGCGGTAGCGCGCCCACAGGCCCGGCGAGCACACCACGTTGACCATCCCCGTCTCGTCCTCCAGGTTCAGGAACGTGATGCCGCCCGCCGTCCCCGGGCGCTGCCGGTGCGTCACCGCACCGCCCACCAGCACCCGCGTCCCGTGCGCCACCTCCGCCAGCCCCGCGGCCGGGACCGCTCCCCAACCGTCCAGGCGGGACCGCACGAACTGCACCGGGAAGCTGTCCGGCGACACGCCCGTCGCCCACACGTCCGCCGCGGCCAGCTCCACCCCGTCCATCCCCGGCAGCACCGGCGCCGCCGCCGACACCGTGGTGCCCGGCAACCGGTCCGGCCGGTCCGCCGCCGCGGCGGCCGCGTTCCACAGCGCCTCCCGGCGGGACAGGCCGAAACAGCCGAACGCGCCCGCCGTCGCCAGCGCCTCCATCTGCGGCGCCGACAGGCCCACCCGCCGCGCCACGTCCGGCAGGTCCGCGAACGGGCCGTGCTCGGCCCGCTCCGCCACCAGCCGCTCCGCGACGGCCTCGCCGACGGTGCGCACCGACGCCACGCCCAGCCGCACCGCCTGCCCGCCGTCCGAACGCTCGTCCGGCTCCAGGTCGGCGCGCACCCGGCTCGCGTTCACGTCCGGGCCCAGCACCCGCACGCCGTGCCTGCGCGCGTCCGCGGCCAGCGACTGCGGCGAGTAGAACCCCATCGGCTGCGCCTTCAGCAGCGCCGCGCAGAACGCCGCCGGGTAGTAGCGCTTGAACCAGGCGCTGGCGAACACCAGCAGCGCGAAGCTCAACGCGTGGCTCTCCGGGAACCCGTAGTTCGAGAACGCCAGCAGCCGCGCGTACACCCGCTCCGCCAGCTCGTCGCCGATGCCGTTCGCCGCCATGCCCGCGAACAACCGGTCCCGCAGCCGCCGCATCCGCGTTCCCGAGCGCTTCGCGCCCATCGCCCGGCGCAGCTCGTCGGCCTCCGCGGGCGAGAAGCCCGCGACGTCCACCGCCAGCTGCATCAGCTGCTCCTGGAACAGCGGGACGCCCAGCGTCTTCGCCAGCGCCCCCGCCATCAGCGGGTG
Organism: Saccharopolyspora gregorii; assembly: GCF_024734405.1. Lineage (NCBI taxonomy): Bacteria > Bacillati > Actinomycetota > Actinomycetes > Pseudonocardiales > Pseudonocardiaceae > Saccharopolyspora > Saccharopolyspora gregorii. The sequence continues at coordinate 683,006 of NZ_CP059556.1, read as the reverse complement.
CTCGTAGTCCCACTCCTCCAGCCCGTTGCGGCGGCGGATGTACGGGTGCACCGAACCGCCCTGGATGGGGCCGGGGCGGATCAGCGCCACCTCCACCACCAGGTCGTAGAACTCGCGCGGCTTCAACCGCGGCAGCGTCGCCAGCTGCGCGCGGCTCTCCACCTGGAACACGCCGATCGCGTCGGCGCGGCGCAGCATCTCGTACACCGCGTCGTCGGCCAGGTCCAGCTCGCCGAGGTCCACCCGGCGGCCGTGGTGCTCGGCGACCAGGTCGATCGCGTAGTGCAGCGCCGAGAGCATGCCCAGCCCCAGCAGGTCGAACTTCACCAGCCCCGCGGCGGCGCAGTCGTCCTTGTCCCACTGCAGCACCGTGCGGCCCGGCATCCGCGCCCACTCCACCGGGCACACCTCGCTCACCGGCCGGTCGCACAGCACCATGCCGCCGGAGTGGATGCCCAGGTGGCGGGGGAAACCGATCAGCTCGTCCGCCAGCTCCCGCACCTGCGCCGGGATCTCCTCGTCCGCGGGCAGCTCGTGCCAGGACTCCACCCGCTTGCTCCACGCGTCCTGCTGGCCCGGCGAGTGGCCGAGCGCCCGCGCCACGTCCCGCACCGCCGACTTCGGGCGGTACGAGATCACGTTCGCCACCTGGGCGGCGTGCGTGCGGCCGTGCAGGCCGTACACGTACTGGATGACCTCCTCGCGGCGGTCCGACTCGATGTCCAGGTCGATGTCCGGCGGGCCGTCCCGCTCCGGGGCGAGGAACCGCTCGAACAGCAGCTCGTAGCGCACCGGGTCCGCGTTCGTGATCCGCAGCGCGAAGCACACCGCCGAGTTCGCCGCCGAACCCCGGCCCTGGCACAGGATGTCCTGCTCCTGGCAGAACCGGACGATGTCGTGCACCACCAGGAAGTAGCCGGGGAAGCCCAGCCGTTCGACCACCGCCAGCTCGTGCTCCAGCTGCCGGTACGCGGCCGGGTTCCGCTCCGGCGGGCCGTAGCGGTCCAGCGCGCCCCGCATCGTCAGCTCCCGCAGGTGCTGGGCCTCCGTGCGGCCCGGCGGCACGTCGAACGGCGGCAGCCGCGGCGCCACCAGCCGCAGGTCGAACGCGCACTCCCGGCCCAGCTCGGCGGCCGCGGCCACCACCCCCGGGTAGCGGGCGAACCGGCGAGCCATCTCCGCGCCGGACCGCAGGTGCGCGCCCGCCGACGGCGGCAGCCAGCCGTCCAGCTCGTCCAGGCTGCCGCGCGCCCGGATCGCCGCCAGCACCGCGGCGATCCGCTCCCGCTCCGGGGAGGGCAGGTGCGCCGCCGTGGACGCCACCGCCCGCAGCCCGCGGCTGCGCGCCAGCTCGAACAGGGCGTCGTTGCGCACCGAATCCTCCGGCAGCCCGTGGTCGGTGAGCTCCACGGCCACGTTCTCGGCGCCGAACAGCGCCACCAGCCGGTCCAGCTCCGCCGCGGCCGCGGGCGTCCCGCCCTCGGTCCACGCCGCGCGCACCGCGCCCTTGCGGCAGCCGGTCAGCACCAGCCAGTGCCCCGCGGCCTCCGCCGCCAGCTCCGCCAGGTCGTAGTGCGGGCGGCCCTTCTCCCCGCCGCGCAGCTGCGCCGTGGTGATCGCCCGGCACAACCGGCGGTAGCCCTCCGGGCCGCGGGCCAGCACCAGCAGGTGCCGGTCCGGCGGGTCCGGTTCGCCGGTGCGGGCGGAAGCCCGGCCGCCGCCGCTGCCCAGGCCCAGTTCGGCGCCGAAGAGGGTACGCACGCCGTGCTCGGCGGCGGCCTCCGCGAAGCGCACCACCCCGTACATGCCGTCGTGATCGGTCAGCGCCACCGCTTCCAGGCCGAGGCGGGCGGCTTCGGCGACCAGCTCCTCCGGGTGGCCGGCGCCGTCCAGGAAGCTGAAGTGCGAGTGCGCGTGCAGCTCCGCGTAGGGGACTTCGGCCGGCCCGGGTTCGCCGCCGTCCCCGTGGGGCGCGCGGGTCCGCTCGGGGTCGTCGTCGGCGGGACAGCGCTCGTCGCGCGGCGGGGGCCCGGCGCCGGACAGCGCCTTCTCCAGCTCCGACCAGCTCTGCGGCGGGTTGAACCAGCTCATCGGTACACCCCCTGCACCCACCAGGCGGCGTCCTCGTGCACCAGCAGCAGGGCCACTTCGCCCGGGTCGTCCTGGTCTTCCTGGTCGTGCCGGTCGCCCTGGCCGCCGCCGGCCCGGGATTCGTCCGCTCCGGTGTCCGGGGCGAGGACCACCTGCAGCCGCACGATCAGCGGCGCCTCCCGCCTGCCGGGGCCCTGGTCCCACCAGCGTTCCCGCAGCGGCCACGGACCGGCCCAGCCGACGACCTCCCGGCCGCGACCGCGCACCAGCACCCGCCGGGGTGGCGCCGTCAGCTCCGCCCGCGCGGTGAGCCGCACCGGTTCTCCGGACTCGTCGAGCACCGTCGCGGGCCACGGTTCCTCGGGCAGCACCGACGGGGACGGCGCCGGAATCCGCCCCGGCCACGGGCGGTCCGGTTCCAGCCGCGGGTGGCGTTCCGCGCCCCACGGCACCAGCGTCACGCGGTCCCGCGCGTCCCGACCGCCGGAGGGCACGCCCACCAGCACCCGGTCCGGCCCGAGCAGCCCCTGCACGCGCACGAACGCGCGTCCCGCACGGGCGTCGGCGGCACCGGTCGCCGAGCGCACCAGGTCCAGTTGGAGCCCGCCCGCACCCACGACCTCCTCCGGGGACAGCGCCAGCACCGCCACCCCCGAGGTGGGGCGCGGTTCCCGCGACCGGGCGCTGAGCCAGCCGTCGAGCTGCCAGCGCACCCGGTCCACGGTGTCGGCCGGGGTCAGCGGTTCCGCGCACCGCCACACCCGGTGCAGTTCCTCGCCGTGCTCGGTCCGCGCGGCGATGCCCAGCCGGGTGCAGGCGACGCCGCGTTCCGCCAGCAACCGGTGCAGCCGCTCGGCCAGCGCCTTCGCCGCGAACGCCGCCGCGTCCACCCGATCGACCGGTGGGTCCAGCCGTTCGGTGACCGTGAGCTCCGGTTCCGGGCGGCGCCGGTCCGGCGGGCGTTCCTCCTCGCCGCGCGCGGAACGCTGCGCCAGCAGCGCGTCGGAGCCGAAGCGGGTGGTGACGTCGCCGGGGGGCAGCGCGGCGAACTCGCCGAGCGTGCGGATCCCCAAGCGCCACAGCAGGTCCACCAGTTCCGCGCGGTTCGCGGTGAGCCGCTGCGCGGGCTGGTCGATCTCGCCGATGCCGAGCGGAGCGAGGAACTCCCGGCTCCCGCCCGGTGGCACCAGCACGCCGCGCCGGGCCGCGAGGACCCCGGCGAACAGGCCGTCGGCCGCGCCCACCTGGCATTCCACCCCGGTCCGCGCGGCGACCTGGTCGACGAGCCGTTCCGCGGCGGTCTCCTCCGCCCCGAAGTAGCGGGCGGGGCCGCGCGCGGGCACCGCCACCAGCCCCGGGCGCACGACCTCCACGCCCGGGGTCAACTGCTCGACCGCGGCCACCACCGGTTCGAACAGCCGCGCGTCCCGCGCCGGGTCGTGTTCGGACACCACGAGCTCCGGGCACCGGCCCTGCGCTTCCCGGCGCCGCATCCCGCGCCGGACCCCGGCGTCCCGGGCGGTCGCCGAGCAGGCCAGCACCCGGTTCGCGGTGAACACGGCCGCGGGTGCCAGCGGGTCGAGGTCGTCGGCGCGGGAGGCCGCCACCACCGGCCAGTCCGGGCACCACACCAGGAACCGCCGCACCGCGGAGTCGTGCCCCGCGGCCGGAGCCCCGGCCGACCCGGGTGGGGTGGGGCGGGTGACGTCAGCCGGCACGATCGCCGCTCCGCACCGGGCGCAGCGCGCGCCGCGCCGCCGCCCCGCTGGACCCGGCTGCCCCGCTGGACCCGGCTGCCCCGCTGGACCCGGCTGCCCCGCTGGACCCGGCTGCCCCGCTGGACCCGGCTGCCCCGCTGGACCCGGCTGCCCCGCTGGACCCGGCTGCCCCGCTGGACCCGGCTGCCCCGCTGGACCCGGCTGCCCCGCTGGACCCGCTGCCCGCTCCCGCCCCGCTGGACCGCGTTGCCCCGCTGGACCTCACCGCCCCGCTGGCGCAGGCGCTTCCTGGGCCGGTGCCGTGGGGCCCGGCACCACTGGCCCCGACATCGTTGGACCTCGCCCCACCGGCGGAATCCGGCACCCCGTCGGAGCCCGCGTTCCGCCCGGAACCGGCTCCTCCGCCCGAACCCGTGGCGGCCGTGGACCTCGCAGCGGGTTCCCACAGCGACGGTCCCGGCCGAGCCACCGGTTCCCACGGCGCCACCGGTTCCAGCGGCGTCGCCGGTTCCAGCGGCGTCGACGGTTCCGGCGGCGCCGCAGGTCCCGGCCGAGCGGCGGTTTCCAGCGAAGCCACGGTTTCCAGCGGTGCCACGGGCCCCAACGGTGCGGCGGGTTCCCACGGCGCGGGGGACTCCAGCGGTGCCGCTGGCCCGCCGCGTCCCGGCAGCAGCATCCGGCACGAGCGCGGCCGGGAGGCCGCCCCGCGTCCGCCCGCGCGCACGGTGACCTCGCGTTCCCGCAGGTGCCCGTGGCCCTGCCCCACACCGCGCCACCGCGCCTGCCCGCACCGCAACCGCACTTCGGCACCCGGCCAGGCACCGAACGGCAGCAGCACCGCACCGCGGTGCCGGGCCCGGGTGGACAACCGGCGGGCGTCGGCCTCGGTCACCAGTCCCGGGCGGCCGACCACCACCAGATCCACCCCGTCCAGCAGGGCCGCGATCACGGCGACCGGATCGTCCCCCGGGTGCGGCACCAAGGCCAGCCGGGACAGCTCCACGCCCGCCTCGGCCGCCGCGGTCAAGCCGATCCCCGGGAGCCCGACGACCGCTGCCCAAGATCCTTCCGCCGTCGCCTCGGACAGCAGGGCGAACAGCAGGGAGGTCGATTCGTGCACCGCCACCGTGCTGCCACGGCGCAGGCCTGGCCATGGCAGCACGGCGGCGAATTCCGCCCGCGCGGGCAGCACCCGTCCCGCAACGGGATCGCCGCCCGCCTCGGCGGCCGAGGTGGCCACGGACACCCCGTGAGCCGTGGTCACCCCGTCCAACGCCACCAAGGACGTGCTCGCGGACATCCGCTGTCTCCCCACCTCGTTCGCAGGGATGCCCGACCCCGTCTCGGGCACCCACGTCCGCTGTGGGGAGACAGCGGTGAGGACGTGCCGTCTGCACCCGAACGGCACCACCTCGTGGAACGACCGCCCCCCGACGGCGACCGCTCCGGAGTTTCTTTCCGGTAGTTCAGTACTTCCGGCGGTCCCCGTTCCACTGCGGACCGCCGCCGTTGCCGTTGCGTCCCTTCCTCGACATCACCGTCCCGATCACCCTCGTTCCGCGCGCCCCCGCGACGCCCGGAGTCCCCGGTCACCGGCAGGCCCGGGCACCCCGCCCCTGGACCGCACCGCAGGTCGTTCCCGACCCGACCGAAGATCGAACCCTTGTTCGACTGGCTCAAGTAAACCCTGGCCAGGAGCCCGCCGTCAAGGCGTTCACACCAAAGAGCGAACACAAGTTCGATAACCGCAGGTAGGCGCGTCCCGTCCCCGAGAAGCCCGCCGGACACCCGCATCCTGCCCCCGCCCACCGACAACCCGGTGCGCACGAGAAGAGGGGCGGCGCGGACCCGAAGGCCCGCACCGCCCCTCCCCGGAGCACCACCCCGCCCGACCGGACCGGGCGCAGCAGATCAGTGGGCGAAGTGCCTGGTTCCCGTCAGGTACAGCGGGATCCCCGCCGCCCGGCACACCTCGACCGTCTCCTCGTCCCGCACCGAGCCGCCCGGCTGCACGATCGCCCGCACCCCGGCGTCGACGAGCACCTGCGGCCCGTCACCGAACGGGAAGAACGCGTCGGAGGCGACCACCGAACCGGAGACCCGCTCCCCGGCCCGCGCCACCGCGAGCCGCGCCGAGTCCACCCGGTTGACCTGGCCCATGCCGACGCCGACCGTGGCGCCGTCGTCGGCCAGCAGGATCGCGTTCGACTTCACCGCGCGGCAGGCGCGCCAGGCGAACCGCAGGTCCGCGAGCGTGGCCTCGTCCGCCGGTTCCCCCACGGCGAGCGTCCAGTTCGCCGGGTCGTCCCCGTCGGCGTCGATCGCGTCGGACTGCTGCACGAGCGTCCCGCCGGAGATGGCCCGCATCTCGACCCGGCCGGAACGCGGCGGCTGCGCGGTGAGCACCCGGACGTTCTTCTTCCGGGCCAGCACCTCGACCGCGCCGTCGGCGTAACCGGGGGCCACCACGACCTCGGTGAACACCTCCGCGATCTGCTCGGCCATCGGCACGGTGACCTCGCGGTTCGCCGCGATGACGCCGCCGAAGGCGCTCACCGGGTCGCACTCGTGGGCCTTGCGGTGCGCGGCGGCGACGTCCTCGGCGACGGCGATGCCGCAGGGGTTGGCGTGCTTGATGATCGCCACGCAGGGCCGGTCGTGGTCGTGGGCGGCGCGCCACGCGGCGTCGGCGTCCACGTAGTTGTTGTACGACATCTCCTTGCCGTGCAGCTGCGCGGCGGCGGCGAGCCCGGTGGCCTCCCCGCCCGAGACGTACAGCGCGGCGGCCTGGTGCGGGTTCTCGCCGTAGCGCAGCGCGGAGCGCCGCTCCCAGGTCTCGCCGAGCCAGCCGGGGAACGCGGCGTCGTCCCCGGTGGGCACCCGGCTCATCCAGCCCGCGACGGCCACGTCGTAGGACGCGGTGTGCCGGAACGCCTCCGCGGCCAGCTCGACGCGCTCGGGCAGCGTGAAGCCACCGGCGCGCACCTGCTCCAGCAGCCACTCGTACTTGCCGGGGTCGACGACGACGGCCACGTTGGCGTGGTTCTTCGCCGAGGCGCGCACCATGGCGGGACCGCCGATGTCGATCTGCTCGATGACCTCGTCGGGCGCCGCGCCGGAGGCGACGGTGCGCACGAACGGGTACAGGTTGACCACCAGCAGGTCGAACGGCGGGATGTCCAGTTCGGCGAGCTGGTCGGCGTGCTCCGGTCGGCGCAGGTCCGCGAGCAGGCCCGCGTGCACCCGCGGGTGCAGCGTCTTGACCCGGCCGTCGAGGGCCTCCGGGAACCCGGTGAGCTCCTCGACCGGGGTGACCGGCACGCCGGCGTCGGCGAGGGCGCGCGCCGTGCCACCGGTCGAGACGATCTCGACGCCTGCCGCGTGCAGCCCGGTGGCCAGGTCCAGCAGGCCGGACTTGTCGGACACGCCGATCAGCGCCCGGCGCACCGGCCGCCGTTCCTGCGAGTTCTCGGTCACGGGATTTCCACCTTCCGTCCCTGCACGGTCCAGCCGTGCCGCGCGAGCTGTTCCACGGTCTCCACGAGCAGCGACCGCTCGACCGCCTTGATGCGTTCGTGCAGGCTCGCCTCGTCGTCGTCGGGCAGCACCGGCACCGCCTCCTGCGCCAGGATCGGCCCGGTGTCCACCCCGGCGTCGACCACGAACAGCGTGCAGCCGGTGACCCGCACCCCGTGCGCGAGGGCGTCGCGCACCCCGTGCATGCCGGGGAACGCGGGCAGCAGCGCCGGGTGGCTGTTCAAGTAGCGGCCGCCGTAGCGGGCGAGGAAGCGCTCGCCGGCGAGCTTCATGAAACCGGCGGACACCACGAGGTCCGGTTCGTGCTCGGCGCACGCCTCGGTCAGCGCCTCGTCCCAGTCCTGCCGGGTCGCGTGGTCGGCGACGCGGCGCACGAAGGTCGGGATGCCGGCGCGCTCGGCGCGCGCGAGACCTTCGATGCCGGGCCGGTCGGCGCCGACCGCCACGACGCGCACCGGGTAGCCGGGGCGCGCGGTGGCGTCGAGGAGGGCTTGCAGCAGGGTTCCGGAACCGGAGACCAGCACGACCACGCGGGCCGGATCGCCGGGGCGGAACCGCGTCGGCGGTTGCGCGGACGGGTCCGGTTCGGGAGTGCCGGGGGCAGGGTCCGGTCGTGCTGCGGAGGCCGCGTTCGATGCGGGGGTGCTCAGCTCTGACTCCTGACAGTGCCTGGTCACGATCTCACCGAGCAGCGTAGGCGGCGGCCCGGTGCGGGACTCGGCCAGGTCCCGGGCGAGTGGCCCAGCCCTCACCGCACCGGTCAGCGGGAGGCCGGGCCGTCCGCGTCGTCGTCGGCGGTCCGGGACGCGTCGTCGCGGGGGCGGGGTTCGGGAACGTCGGCGTCGCCGTGGATGTCGCCGGACCAGGACCGGGCCTGGTCGGGTTCCTCGGCCTCCTGCGCGCGGCGCACGAGGTCGGCCCACTCCGCCTCGTCGAACTCGAACCCGGGGTCCGCGGCGGCCGGGCCACCGGAGCCGGACTCGTCGGCCGGTTCGCCGGCTTCCTCGTCGAGCTCGTCCGGATCGTCCGGCTCGCCGGTTCCGTCCCATTCATCGACGCCGTCCCACTCGTCGGCCCCGTCCCATTCGTCGACGCCGTCCCACTCGTCGACCTCCTCGGCCGCGCCGTCCGGCTCCTCGTCGTCGAGGTCCACGTCGTCCGCACCGTCGAGGCCGATGCCGTCCGCACCGCCGAGCTCGGCCCGCTCCTCGTCGTCGGGGTCGGCGGCGCCGTCGAGCTCCGCCGCGAACTCGTCCGCCGGCCGCCAGGGCACGGGGAACAGCCACACCGCGGGCAGCGCGGGCACCAGCACCCAGCCGAACGTGACGAGGGCGAGCGCCGGGGAATGCAGCGAGATCGGGTCGAAGGGCCCTCCTCCCGCGCTCCCCCCGGCCAGGGCCGCGACCACCAGCACGCCGAACGACGCGACCGCCGCGGCCACCGCGACCGCCGCCGGTCGCCGCGCCTGGTCCAGCTCCCGGCCGCAGCGCAGACCGACGACCGCACCCGCGGCCACCGGCAGCACCAGCACCACCGGCCACCACCAGGCTGCGGCGCCGGTCGGCAGCGCCGCCAGCAGCGGCACGTCCGGGACCGCTCCCGGCTCGGTCTCGTAGAACCGCGCGGTCAACCCGCCGACGCTAATCCCCGGACCGGCCGCGAAGGACCACCCGGCGAGCGCCGCGTTCGGCAGGTACAGCAGCGACAGCAGCAGCAGGCCGAACGCGTCACCGGCCGTGCCCGCGCGGCCCAGCACCTCCCCGGCGCGCGCCGCGGACAGGCACAGCGCCACGACCGCGACCAGCGCACCGGCGACGAGCACGCACGCCGACACCAGCAGCGCGCCGCGCAGCCCCGCGCTGATCGTCGGCCCGGCGAGCCGCCGCACCGCGGCCGGGAGCTCCCCGGCGCGGCAGGCCCCGGCCGCCGAACCCGCGGCCGCGACCAGCCCGCAGCGCAGGAAAGCGCCCGGCACCGAGGCGTCGACGGCACCGCTGAGCAGCGCGGCCAGCACGGCGCCGAGCACCGCGTGCCCGGCCGCGACCGCGCCGATCACCCGGACGGCGTCGCGCGCGGTGTCGAAGCCGGTGCGGCGCAGGAAGGCCGCCGTGATCGCGGCGATGAGCAGCCCGAGCGCGGCGGTGGGCAGGAACGGCAGCACCGACAGCGGGGCCCCGAGCACCACCAGGGGCACCTGGTGCGCCACCAGCCAGCCCGGCACGGCCGCGGCCAGCAGGGTGCCGGCGCCGATCTCCGGGCCGCTCGCGGTGCCGGTGGCGAGCGCGAGCAACGTCGCGGACAGCAGGTAGCCGGCGAGCACCGTGGCCGCCGCGACCGCGCCGAGGCGGAGCGCGCCGATCGGTTCGCGGTGCTCGGCGTCGTCTTCGGGCACCAGGTCCGGATCGGACGGCGATTCGATCAGCGGCATGCGGCCGAATCTCGCACCGGCCCCGGCGCTTTCACCCCGTGACGCGCCGCAGCGTCCGCCCATCGAGCGACGACGATCACGCAGAGTTCGTCTCTGTCGGTGTCTCCGGGCTCGTTCTGCGAGGTGGGGCGGGTGGCCGGGCTGCGTGCGTGGTCGCCGCTCAGCGGCTTCACCGCTGGAGGGACAAGGCGGAGAACGCGCGAAGGGCGCCGCCGCAGGATGCGGTCGGCGCCCTCCGAGGGTGCGTCGGGTCAGTTCTGGCCGGGGTACGGCATCTGCCGGGTGCCTTCCGGGCCGTCGGTGACCTGGGGCTGCGGCGCGGAGGCCGGGCCGGGGTCACCTGCGGGCGAGCCGCCCGCGGGGCTGTCCGGACCCTGCTGGGCGTAGCCGCCGGAACCGGTGGGGCCGCCGTAGCCGCCGCCGGGTCCCTGCCCGTAACCACCGGGCGCGCCCTGCCCGTAAGCGGGGCCGGGCTGGCCGGGAGCTCCACCCGGGCCCTGGCCGGGGCCGGGGTACCCGCCGGGCTGGCCTTGCTGGGGCTGACCGGGCTGGGGTTGGCCGGGTTGGGGCTGGCCGGGTTGGGGCTGCTGCGGCTGACCGGGCCCGCCCTGCGGCCCGCCGAAACCGGGCTGACCCGGCGGCGGTCCCCACGGCTGCTGCGGCTGGCCACCGGGACCCTGCGGCCCGGGGCCGCCCTGCACACCCGGTCCCTGGGCACCGGGCCCCTGGGCACCGGGACCGCCGGGTCCCGGCTGGCCGAGCGGCGGGAACGGGCCGGTACCGGGGCCCTGCTGACGACCGCGGGGGTCGGGGGTCCTGGCGCCACCGCTGGGCAGCGCGACGACCTCCGCTTCGGCGAGCAGCAGCACGACGACCACGGCGGCCTGCACGAGGGCCAGCACGAGCTGGACGATCGCGATGCCCCCGGCGAGTCCGGCGATCACGGCCAGCAGCACCGCGAGCGCGCCGTAGACGGCGAGCGGGGCGGCGGCGGGCAGCACGTTGGGGGCCTTCGGCAGCAGCCGCAGCCCCATCAGCACCGCGGCCCCGACGATGGCGAGCCCGGCCGTGCCCGACATCAGCCCGGCCGCGGCCTGGTCGAAGAACCCGAGCACGTAGGCGATGAGCCCGGCGCCCGCGGCCACGAGCGGCAGGATGGACTTGAGGTCGGTGCCACCCGCGTTGCCGGGCTGCGGCGGCTCCGCACGAGGAGGCCCTGCGTGCGGAGGTGCCTGCTGGTGGGGCGGCGGTGCACCGTAGGGCGTGGACATGGTTGAGAGGACTCCTCCTCGCCGAGGGCCGGGCGAACACCAGTGTCTCCCGGAAGAGTGACACTCGAAACGGTATCGGACTGTGATTCGGCCACCGAACGGGTACGGATCACCCGTTTCCGACCCGCCCGATCCCGTACGCCCCGGTCACCGGCCACCCGGCGGCGGACCCGTCCCCCGCCCGACCCGGCGCGCGCCCGGAACCCGGTCCGGTTGGCGGCTGTGGAGAAGTTCACCTTGGAAGCGCGAACGACCGGGGCCGGGCACCTCGTTCGGTGCCCGGCCCCGGTCGTGGAAGGGTGGAGCTCAGCCCTTGACGATCTCGCGCATCAGGTTCGCGGTCTCGCTGGGGGTCTTGCCGACCTTGACGCCGGCGGCCTCCAGGGCCTCCTTCTTCGCGGCCGCGGTGCCCGAGGAACCGGACACGATGGCGCCCGCGTGGCCCATGGTCTTGCCCTCCGGCGCGGTGAAGCCCGCGACGTAGCCGACCACCGGCTTCGTGATGTTCGCCTTGATGTAGTCGGCGGCCCGCTCCTCGGCGTCGCCACCGATCTCGCCGATCATCACGATCGCCTCGGTCTCCGGGTCGTCCTGGAACGCCTGGAGCGCGTCGATGTGCGTGGTGCCGATGATCGGGTCACCGCCGATGCCGACCGCGGTGGAGAAACCGATGTCGCGCAGCTCGTACATCATCTGGTACGTCAGCGTGCCCGACTTGGACACCAGGCCGATCTTGCCGGGGCCGGTGATGTCCGCCGGGATGATGCCCGCGTTGGACTTGCCGGGCGAGATCACGCCGGGGCAGTTCGGCCCGACGATGCGGGTCTTGTTCCCGGTGGCGTTCGCGTGCGCCCAGAAGTAGGCGGAGTCGTGCACCGGGATGCCCTCGGTGATCACCACGGCGAGCGGGATCTCGGCGTCGATGGCCTCGACGACCGCGTCCTTGGCGAACTTCGGCGGCACGAACAGCACCGACACGTCGGCGCCGGTCTCCTTGATCGCCTCGGCGACCGTGCCGTAGACCGTGAGCTCCTTGCCCTCGATCTCGACGGTCTGCCCGGCCTTGCGGGCGTTCACGCCACCGACGATGTTGGTGCCGGACTTCAGCATCCGCGCGGTGTGCTTGGTGCCCTCGGAGCCGGTGATGCCCTGGACGATGACCTTGCTGTTCTCGTTGAGGAAGATGGCCATGGGTCACGCCCCCGCAGCAGCAAGTTCGGCGGCCTTGTCGGCCGCGCCGTCCATCGTGTCGACCAAGGTGACCAGCGGGTGGTTCGCCTCGGCCAGGATGCGCCGGCCTTCCTCGACGTTGTTGCCGTCGAGCCGGACGACCAGCGGCTTGGTCGCGTCGTCACCCAGGATCTTCAGCGCCTGCACGATGCCGTTGGCCACGGCGTCGCAGGCGGTGATCCCGCCGAAGACGTTGACGAACACCGACTTCACGTCGTTGTCGCCGAGGATGACGTCCAGCCCGGCCGCCATGACCTCCGCGGACGCGCCGCCGCCGATGTCCAGGAAGTTGGCCGGCTTCACGTTCGAGTGCGCCTCGCCCGCGTAGGCCACCACGTCCAGCGTGGACATGACCAGGCCCGCGCCGTTGCCGATGATGCCGACCTCGCCGTCGAGCTTGACGTAGTTGAGGCCCTTGGCCTTGGCCTTCGCCTCCAGCGGGTCCTCCGCCTCGGCGTCGACCAGCTCGGCCTGCTTCGGCTGCCGGAACGCGGCGTTCTCGTCCAGCGTGACCTTGCCGTCCAGCGCGATGATCTTGCCCTGCGGGTCCTTGACCAGCGGGTTGATCTCGACGAGCGTGGCGTCCTCCGAAACGAAGGTCTCCCACAGCTTGACGATCACGTCGACGACCTGGTCGGCGACCTCGGCCGGGAACTTCGCGGCCTCGACGATCTCGCGGGCCTTGGTGGCGTCCACGCCCTGGATCGGGTCGACCGCGATGCGCGCCAGCGCCTCGGGCTTGGTCGCGGCGACTTCCTCGATCTCCATCCCACCCTCGACCGAGGCCATCGCCAGGAAGTTCCGGTTGGCGCGGTCGAGCAGGAAGGAGAAGTAGTACTCGTCGGCGATGTCGGAGGCGGTCGTGATCAGCACACGACGCGTCACGTGGCCCTTGATGTCCAAGCCGAGGATCGCCTCGGCCTTGGTCTGGGCCTCGTCCGGCGTCTCGGCCAGCTTGACGCCGCCGGCCTTGCCGCGGCCCCCGGTCTTCACCTGGGCCTTGACCACCACGGGCCCGCCGAGTTCGTCGGCGGCTGCCTTGGCCTCTTCGGGATTGGTGGCCACGGAACCGGGCAGCGTCGGCACTCCGTGGGAAGCGAAGAGTTCCTTCGCCTGGTACTCGTACAGGTCCACTCGACTCTCCTGCGACGTCGGTGTCGGACTGGGCGACCATAGCGACCTGCGAGGACGGCCGGTGCGCCGCACCCGGTGAACTGGCTCACCCCGCTCGCCCGATCGCCGCAGGTGGATGCATCCGGACCGGGGATTTCGCAGTGGGAAAACCGCTGGACGGCGCCGCGGAGTGACGAACGGAACACCGCCTCGGCGACCGTCAAGGGGCTCCGGCGCGGAATTTCGCCCCTTTTTGCGCTCCGCCGGATTTCGCGGCTCCGCGGCGCACCGCGCTCGCGCCGGGCGGCAGCGACGCCCAGGCGGGTCCAGCGCACAGCGGCACGACCGCCCGGTGGCAGGCACGGCCCCGGCGGGTTCAGCGCGCGGCGGCAGGCACCGCCCCGGCGGGGGTTCGGCACTCGGCGCGGGCGCCGCCCAGCCGGGTTCGGCACTCGGCGGCGGGCACCGCTCGGGCGGACCCTCAGCGTTCGGCGGAGCGGCCCGCGAGCAGCGCGGTGATCAGCAGCACGACCGCCGCGGCCACCGCGCACCAGAGCCCCGGCCCCGGCGTGGCGTCCGCGGCGCGCCCCGCGGTGAGCGGGAACTCCAGCGCCCGCACCACCATCACCAGCGCCGCGCCGACGAGCAGCGCCGCCGCCCGCGCGGGCCTGCTGCGGACGGCGAGCACCGTCGCGACCAGCACCGCGACCCCGGCGCCGATCAGCCCCCAGGAAGCGGTGCCGAACCGGGTGAACACGCCCGGCGCGGTGTAGTCGGGAGCGGACAGCACCGGCAGCAGCACCGCGGCCAGCCCCAGCAGCGCGGCGAGCGCCGCGGGCACCGCGACCACCGGCCGCCAGCTCCGCTCGGCGAGGTCCACGTCCGCGCCGCGCTCCGGCTGCCAGTCCGGTTCAGCCAGGTCCACCTCTTCGCGTTCCACCCCGCCGGCCAGCGCCGCGGTGATCGCGGCGAGCAGCGCGAACACCATGGCCGCGCCGGACGCCCACGCGCCCGGCGCCGCGTCGGCGCCCGCGACCTGGGTGGAGGTGAGCACGCTGTCCAGCGCGGCGGCCCCGGCCAGCGGCAGCGCCGCCCAGGCCGCGGTCAGCGCGGGGCGCACCGCGGCGGCGATCGACGGCACCAGCAGGGCCGCGCCGAGCAGCACCAGCAGCACGCCGCCGGGCCACAGCAGCCGCGCCGGGTACACCGAGGGGTCGTCGATCCAGCTGGGCATCCGCAGGTGCGGGGTGAGCGCGCCGACGACGGCCAGCGCACCGGCGAGCAGCGCGAGCGCACCGGCGGCGCGCAGCAACCTGGTCAGCGCGGGCAGCCGCACCTCCCCGGAACTCCGGGCGGGGTCGCGCCCGCCTTCGACGGCGAGGCCGACCAGCACGAGCGCGGCGGCCAGCGCGAGCGCCGGTCCCCAGCCGAAGTGCAGCCGGGGCAGCAGCGCCACCGCGACCAGCGGCGGCACCGCGACGGCGGCGAGGCCGGCGGCGAGGCCGAGCAGCCCGCCGCGCACCAGGTCGCGGTCGGCGGACCCGGCCATGAACCCGGCGGCCGCGGGCACGGCGATCGCCAGCAGCAGGCTGCCGATCGCGACCGCGACCGGCGCCTCCACGGCGGGCTTGGCCAGCAGGTACGGGTCCTCGGAGGTGAACGGCCCCATCAGCAGCCCGACGGCGGCGATCGCGGTCGCGCACAGCACCAGCGCGAGCAGTCCCTGCCTGCGCGCGCCCGCGCGACCGCGCCCGGAGCCGCCGTCGGCGGCGGCCTCGGCGACGGAGCTGCCCGCGAAGGCGTCCTCCCCGAAGGAGCCGAAGGCGTCGGAGGCCCCGTCGGCGTGGTCGAACAGCCCGCGTCCGGCGATCAGCGCGAGCACGCCGGCGGCGAGGGCCAGCAGGTGCCCGGCCAGCAGCACCCAGGTGCCGGGCGCGGCGCCGAGCGGGTCGAGGGTGTCGGGCAGCAGCAGTTCGGGGCGCGCGGCGAGGCCCGCGTCGATGAGGAGCTGCGCGTCCTGCACCAGGCGT
Organism: Saccharopolyspora gregorii; assembly: GCF_024734405.1. Taxonomy (NCBI): domain Bacteria; kingdom Bacillati; phylum Actinomycetota; class Actinomycetes; order Pseudonocardiales; family Pseudonocardiaceae; genus Saccharopolyspora; species Saccharopolyspora gregorii. Next base: position 667,588 of record NZ_CP059556.1, on the reverse strand, counting down.
CCGGGCGCGAGCACCGCGGGCCCGAGCAGCACGGCGGCGGCCAGCGCGGGCCGGCTGCCGCGGAACACCGCGGCGAGCACCGCCGGGACCAGCGCGGGGACCAGCAGCCACGGCCAGGAGGTGAACGCGGCCGGCATGTCCGGCGCGACCAGTCCGAGCAGCGGGGCGAACGCGGTGAGCAGCGCGCCGAGCGCGGACAGCGCGATCGCCGCGGTGAGGCCGGTCGGCGGACCGGCGGGGTCGGGCGCCGTCGGGCGGCTCATCTGCGTCTCCGGGGATTCGAACGGGAGATCGGGCCGGGCACTCACCGCGCCGACGCTAGCAACTGATCGCCCCGGGTCCCGCCGGGGATCCGCGGCGGCTACGCACGGTGTCGGCGTTTCGGGCCCGGGCGGCGGTTGCGCCGGGTCGGCGGTCGCGCCGGGGCCGGTTCCGGCGGTCCGGGAATAGTGGGATCACTGGGCGGGTTGTCCGACTTGAGGCCTCGTACGGGTCATCGAGGTTGAGTGCGTTGCGCTGTTTTTTCTGTGACTTGCGTCACTCTTGGGCGTGTCGCATCACTGCCCGAAGCGGAACCACCCCGTTCCCCTAGTCCGAACGGGACCGACTTCCTCGATCACGAACCGCCAGGCAGTGCCACTCGGTAACAGCGCACGCCACGCCGCCCCGCCGCGCGCGGCCGCTCCCGGCCACCCAGCGGTGAACACGCTCCGTGATCGAACGACCACTGATCGGGATTTGCCCCTAGGGGATCAGCCTGGTTACTGTCCCCCGGTCCGTTGTCACGGTCCGATCACGACCGCCGGTTACCCCGACCGGCGCCCCGGAACCCCGTCCGGGAGCCAGTGACCGGACTCCCCGAGACGGAAGGGCAGGCCTTGTCTCGACACCGCTCCCCCGGCGGCGCCCCGATCGCCGAGGAGTCGTCCCCGCACGATCTTCCACAGCAGCGCCAGCGGCGGATCTCCACCCCGCCTTCGGTCATCCGCGGCCGACTCGTCGTCGCAGCCGTCGCCGCAGGCGCGTTCGCCGCCGCCGGCCAGTCGATGGCCAGCGGCGAACCGGCCCCCGACCAGGACGGCATCACCCCGCTCGCCTCCGGTCAGGACGCGGCCGCTTCCTTCAGCTCCGCCACCGACGACTCCTCCCGCGGCATGGGCGGTTCCGCCCCGGCCCCGGAGATGCTGCCGGTCGCCAAGGTCAGCAGCGCCGACTCCGAAGTCGAGAAGCTGGCCAAGAGCGAGCGCATCTCCGAGCAGCGCGCGGAGGAGGAAGCCGCCCGCATCGCCGCCGAGGAGGAGGCCAAGCGGCCGAAGATCGTCGCTCCGGCCGAGGGCACCTTCACCTCCGGCTTCGGCGGCCGCTGGGGCACCACGCACTACGGCATCGACATCGCCAACAGCAAGGGCACCCCGATCGTCTCCGCCGCCGACGGCGTGGTCATCGACGCGGGCCCGGCGAGCGGTTTCGGCCTGTGGGTGCGCGTGCAGCACGAGGACGGCACGATCACCGTCTACGGCCACGTCAACACCATCACCGCCAGCGAGGGCGAGAAGGTGAAGGCGGGCGACCAGATCGCCACCATGGGCAACCGCGGCTTCTCCACCGGCACTCACCTGCACTTCGAGGTGTGGAACGCCAGCGGCAAGAAGATCAACCCGCTGCCGTGGCTGAGCGCCCGCGGCGTGGACGTCACCTGATCCACCCGGTTCCGCGAGCGGACGACCCGCCAGGCCGGTGACGGTCCGGCGCGCCGTCCGCTCCGGCCGTTCGGCGCCCGGTCACCGCTGCGCGCGCCACCGCCGCACCAGCGCGGGCGGCTTCGCGCGGAGGAAGGCGAAGAAGCGGCACGTCCCGTCCAGGCGCCGACCGGACTCGGTGTCCGCACCGACCGCGTCGACACCGGCGGTGAGCATGCGCGATCGGCAGCTCGGCGAACCCCCTGGCCGGCATCCCGGCGGGGTCCGGCGCGAAGCGCTCCACGAACCTGTCAGCCGCGTCCGGTCGCCCTCGTCCACGTCCCCGATCCATACGCTTCCTTTATTCACGATGTTGTGAAACGCGCGTAGCTTGAGCTCCGCAGGTACCCCTCACCTGGGATAACGGCGATGAACCGCGAGAAGGCCGACTTCACCGGTGCGCGCGCCACCATGCTCGCCACCCTCTACGGACGCGCGCTGCACAGCCGCACCGCGAACCCGGTGCTGCACGACCCCTACGCCGAGGAGGCCGTGCGCCGCATCGACCACGACTTCGACGCCACCGGGCTGCGCGGGAACGACGCGCTGTCGGTGGCGCTGCGCGGGCGGCTGTTCGACGACCTCACCGCGGTGCGGCTCGCCGCGAACCCGGACGTGACCGTGCTGCACCTCGGTTGCGGGCTGGACAGCCGCGGGCAGCGGCTCGACCCGCCGCCGAGCACCGAGTGGTACGACGTCGACTTCCCCGAGGTCATCGACCTGCGGGAGCGGATCTACCCGGCGCGGGCGCACCACCACGTCCTCGGCACCTCGGTCACCGCGCCCGACCTGCTGCGCGACGTCCCGGGCGACCGGCCGGCGCTGGTCGTCGCCGAAGGGCTGCTGATGTACCTCACCGAGGCGGACGGGACCGCGCTGCTGCGCCGCATCACCGAGCACTTCCCCAGCGGGCACCTGATCTGCGACGTGCAGAGCCCGCTGGCGACGCGGTGGGCGCACCGGCTCAACGGCGCGGTGCGCGCGGCGGGGGCCCGGCTGACCTGGGGCGTGCGCGGCGGCGCCGAGCTGGAGCGGGCCGTGCCCGGACTGGTCCTCGACGAGGAGCGCACCTTCTTCGACATCCCCGGCCTGGAACGTCTCGGCCTGGCGTACCGGGCCCTGGTCCGCGGCATGGGCAAGGTCCCCGCGTTCCGCAGGATGGCCCTCGTCCTCAGCATGCACTTCGGCTGAGGACCCGCGGGCCGGGTCAGAGCTTGGTGAGCGGAACGCTGCCGATGAGCATGAGCCGGACCGTGCCCGCGCTGCCGAAGTCGATGGTCGCGGTGGCCCGCGGCCCCTCCCCCTCGGTCGCCAGCACCGTGCCGAGGCCGTACTTGTCGTGCGTGACCCGGTCCCCGGCGTCGAGCTTGATCGCGACGGTGTCCTTCCAGCCGGGCGCCCCGGTGCTGCGCAGCCCGCGCGAGGACACCGAGGCCTGCGCCGAGTCCGAACCGCCCCGGTCGAACCCGCCGCGACCGCCCCAGGTGCTGCGCACCTGCGGTGCGGCCCGCTCCGGTTCGATGCGCCGCCACTGCATCAGCTCGTCCGGGATCTCGGTGAGGAACCGGGACGCGGGATTCGCCATCGGCTGCCCCCACGCCGAGCGCATCAGCGCCCGCGACAGGTACAGCCGCTGCCGGGCGCGGGTGATGCCCACGTAGGCGAGCCTGCGCTCCTCGGCGAGCTCCGCCGGATCGCTCAGCGCCCGCATGTGCGGGAAGATCCCGTCCTCCCAGCCGGTGGAGAACACCACCGGGAACTCCAGGCCCTTCGCGGTGTGCAGCGTCATCAGGGTGACCACGCCGTCGCCGGACTCGGGCAGCGAGTCGGCGTCGGCGACCAGCGACACCCGTTCCAGGAACGCGGCGAGCGAGTCGTCGGCGGGCAGTCCGAGGTCCTGCTCCTCGGCGTCCTCCGCGGCCGGTTCGGCGGGCGCGACGACGGCCTCCGCGGACGGGTCGGTGCCCTCGGCCGCGACCTCGCCCGCCTGCGGCGCGCGGGCTTCGATGAACTCGCGGGCGACGGTGACGAGCTCGGTGAGGTTCTCCACCCGGGTCGCGTCCTGCGGGTCGTCGCTGGCCTCCAGCTCGCCGCGGTAGCCGGTGCGTTCCAGCACAGCGTCGAGCACCTCGGCCACGTCGGCCTCGGCGGCGACCTCGCCCAGCTCGTCGAGCAGCGCCACGAACCCGGCGATCTGCTTCTGCGCGCGGGTCGCCAGCGCCGGGACGCGCCCCTGCGCGGCCGCCCGCAGCGCCGCGGCGAAGGAGGTGCGCTCCTGGTCGGCGTGCGCGGCGACGACGGCCTCCGCCCGGTCGCCGATGCCCCGCTTGGGCACGTTGAGGATGCGGCGCAGGCTCACGGTGTCGTCCGGGTTGTCCAGCACCCGCAGGTAGGCGAGCGCGTCGCGGACCTCGCGGCGCTCGTAGAACCGCACGCCGCCGACCACGCGGTAGGGCAGCCCGAGGCGGATGAAGACCTCTTCGAACACCCGGGACTGGTTGTTGGTCCGGTAGAACACGGCGATGTCGTTGAACGTGGCCTCGCCGTCGTCGACGAGCCGGTCGATCTCGCCCGCGACGAACGCGGCCTCGTCGTGCTCGTTGTCGCCGACGTAGCCGACGATCGGGGCGCCGTCCCCCGCGTCGCTCCACAGGCGCTTGTCCCGGCGGTTGGGGTTGCGGCGGATCACCGAGTTCGCGGCGGTGAGGATCGTCTGCGTCGAGCGGTAGTTCTGCTCCAGCAGGATGGAGCGCGCCTGCGGGTAGTCCCGCTCGAACTCCTCGATGTTGCGGATCGTCGCGCCGCGGAACGCGTAGATCGACTGGTCGGCGTCACCGACCACGCACAGCTCGGCGGGCGGGGTGCCCAGCTCGGTGTCCTCGGTGCCCACCAGCTCGCGCACCAGGGCGTACTGGGCGTGGTTGGTGTCCTGGTACTCGTCGACCATCACGTGCCGGAAGCGGCGCCGGTAGTGCTCGGCGATGTCCGGGTGGCCGCGCAGCAGGTCCACCGTGCGCATGATCAGGTCGTCGAAGTCCACGGCCTGCGAGTCGGCCAGCCTGCGCTGGTAGGCGGCGTAGACCTGGGCGACCTTGCGCTCCAGGTCGTTGCCGGCGCGCTCGGCGGCCTCCTCCGGCGTGACCAGCTCGTTCTTCAGGTTCGACACGTGGATCGACAGCGTCTTCGCCGGGTACCGCTTCGAGTCCAGCTCCAGCTCGCGGCCGATCATCGTGATGAGCCGCTTGGAGTCGTCGGAGTCGTAGATGGAGAAGTTCGACGACAACCCCAGCGTCTTCGCCTCGCGGCGCAGCACCCGCACGCACATCGAGTGGAACGTGGACACCCACATCGCGTTCGACCGGCGGCCCACCAGGTCGGCGACGCGTTCCTTCATCTCCGCGGCGGCCTTGTTGGTGAACGTGATCGCCATGATCTGGCCGGGGTGCACGCCCTGCGCCAGCAGGTGCGCGATGCGGCTGGTGAGCACCCGGGTCTTGCCGGACCCGGCGCCCGCGACGATCAGCAGCGGGGAACCGGTGTGCACCACGGCGTCGCGCTGCTGCGAGTTCAGGCCCGCGAGCAGGGCGTCCGGCTCGTGCCCCGCCGGGCCGGAACCGGGATCGGAGGAACCGTCGTGCGGGAGATCGAAGAGGGTGCTCATCGCCGCTCCACGTTACCGGCCGCCCCCGACAGCCCGGCCGCCGACGGCGGTCCCAGCGGTCGGGAACAACGTCCCGGTGGATGGCCACCGGACCGCGGGCTGTGGCAGACTGGCGGCGTGCTGACGCGGACGCGCCTCGCTTGCGCGAACTTTTACTACGGGCGGACCGGGATTCCGACGCCCGTAGCCGTGTGAGCGCGCACACCACTACGACGCCCCGGAGTCCTCGGACTCGGGGCGTTTCACATGTCCGGTCCGGGGTGGGGCCGATTCGGAGGACGAGTCATGAACGCCGCTGTGGACGGTGAGCAGCACCAGCCCGAACCGAACGACGCACCGGACGCCCCCGCGCGTCCCGCCACCGAGGCCATCGCCGGCTTCCGCGAGGAGATCGACCACCTGGACGCCGAGATCCTGCGGCTGATCAAGCGCCGTGCCGAGGTCTCCCGGCAGGTCGGCGAAGCCCGGATGGCCGACGGCGGGCCGCGCATCGTCTACAACCGCGAGATGGACGTCCTGGCGCGCTACCGGGAGCTGGGGCCGGAAGGCCGCGAGCTGGCGATGATCCTGCTGCGCCTCGGCCGCGGCCGCCTCGGGCGCTGATCAGCGCGCGGTGCACGGCCCGGCGGCGGGCCGTGCACCCGGCGCCCGCTCAGTGCGCCGTCCAGCCGCCGTCCATCGGGAACGAGGCGCCGGTGATCGACGCCGTGCTCGGGCCGCAGAGCCAGTGCACCAGGTCGGCCACCTCGTCCGGTTCCACCAGCCGCTTCACCGGGGTGCGCGCCAGCAGCACGTCCTCCACGACCTGCTCCTCCGGCACCCGGTGCAGCTCCGCCTGCTCGGCGACCTGGCGCTCCACCAGCGGGGTCCGCACGAAGCCCGGGCAGACACAGTTCGAGGTGACGCCGTAGCCGGCGGCCTCCACCGCGACCGTCTTCGACAACCCCTCCAGGCCGTGCTTGGCCGACACGTAGGCGCTCTTGAACGGCGAGGCGCGCAGGCCGTGCACCGAGGAGATGTTCACGATCCGCCCCCAGCCCCGCTCGTACATGCCGGGCAGCGCGGCGCGGATCAGCCGGAACGGCGATTCCAGCATCACCTTCACCAGCTTCGCGAACATCTCCGGCGGGAACTGGTGCACCGGCGCCACGTGCTGCAGGCCGGCGTTGTTGACCACGATGTCGGCGTGCTCGCCGAGCGGCGCCGCCGCGTCCGGGTCCTCCAGGTCGACGACGCGCGCCTCGGCGTCGAGGTCGGCCGCGATCCGCTCCACCGCCTCCGCCTCGCGGTCCACCACGATCACGGTGGCGCCGGCGGCGGCCAACCTGCGGGCGGTGGCGGAGCCGATGCCGCTGGCCGCGCCGGTGACGACCGCCCGCTTTCCGGCTAGGGAGTGCTGGTCCGGGAGTTCGGCGGGACGATCGTTCATAGCCTGAGAACCTATGCGTGATGCTGATCTCGATCCAGGGGATCGCCACAACCACTTCCGCGGGCGGCGGCGCAACCCCAGCTCAGCCGCGAACTTGCCCGGACGGGCCTCCGGGAAACCACCCATACCGGACCGGTGCGGGACAGGGCAGACTGGAGGCATGGGTGCACTCATCGGGATCGTCGCATTGCTCGTGACCCTCGTGGCGGTCGTGGCCGCCGCCGGGCACGGGGCCTACCTGGGGATGCTGACCTCGGCGGCGAAGAAGCGGCCGGGCGGTCAGCCGGTGGTCGAGTTCGCGCGCAAGCGCCTGCCCGTGACGGGGGTGACGCTGGCCGTCACGGTGGTGGCGCTGCTGATCGCGCTCGGCGGGGGCGCGGGCGCGAACGTGTTCGCGATGCTGCTCGGCGCGGGCGGTGGCGCGGGGGCGCTCAAGGCACTCCAGACCACCCAGACCAAGTTCCGCAACAACGACTACTGATCGCCGCGGCGCCGGGCGGGCGCGTGAGCGGGAAGTACTCCGGGCTGTGATCGCAAGGTGAAAACCGCCGGGAAGCGTCCCTCTTTCGAGCGATAGTCAGGGTTACCACCGACTCGTGTGACGCGGGGGGCGCTCGCCGCTGCCTAGCCTCCCCGACCATGACCCCTTCGGCGGTGTCCCGCTCGGCGCTCGCGACGACCGAACCGCGGGACGACGACCTCCTCGCACCGCGCTGGCCCGGCGGCGATCCCGTCAGCACGCCTCCCGGCGGCACGGGCGCGCGTCCCGACCGGCTCGGCCACCCCACCGGAACCGGGGTGAGCTGGGGCGGCCTCATCGAGCAGCCCGCACCGGGCGCCGGGCCGCACCGGATCCGCGCGACCAGCGCGTGCGCCGCCGACGCCGGCGCGCACGACCCGTTCGCGGACACCGGTCCGCTGCCCGCCGTCGCCCCCACCACCGGGGCGGCGACCGGTGCCGCGCCGGCCGAACCGGGCACCGACCCGCTGAGCGACACCGTCCCGGTCGGCGGCCTGCACAAGTTCGACCTCGGCATGGTGCCCGCCTCCGTCACCCCGCCGCGGTCCTCGCGCCGCGCGGCCTGGTTCGCGGTGGCCTCCGCCGGGGCGGCGTTCGGCGGACTGCTGCTGGTCGCGACCGCGCTCGTCACCCCGGCCACCTCCATCGAGGGCCTGCGGCCGCCGAACATGCCGCGGGCCACGCACTTCCCGTCGCCCGCCCCGGACCCGCACGCGAACGGGCCGGACTTGCTCGCCGACCGCGCACCGACCTCCGGGCTCGTCCCGCCGCCGCCCGGTCCGCCGCGGCAGCAGGCACCCGGGGCGGTCGACCACCCGCCCGGCCGGGCACCGGCGGACGGACCTCCCGGCAGCGCTCCGGGCGCGAGCGAGCCGGCCGGGGAGGTGAGCACCGAGCCGGCGGCCGCCCCACCGGCACCGCCGCGGCAGTCCGCGCCGGTCACCTACCGCGACGAACTGCTGACCTTCACCGATCCGCGGCTGGTGGCGGCGCGTTCGGAGCACTACTTCGACGCGGTCCGCGCGCACGACCTCGCCGGGGCGTACGCGGGGACGACCGGGCGGCTGCGGGCGGCGGGCTTCGCCGCGTTCGCCGAGCGCTACCGGGACGCCGCCGCCGTGGAGGTGCTGTCGGTGTCGGCCACGTCGTCGAGCACCGTCACCACCTTGCGGATCACCCGCACCGACGGGTCGGTGGCGGAGCAGCAGCGGCGGTTGCGCTTCACTTCCGGCTCGGATCCGCGGGTGTACGCCGACGACGTGGCCTGGTGATCGACGAGCGCTACCCACCGTGATCGACTGCGCTGTTGGAGATCGCCCGTCACGGCCCCTACTTCTCTTTCAGGTGAAGTCACGCCCCGAATCCCCCGAACACGTTCGGTGAGGAGTACGAGTGCAATCGCAAGGACCGTGCGACCCCCGGCCCGGCCATGCCCCCGAGCCCGGCCGGTGCGGGACGAAGGAGGCTCGGCGAATCGAGATGCGGCACCGAATACCCCTGCTGCGCGAAGTCCTGACCGACACCGGCGGGCCACGCGGTTCCGCGGCGGAGGGTCCCGCACCCGCCCCGCTCCCGCCGCTCCCCCGCCGCGCCGCCGACCACGAGCACCTGACCGCCACCGCGAGCCGGTGCTGCCGCCGGTGCGGCCGGGACGGCACCGGCTCCGGCACCCGCCAGGTCGGCCGCGTCGACGACACCGACACCCGGCCGCTCCCGCCGCTCCTGCCCGAACCGGCCCCCACCGGCTCCCGCCGGGCCGCGGTCGCGGAACTGGTGCTGCGCAAGCCGAAACCGCTCTGGTTCGCACCGGAACCGCTGCGGCTCAGCGCGGAGGAATCGGCGCGCACCGAGCAACTGGTCAACGAGCTGCTCGACACCGCCGAACCCGGGGACGGCGCGCCGGACGCACCGGGCGTGCGGGCCGCGGTCGGCACCCTGTGCACCGCGCTGCTGTTCGGCGCGGCCGTCGCCACCGCCGCCCTCACCGGGGTGTCCCCGGCGAGCGGTGCCCCGTTCCGCGGCGCGGACCAGGAACCCGCCGAGCCCGCCGTCGAATCCGTGCGGTCCCCGCAGCGCCCGCCGGCCGTGCTCGACCCGGCCGCCGACGAGGAGTCCGCCGCGGCGGCGGCCGCCCGGGAGTTCTACGGCCGCATCGACCGCGCCCCGGCGCTCGCCATGCCGCGCCTCACCCCGGGCATGCCCGCGTCGGGCCGCGGTGGGCCGGACGGCACGTGGCGCGAGGTGGTCGCGGTGCGGCCGCTGCTGCTGCGCGCCGAGTCCCCGCAGCTGGTCCGGGCCCTCGTGGAGGTCGAGCATCCGGACGGCTCGCGCTCGCTGCTGCGGCACCTGCTGCACGTCGACGCGGCCGAGCCCGGTGGCCGCGTCGAGGTGGAACTGCGGTCGTTCCAGCACTTCCCCCGTTGACCGCGCGCGGTGCGCGCGGGCGTACCGTGGGTCCGAATCACAACAATGCGGCAACGACGCCGCGGTGACCGCCCGCTCCGCCAGCACCGCCGAGGTCATCCCGGTACGAACCGGACACCCGCGGCCCGCGCCGGGACCGGCGCGGACACGCTCCGCCGACCGCCCGAGCACGCCACGTGTGGACTGCGGAAACACTTGGGGCCGCCGGAGCGATCAGGAGGAGGACGGCACCTCGCTGGACGCGAGTGGAATCGGGCTTCCCCGATCTCACGACTTCGGGTCTACGCCGCGAGGGCGTCGGCTAGGCTGCCGTACCGCGGCCGGATACGGCCCACCGGCCGGAACCGGGCCGCGCTGAATGAACGTGTACTTGTCGGAGGGCCGAACCGGTCCGCTAAACCGCCGATGCCCGACGGGGTGCTGCCGATCCGGATCCTTCCGGTTCGAGATCGCGTCCCAGCGGGCATCTAGCAGTACGGGGAGACGTCGGTGAGCGACGAAGGTCGCCTGGTCGCCGGACGCTACCGAGTGCAGCGACGCATCGGCAGTGGCGCGATGGGCGTGGTGTGGGAGTGTGTGGATGAACGCCTGCACCGCACTGTCGCGGTCAAGCAGTTGTTGTTGCAGCCCGGTCTGGATCCGGGTGAGGCCGAGGAAGCGCGGCAGCGGGCAATGCGGGAAGGCCGCATCGCGGCCCGCCTGCAGCACCAGCACGCGATCTCGGTCTACGACGTAGCCGAGGACGAAGGCCAGCCGGTGCTGGTCATGGAGTACCTGCCCTCCACCAGCCTGGCGGCGATGATGTCCGATCACGGACCGCTGCCGCCGCGCGAGGTGGCGCGGATCGGAGCGCAGGCCGCGGCCGCGCTCGGCGCCGCGCACGCGGCCGGGGTGGTGCACCGCGACATCAAGCCGGGCAACATCCTGCTCGGCGACAACGGCACGGTGAAGATCACCGACTTCGGCATCTCGCGCGCCCAGGGCGACGTGCAGGTGACGAAGACGGGGATGCTGGCGGGCACGCCCGCCTACCTGTCGCCGGACGTCGCCATGGGCAAGGAGCCGAGCGGTGCCTCCGACGTGTTCTCGCTGGGCGCGACGCTGTACGCGGCGATCGAGGGCAGGCCGCCGTTCGGGCTGAACGAGAACACGCTGGCGCTGCTGCACTCGGTGGCCGCGGGCCGCATCGAACCGCCGCAGCAGGCGGGCGCGATGGCCCAGCCGCTGATGGCGATGATGCAGGTGCGCGTCGAGGACCGGCCCGACATGGCGCAGGTCCGGGAGATGCTGCTGGCGGTCGCCGACGGCGGTTCGGCGAACTCGGTGCCCACGATGGCCGCGCCGATCCCGCCCGCGATCGGCCCGGACAGCAGGCCCGACCTGGCTCCGACCAGCGTCGTCGGCCAGGACCACCACGGCGGCACCGCCTACTACGACGACGACCCGTACAGCCAGCACGACTCGAACCCGCGCACCGCGTACCTCGGGCCGGACTCGCGTGCGGAGACGTCGTTCGACGACCGGCCGCGGCGCAGCAAGCGCCCGCTGGTGCTGTCCGGTGTCGCGCTGGTCGCGGCCGCCGTGGTCGCGGTGCTGGTGACCTCGGCGTTCCTGAACAGCAACACCCCGGACCCGACCGGCAACGACACGGGCACCAGCCAGCAGCCGCTGCCGCCGCCCCCGCCGCCGACGACCCAGTCCTCGGAGAGCTCCGGGTACTCGGAAGAGCAGACGTACGAGGAGACCACCAGCACGGAGACGTCCACGGAGCAGACCTCCCAGCCGTCGACGACGCAGCAGCCGACGTCCACGGAGGAGTCCCAGCCGACCGAGACCTCCGGCGATGATGGCGACGACGGCGACGACGGGGACGAGTCCTCCGCCGACCAGCCGACCCAGTCGGAGGCCACCTCGCCGCAATCCGGTGCCTCCGCGTTCCAGCTTCCGGGCTGAGCACCAGGTGGTCGTTTTCCGGGCCGGGGACAGGCATCTCGCGATGCGTGCCCCCGGCCCGGTGCTTTCGCCAGGGGCGATCCGTTCACCCCGACCTGGTGCGTCCCCCCAGTCGCCCACCAGTAACGTGGGGCCGATGAGCACGAGCCGGTCTCGGGGGCCCGGTCAGTACCGTCCAAGCCGCCACCACCCCAGCATCAGGAGAGACCTGTGAGCGCCGAGGGCCGTTTGATCACGGGCCGTTACCGGTTGGAGAAGCGGATCGGCAGCGGCGCCATGGGCATCGTGTGGCGCGCGGTCGACGAGCGGCTGCACCGCACCGTCGCGGTCAAGCAGCTGCTGCTCCAGCCCGGTTACACCGATGAGGAGACCGAGGAGGCGCGGCAGCGCTCGATGCGCGAGGGCCGCATCGCCGCCCGGTTGCAGCACCAGAACGCCATCGTGGTCTTCGACGTGGCCGAAGACGAGGGCCAGCCGGTGCTCGTGATGGAGTACCTGCCCTCGCAGAGCCTGGCGACGGTGCTCAGCGAGCAGGGCGTGCTGCCGCCGCAGTCGGTGGCCCGGATCGGCGCGCAGGTCGCGGGGGCGCTGGCGGCGGCGCACATGGCGGGCATCGTGCACCGGGACCTGAAGCCCGGGAACATCCTGCTCGGCGACAACGGCATCGCCAAGATCACCGACTTCGGCATCTCCCGCGCCATCGGCGACGTGGCGGTGACCAAGAGCGGCATCCTCGCCGGCACCCCGGCGTACCTGTCGCCGGAGGTCGCGCTGGGCCGGGACCCGGCTCCCGCTTCGGACGTCTTCTCGCTGGGCGCGACGTTGTACGCGGCGGTGGAGGGCGAGCCCCCGTTCGGCACGGACGAGAACGCGATCAGCCTGCTGCACCGGGTGGCGCGCGGGCAGGTGGAGCCACCGCGGCAGGCGGGTCCGCTGGCCCCGGCGCTGATGCAGCTGCTGCAGCCGGACCCGGTGGACCGCCCGACGATGGCGCAGACGCGCAGCATGCTGCTGGCGGTGGCGGAGGGACGGCCGCTGCCCGGCGGGTCCACGCCGTCCGGTGGCTGGCAGCGCCCGGCGGCCGGCCCGCAGGGCAGGCCGCAGCAGGCGCAGCCGACCCGGGTGGGTGCGGCGGTCCCCGCGGGCAACCCGCCGACCCAGGTCGGGCAGGCCGCGGTGTCCGAGCCCTCCGGCGGCGGCACCTCCCGCAAGGCGGTGCTGCTGTGGGCGGCGGCGCTGCTGGTGGCGGTGCTGGTCGGGGTGCTGACGGCGAGCGCGTTCGGCGCCGGGGAGCAGCGCTCCCCCCAGTCGCAGCCGCCGGTGTCCGAGCCGGTGGCGCCCGCGGACCCCGCTCCGGTCACCACGGCTCCGCCGACGACGACCGCGCCCTCGTCCTCGGCCCCGCCGACGACGCCGAGCAGCACGACCACGACGACGTCCAGCGAGGAGAAGGACGACGAGCAGCCGTCCAAGGACGAGATCGTGAACGTGGTGAAGACCTACTTCTCGTCCGTCCCGGACGATCTGGACAAGTCCTGGTCGCTGCTGGGCCCGGGGCTGCAGTCCGCGGGCAAGGACAGCTACGAGTCGTTCTGGAACTCCGTGGACGACGTCAAGATCGTTTCCGGGCCGAAGGTCATCGGTTCTCGGGTGCTGGTGGTCCTGGAGTTCGAGAAGGACGGCAAGACCAGCAAGGAACGCCACCTGCTGGGCATGGTGGCCCGCGACGGCGAACCCCTGATCAACAGCGATTCCCGGGTCTGATCCCGGAACTCCGCACCGCCCGGCCGATCACGCCCGGGCGGTGTCGCGGAGGGCCGCCAGCAGGGATCGGGTGGCGGGCTGGTCGGCCACGGTCTCGCGCACCGCGACGTGGATGCGGCGCACCGGTTCGGGCCGCCGCACCGGCCGGACGACGATGCCGGGGTGCAGCACCCCGAGCGCGAGCCGCGGTTGCAGGCCGATGCCCAGCCCGGCCGCGACGAACGCCTGCGCCGCGTAGTCCCCGCCGGTCTCCAGCTCGATCCGCGGCGCGAACCCGGCGGAGTCGAAGGCGTCCCGCAGCGATTCGGCGCACGGGCCGTCGCCCAGCGCCTCCAGCACCCACGGTTCGCCGGCGAGCCGGGCGAGGTCGATCTCGGGCTCCTGGCTCAGCGGATGGCCCTGCGGCAGCAGCACGTGGTACGGCTCGTCGACGAGGTGCTCGACCCGGACTCCGCGCGCCTGCGGCAGTTCCCGGCCGACGACGATGACGGCGAGATCGGCTTCGCCGGTGGCGACCTCGCCCAGGATCCCCTCGTCGATCATCTTCAGGTCGAGCCGCACCTCGGGGTGCTCGGCGCGGAACTTCGCCACGACGGGCGGGACGAGCCCGACCCCGGCCGAGGTGAAGTAGCGCAGCCGCAGCCGCCCGGTGCGGCCGGCGCGCAGGTCGTCGAGTTCGGCGTCGGTGTCGGCGAGCAGCCCGGCGAGCTCGGCGGCGCGCTCGGCGAGCAGCCGCCCGGCCGCCGTGGGCCGCACGCCGCGGCCGACCTTCTCCAGCAGCGCGGTGCCCGCCTCCCGTTCGAGGGTGGCGACCTGCTGGCTGATCGCGGAGGGCGTGTACCCGAGGTTCGTGGCGGCGCTGCTGATCGAGCCGCCGCTGACGACGGCGCGGAGGACCTGCATGCGACGGGCGTCCAACATGCCCCGACGATACAGCAGAGCTGAAACTTCAGTTCAGTTTATTTCGCTTGTCCTTATGCATCGGCTCTCGGATCGTGGTCTTCGGGACGACCTGCGGACGAGGGAGCGACGATGAACCACCGGACGAGCCACCTGCGGCTCGGTGTGCTGGCGCTGTTGTGGGGCGCGAGCTTCCTGCTGATCAAGCTGGCGCTGACGGCGATGTCCCCGGCGCAGGTGGCGTTCACCCGCATCGCGCTCGGCGCGGCGGTGCTGGTGGCGCTCTGCGCCGTCCGCGGGCTGCGGATGCGGCTGGACCGGCGGCTGCTGCCGCACGTCGTCGTCGCCGGGTTCTTCGCCAGCGCGCTGCCGTGGGTGCTGCTCGGCATCGGCGAGCGGACCGTGGACTCCGGGCTGGCCGGGGCGGTGAACGCGACGACGCCGCTGTGGACGCTGCTGTTCGGGTACGTGCTGGGAGCGCGCGGCGGGTTCTCCCCGCGGATGCTCGGCGGGCTCGCCGTCGGGTTCGGCGGGGTGCTGCTGATCCTCGCGCCGTGGCAGGGCGCGTCGGCCGGGACCGGGGTGCTCGCCTGCTTGGCGGCGGCGGCCAGCTACGGCGTCGGCTACGTGCACATCGGCCGGAAGCTGACCGGGACGGGGGCGCCCGCACCGGTGCTGGCGGCGCTGCAGCTGGTCGCGGCGGCCGGGCTGGCGGCGGTGGTGCTGCCGCTGGAAGGGCTGCCCGCGGTGCGGTTCGACGCGGTGGCGCTGCTGGCGGTGGCGGTGCTCGGGATGTTCGGCACCGGGGTGGGGTTCGCGTTGAACTACCGGCTCATCGCCGACGAGGGGGCGACGGTCGCGTCGACGGTCACCTACCTGATGCCGGTGGTGTCGGTGCTGCTGGGCTGGCTGGTGCTGGGTGAGCGGCTGAGCTGGCGGGTGCTGCTCGGCATCGCGCTGGTGCTGGCGGGCGTCGCCCTCACCCGGAACCGCACCGCCCGGGACGGCGCCGCCGGAGCCCCGGCCGACCGGGTCCCGGACGGCGCACCCCGGGTCGCCCCGGCGCACCCGTACACCGACCTCGCCACGAACCACCCCATGAAGTGAGCGGCGCGGGCCGGCGACCGGTCAGACGAGCCTGCGGTCGCTGGCCCAGCGGGAGAGCTCGTAGCGGTTCGACAGCTGCGTCTTGCGCAGCACGCTCGACACGTGCGTCTCCACCGTCTTCACCGAGATGAACAGCTCGGCGCCGATCTCCTTGTACGCGTAGCCCCGGGCGAGCAGCCGCAGCACGTCCCGCTCCCGCGGCGTGAGCAGGTCCAGTTCCGGGTCGCCCACCGGCGCCGAATGCGGACCCTGGGAGAACGCGTCCAGCACGAACCCCGCGAGCCGCGGCGAGAACACCGGGTCCCCGGCGGCCACCCGGCACACGGCGTCGGCGAGCTCCCGGCCGGAGATGGTCTTGGTGACGTAGCCGCGCGCCCCACCGCGGATCACCGCGATCACGTCCTCGGCGGCGTCCGAGACGGACAGCGCCAGGAACACCACGTCCGGCTGCTCCCCCCGGACGCGCCGCAGCACCTCGGCACCGCCGCCGTCCGGCATGTGCACGTCGAGCAGCACCACCTGCGGCCGGTAGTGCGCGATGCCCGCGGCGGCTTCCGCGACGGAACCCGCTTCACCGACGACCTCCACCTGGTCGGGCGCGGTGGCGAGCTCGGCGCGCACCCCGGAGCGGAACAACGCGTGGTCGTCGACCAGGAACACCCGGACCGGGCGCTGGTCTGCTTCTTCGCTGGTCACGTTCTCCTCCTCCACCGGCCGCGGCCGGTTCACCGGCGGGCCTCGCGCGGCATGTCCATCTGCACTTCGGTGCCGGAGCCGGGCGCGGTCCGGATGCGGACGGAACCGCCGTTGCGCTCCATCCTGCCCCTGATCGAGTCGGCGATGCCGTGCCGGTCCGCGGACACCCGTTCCGGGTCGAACCCGGCGCCCCGGTCCCGCACGAAGATCGAAACCTGGTCGGGTTCGACCTCGGCGTACACGCTGACCTCGGCGACCCCGGCGTGCTTGGCGGCGTTCACCACGGCCTCCCTGGCGGCGGCGAGCTGCGCGGTGAGGGCGTCGTCCAGCTCGCAATCGCCGACGACGACCTGGTCCACGTTGATCGCGAAGGCGTCCTCCACCTCGCCGCAGGCCCGCGCGAGCTGCGCGGACAGCATCGGCCCCGGTTCGGCGGCCGGGGACTCCGGTTCGGCCGCGTCGCCCCGGCCGTAGCCGCCGGGGCCGTAGAGCCAGGTCCGCAGCTCCCGCTCCTGGCCGCGGGCGAGCCGCCGCACCTCGCGTTCCGAACCGGCCTGCTTCTGGATCAGCGCGAGCGTCTGCAGCACCGAGTCGTGCAGGTGCGCGGCGATCTCGGCGCGTTCCTGGGAGCGGACCCGCCCGGCGCGCTCCACGTCGAGGTCCCGCATCAGCCGCACCCACCAGGGCACGGTGAGCACCGCGGCACCGACCAGCGCGGTCACCGTGGACAGCAGCGCGAACTGGAGGTCGCTGACGCTGGCCGACCCGGCGAGGAAGACCACCGCGCCGATCACGACCAGCGCGGCGCCGGAGACGACCCGCACCACCGCGGACCGCCCGCCGCCGCCGAGCAGCGCGCCCGCCATCCCGGTGCGGGCACCTTCCCGCCAGCGCCGCCGCTGCGACTCGTCGGCTTCGCGCCAGACCACGGCGGCGCCGACCATCGCGACGCCGAGCGGGCCGGTGAGCCAGCCGGGCAGGATGCCGAGCAGTCCGACGGCGACCGCGAGCCCGAGGCCGAGGATGATCAGCCCGAGGCCCTGCTGGCGCTCCCGGTCGGTCATCGGCGGCTCGTCGCCCCCGCTCTGCGGCACGAAGATCCACAGCAGTCCGTAGCCGAGCAGCCCGGCCCCGCCGAACGCGGCCAGCACCGCGAACGAGGCGCGGACCCACAGCACCGACACCCCGAGATGGTCGGCGAGCCCACCGCAGATCCCGGCGACGAGCCGACCGCCGCGCCGCCGGTACAGCGTCGGCGGACGGGCGCCGGGGGCGGTGGGATCGCGGACCAGGTGGCCGTGCGGCTCGGTGGGCCGGTCCGGGTCCACCGGGAACGGGTCCGCGCCCGGCACGCCGAACGGAGCGGACGGTGCGGCGGCGGCCCGCGCGGCACCGGCCGCCTCGGGCCGGTCGGGTGCGCCGGGGTCCACCGCCGCGGTGACCGTCGGCGCCCGCCGCGGCTCGCGAGCTCGTTCCCGCTGGTACCGGTTCTTCACCCTGCGATGGTCACACGCGCGGGAGATCACGTGCATCGGGGAATCCCCAGGGCGTTCCGGGCCGCGCTCAGGGGCGTCCCCGATGTGGCCTGGCCGGTCACCGCCCGATAGTGGACGCATGAGCGGGAATGACAACGTCGGCGACACCCTCCGGGAGATGTGGGAGTCGCGACCGGCGCGGTTGCGGCAGGACCGCAAGCTCGCCGGGGTGAGCGCCGCGATCGGGCGGCGCTACGGCATCGACCCGGTGCTGGTGCGGGTGGCGTTCGCGGTGGCCACCATCCCCGGTGGCGGGGGCCTCGCGCTGTACCTGGCGCTGTGGGTGCTGCTGCCGTCCGATCCGGACGCGCCGAGCCGCAACCGGTTCGGCCGGCTGGTCGGGGTGGCGCTGGTGGTGCTGATCGGGGTCCCCACCGCGCTGAGCATGCTCTACCCGCACGGCTGGCTGGTGTTCGGCGCCGCGTGCGCCGGGCTGTACCTGCTGCACCGCGGCTACCGGGACCGGCAGGTCGCCGTGCTGAGCACGCCGGGTCAGGCGGCGCCGAGCGCGCCGGGCCAGGCCGTGGCGAGCGCGCCGGCGGCCCCGGTCGGCGAGAACACCTGGGTGTACCCGGGCGCTCAGCAGCGCGCCGAACCGCCGTCCTGGGATCCGCTGGGTGCCGCGCCGTTCGCCTGGGACCTGCCGGAGCCCGGGGTGGAACCGGAGCCGCCGCAGCCGAAGCGGACGTGGATCACCTGGGTCGCGCTGGCCGTGGCCGTGCTGGCCGGTGGGGCGGCGCTCACCGCGGGCGTCAGTGCCGGTTCGGCGCTCGCGGTGGTGCTGGGCGTGCTCGGAGTGGGCATGCTGTGCGCCGCGTTCCTGCGTGGCGGCCGGGCGCTCATCGCGTTCGCGCTGCCGGTGGGGGCGCTGGCGCTGCTGCTGGGCCCGGGTGCGGGCGACGACGCGGAACCGGCTCCGCCGCAGGACCGGCGGGTGGTGGCGACGACCACCGCGGGGCTGCGGGAGTCCTACCCGTACCTGGAGCGCGGCACGCTGACCCTGGACCTGCGGCAGCTGCGCCTCGCCGGCGACGAGCAGGTCGAGACCGGCGCGCACGTCGGGCAGGGGCGGGTGCGGGTGCTGCTGCCGCGGGACCTGGACGTCACCGCCGGGTGCACCGCGGAACGCGGCGCGGTGCACTGCCTCGGCACGCAGGAGAACGGGGGCGAGCACACGCGGCTCGACATCGACGATCCCGGTGCGGACGGGCCCGGTGGCGGCCACCTCACCGTGGAGGCGTTCGTTTCCGACGGAATGGTGGAGGTGCTCCGTGGCTGACGCGAAGGACGACGCGCGCTCGCAGTCCCCGGACGTGGTGCTGCTGGTCTCCGGTGCGCTGGCGCTGATCATCTCGGCGTCGGTGCTGCTCGGCGGTTCGCGGGACTTCCTGGTCGAGTGGTCGCTGGCCGGGGTGGCGGTGCTGGTGGGGGTGTTCCTGCTCGTCGCCTCGATGCGCCACCGCTGATGCCTGCCGGTGGCGCCCCGCCGCACCACCGGCACGGGCCGGACCACCCGCGCGCTCTAGGCTTCCGTCCACGGGGACGGAGGGGGAGGCGGATGAGCATGCCCGGCGGGCGGCCCACCTTGGAGGACGTGGCGGCCAGGGCGGGCGTGTCCCGCGCGACGGCGTCCCGCGCGATCAACGACTCCCCCCGGGTCAGCCCGGAGGCCCGCCGGCAGGTGGACGCCGCGGTGCGCGAGCTCGGCTACGTGCCCAACCGCGCGGCGCGGACGCTGGTCACCCGGCGCACCGGGGCGATCGCGCTGGTGCTCTCCGAACCGGAGGACAAGTTCTTCGACGACCCGTTCTTCGCCGCCACGGTCCGCATCGTGTCCCAGCACCTGTCCGCGGGCGACAGCCAGCTGGTGCTGCTGATGGTGCACCGCCCGGACGACCACGCGCGGATCGCGCGGTACCTGGCAGGCGGGCACGTGGACGGTGCGCTGGTGCTGGCCCCGCACCGCGGTGATCCGCTGCCCGCGGCGGTGCGGGACCTGCCGCTGCCGGTGGTGTTCGGCGGCCGGCCGTGGATCTCCGAACGCGGCCTGCACCTGGTGGACCACGACAACGTGGGCGGCGGCCGGCTCGCGACCGAGCACCTGCTGTCGCTGGGCAGGCGGGCCGTCGTGACGGTCACCGGGCCGCGCGACGAGCACGCCGGGCTGGAGCGGCTGCGCGGCTGGCGGGAGGCGGTCGGCGACGGCGAGGCGACGGCGGCGCGCTCCGAACCGGGCGACTTCACCGAGGCCGGTGGCGAGCGGGCGATGGCGGCGCTGCTGGCGCGGGTGCCGGAGCTGGACGCGGTGTTCGCGGCGAACGATCTGATGGCGGTGGGTGCGCTGCGGGCGTTGCGGACCGCGGGCCGCCGGGTGCCCGCGGACGTGGCGGTGGTCGGGTTCGACGACCACCCCGCGGTCGCGCCGCACGCCGATCCGCCGCTGACCGCGATCCGCCAGGACCCGGCGCTGCGGACGGTGCACATGGTGGCGCTGCTGCACCGGTTGATCGCGGGCGACCGGGTGGCGCCGGGTCGCGAGGTGCTGCCGGTGGAGCTCGTGCGCCGCGAATCGGCCTGAATCCCCGTTCTCCCGAACACCGGAAAAAATGGGAACGAACCAATCGCATTCATCCGGCTCCGAACCGTGATCGCGCGGCGTCGCAACTGGCAAAAACGGCGATATCGAGTACTTCGAATTGCGCAACCGGGTCCCGTTGAGCGGCGAACAGCAGCCGATCGGCCTAATCAGCCCCGTACTTCATCGATATAGCCTTTACCGGAACGTTTCAGGTGAGCAGCCTGTCCCGTTGAGAGCGCTCTCATCCTTCAACGTCCCCCCGAAGGAGACTTCTCGTGCCCCGAACCGGATTCAAGGCGGCAGGAACGACCCTCGCCGCGCTGTGCCTGTTCCCGTTCGTCACCTCTTCGGCGACCTCCGCGGTGGCGGCTCCGGCCCAGCCCGCGGCGCCGTCGCCGAAGGCGGAGGTGTTCTTCGACGACTTCTCCGGCACCGAACTCGACCGCTCCAAGTGGAAGGTCGAGGTCACCGGGGACAACTTCACCACCGTGAACTCGGAGCAGCAGGCCTACGTCGACTCCCCCGAGACGATCTACATCGACCACGACGACGCGAACACCGGTGCCGAGAACGGCGCGCTCGCGCTGCACGCGCGCAGCACCCCCGGTTTCCAGGCGCCGGACGGCAACACCTACGACTTCCAGTCCGGCCGGGTCAACACCCAGGACAACTTCGAGTTCACCTACGGCCGCTACTCGGCGAAGGTGAAGCTGCCCGAGGGCGGCACCAGCCAGGGCCTGTGGCCGGCGTGGTGGTCGCTGGGCGCCAACATCGACGAGGTGGGCTGGCCGCAGTGCGGCGAGGTCGACGTCATGGAGAGCGTCGGCGAGCCGTGGACCAGCGTCGCGCTGCACGGTCCCGAATACCACGGCGACACCCCGATCGCGGGGCAGCAGCAATTCGAGGGTTCCGACCCGGGCGACTGGCACGTCTACACGGCGGATTGGACCCCGGAAGGAATCACCTTCCTCGTCGATGACAAGGAGATCTACAAGATCACCAAGGCCGAAATGGAGCAGAACGGCTGGACGTGGGTGTACGACGACCCGCAGTTCATGATTCTGAACTTCGCACTCGGCGGCCAGTTCCCGAACGGCGTCAACGGCGTCACCGAACCCTATTTCGGACTCCCGCAGGAATCGGTCGACAAGGTGAAGGCGGGCAATGCGCGCTACCTGGTCGACTGGGTCCGCGTCGAGCAGTGATTCCCGCTCACGTGCGTCGTGACCCGCGCCCGCGACGCCCGTGAACCGGGTGGAGGCGGGCCCGGTGCGCCCGGTCCGATCCCGACCGCACCGCGGCTCCGCCCCCGACCTACCGGGTGAACGGACCGTTCGTCCCACGAGAGTGGACGAACGGTCCGTTCACTTCTTCCCGGCCCGGAAACGAGAACGGGCCGCGCGGTGATCCGCGCGGCCCGTCGGTTCCGGAGTCCGGTCACTCCCACTCGATGGTGCCCGGCGGCTTCGACGTCACGTCCAGCGTGACCCGGTTGACCTCGGCGACCTCGTTGGTGATGCGGGTGGAGATCCGCTCCAGCACGTCGTAGGGCAGCCGCGTCCAGTCCGCGGTCATCGCGTCCTCGCTGGAGACCGGCCGCAGCACCACCGGGTGCCCGTAGGTGCGGCCGTCGCCCTGCACGCCCACCGAGCGCACGTCGGCCAGCAGCACCACCGGGCACTGCCAGATGTCGCGGTCCAGCCCGGCCGCGGTCAGCTCCTCCCGCGCGATCGAGTCGGCCGCGCGCAGCGTTTCGAGGCGGTCCGCGGTGACCTCGCCGATGATCCGGATGCCGAGGCCCGGCCCGGGGAACGGCTGCCGGTGCACGATGGTCTCCGGCAGGCCCAGCTCCAGGCCGACCCGCCGCACCTCGTCCTTGAACAGGGCGCGCAACGGCTCCACCAGCTGGAACTGGAGGTCGTCGGGCAGGCCGCCGACGTTGTGGTGGCTCTTGATGTTCGCCGCGCCGCTGCCGCCGCCGGATTCGACGACGTCCGGGTACAGGGTGCCCTGCACCAGGAAGTCCACGTCGCCTTCGGAGCCCTGCACCAGGTCGCGGGCCGCCTGCTCGAAGCTGCGGATGAACTCCCGGCCGATGATCTTGCGCTTCTCCTCGGGGTCGGTGACCCCGGCCAGCGCGCCCAGGAA
Organism: Saccharopolyspora gregorii; assembly: GCF_024734405.1. NCBI lineage: Bacteria > Bacillati > Actinomycetota > Actinomycetes > Pseudonocardiales > Pseudonocardiaceae > Saccharopolyspora > Saccharopolyspora gregorii. The sequence goes on along the minus strand of NZ_CP059556.1, from coordinate 645,134 downwards.
CTGCTCGGTGGCGTCGACCGTCACCAGCTTCACCCCGGTGGCGGCCACGAAGTCCCGCTCCACCTGCGCCCGCTCCCCGGCGCGCAGCAGCCCGTGGTCGACGAACACGCAGGTCAGCTGCTCGCCGATGGCGCGCTGCACCAGCGCGCCCGCGACCGCCGAGTCCACGCCGCCGGACAGGCCGCAGATCGCGCGCCGGTCGCCGACCTGCTCGCGGATCGCCTGGACGGTGTCGTCCACGATCGACGCGGTGGTCCACTGCGGCTTGATGCCCGCGATGTCGTGCAGGAACCGGCGCAGCACCTCCTGGCCGTGCGGGGAGTGCGCGACCTCCGGGTGGTACTGCACGCCCGCCAGCCGGCGGTTCCGGTCCTCGTAGGCGGCGACCGGGGTGTCCTTGCTGCCCGCGGTCACGGTGAAGCCCTCGGGCGCCTTGCTGACCGAGTCGCCGTGGCTCATCCACACCGGGTGGTGGCCGGGCAGCTCCTCGTGCAGCGCACCGCCGTCACCGGTGATCTCCAGCTCGGTGCGGCCGTACTCGCGGGTGCCGGTGTGCTCCACCGTTCCGCCGAGGGCCGCGGTCATGGCCTGGAAGCCGTAGCAGATGCCGAACACCGGCACGCCCGCCTCGAACAGCGCCGGGTCGACCTGCGGCGCGTCCTCGGCGTACACGCTGGACGGGCCGCCGGAGAGCACCAGGGCCGCCGGATCGCGCCGGACGATCTCCTCGACCGGCGTGTCGTGCGGGACGACCTCGGAGTAGATCTGCGTCTCGCGGACGCGGCGGGCGATCAGCTGCGCGTACTGGGCGCCGTAGTCGACGACGAGCACCGGCCCCTTCCCCTCGCGCGGCGGACCCGATGCCGGGGACTGGTCAGGGCTGTTGGCGTTACCGGACACGTCGTCGAAACCTCCAGGCGGATGCGTGCGCTGGAACCCATCATCCCAGCTAACCCCCACCGCCCGGGCAGCGGCTCCGCATCGCCGTTCCCCCGCTCGGCGCGAAGACCGCCGGGGTCCCGCCGCCCCCGGTGCCGCGCGGCCGGGGCGGAGCGGCGGGACGGGCGGTCAGACCAGGGGCAGGCGCAGCGCCGCGGGGGCGTCGGCGGGGACCGCCGGGTGCTTCGGCGCGATCGGCGCCATCCGGTGGTAGCCCTCGGCCTGCGCGGCGCGCCGGTCCGGTTCGCCCTTGTTCGGCCACATGGAGAACGCTCGCTCGGCCTGGGCGGTGATCGTCAGCGACGGGTTCACCCCGAGGTTCGCGGTGATCGCGGAACCGTCCACGATCGACAGCGTCGGGTGCCCGTACGCCCGGTGGTACGGGTCGATGACGCCGTGCTCGGCGTCCTCGCCGATGGCGCAGCCACCGATGAAGTGCGCGGTCATCGGCATGTCGATCAGCTCGCCCCAGGTGCCGCCCGCGATGCCGCCGATCTCCTCGGCGACCCGCTCGTTGGCCTCCTCACCCGCGGGGATGAAGCTGGGGTTGGGCGCGCCGTGGCCCTGCCGGGAGGTGAGCCGGGAGCCGAACAGGCCGCGCTTGACCCGGGTGATCAGCGAGTTGTCCAGGCTCTGCATCACCAGCAGGATGATCGTGCGCTCGCTCCAGTTGCGCACCACCGCCATCTTCAGCGCCTTCAGCGGGTCGGTGCGCACGAACCGCAGCCACTGCTTCCAGCGCGGGTCCGGGTGGTCGCCCTTGGTCGGGAAGGTCTGCAGCAGGCCCATCGCGTTGCTGCCCTTGCCGTACCGGACGGGCTCGATGTGGGTGTCCTCGTCGGGGTGGAACGAGGAGGTGATGGCGACGCCGCTGGAGTAGTCCTGCTCGCCGAGCTGCGGCACCTGCGCGCCGATGATGGCCTCGGAGTTGGTGCGGGTGAGCTCGCCGAGCTTCGCCGACAACCGCGGCAGGTCGCCGCGGTCCCGCGCCCGGTGCAGCAGGTTCTGGGTGCCCCAGGTCCCGGCGGCGACGACCACCTGGTCGGCGGTGAACACTCGGCTGCCGAGCGCGGTCTTCGCCCCGGTGCGGCGGGTGCCGATGCGCCAGCGGCCGTCGCGGCCTTCGGCGAGCCGGTGCACGGTGGTCAGCGGGAACACCTCCGCTCCCCCGGCTTCGGCGAGGTGCAGGTAGTTCTTGACCAGCGTGTTCTTCGCCCCGACGCGGCAGCCGGTCATGCACGAGCCGCATTCGGTGCAGCCGGTGCGCGCCGGTCCGGCGCCGCCGAAGTAGGGGTCGGCGACGGTGCGGCCCGGTTCGCCGAAGTGCACGCCGACCGGCGTCGGGTGGTAGCTGTCGCCGACGCCCATGTCGGCGGCGACCTTCTTCATCACCACGTCGGACGGGGTGGTCGTCGGGTTGGTGACGACGCCCAGCATCCGGCTGGCCTGGTCGTAGTGCGGGGAGAGCTCGTCCTCCCAGTCGGTGATGTGCGCCCACTGGGAGTCGTTGTAGAACGGCTTCAGCGGCCGGTACAGCGTGTTCGCGTACACCAGCGAACCGCCGCCGACCCCGGCTCCGGCGAGGATGAGGCAGTCCCGCAGCAGGTGGATGCGCTGGATGCCGTAGCAGCCGATCTGCGGTGCCCACAGGAATCGGCGCAGGTCCCAGGACGTCTTGGCGAACTCGTCGTCGCTGAAGCGGCGGCCCGCCTCTAGCACGGCGACCCGGTAGCCCTTCTCGGTGAGCCGCAGCGCGGCGACGCTGCCGCCGAACCCGGAGCCGATCACGACGACGTCGTAGTGCTGCGGACCGCGCTGACCCTGAGCACCGTTGCTGGAAGCCATGCCGGACACGTTAGCCGTCATTACTCGCGGGTAGCCAGTACTTTCCGGCACTCCCGCGACCGAATTTCCCCACCCCGAGCCCGATCCACCCGATTCAGGACCAGCAACCCCCGGCCACCACCCCAGACCCGGGCGAGCACGCGTCTTCGTCCTGTCAGCGGCGAAGCCGATGAGCAGCGACCACCCGATCAACCGGACCACCCGCGGGTTCTCAGCGTCCTCGCGAGGACAGTTTTTTTCGCATGTGACGGAGCCACCTGCGAAAAAGATCCCGCAGCGAGGAGGACGCTGAGGTTCCGCCACCCCAGCCCTGCGCAGCAGGAGCGGGAAGACGGCCACGGATCAACGCCGCAGCGTCAGGCCGACCTTCTGGAACTCCTTGAGCTCCGAGTACCCGGTCTTCGCCATCGCGCGCCGCAGCCCGCCGAACAGGTTGGTGGTGCCGGACGCCTCGCTGCTCGGGCCGAACAGCAGCTTCTCCAGGTCGACACCGGCACCGGTGAAGCCCATGATCTCGCTGCGCGGCAGGCTCGGGTGCGCGGCGGCCGCGGTCCAGTAGTAGCCCTGGCCGGGCGCCTCCGAGGCCTCGGTGAGCGCTTCGCCGAGGACGACGGCGTCGGCACCGCAGGCGATGGCCTTCGCGATGTCACCGGAGTAGGACAGCGCACCGTCGGCGAGCACGTGCACGTACCGGCCGCCGGTCTCGTCGAGGTAGTCGCGGCGGGCCGCGGCGGCGTCGGCGATGGCGGTGGCCATCGGCACGCCGATGCCGAGCACCTGGGTGGTCGTGGTGGCCATCGACTCGCCGAAGCCGACGATCACGCCGGCCGCGCCGGTGCGCATCAGGTGCATGGCGGTGCGGTAGTCACCGACGCCGCCGGCGATCACCGGCACGTCGAGGTCCGCGATGAAGCGCTTCAGGTTGAGCGGCTCGCCGTCCCGCGCCACGTGCTCGGCCGAGACGATGGTGCCGTGCACCATGAGCACCTCGACGCCCGCGGCGAGCAGGTCGGGGGTGAGCTCCTCGGCGTGCTGCGGGCTGACCCGCGCGGCGACGGTGACCCCGGAGTCCTTGATCTGCTTGATGGCCCGGGTGAGCAGGTCGTGCCGCACCGGCGCGGCGTGCAGCTCCTGCAGCCGCTTGACCGCGGCGGTCGGCTCCTCGCTCTCGTCCGCGATGCGCACCACTTCGAACAGCAGGTCGTCGACGTTCTCGTGCCGGGCCCAGAGCCCTTCGGCGTTGAGCACGCCGAGGCCGCCGAGCTCGCCGACGCGGATGGCCGTCGCCGGGGACACCACGGCGTCGGTGGGGTGCGTCACCAGCGGGATGCCGAACCGGTACGCGTCGATCTGCCACGCCAGCGACACGTCCTGCGACGACCGGGTCCGCCGGGACGGGACGATCTCGATGTCGTCCAGCTCGTACCCGCGCATGGCCGTCCGGCCCATGCCGATCTCCACCGAATCCCGCACGTCAAGTCCTCCCTGCCAGCACCACAGCACTCCAACGGAGCATTCTCTCTACTCCGGGCTCGGACCTCGCATCCGCCCCGGTCTTTCGGGTCCGGCGCCCGGTGCGTTCAGGCGTGCGGAGCCAGGCCCGCCACGGTCAGCCGGAACAACCTGTCGGCTTCGGCGGCGGCGTCGGCGCGGTGTTCGACGGCCAGCACGATGCCGACGATCACCGTGATCAGGTCGGTGAGGGCGATGTCCGCTCGCACCGCACCGTCGCGCACGGCGCGGTCCAGCAGCGGTGTGCCCGCTTCCTCCAGCGCTCCGGCGCAGGTGTTGCCTCGGACCGGGTCGGTGTCGGGTCCCGCGTAGGACAGCGCGACCGCCAGGCCGCGGACGGTGGCGCAGTAGGCGACCACTTCGTCGAGCCAGCGCAGCAGCGCGTCGCGGCCGTCGGGCGCATCGGCCAGTTCGGCGGCGCGACGGCTCAGCGCGTCGATGCGGCTGTGCGAGACCGCTTCGAGCAGGGCGCGGCGGGTGGGGAAGTGCCTGCGCACGGTCGCCGATCCGACTCCGGCGGCGCCACCGGTAGGCAGGGCGGAGCCACCGCCCGCGCCCTGCTCGCCGCGGGCGTTCCCGTCCGCGCCCTGGTGCGCGACCCCGAGACCGAACGCGCCGCCGCGGTGCGCGCGCTCGGAGCCGACCTGGTGACCGGCGACCTCCGCGACCGCGACTCCCTGGCACCGGCGGTCGACGGCGTCCGCGCGGTCTTCTCCGTGCAGCTGCCCGAGCTCACCGCGGACGGCTTCGACTTCGACGGGGAGATCGCGCAGGGCACCAACCTCGTCGAAGCGGCCCGCGCCGCCGAGGTGGCGCAGTTCGTGCACACCTCGGTCAGCGGCGCCGGTCAGCACACCGAGGTGCCCGGCATGGCCGAAGGCCGGTGGGGGGTGGCGCGCAGCCTGGGCGCCAAGAGCGCGATCCAGGACCGGGTCCGCGAAGCCGGTTTTCCCAGCTGGACGCTGCTCAAGCCCGCCTTCTTCATGGCGAACTTCCTGCCCTCGATGGGCTTCCTGTTCCCGCGCGGCGTCGAAGGCGGCCTGGTCAGCGTCCTCAAGCCGGACACCCGGCTGTCCCTGATCGCGACGGCGGACATCGGGGCCGCGGCGGCCGCCGCGATCGCCGAGCCGACGCGGTTCCACGAGGTCGAACTGGAGCTGGCGGGCGACTTCCTGCCGATGGTGCGGATCGCCGAAGTCCTCTCCGGCGCGCTCGGCGTCCCGCTGACGGCACCCGACATGACCGAGGCCGAAGCGCTGGCCGCCGGGATGCCGGGCATGGGCACCACCCACGACTACCTGAACGCGGTCGGCCAGCCGGCCCGCCCCGAGTTCGCCGCCGAACTGGGCCTGCCGACCACCTCGTTCGAGGAGTGGGCGGCCGCGCACCTGCGCGGCTGACCCGGTGCGGAGTAGGACGCGGGAAACCTCGGCTCCCGCGCCCCGCACCTCACCGGGTCGTGTAGTTCGGCGCCTCGACGGTCATCGTGATGTCGTGCGGGTGCGACTCCTTGAGCCCCGCCGCGGTGATCCGCACCAGGTTGGCCCGCTGCAGCTCGGGGACCGTGGTCGAACCGGTGTAGCCCATGCCGGAGCGCAGCCCGCCGACGAGCTGGTCCACCACCTGCGCCAGCGGCCCGCGGAACGGCACCCGCCCCTCGATGCCCTCCGGCACCAGCTTGTCCTCGGACAGCACGTCGTCCTGGAAGTAGCGGTCCTTCGAGTACGACCGGCCCTGCCCGCGGCTCTGCATCGCGCCGAGCGAGCCCATGCCCCGGTACACCTTGAACTGCTTGCCGTTGACCAGCACCAGGTCCCCGGGCGATTCGGCGGTGCCCGCGAGCAGGCTGCCCAGCATCACGCTGCTGGCACCGGCCGCGATGGCCTTCGGGATGTCCCCGGAGTACTGGATGCCGCCGTCGCCGATGATCGGCACCCCGGCCGGCCGGCACGCCTGGTCGGCCTCGTAGATGGCGCTGATCTGCGGGACGCCGACGCCCGCGACGACGCGGGTGGTGCAGATCGAGCCCGGCCCGACGCCGACCTTGACGGCGTCCGCGCCCGCGTCGACGAGCGCCTGGGCCCCGGCGCGGGTGGCGACGTTGCCGCCGATGACGTCCACCGAGTGGCCCAGCTCCTTCTTCAGGGTGGCCACGGTGTCCACGACCGCCCGGGAGTGCCCGTGCGCGGTGTCCACGACGAGCACGTCCACCCCGGCGTCGACCAGCGCCATCGCCCGCTCGTGCGAGTCGGCGCCGACGCCGACCGCGGCGCCGCACAGCAGCCGGCCGTCCGGGTCCTTGGTGGCGTTGGGGTACTGCTCGGTCTTGACGAAGTCCTTGACGGTGATCAGCCCGCGGAGCTTGCCCGCGTTGTCCACGATCGGCAGCTTCTCGACCTTGTGCCTGCGCAGCAGGCCGAGCGCGGCCTCCGCGGTGACGCCGACCTGCGCGGTCACCAGCGGGGCGGGCGTCATGATCTCGCGCACCCGGCGGGTGTGGTCCACCTCGAACCGCATGTCGCGGTTGGTGATGATCCCGACGAGGGTGCCGTCGGGGTCGGTGACGGGGACACCGGAGATCCGGAAGCGGGCGCACAGCGCGTCCACCTCGGCCATCGTGTCCTCGGGCGAGCAGGTCACCGGGTCGGTGACCATGCCGGCCTCGGAGCGCTTCACGACCTCGGCCTGCGCGGCCTGCTCCTCCACCGACAGGTTCCGCTGCAGGATGCCGACACCGCCCTGGCGGGCCATGGCGATCGCCATCCGCGCCTCGGTGACGGTGTCCATCGCCGCGGACAGCAGCGGCACCCGCAGCCGCACGTTGCGCGACAGCTGCGTTCCCGTGTCGACGCCGCTGGGGATCACATCGGACTCATCGGGCAGCAGCAGCACGTCATCGAAGGTCAACCCGAGCGTCGCGAACTTCGCGGGGAAACCGGGGGCGGTGAGTTCGCTGGTCATGGCGAGGCGGTGTGCCTTCCTGCAAGCAACGGTGCGGTGACCGAAGGTTCCGGGCGGGGGGCTCATCGGCGATACCGGGCCACCGGAGGCGGCGGTTCGACGACGTCCCCGGCGCGAGCGGCAGGTGCGATTGCTCCATGATAGAGACCCCGCTGGTCAGACATGGGAAGCGGTGGTGCAACGCACGTGCGCACCCGCGCGGGCGCCCCGAGCGGCGGTGCAGGTCGTGGTGGGCGGTACCGTGCCGGGCGTGCCGCACGATCCGCTGCCCCCAGACCCGTTCGCGGGCGACCCGGACGACCCGAGCAGAGCGCTCGACGACCAGGAGCCCGAGTTCGGCCCGCCGCTGGGCGAGGACGAACGGGCCGAGCTCCTCTCCGACCTCACCGACCTGGCCGTCTACCAGGCGTTGCTGGAACCGCGCGGTGTCCGCGGCATCGTCGTGGACTGCACCGACTGCGGTGAACCGCACTACCACGACTGGGAACTGCTGCGCTCCAGCCTGGAGCAGCTGCTGCACGACGGTCGGATGCGCCCGCACGAGCCCGCGTTCGCCCCGGACCCCAGCGAGTACATGAGCTGGGAGTACTGCCGCGGCTTCGCCGACGGCGTCACCGAGACGGAGAACGAGAACACCCGCTGATCAGCGGCTCCCGCCTCCCCGCCGGGCACGAAGCCCACCGAACATGAAGCGGATCCGCGCCCCTCGCGGGCGCGGATCCGGATTCGTGCTCGCTCAGTTGGGCGAGGGGAACAGCCCGCCGCCGTTGTGCGGCGCCGAGGTTGAGTCCTCGGGATTCCCGCTGGACGGCAGGTCGGAGCTGCCGCTGGTTTCGCTCGGCTCCGTCGTCGGCTCGGTCGGCTCCTGCGAGGAGCTCGGCGTGCTCGGCGAGGTCGGCGTCGGCCAGTCCGGCGGCGGCAGCTGCGGGTTCGACGGCGGGGGCGGCTCGACGGTCGTCGTCGACGTCGGGTGCGAACTCGACGAGGACTCCGAAGTGGATCCGCCCGGCAGGTGCGGCTGCTGGAAGCGGTTCTCCAGCACCTGGTGCCGCGCCTCCAGTTCCTTGAGATGGGCACCGGCGTTCTGCATCGTCTCGTGCGCCAACTGCAGGGACACCTTCGCGTCGCTGTAGTTGCCCGAGTTCCACAGGCTTTCCGCCTCGTCGAGCTGCGACTGCGCCTTCTGGGCGGCCGCGGCCTCCTGGGAGTGATCGCTGTAGAGCACCTGCGCCACGCCCCACAGCATGTCGCCGGGCATCGCGTCCCGGGCGGCGAGGCCGACCCCGGTGAACCCGATCATCAACACCGCGGCGGCCGAGGCCACCGGGACCAGGTGCCTGCGGCGGGACTTGCGGCGCGGCCTGCTGCCCGCGGCGATCGCGGCGACCGCGGCATCGGTGTCCACCAGGTCGCCGATCGGCGCCGCGTCCACCTCCCGCCGCCACGCGACCAGCAAGGATTCCAGCGCGGGCGCGGTGTCGGCGGACTCCGCGGGCACGTTCGGATTGGTGCCGCCGAGCGCGTCGAGCAGCGCGTCGTCGGCCTGCAGTTCGGAGAGGTTCAGCGGTTCCGAACCGACCTCGTCGGCGTCGATCAGGCCCGCGGCCGTCGCCTGCTCGGTGTCGGCGTCGGTGAGCAGGGGGCGTCGCCGGAAGTCCAGCACCGTGGCACCGGGCTCCGCGGCCGAGGTGCCCGCCGGTTCGGCCGCGACCTCGTCCTCGGGGCGCGCCGCCCGGATCGTGCGCTGCTCGTCCGCCTCGTCCGCGGAACCGGACTCGCCGGTCCGTTCAGCGGATTCGCCAGGCGTGGCCGAATGGGCCGAATGGACGGTAGGGTGGTCCCCGGCGTCCCCTTCCGGACCGTCGGAGATCTCGGCGGTGTGCGACCCGGACGCCGCCGGGGTGGCGGAGTCGGACTCTCGATTGTCGATCAGCTCGGCTCCCTCGCCAGCGGCGGGCACGGCCGGAGAGTCCTCCGGCGCACGCGTTCCGCCCGCACGGTCGTCCTGCCGGCCGGAATCGACGGGATCGTCCGAGGCGTGCTCCCGTTTCGGGGCGCGCTCCGGTTCTTCCCGCTCGACCATTCAGACCACCTCCTCCGCGGACAGCGTCTTGCGCAGCCGGGCCAGTGCGCGGTGCTGTGCCACTCGCACCGCTCCCGGAGTCGAACCGACCGCTTCGGCCGTTTCCTCCGCGGACAACCCGACGACCACCCGGAGCAGCAGGATCTCCCGCTGCTTGGCCGGGAGGACGCGCAACAGCTGCGCCATCCTGCCCGAAAGCTCACCTTGCATGGCCCGCTGCTCCGGTCCAGCCTCGGATTCCGGGGTGTCCGGAACGTCCGCCACCGGCTCGGAGCGGTTGCGGGCCGACGCCCGATGAGCATCAGCCACCTTGTGCGCGGCGATGCCGTACACGAACGCCAGGAACGGACGACCCTGATCCCGGTAGCTGGGCAACGCCGTCAGCACGGCGAGGCACACTTCCTGGGCGACGTCGTCCGCCGAAGCGAACGACCGTTCGTTTCGTCCTACCCTGGCGCGGCAATACCGCACCACCAAAGGACGGATTTCGGCCAGCAAGCGCTCGATCGACTGACGATCGCCGTCGACGGCGGCGCCTACAAGTGCGTCCAGCCCGTCCCCCACGTTGCTCATCGCAGACAGCAGCCCTGGTGTTACGCGTTCAAGCGACTCGGATTTGCTCGGCGAACATCACGTGCACCGCACGCAGCGCCGAGGTCACCGTACCGGGAAAGGACAGATCCCTGAACAGGGAGTGGGGGCCAGCGGCGGTCGTTGTCACGTAACCATAACTACCAGATATCCACCCGAGCATCGTCCGCGCAGTCCGGAACCGGCAGTGATCGACGGATGGTAGGGGGGCGTTCGCGACACGACGATCGACTCCCGGCTCGTCCCGGCCGGGTCGTGGGACGTGTCCGCCGTCATGTCCCGGCGATGCGGAAGCACCGGGACATGGCGGCGGACACCGAAGTCCTGTCGACGCCGCCGAGCCCGAACGGCGGCGTCGAGGTGAACCGGGCGGCGGCCGCGGGGCCGCTTTCCGGCGAGGGGCGTCACACAGCAGGAAGGAGCTCCCGCGGAACCTCCTCGGATCATCGGTCGAGCCCTCGCGAACGAGGGCCCGGTCGCCGGGCTGTGCCGGGCACCGGAGTCGTCCGGGGCGAACCGCCCTGGACGAGCGCGATGCGAGGCGCGGCCCGCCGCCCGCGGGCGATCGGCGCACGTCGTGCTCCGACCGGAACCCGGATGATCGAGCGAGCAGGTAGGCATCCGCGGAGTCCCGTTCGACTCAGGCGACCAGCCCTCGTCTGAACCCGTGCGCCACCGCCTGTGCCCGATCGCGCACTCCGAGCTTCCGGAAGAGCCGACGGGCATGGGTCTTGACGGTGTCCTCGGACAGGTAGAGCTCG